>NZ_JBIBUO010000028.1:0-73409 GCF_043079545.1 Streptomyces sp. NPDC015171
GGACCAGACGGTGTTCACGCAGGCTGGGCTGTTCGCGGTGGAGTCGGCTCTGTTCCGGCTGGTGGAGTCGTGGGGTGTGCGGCCGGATGTCGTGGTCGGGCATTCGATCGGTGAGGTAGTTGCCGCGCATGTGGCTGGTGTGTTGTCGCTGGAGGATGCGGCGGCGTTGGTGGCCGCGCGTGGTCGGTTGATGCAGGCGCTGCCCTCGGGTGGTGCGATGGTCGCTGTGGCCGCGACCGAGGCGGAGATCGCTGAACACCTTGGTGGCGGGGTGGACTTGGCGGCGGTGAACGCCCCCGGCTCGGTCGTCCTGTCCGGCGACGAAACCGCGGTCCTGGCTGTGGCGGAGAAGCTGCGTGAGCAGGGCCGCCGGGTCAAGCGGCTCACCGTCTCGCATGCCTTCCATTCGGCGTTGATGGAGCCGATGCTGGCGGAGTTCGCGGCTGCTCTGTCGGAGCTGACCTGGAACGAGCCGGTCATTCCCGTCATCTCGAACGTCACCGGAAAGCCGGCGGAACTTGGCCAGTTGACGGACCCCGCCTACTGGGTGGACCACGTCCGCCGTCCCGTCCGTTTCGCCGAGGGCATCGCGGCGTCCGCGGGATCGGTCTTCCTGGAACTCGGCCCCGGTGGTGCGCTGACCGGTGCGATCGCCGAGTCGGCCGCCGAGGACGCGGTCAGTGTCCCGGCTCTGCGGGACGATCGCGGTGAGGAGCAGGCGCTGCTCGCCGCCGTGGCGGGACTCTTCGTACGCGGCACCCACGTGAACTGGGCGGCAGTTCTCCCGAAGGGCGCCACCGAGGCTCATGTGGACCTGCCGACGTACGCCTTCGACCACCGCCACTACTGGCTACAGCCGGCCGCCGCCACCGACGCGGTCGCGCTCGGCCAGAGCACGGCGGATCATCCGCTGCTGGGCGCGGTGGTGGAGGTACCGGAGACCGGTGGTGTGCTGTGCACCTCCCGGCTCTCCCTGCGCACCCACCCCTGGCTGGCCGACCACGCCGTCGGCGGGGTGGTCCTGGTACCCGGCACCGGGCTGATCGAGCTGGCCGTGCGCGCCGGTGACGAGGTCGGCTGCGGTGTCGTGGACGAACTCGTCATCGAGGCGCCCCTGGCCGTACCCGAGCAGGGCGGTGTCCGGGTCCAGGTCGCCGTCGGCGGGCCGGACGACAACGGCTCGCGCACTGTGGCGGTCTACTCGGCCCGGGAGGACACGGCCGGCGAGATCGGCGCCGGGACCTGGACTCGGCACGCCACCGGCACCCTCGCCGGCACGGTGACCGGGACCGGCGCCTTCGACTTCACCGCGTGGCCGCCGGCCGGCGCCGAACCGGTCGAGGTGGACGTCGACGCGTTCTACTCGGGTCTCATCGCGAAGGGGTACACCTACGGCCCGGTCTTCCAGGGCCTGCGGGCCGTGTGGCGGCGCGGCGACGAGGTGTACGCCGAGGTCGCCCTGCCGGACGGGCAGCGGGAGGAGGCGGCCCGCTTCGGCATCCACCCCGCCCTGCTGGACGCCGCGCTGCACGCCAACGGATTCGTCGCCCCTGCCGACGCGCCCGCTCCCGGCGAAGGACCGCGCACGGTCCTGCCGTTCGCCTGGAACCGGCTGGCCCTGCACGCGACAGGGGCCTCGGCGCTGCGGGTGCGGGTGGCGCCTTCCGGACCCGACGCGGTGTCGGTGCAGGCCGCCGACGAGACCGGCGAGCCGGTGCTGACGACCGACTCCCTGGTGTTCCGCGCGGTGAGCGCCGAGCAGTTGGAGGCGGCGGCCGGTGCGCCCGGCGCGGACGCGCTGTTCCGCGTGGAGTGGACAGAGTCGGCCGCGCCCGCCCGTGCCGGCGTCCGGGCCCCGGTCTGGGCACGGGTCGCCACGGCCGCCGACCTCGCCGGTCCGGCGGCGGCGGACACCGTGCCGGAGCTGTTCGTGGTACCGGCCGACGGCACCGACGACGCGCTGGAGCGCACCGCCCGGATCCTGGACGTCCTCCAGGCGTGGCTCGCAGACGAGCGGCTCGCGGACTCCCGGCTCGTGGTCGTGACCCGGGACGCGGTACCCGCCGGGGGCGAGGAGACCCTGACCGATCCGGCGGGCGCGGCCGTGTGGGGGCTCGTACGGGCCGCGCAGGCGGAGAACCCCGACCGGGTCGTCCTGGTCGACACCGACGCACCCCAGGACGACGACGAGTCCGTGTCCGCCCTGCTCACCCGCGCGCTCGCGGCCGGAGAGCCCCAGCTCGCGCTGCGCGGTACGACCGTCCGCGCGCCGCGCCTGGTACGCGCCGCCCCCGCGGCGGGGCCCGCCCGCTGGGACCCGGACGGCACCGTCCTCGTGACCGGCGGCACCGGCTCGCTCGGTGCCCTGCTGGCCCGGCACCTGGTCGAACGGCACGGCGTGCGCCATCTGCTGCTGGCGAGCCGGCGCGGCCCGGACGCCGGAGGCGCGCGGGACCTGGCGAGCGAGCTGACCGCGCTCGGCGCCACGACCGTACGGGTGGCCGCCTGCGACATCGCCGACCGCGAGGCGGTGGCCGCCCTGCTGGACTCCGTACCCGACGCACACCCGCTCACCGCCGTCCTGCACACCGCGGGCGTCCTGGACGACGGTGTGATCGGCACCCTCGACCGCGAGCGGCTCGACCACGTCTTCGCGCCCAAGGTGACGGCCGTACGCCACCTGGACGAGCTGACCCGCGCCCTTGACCTGACGACGTTCGCCGTCTTCTCCTCCGCCTCCGGCCTGTTCGGCTCGGCGGGCCAGGGCAACTACGCCGCCGCGAACGCCTGGCTCGACGCCGCGATGGCCCGGCGCCGGGCGGCCGGCCTGCCCGCGCTGTCCCTGGCCTGGGGCCCCTGGGAGCAGAGCACCGGGATGACCGCCGGCTCGGAGGCGGCGGCCCGCACCCGCGGCAACCGGCGCGGCGGCATCCTGCCGCTCGCCCCGCAGGAAGGCATGGCCCTGTTCGACGCGGCCCTGGCCGGCGGCGAGACCCTGCTCGTCCCGGTCAAACTGGACCTCAGGGCCGTACGCGCCGCCACGGCCACCGGCGCCGGGGTACCGCCCCTGCTGCGCCAACTGGTCAAGGCCGGGCGGCAGTCGGCGCGGGCCGCCGCCGGCGACGGCGGTGACGGCCTGCTGCGCCGGCTCGCGGGGCTCGACCGAGACCGCCAGGAGGCCGTGCTGCTGGACGTCGTCCGCGGACATGTGGCCGGCGTGCTCGGCCACAGCGGCGCCGACGGCGTCGGTGCCGAGACGGCGTTCAAGGACGCCGGCTTCGACTCCCTCACCTCCGTGGAACTGCGCAACCGGCTGCGCGGCGCGACCGGCGTCAACCTCTCCGCCACCGTGGTCTTCGACTATCCGACGCCGCTCGCCCTGGCCCGCCACCTGCACGGCGAACTCCTCCCGGAGGGCGGCGCCGGACAGCGGCCGGCGGCGGAAGCGGACGAGGAACGGCTGCGGCACGCGCTGCTGGCGCTCCCGCTGGACCGGTTCCGGGAGGCCGGACTGCTGGACGCGCTGGTCGAACTCGCCGCGCTGGAACCCGGCGCACCCGCGCCCGACGAACCGGACACCGCGCGAGGGGCGCTGGCCGACCTGGACGTCGACGACCTCGTACACCTGGCGCTGGGTGACAGCGACTCCCTCGAAAGCTGACGCGGCACACGACTGATTGGGGCAGGGAAAGTGAGTGCTTCCTACGAGAAGCTTGTCGAGGCGCTGCGGAAGTCGCTGGAAGAGGTCGGCACGCTCAAGAAGCGGAACCAGCAGCTGCTGAGCGCCTCGCGCGAGCCGATCGCCATCGTGGGCATGGCGTGCCGGCTGCCCGGCGGCGTCAGCACACCCGAAGACCTCTGGGAGCTGGTCGCCGAGGGCCGCGACGGAGTGTCGGGCTTCCCGGACGACCGCGGCTGGGACCTCGACACCCTGCTGGACTCCGACCCCGACAAGACCGGCACCTCCTACGTCGACCAAGGCGGCTTCCTCCAGGGTGCCGGCCGGTTCGACGCGGAGTTCTTCGGGATCTCGCCGCGTGAGGCGCTGGCGATGGACCCCCAGCAGCGGCTGCTGCTGGAGACCTCGTGGGAGGCGCTGGAGCGGGCGGGCATCGACCCCCTCTCGCTGAAGGGCACCGACGTCGGCGTCTTCAACGGCATCATGGGCGTCGACTACTTCGCCGGCGGCAGCGTCCCGCCCGAGCTGGAGGGCTTCACCGGCACCGGCGCCGCCTCCAGTGTGGCCTCCGGCCGTATCTCCTACGTCTTCGGCTTCGAAGGCCCGGCGGTCACCCTCGACACCGCCTGCTCGTCCTCCCTGGTCGCCATCCACCTCGCCGCGCAGGCGCTGCGGCGCGGCGAGTGCACCATGGCCCTGGCGGGCGGTGCCACCGTCATGGCCACGCCCGGCCTGTTCATCGACTTCTCCCGGCAGCGCGGCCTCGCCGCCGACGGCCGCTGCAAGGCATACTCGTCGTCCGCCGACGGCACCGGCTGGGCCGAGGGCGCCGGCGTGGTCGTCCTGGAGCGGCTGTCGGAGGCACAGCGCAAGGGCCACCGGGTACTGGCCGTCGTGCGCGGCACAGCGGTCAACCAGGACGGCGCCTCCAACGGGCTCACCGCCCCCAACGGCCCGTCCCAGCAGCGGGTGATCCGCAAGGCGCTCGCCGCGGCCGGCCTGACGCCCGCCGATGTCGACGCCGTCGAGGGCCATGGCACGGGCACGGTCCTCGGCGACCCGATCGAAGCCCAGGCGCTCCTCGCCACCTACGGCAAGGACCGCGAACAGCCCTTGTGGCTGGGCTCGTTGAAGTCGAACATCGGTCACACCCAGGCCGCCGCCGGTGTCGCCGGCGTGATCAAGATGATCCAGGCGATGCGCCACGGCGTGCTCCCGGCCACCCTGCACGTCGATGAACCGTCCCCCCGCGTCGACTGGAACACGGGCGCCGTACGCCTGCTCACCGAGGCCCGCCAGTGGCCCCGGCTGGACCGGCCGCGCCGGGCCGGTGTGTCCGGCTTCGGCGTCAGCGGCACCAACGCCCATGTGATCCTCGAACAGGCCCCGGAGGAGCCCGCGGCCGAGCCGACGGCCCCGGCCGACGGCCTGGTGCCCGTGGTCGTCTCCGCGCGGAACGCCGGCGCGCTCGCCGGACAGGCCCGACGGCTGGCGGACTTCGTCGCCGCCACGGACACCTCGCCGGCCACCGTCGCCGGATCGCTCGCCTCCCGACGGGCGGTGCTGCCCGAGCGGGCCGTGATCCTCACCGGATCACGGGACGAGACCCTGACCGCACTCCGGGCACTGGCCGACGGCGAACCGGCTCCCTCCCTGATCAAGGACTCCGTAACCGGGGGCAGGACGGTGTTCGTGTTCCCGGGTCAGGGTTCGCAGCGGGTGGGGATGGGCCGGGAGTTGTATGGCCGGTATCCGGTGTTCGCGCGGGCGTTGGACGAGGCGTGCGCGGCGTTGGACGCGCGGCTGAGCGGCTCGGTGGGTCACTCGGTGAAGGATGTGATCTTCGGCGGGGGTGAGGGTGACGGTCTGCTGGACCAGACGGTGTTCACGCAGGCTGGGCTGTTCGCGGTGGAGTCGGCTCTGTTCCGGCTGGTGGAGTCGTGGGGTGTGCGGCCGGATGTCGTGGCCGGGCACTCCATCGGTGAGGTAGTTGCCGCGCATGTGGCTGGTGTGTTGTCGCTGGAGGATGCGGCGGCGTTGGTGGCCGCGCGTGGTCGCTTGATGCAGGCGCTGCCCTCGGGTGGCGCCATGGTCGCGGTCGCGGCGACCGAGGCGGAGATCGCTGAACACCTGGGTGACGGGGTGGATTTGGCGGCGGTGAACGCGCCGGGTTCGGTCGTCCTGTCCGGGGAGGAAATGGCCGTTCTGGCTGTGGCGGAGAAGCTGCGTGAGCAGGGCCGCCGGGTCAAGCGGCTCACCGTCTCGCATGCCTTCCATTCGGCGTTGATGGAGCCGATGTTGGCTGACTTCGCGGCTGCTCTGTCGGGGCTGGCCTGGAACGAGCCGTCGATTCCGGTGGTGTCGAACGTGACGGGCCGGCTCGCCGAGCCGGGCCAGTTGACGGACCCCGCCTACTGGGTGGACCACGTCCGCCGTCCCGTCCGTTTCGCCGAGGGCATCGCGGCGTCCGAGGGGTCGGTGTTCCTGGAGCTGGGCCCTGGTGGTGCGCTGACCGGTGCGATCGCCGAGTCCGCCGCCGAGGACGCGGTCAGTGTCCCGGCCCTGCGGGACGACCGCGGTGAGGAGCAGGCGCTGCTCGCCGCCGTGGCGGGACTCTTCGTACGCGGCACCAAAGTGAACTGGGCGGAACTCCTTCCCGAGGGCGCCACCCGGACCCACGTCGACCTGCCCACGTACGCCTTCGACCACCAGCACTACTGGCTCCCGGCCCCTCGTCCTCTTCTGGACGCCACCGCCCTGGGCCAGGGCGCCGCGGATCATCCGCTGCTGGGTGCTGTGGTCCAGCTGCCGCAGTCGGACGGTCTTGTCTTCACCTCCCGGCTCTCCCTGCGCACCCACCCCTGGCTGGCCGACCACGCCATCGGGGGAGTGGTCCTGGTGCCCGGCACCGGTCTGGTCGAACTCGCCGTACGCGCCGGTGACGAGGTCGGCTGCGGAGTGCTGGACGAGCTCGTCATCGAGGCGCCCCTGGTCGTACCCGAGCAGGGCGGTGTCCGGGTCCAGGTCGCCGTCGGCGGGCCGGACGCGAGCGGATCCCGGAGCGTGGAGGTGTACTCCACCCGCCAGGACGTCGACGCGGAGGGCGGCGCCGAGGGGTGGACCAGGCACGCCAGCGGCACCCTCAGCACGGTCGTCCCCCCCACCGGCACCTTCGACTTCACCGTCTGGCCGCCGCCCGGCGCCCAGCAGGTCGACATCACCGACGGCTACGAGAAACTGACGCGCGCGGGCTACGCCTACGGCCCGGCGTTCCAGTGCGTGCGGAAGGTCTGGCGGCGTGCCGGCGAACTGTTCGCCGAGGTCGCCGTGGCACAGGAACAGCGGGAGAACGCCGCCGGGTTCGGTATCCACCCGGGGCTGCTCGACGCGGCACTGCACACGAGCATCCTGGACGCGGCCGCCGAGGTGCCCGACGGTGCCGTGGCGGACGACGAGCCGGTGGTGCGGCTGCCGTTCGCCTGGAACGGGCTGACGCTGCACGCCTCGGGCGCCGCCTCGATCCGGGTGCGGCTGCTGCGGCCCGACCCCGACACACTGTCACTGGAGGCCGTGGACGACGCCGGCGATCTGGTCCTGACCCTGGACTCGCTGGTCTCGCGGGCCGTCTCCGGTGAGCAGCTCGTAGCGGCGGCCGGTGCGACCGGCGCCGACTCGCTGTTCCAGGTCGACTGGAGTGAGCTGCCGGTCGTGCCGGTGGTGCCGG
The DNA here is from genome assembly GCF_043079545.1 of Streptomyces sp. NPDC015171. Lineage (NCBI taxonomy): Bacteria > Bacillati > Actinomycetota > Actinomycetes > Kitasatosporales > Streptomycetaceae > Streptomyces > Streptomyces sp. NPDC015171. The sequence goes on from NZ_JBIBUO010000028.1 coordinate 7,404, forward strand.
GTGTCGGTGAGGCGCCGGTGGTGTCGGTGGTCCAGGCCCGTTCCGGTGTGGGCGAGACGCCGGAGGCGGTGGTCGGTCGGGTGCTGGCGGCTGTGCAGGCGTGGCTGGGGGGCGAGGAGGTCGGCGAGGACGGTCGGCTTGTCGTGGTGACCCGGGGTGCGGTTCCGGCCGGTGGGGATGCGGCGGTCACCGATGCGGGTGGTGCGGCGGTGTGGGGTCTGGTCCGTGCGGCGCAGGCGGAGAACCCGGACCAGATCGTTCTGGTGGACACGGACACGGACGCGGACGGTGAGGTCGATCTGGGTTCGGTTCTGGCTGTCGGTGAGCCGCAGGTGGCGGTGCGGGGTGGTGCTCTGTTCGTGCCGAGGCTGGCACGGACGGCTCCCGTCGGTGCTGGGGCGCCGGTGCTGGATCCGGAGGGCACGGTGCTGATCACCGGTGGCACGGGCTCGTTGGCTGGTGTGCTGGCGCGGCATCTGGTCGTGCGGCACGGTGTCCGGCATCTGGTGCTGGTGAGCCGGCGCGGGCTGGAGGCCGACGGGGCGCGGGAGTTGGTCGCGGAGCTGGAGGGGCTGGGTGCGGCGTCGGTTGCGGTGCCGGCGTGTGATGTGACCGACCGGGAGGCGGCGCGGGCGCTGCTCGCGGGGCTGACCGGGCCCCGGCTGACCGCCGTCGTCCACGCGGCCGGTGTGTTCGACGCCGGTGTGGTCGCCGAGCTGGACGCCGGGCGCCTGGCGCGGGTGTTCGCGCCCAAGGTGGCCGCCGTCGAGCACCTCGACGAGCTGACGCGTGAACTCGCGCCGGATCTCGATGCGTTCGTTACCTACTCCTCGGTCTCGGGTGTCTTCCTCGGTGCGGGTACCGGCAGTTACGGTGCGGCGAACGCCTGCATGGACGGGTTGATGGCGCGTCGGCGGGCGGCCGGGTTCCCGGCGCGGTCGCTGGCCTGGGGGCTGTGGGAGCAGACCTCCGGCATGGGCGCCGACCTGGACGACCTGTCCCGCAGCCGTATGAACCGCCGGGGCGGTGTGCTGGCGCTCGGGCCCGAGGAGGGCATGCGGCTCTTCGACGCGGCGCTCGCCGGCGAGCCGACCCTGCTCGTGCCGGTGAAACTGGACCTGCGAGGGCTGCGGGCCGACGCCACCGCCGGAGCCGCCGTACCGCCGTTGCTGCGCGGGCTCGTCCGCGCCGGCCGGCGTGCCGCGCGCGGCACCGGAAGCGAGGGCCGGGACGGGCTGGCCGGACGGCTGGCCGGGCTGGCCCCCGCCGAGCGGGAGGCGCTCCTGCTCGACCTGGTCCGCACCCATGTCGCGAACGTCCTCGGACACTCCGGACCCGACCGGGTCAGGGCCGAAGCGGCCTTCAAGGAGGCCGGGTTCGACTCCCTCACCTCGGTCGAACTGCGCAACCGGCTGCGCGAGGCCACCGGGCTGAACCTGCCCGCCACCGCCGTCTTCGACTACCCGACCCCCCTCGCCCTCGCCCGCCATCTGCACGAGGAGTTCGAGGGCGTCACCCCGGCAGCGACCGCGCAGGCCGCCGTGGCGCACGACCCGGACGAGCCGATCGCGGTGGTCGGCATGGCCTGCCGGCTGCCCGGCGGGGTCGCGGGACCCGAGGACCTGTGGCGGCTGGTCCGCGAGGGCCGCGACGGCGTCACCGGATTCCCCACGGACCGGGGCTGGGACATCGACACCGTCTTCGACGCCGACCCCGACCACGCCGGCACCTCCTACGTCGGCCAGGGCGGCTTCCTGCACGAGGCACCGCTGTTCGACCCGCTGTTCTTCGGGATCTCGCCGCGTGAGGCCGTGGCCATGGACCCGCAGCAGCGGCTGCTGCTGGAGACCTCCTGGGAGGCACTGGAGCGGGCCGGGATCGACCCGACCGCGCTCAAGGGCACGGACGTCGGCGTGTTCAGCGGCATCATGGGCGTCGACTACTACTCGGGCGGCGAGGTGCCCGACGAGGTGGGCGGCTTCGCGCTGACCGGCGCCGGGGCCAGCGTGGCGTCCGGCCGGGTGTCGTACGTCTTCGGCTTCGAGGGCCCCGCCGTCACCGTCGACACCGCCTGCTCCTCCTCCCTGGTCGCCCTGCACCTGGCCGCCCAGGCCCTGCGCAACGGCGAGTGCTCCCTCGCCCTGGCCGGCGGCTCGACGGTGATGGCCGGCCCCGGCATGTTCATGGAGTTCTCCCGGCAGCGGGCCCTGGCCTCCGACGGGCGGTGCAAGTCGTACGCCGACGCCGCCGACGGCACCGGCTGGGCCGAGGGCGCGGGTGTCGTCGTCCTGGAGCGGCTGTCGGAGGCGCGGCGCAAGGGGCACCCGGTGCTCGCCGTGATCCGCGGCAGCGCGGTCAACCAGGACGGCGCCTCCAACGGGCTCACCGCCCCCAACGGCCCGTCCCAGCAGCGGGTGATCCGCAAGGCGCTCGCCGCCGCCGGGCTCACCCCGGCCGACGTGGACCTCGTGGAGGGCCACGGCACCGGCACCGTCCTCGGCGACCCGATCGAGGCACAGGCCCTCCTCGCCACCTACGGCAAGGACCGGGACCCGGAACGGCCCCTGTGGCTCGGCTCGTTGAAGTCGAACATCGGACACGCCCAGGCCGCCGCCGGGGTCGCCGGCGTGATCAAGGCCGTCCAGGCCCTGCGGCACCGCGAGATGCCCGCCACCCTGCACGTCGACGCGCCCTCCGCGCAGGTCGACTGGTCGGCCGGTGCGGTGGAACTGCTCACCGAGGCCCGCGAATGGGCCGACCCGGGACGGCCGCGCCGGGCCGCGGTGTCCTCGTTCGGGCTCAGCGGCACCAACGCCCACGTCATCCTGGAAGAGGCCGCCGACACTTCGGAGGCGGCCCCCGCCGCGGCCCTCGACGCAGGGCCCGACGCGACCGACGCTGGGCCCGACGCGACTCCCGACGCGGCTGTGCGGCCTGCCGCACCCGAGCCGGCCGGCGTGCTGCCGCTCGTGGTGTCCGCCCGCGGCACCGGCGCGCTCGCCGGGCAGGCCGCCCGGCTCGCCGCGTTCCTGGCGGACACCGGCGCCGCGCCGGCCGACGTCGCGGCGGCCCTGGTGACCCGGCGGGCCGTACTGCCCGAGCGGGCCGTGATCGTGGCCGGCAGCCGCGAGGAGGCCCTGGCCGGACTCACCGCGCTGGCCCGCGGTGCGGACAGCCCCGCCGTGGTGACCGGCACTCCCGCCACGGCGGCCGGCACCGGAAAGGTCGCCTTCGTCTTCCCCGGCCAGGGCAGCCAGTGGGCCGGCATGGGCCGCGAACTGCTCGACAGCTCCCCGGTGTTCGCCGAGCGGATCGCCGAGTGCGCCCGCGCCCTCGAACCCTGGGTGGACTGGAACCTGACGGACGTACTGCGCGGCGAGGCACCGGCCGGCCTGCTGGAGCGCACCGACGTCACCCAGCCGGCGGCCTTCGCCGTGATGGTGGGCCTCGCGGCCGTCTGGGCCGCCGCCGGAGTCGTACCGGACGCGGTCGTCGGCCACTCGCAGGGCGAGATCGCCGCGGCCTGCGTCGCCGGAGCGCTGCCGCTGGCCGACGCGGCGCGACTGGTGGCCCTGCGCGCCCAGGTGATCGCCGAGCGGATGTCCGGGCACGGCGGCATGGTCGCCGTGGCGCTGCCCGAGACCGAGACGGCCGCCGCCGTCGCCCCCTGGGCCGGACGCGTGCACGTCGCCGCGGTCAACAGCCCCTCCTCGACCGTGGTGGCCGGGGACGCCGAGGTACTGGACGAGATCGTCGAGACACTGTCGGCCCAGGGCGTCCGGGCCCGGCGGATCGTGTGCGACTTCGCCTCCCACACCCCGCAGGTGGACGCGGTGCGCGAACTCCTCGCCAAGGCGTTCGCCGACGTACACGGCCAGGCGCCCGTCATCCCGTTCCACTCCACCGTCACCGGCGAGCGGGTCACCGAGGCCGGTGTCCTGGACGGCGACTACTGGTACCAGAACGTCCGCCGCCAGGTGCGCTTCGGCCCCGTCGTCGCCGACCTGCTGGCGTCAGGGCACACCGTGTTCGTGGAGATCGGCGCCCACCCGGTGCTCGCCCCGGCGATCAGCGAGACCGCCGACGGCGCCGCCACCCTGGTGACCGGCACCCTGCGCCGCGACGACGGCGGCCCCCGTCGGCTGCTGTCCGCCATGGCCGATCTGTTCGTCAAGGGCGTCCCGGTCGACTGGACCGGCGTCCTGCCGGCCACCGCACGCCCCGTCGACCTGCCCACGTACGCCTTCGACCACCAGCACTACTGGCTCCCCGCCCCGGCCGCCGGCGGCGACGCGGCCTCGCTCGGCCTGGCCGGCGCCGACCACCCGCTCATCGGCGCGGTGGTCGAACTGCCCGACACCGGTGGCGTGCTGTGCACCTCCCGGCTGTCCCTGCGCACCCACCCCTGGCTCGCCGACCACGCCGTCGGCGACGTGGTCCTGCTGCCCGGCACCGCACTGGTGGAACTCGCCGTCCGCGCGGGCGACGAAGCCGGCTGCTCCACCGTCGACGAACTCGTCATCGAGGCCCCGCTGATCCTGCCCGCACAGGGCGGCGTACGCGTCCAGGTCAGCGTCGGCGGCCCCGACGACACCGGCACCCGCACCGTCACCATCCACTCCGCGAGCGACGGCGCGGCCGGCGCCGACGGCTGGACCCGGCACGCCACCGGCGTCCTCACCCCGGCCCCCCGCACCCGCGCCGCGACGCACCCCGACCTCACCACCTGGCCGCCGGCCGGCGCCGAACGCGTCGAGGTGACCCCGGAGGACTTCTACGCCGGGCTGCGCGAGCACGACTACCGCTACGGCCCCGTCTTCCGCGGCCTGCGCGCGGTGTGGCGGCGAGGCGAGGAACTCTTCGCCGAGATCGCCCTGCCGGAGCGGGAGCACGAGGCCGCCGGCGGGTTCGGGCTGCACCCCGCGCTCCTCGACGCCGCCCTGCACACCAAGGCGTTCCTGAGCACCGGCGAGCACCGCACGATGCTGCCCTTCGCGTGGAACGGGCTCACCCTGCACGCCTCCGGGGCCGCGGCGCTGCGGATCCGGGTCGCCAGGCCCGCGCCGGACGCGCTGTCCCTGGAAGCGGCCGACGAGACCGGCAGCCCGGTCCTCAGCGCGGACTCGCTGGTGTTCCGCCCGGTCGCCCCGGAACAGCTGCGCGCCACGGGCGGCGGCGACATGCTCTTCGGCGTCGACTGGGTTTCGCTGCCCAGGCCCGAGGACCCCGGGACGCCGGCCTGGATCCGGGTGTCCACGGCGGAGGAGGTGGCGACCCTCGCCGAGGACGCCGCGGCCACCGGCGAACTGCCCGCCGCCGTCGTCCTGGAGGCCGCGACGGCCGGCCCGGACGACACCCCGCTCGCCGTGACCGACCGCACCCTGGAGGTCGTCCAGACCTGGCTCGCCGGCGGCGGCCTCGAAGACACCCGGCTTGTCGTGGTGACCCGGGGTGCGGTTCCGGCCGGTGGGGACGCGGCGGTCACCGATGCGGGCGGTGCGGCGGTGTGGGGTTTGGTCCGTGCGGCGCAGGCGGAGAACCCGGACCAGATCATTCTGGTCGACACGGACACGGACACGGACGCGGATGGTGAGGTCGATCTGGGTTCGGTTCTGGCTGTCGGTGAGCCGCAGGTGGCGGTGCGGGGTGGTGCTCTGTTCGTGCCGAGGCTGGCGCGGACGGCTCCGGTTGGTGCCGAGGCGCCGGTGCTGGATCCGGAGGGCACGGTGCTGATCACCGGTGGCACGGGCTCGTTGGCGGGTGTGCTGGCGCGGCATCTGGTCGTGCGGCACGGTGTCCGGCATCTGGTGCTGGTGAGCCGGCGCGGGCTGGAGGCCGAGGGAGCACGGGAGTTGGTCGCGGAGCTGGAGGGACTGGGTGCGGCGTCGGTTGCGGTGCCGGCGTGTGATGTGACCGACCGGGAGGCGGCGCGGGCGCTGCTCGCGGGGCTGACCGGGCCCCGGCTGACCGCCGTCGTCCACGCGGCCGGCCTGTACGACGCGGGTGTCGTCGGTGAGATCGAACCCGAGCGGCTCGCCCGGGTGTTCGCGCCCAAGGTGGCCGCCGTCGAGCACCTGGACGCTCTGACCCGTGAACTCGCCCCTGATCTGGACGCGTTCGTCACCTACTCTTCGGTCTCGGGCGTCTTCCTCGGTGCGGGTACCGGCAGTTACGGTGCGGCGAACGCCTGCATGGACGGGTTGATGGCGCGTCGGCGGGCGGCCGGGTTCCCGGCGCGGTCGCTTGCCTGGGGGCTCTGGGAGCAGACCACCGGTATGGCGGCCCGCACCGACGAACTCACCCGCGGCCGCCTCAGCCGCCGCGGCGGCGTGCTGGCCCTGGTGCCCGAGGAGGGCATGCGGCTCTTCGACGCCGCGCTCGCCGACGAGCGGACCCTGCTCGTACCGGCCAAGCTCGACCTGCGGGGACTGCGGGCCGACGCCACCGCCGGGGCCGCCGTACCGTCGCTGCTGCGCGGGCTCGTCCGCGCCGGCCGGCAGTCGGCACGGTCCGCCGTCACCGGGGACGAGCGGCGCCGGCTGGCCGAACGTCTGGCCGGGCTGCCCGCCGCGGAGCGCACCGAGGCCCTGCTGGAGCTGGTCCGCACCCAGGTGGCCGTCGTCCTCGGCTACGCCGCGACCCACCAGGTCGACGCCGACCAGGGCCTGTTCGAGATCGGCTTCGACTCGCTGACCGCCCTCGAACTGCGCAACCGGCTCAGCGAGCTGACCGGCACCAAGCTCGGCGCGGGCCTGGTCTTCGAACATCCGACCCCGGAGCGGATCGTCGGTCATCTGGCCGAGCGCATGTACGGCGAGGACGCGACCGGGCCCGCGGCCCTCTCCGTCTGAGGCGTCCGCCCACCCCACCACCCCGAAGGGAGCAGCTGACCGCATGTTCGACGTGGATGCCTACCTCCGCCGCATCGGCTGGTCGGGGCCGAGACCCCGGCCCGACCTCGACACCCTGCGCACCCTGCACAAACGGCACCTGATGGCACTCCCGTACAACGTCGCGGGACAGGGCTTCGACCAGGGCGTGAACCTCGTGGACGTGGACGAGGACGAGGTGTTCCGCACCGGCGTCATGGAGGGCCTCGGCGGCACCTGCTTCCAGCTCAACCGGCTCTTCCACCGGCTCCTGTCCGCACTGGGCTACGAGGTGACCCTGCTCGCCGCCAGCACCGCCGAGGGCCGGGAGAACTTCGGCACCGAGATCGAGCACATGTTCATCCGGGCCGTCGTGGACGGCGAGGAATGGCTCGTCGACGTCGGCTACCCCGGACCGTCGTACCTCGAACCGCTGCGCGTCGGCGACGAGGTGCAGGCCCAGTACGGCTGCCAGTACCGGCTCGTCCACAAGGACGACGGCGCGATCGCCCTCCAGCGGCGCGGACGCGTCACCCGGTGGGGCACCGTCTACACGTTCCGGCCGCAGCCCCGCCAGTGGCACGACTGGAAGGACCTGGAGGACCGGGCCCGCGCCCACCACGCCACGGCGGCCGGCGACGACGACGGCCAGGGCACCCTGTGCGGCCGGACGTTCGACAACGGCCAGGCCGTCCTCAAGGGCCACCGCTACCTGGTCGTCCGGGACGGCCGCGAACGCGTCCGCACCGTCGTCGACGAGGACGAACACCGCAGGCTCGTCGCCGCGATCCTCAGCGGCGACCTCGACCCCGGCGACCTCACGTGACCCGGCGGCAGACCAACCAACCCAACGTCACCAGCGAACGCAGGGAGAGACATTCCATGGGGAACAACTCGGCCGACGTGGTCGTCATCGGTGGGGGACCGGCCGGCGCGGTGAGCGCCTTCGTGCTGGCCAAGCAGGGGCACTCCGTCGTGCTCCTGGAGCGCGACGAGTTCCCGCGCTTCCACATCGGCGAGTCACTGCTGCCGTACATGATGGGCCTGTTCGACCGCATCGGCATCCGGGAGGCGGTGGAGACCAAGGGCTACGTCCCGAAGTTCGGGGGCGAGTTCATCGACCCCACCGAGACCAAGTTCTTCTCCGGCGTCTTCCGCGCCGACTTCACCAAGCAGGGCGAGGGCCGCTACGACCGGGCGTTCCAGGTCGAGCGGGCCAGGTTCGACGGCATGCTCGTCGAGGAGGCCGGCAAGGCCGGCGCCCAGGTGCAGCTCGGCGCCACCGTCGGCGAACTGCTCATGGAGGGCGACCGCATGGTCGGCGTCCGCTACACCAAGGACGGCGAGGAGCACGAGGTCCGCTCCCGGTACGTCATCGACGCCAGCGGGCGTGCCGGGCGCATCGCCAACAAGTTCGGGCTGCGCAAGACGCTGGAGAAGCTGCGCATGGTCGCGGTGTTCCGGCACTACGAGGGCCTGGACGAGAAGCACAACCTCGGTGTCGAGGGCGACATCCAGGTCGGCGCGCACGGCGACGGCTGGGTGTGGGCCATCCCGCTGTCCAAGGACGTCATCAGCGTCGGCACCGTCATGCCCCGCGACGTGCTGCGCGCCTCCACCCCGGAGAAGGTCTTCGAGGAGCACGTCGCCCGGGTGCCGCGGATCACCTCCCGGCTGACCGGCACCCGCCCGATCATGGACCTGAAGATCGAGACCGACTACTGCTACCACGCCGACACCGTCACCGGGCCCGGCTGGGTCATGGTCGGCGACGCCGGCTGCTTCGGCGACCCCATGTTCTCCGGCGGTGTCCTCGTCGCCTCGGCCACCGCGGTCCGCGCCGCCGAGACCATCGGCGAGGCCCTGAAGAACCCGGAGGACGCCGACCGCCTGATCGGCGAGTACGAGAACTTCTTCAAGACCGGCTACGACACCTACATCCGGCTCATCCACGCCTTCTACGACGGCGAGCTGGTCTCGGTCGCCGCCGACGCCGGCCGCACCACCGACCGCGACGCGCTGGAGCGGTACATGATCCGGCTGATCGGCGGCGACTTCTGGAGCGAGCACAACGCGGTCGCCCAGGAGATGCGCCGGCGTCCCGAATGGGACACCTTCTCGCCGTTCCAGCGGGTCTTCGGCTGCCCGTCCTACCCGCACCTGGACGAGCAGGACCGCAAGGAGCGCGCCGAGTCGCGCATCCGCCGGGTGACCGCGGGCCAGTAGCCCGCCCGGGCCAGCCCGCCACACAGACCCGGCCGCGCGGTGAGCCGCCGGCCGGGCTCCGGGCGACCGACCGAGTCCGCGCGCAACCGAACAAGGTGAGACGGAAGTGACCACACAAGTCCCGGCGCGCTGCGGCGGCCGGTCCTACGAGGTGCTCATCGGCCCCGGCGCGCACCCCGCGCTGCCCGGGATCACCGAGAAGCACCGCACGAACGCGGCGTACGGGGCCTCCACCGCGGCGAGGTTCCTGTCCGGCTCACCGTCCCGGGCGCGCGGCGGCGGTGTCCGCGCACCGGTGCCGGGCACCCGCTCGGCGGGGCGGCCCGAGACCACCGCGACGCGCCGGACCCCGATCGGACCGGCCCGCTCCGCCGCCGTCTCCGCCGGCGGCACCACCACCGAGGCCGTGCGCCAGGCCGCCGCGCTCCGGCCCGCCGGGGCCGCGGGAACGGAGGCGGCGGTGACATGACGTACACACCACGGTGGCCGCCCGGCGCCCCGGGGCGGACCCGGCGGCGAGCGGTCGAGCGCACCCTCGCCGGCCGGCTCGAAGCGGCCCTGGCCAGGCCCGCCGCACAGCAGCCCGGCTGGCCCGACCCGGCCCGGGCCCAGGCCGTGGTCCGCCGGCTGACCGCAGGCGAACCACTCGTCACCCCCGCCGAGACCCGGCGGCTGCTCGACCGGCTCGGAGCCGTCGCCCGCGGCGAGGCCCTCCTGCTGCAGTCCGGTGACTGCGCGGAGACCTTCGCCGACACCACCGAACCGCATCTGCGGGCCAACCTCGGACTGCTCCGCAGGATGGCGCTGGTCCTCACCCACGCCGCCGGCCTGCCCGTGGTCACGGTGGCGCGCGCCGCCGGACAGTACGCCAAGCCACGCTCCGCCACCGTCGACGCCCACGGGCTGCCCGTCTACCGGGGCGACATCGTCAACTCCGCCGAAGCCACCCGCACGGCCCGCACCCCCGACCCCGAACGCATGGCGCGGGCCCACGCCCACGCCCGGGAGGCGATGGCCGTCGTCCGCCGGCTCGCCCACGGCGACCTCGCCGACGCGCACGCCCTGCACGAGGAGAACCGGCACTTCGTCGGCACCGCGCCCGGCGGCAGCCGGCACCGGGCACGCGCCGCCGAGATCGGCCGCGGGCTGCGCTTCATGTCCGGCATCGGCGCCCCCGCGCCACGCCTCGGCGACATCTACACCAGCCACGAGGCCCTGCTCCTCGACTACGAACGCACCCTGCTGTGGATCGACGACGAGGGCCCCGAACCGCGACTGTCCAGCGGGCTCGCCCACTTCCTGTGGATCGGGGAGCGCACCCGGCGCCCCGACGGCGCGCACATCGCCTTCGCGGAACTGCTGGCCAACCCCATCGGTGTGAAGATCGGCCCCGGCACCACACCGGAACAGGCCGTGGAGTACGTACGCCGTCTCGACCCGCACGGCGTGCCCGGACGGGTCACCCTGATCAGCCGGATGGGCCACGACCGGGTCCGCGAGGTGCTCCCGCCGATCGTGGAGAAGGTCACCGCCTCCGGCCGCCAGGTGATCTGGCAGTGCGACCCGATGCACGGCAACTCCCGCACCACGGACACCGGTTACAAGACCCGGCACTACGACCACATCCTCGGCGAGATCACCGGCTTCCTGGAGGTGCACCGCGCCCTCGGCACCCACCCCGGCGGCCTGCACCTGGAGGCGACCGGCGAGGACGTCACGGAGTGCGTCGGCGGCGCGTCCGGCCTGTCCGAGAAGGACCTGCCCGCCCGCTACCGCACCGCCTGCGACCCCCGCCTCAACGCCGAACAGGCCATGGAACTCGCCTTCGCCGTCGCGGAGCTGTTCACGGCCAACGCGGTGCGTACCACCCAGGTGCCGCTCTGACCGGCCGGCACCCGCACACCGCCCGGCAGCACCCGCCGGCGGCCGACTACCAGACCGGGGGATGGGAGGGCCGGGACACCGCGTCCTAGTCTGAGGACGGCCAGCATCGCGCGCACCGTCCGGACCGGCGTACCGCCCTCCTCGCCTCGCCCGCTCCTCTCGCCCAGCACGTTCCCGACGGAGATTTGGAGAACCATGAACGCGCGACCGGCACCGGAATTCCCGAAGTGGCCGCAGTACGACGACGATGAGCGGACCGGACTGATCCGGGCCCTTGAACAGGGCCAGTGGTGGCGCATGGGCGGGGAGGAAGTCGACTCCTTCGAGCGTGAGTTCGCCGACTTCCACGGCGCCCCGCACGCCCTGGCCGTCACCAACGGCACCCACGCCCTGGAACTCGCCCTGCAGGTCATGGGCGTCGGTCCGGGCAGCGAGGTCATCGTGCCGGCCTTCACCTTCATCTCCTCGTCGCAGGCCGCCCAGCGCATCGGCGCGGTAGCCGTCCCCGTCGACGTCGACCCGGACACGTACAACATCGACATCGCCGCCGCCGCCGCGGCCGTCACCCCGCGCACCAAGGCGATCATGCCCGTGCACATGGCGGGCCTGATGGCCGACATGGACGCCCTCGGCAAGCTCTCCGCCGACACCGGCGTGCCGATCCTGCAGGACGCCGCCCACGCCCAGGGCGCCCGCTGGCAGGGCAAGCGGGTCGGCGAACTGGGCTCGGTCGCCGCGTTCTCCTTCCAGAACGGCAAACTGATGACCGCGGGCGAGGGCGGCGCGGTCGTGTTCCCCGAGAGCGACCTGTACGAGGCGGCGTTCCTGCGGCACAGCTGCGGCCGGCCGCGCACCGACCGCCGCTATCTGCACGCGGTCGCCGGCACCAACATGCGGCTCAACGAGTTCTCCGCCTCCGTGCTCCGCGCCCAGCTGCGCCGCCTGCCGGCCCAGACCGAACTGCGCGACAAGCGCTGGGCGCTGCTGTCCCGGCTGCTCGGGGCCATCGACGGAGTCGTGCCGCAGGGCGGTGACGTCCGCGCCGACCAGAACACGCACTACATGGCGATGTTCCGCCTCCCCGGCATCTCCGAGGAGGACCGCAACGCCCTCGTCGACCGGCTGGTCGAGGCCGGGCTGCCCGCGTTCGCCGCGTTCCGCGCGATCTACCGCACCGACGCCTTCTGGGAGACGGGCGCCCCCGACGAGACCGTGGAGCAGATCGCCGAGCGCTGCCCCCACAGCGAGGCCATCAGCAGCGACTGCGTCTGGCTGCACCACCGGGTGCTGCTCGCCGGTGAGCAGGACCTGGAGATCACGGCCGAGATCGTCGCGGACGCCGTGGCCGCGATATGAGCGTACGGGCCGCCGTGGTGGGGCTCGGCTGGGCGGGGCGGGAGCTGTGGCTGCCCCGGCTGGCGGCCCACCCGGACTTCGACCTGGTCGCCGTCGTCGACCCGGACCCCGCCGTGCGGGCGGCCGTCGGCGCCGCGGACGGTCCGCCCGCGCACGCGGAACCGGCCGCGCTCGACGCCGCGGCGGTCGACCTGGCCGTCGTCGCCGTCCCCAACCATCTGCACGCCGGCGTCGCCGCCGGCCTCCTCGGCCGTGGCGTGTCCGTCTTCCTGGAGAAGCCGGTCTGCCTGTCCAGCGCCGAGGCCGACACCCTGGCGGCGGCCGAGCGCGACGGCGGCGGCGTACTGCTGGCCGGCAGCGCCGCCCGGCACCGCGCCGACGTACGCGAACTCGCCGGGCTGCTGCCCGACCTCGGCCGGGTCCGGCACGTCGACCTGGCCTGGGTGCGGGCCCGCGGCGTACCGCAGGCCGGCGGCTGGTTCACCCGGCGCAGCGAGTCCGGCGGCGGTGCCCTGGTCGACCTGGGCTGGCACCTCGTGGACACCCTGACCGCGCTGCTCGGCCCGTCCCCGGTCCGCCAGGCCGTGGGCGCCACCTCGGACGACTTCCTCAACGCCGGCGCGTGGTCCGCTGCCTGGCGCCGCGAGGAACCGGCCGCCGCCCGCACCGGCGACGTGGAGGACACCGCCCGCGGATTCCTGCTCCGCGAGGACGGCGTCTCCGTGTCCCTGCGGGCCAGCTGGGCCTCGCACGAGGCGCGCGACCTCTCCCTGATCCGGATCGAGGGCAGCGCCGGCACCGCCGAACTGCGCTGCACCTTCGGCTTCAGCCCCAACCGGCAGCCGGAGTCCGTCCTCACCCTCACCCGGGAGGGCGGCACCCGCCGGCTGCCGGTGCCCGCCGAACCCGTCGGCGCGGAGTACGGGCGGCAGCTGGACGGCGTGCCCGCCCTCCTCGCCGACCCGGCAGGCCGGGGCCGGGCCGTCACCGAGGCCCGGACCACCGTACGGCTCATGGAGCGCCTCTACGCCTCCGCCCGGGCCGCCGGTGAGGGGCCGGGCGAGCCCGTGTACCAGCACACCACCAGCAGATGAGGACCCCATGACAGTCCACTCGACCGACCGGCCCGTCGTCCCGGCCGGTCTCCTGACGGAACCCCGGCGGGCGGTCGTCTTCGACCTGGACGGGGTGATCGTCGACAGCTTCCCGGTCATGCGGGAGGCCTTCGCGGTCGCCTACGCGGAGGTCGTCGGCGACGGCCCGGCCCCGTTCGCGGAGTACGTGCGCCACCAGGGCCGCTACTTCCCCGACATCATGCGGATCATGGGGCTGCCGCCGGAGATGGAGGAGCCCTTCGTCCGCGAGAGCTACCGGCTCGCCCACCGCGTGGAGGTCTTCGACGGCGTCCTCGAACTCCTGCTGACCCTGCGGGTGCGCGGGCTGCGGCTGGCCGTGGCCACCGGCAAGGCCGGGGACCGCGCCCGCTCGCTGCTCGACGGGCTCGGCCTGCTGCCGTTCTTCGCACACGTCATCGGCTCCGACGAGGTGCCGAGGCCCAAGCCGGCGCCCGACATCGTGCGACGCGCCCTGCACCTGCTGGACGTGGAACCCGAGCAGGCCATCATGGTCGGCGACGCGCCCACCGACCTGGCCAGCGCCCGGGACGCCGGCGTCGCCTCCGCCGCCGCCCTGTGGGTCGGCCCCGACGAGGAGGAGCTGCTCGCCGCCGGGCCCGACGCGGTCCTGCGGCGGCCGGGCGATCTGCTCGCGCTGTGCCCCTCCGTACCGGGCGACTGACCGTGCGGGCCGCCCAGGGCCGTCTCGGCGTCGACGTCGGCGGCACCAAGGTCGCCTTCCGGGCCCGGTACGGCGACGGCCGGACCGAGGAGTCGTCCTTCACCTGGGGCCCGCACCGGGACGCCGGCCGCGACCTGGCCGATCTCGCCGCGCACCTGAAGGCGTTCCCCTCGCTCACGGACGTACGGGCCGTCGGCGTGGCCATGCCCGCCACCGTGGGCCCCGACGAGCGGATCACCGCCTGGCCCAGCCGCCCCGCGTGGACCGGCCTCGCCCTCGGCCCGGCCCTGCGCGAGCTGTTCCCCGGCGCTGCCGTGGCCTGGGCGGACGACGGCGACCTCGGTGCCCTGGCCGAGGCGTACGAGGCGGACTGCCCCCATCTCCTCTACATCGGCGTCGGCACCGGAGTCGGCGGCGGATTCGTGCTCGACGGCGCCCCGTGCCCCGGCCGGGGCTCGTTCGAGATCGGTCACCTCGTGGTCGACCAGGACGGACCCGAGTGCGTCTGCGGCCGGCGCGGCTGCCTCCAGGCCACCGCGTCCGGACCGGCCACCCTCGGCCACGCCGCCCGGCTGCGCGGCTCCCCCGTAGCCTTCGACGACCTGCGGACCGGACTGCGCGACCGGCTGCCCTGGGCCGTCGAGGCACTGAACCGCTCGGCCCGCGCCCTCGCGACGGCGATCGCCGGAGTCAGCGAACTCCTGCACCCCGAACGCGTCCTGCTCGGCGGCGGGTTCGCCGCGGGCATCCCGGACCTGCTGGACGCCGTCACCGCCCGTCTGGCAGCCCTCGGCCGCCCCGGCCACCCCGTACCGCCCCTCGGCCCGGCCCGTCTGGGCGGACTGTCGTCCCTGCGGGGCGCCCTCCTCCTCGCCGGACGCCTCTGACCGCCCGCCACGGCCCGCACCCCGCCGGCGACGCCCGCACCGGCGAACACCGACACCACCGCCCGGACGCACGCCCCGTGCCCCACGCGACCCGGCCCCGTCCGGGGCGGGGGAGCGGCCCGCCCGGTGCGCCCGCTCCGTCCGCTCCGCTCGACCCGGCCGCCCCACCCGGTTCAGCCGGTGTGGCCCGCCGTCGCCGGGGCCGGTGCGGTCAGCCGTGCGCGCAGGTCGTCCACGAGTGCCGTCGTGGCGGCCGGGCCGGCCGCCGCGCCGAAGACGTGGTAGTCGGGACGCACCAGCACCGCGGTCGCGCCGTACCGGGCAAGGAAGCCGCGCAGCACCCCGTCGGCGTCCACCGCGTCGACCACCCCGTCCGCGCCGTCGTACGACCCGGCGGCCGGCCTCAGGCGGACCACCTCGGCGCCGAGGTCCCGCAGGAACGCCAGCCGGTCCGCGGTGAGGCCCAGCTCGGCCTCGGCCTCGGCGAACAGGACGAAACCACGGGCCACCGGATCCTCCAGCGGCTCCGCGCCGGACGGCCCGTGCAGCCGGGCGTGCGGCAGCACCTCGCCGGCCGGCGGCACCCGGGTCTGTGCACCGGCGCCCTCCGGCAGGTGCAGCAGCCCGCGGGTGATCGGCCGCGCCGGATCGGGCCGGCCGGGGCCCCGCCCGCGCCGGTTCGCCAGCACCGTGGCGTCGCGCTCCTTGGCCGCCGCCGGATCCGTCACACAGATCAGCCGACCCAGCTGCACCGACGCCAGGATCGACTCGCGCACCTGGGCCTTGCGCTCCTCGGTGTAGGTGTCGAGCAGGGACTCCGGGGCCGAGCCGCGCAGCACCAGGTCGAGCCGCCACGCCAGACCGGTCACGTCCCGTATCCCCGAGCACATGCCCTGCCCGGCGAACGGCGGCATCAGATGGGCCGCGTCGCCGGCCAGCAGCACCCGCCCGGCCCGCCAGTCGTCGGTCCACCGCGCCTGGAAGATGTACGTGGTGCTGCGCAGCAGCCGGGCGGTCTCCGGGGTGACGCCGTACGGCGCCAGCAGCCGCCACGCCGTCTCCTCCCGGTTCAGGTCGGCGGCCCGCTCGCCCGGCAGCCGCATGAACTCCCAGCGCCGGTGCCCCGGCCCGCTCCCGACCAGCGTGGTGGGCCGGGCCGGATCGCACAGCTGCACATTGGTCGGCGCGAACTCGCGCGGCTCGCGCAGCTCCACGTCGCACAGCAGCCACTCGTAGGAGAACCCGAGATCGGTGACGGACACGCCCATCCGTTCCCGGACGAAGCTGTTCGCGCCGTCGCAGCCGACCACCCAGCGCGCCTCGAAGGTCTGGGCGGTGCCCTCGTCGTCCTCGGCGGTCACCGTCACCCCCGCGGGTCCCTCGGAGATGTCGACCACCCGGCGGTCCCGCAGCACCGTGATGCCCGGGAGCCGTGCGGCGCGGGCGGCCAGCAGCTCCTCGAGCGCGGGCTGGTGCATGGTGTTGGCGTCGGGCCAGCCGTACGGGCCCTCGGTGGTGAACGCGATGTCCAGCAGCGTCTCGCCGTCCGCCGTGCGCCACCGGTAGCCGGTGCCCGGCTCGGTGATCCGGCCCAGCTCCCCGCCGATCCCGGTACCGGCCAGCAGCCGGGCGGTCTCCCCGTCGAAACTCGTCGCCCGGGGCAGGGTGTACGGCCGCCGGCGCCGTTCCAGGACGGTCACCCGCCAGCCGCGCTGGGCCAGCAGCACGGAGAGCACCGACCCGACGGGCCCGTACCCGACGACGAGCACATCCGTCGCCGGCCCCCGCCGCGGTGAACCGCCGTCCGCCGGCACGCCGTTCGATGACACATCGGACATGAAACCCCCTCGGTGCTGCCCGGTGGACGGGCCCTGCTCGGGTGACTCGTGGTGAGCGTACGGGCCCGGTGCCCGGCTCCGGCCGGAATCCGCGGCGGGCTATCAGGTTGAGGGATACCGGCCCCGGACGGCCCCGGCCTACGCTGCCGGAGTCCCGTACCAGACGCTGAGTCCCCGACGTGAAAGCGAGCCATTCGGCATGCCCGGAACAACGGCACAGTTCGAGAAGTGGGTCAGCGTCTTCCGGCCCGGGCCGGACAGCGCGGTACGGCTCGTCTGCCTGCCGCACGCCGGCGGCTCGGCGAGCTTCTTCTTCCCGGTCGCCACCGCCCTCACGCCCGCCGTCGAGGTCCTGGCCGTGCAGTACCCGGGCCGTCAGATGCGCCGGCAGGAACCCGGCATCGACAACATCCCGGAGTACGCCGACCAGATCTTCGCGGCACTGCGCCACCTGGACGACCGGCCGCTGGCCCTGTTCGGGCACAGCATGGGCGCCGTCCTCGCCTACGAGGTGGCCCTGCGCATGCGGCAGGCCCAACTGCCCGCCCCGGTACGGCTGTTCGCCTCCGGCCGGCGCGCGCCCTCCCGGTACCGCGACGAGCGCGTGCACGCCGCGACCGACGAACAGGTCCTGGCCGAACTGCGCACGCTCAGCGGCCCCAACCAGGCGGTGCTGGCCGACCCCGAGGTACTGGCGATGTTCCTGCCGGCGATCCGCAGCGACTACACCGCCATCGAGAACTACCGGCACGACCCCGACCGACGGCTCGACTGCCCGCTGACCGTGCTCACCGGTGACGCGGATCCGCGGACCTCGCTGGAAGAGGCACGCGCCTGGGAGGAGCACACCACCGGGCCGACCGACGTACAGGTCTTCCAGGGCGGTCACTTCTTCCACGTCGAGCGGAGCGCCGAGGTCATCGCCCTGCTGAAGCGCAGCCTCGCCGGTCAGGGCGCCGGCACCGCCCGCTGACCCCCATCGACCGCTCCGACGAGGGAAGAGCCCGTGACGTTCGCCGACCCGGTGCCGACCATGGCTCCGCACTCACTCCTGGTCTTCCTCCTCCAGATAGCCTTCCTGCTGCTGCTCGCGTTCGTCCTGGGCCGGCTCGCCGAGCGTTTCCGCATGCCGGCGGTCGTGGGCGAGCTGTGCGCCGGCATGCTGCTCGGGCCGTCCGTGCTCCAGCACGTGCTGCCCGCCTTCTCCCGCTGGCTGCTGCCCCAGCAGCCGGAGCAGATGCACCTGCTCGACGCGACCGGACAGCTCGGTGTGCTGCTCCTCGTCGGAGTCACCGGCGCCGAACTGAACTTCGGCCTCGTCCGCAAACGCGGCGTCACCGCGGCCCGGGTCAGCATCGCCGGACTCGTGCTGCCGCTCGGCCTCGGGATCGCCACCGGCTTCGCGCTGAGCGGCGTCCTCATGCCGGCCGGCGTCGACGCCAAGGTCTTCGCCTTCTTCCTCGGCGTGGCGATGTGCGTCACCGCCATTCCGGTGATCGCCAAGACACTGCTCGACATGAAACTGCTGCACCGGGACATCGGCCAGCTGATCCTGTCCGCGGGTGTGGTGGACGACATCGTCGGCTGGTTCCTGCTGTCCGTGGTCTCCGCGATGGCCACCGCCGGACTCACCGCGGGCGTCGTCGCGACCTCCGTGCTCCACCCGGTCGGGGTCGTGCTGTTCGCCCTGCTGATCGGCCGCCCGCTGGTGGGCGCCGCGCTGCGCCGGGCGGCGCGGAGCGAGGGCTCCGCGGCCACGATCACGACGGTCGTGGTGCTGGTCGTGTTCGGCGCCGCCGCCACCCAGGCCATGAAGCTGGAGGCGATCTTCGGCGCCTTCGTCTGCGGTGTGCTGGTCGGCACCAGCAAGGACCTGGACCGGGAGAAGCTGGAGCCGCTGAAGACCTGCGTGCTGGCCTTCCTGGCCCCGCTGTTCTTCGCCACCGCGGGGCTGCGGATGGACCTCACCGCCCTGCGCCACCCGGAGATCCTCGCCGCGGCCTGCGCCGTGCTCGCCGTCGCCGTCATCGGCAAGTTCTCCGGCGCCTTCCTCGGCGCGCGGCTCAGCCGCCTCAACCGCTGGGAGGCGCTCGCCCTCGGCGCGGGCATGAACTGCCGCGGTGTGGTGGAGGTCGTCGTGGCGATGACCGGGCTGCGTCTGGGCGTCCTGAACACCGACTCGTACACCATCATCGTCCTGGTCGCGATCGTGACCTCGCTGATGACACCGCCCGTCCTCCGGCTCGCCATGGCGCGTGCCGAGGACCGCGCCGAGGCCGAACTCGCCCTGAAGGACGACGACTCGGGCCGCTCCGCCTCGCCGAACAGCGAGGTGACCTCATGAGCGGCACCCTGCTCCTGCTGAACGGCCCCAATCTGGGCATCCTGGGCCGCCGGGAGCCGGAGATCTACGGCACCGACACCCTCGCCGACATCGAGAAGGCCGTGGCCGCCGAGGTGAGCGGCGCGGGCTGGGAGGTGCTCTCCCTCCAGCACGACGGGGAGGGCGACCTGGTGCGTGACATCCACCGGCACCACGACGACACCGTCGGTGCCATCGTCAATCCCGGGGCTCTGATGATGGCCGGCTGGAGCCTGCGCGACGCCCTCGCGGCCTATCCGCGGCCCTGGATCGAGGTGCACCTCAGCAATGTGTGGGCCCGCGAGCAGTTCCGGCACGAGTCCGTGATCGCCCCGCTGGCCTCCGGCATCGTGGTCGGCCTCGGCGCGATGGGCTACCGGCTGGCCGCGAAGGCCCTGCTGGAGCTGGTGACACCGGCCGACGCCTGAGGGCGGACGCCGGTCGGCCGGTCCGCTCCGGCCACCCCATGACGGCAATCCCGTGACCGCAACCGCGCCTCGAAAGGACACCCCCGATCATGAAGCTCGCACTGCACGAGGTCGGCGACGGAGACCGGACGGTGCTGCTCGTCCACGGCGTGATGTCGTCGGCGGCCACCTGGCGACGCGTGGCGCCGCTCATCGCCGAGCGCGGCTACCGCGTGCTGATGCCGGACCTGCGCGGCCACGGCGACAGCCCGCACGCCGACGAGTACACGCCCGAACTCCTCGCGGCCGACCTCGTGGAGTCGGTCCCGGAGGGCGTCGACCTCGCCCTCGCCCACTCCTTCGGCGCCCCCGTCCTCGCCCTCGCGGTCCCCGGTCTGCGCCCGGCCAAGGTCGTCTACAGCGACCCCGCGTGGAAGCTCGGCGCCAAATCGGTCGACGAGGTGAGGGAGTTCGCGCAGGCCACCAAGGTGGCCACCGCCGAGAGCATCCGTCAGCTGTGCCCCCGCTGGCTGCCCGAGGACATCGAGGCGGAGCTGGCCGGGTACGCCCGCTGGGACGTGCGGGCCATCGAATGGCTGCGCAGCGACCGGGACCTGATCCCGGCGCGGGCCGAAGTGCCCTCGCTCGTGCAGGGCGCCGGCGACCACCACCTCGTCCCCGACGAACTGGCCGAGCGGCTGCGCGGGCGCGGATTCGAGGTGGTGTACGTCCCGGACACCGGCCACTGCGTCCACCGCGACGACGTCGACGGCTTCCTGAAATCGCTGGACGGCTGGCTCTGACCGGACGGGCCGCGGTGCCCCGCCGGGCGCCGCGGCCCGTGTTAGGTTGAGCCAATGGACGCAGGTCACCTCACGCGGGTGGAGTCGGGCGATTCCCCGGCCGCTGATCCGTTACCCCCCGTTCTGCACGGGACGTTCTCCGTCGATCTGGACTTCACGGTGACGCGGGCGGAGGTCTTCCGAGGTTTCGCCGAAACCTCCCTGCGGAGCCGCTGGTTCCGCCTCCCGGGCGGCTCCTCCACCGCCGAGCACGCGCTGGACTTCCGGGTCGGCGGCGGCGAGAGCGCCCGCAACGTCTTCGTCTCCGGGGACATCGAGCAACGCCTCGCCTACCGCTCCCGGTTCCTGGACATCGTCCCGGACTCCCGGATCGTCTACGCCTACGAGGCCGAGGTCGACGGCAGCCGCCGCTGGATCTCCCTCGTCACCGTCGAACTGGCCGACGACGCCGCCGGCTCCCGGCTGACCTGGACCGAGCAGTTCACCTGGCTCGTGCCCAGCGGAGACGGCAGCCAGGACGTCGCCCATCTGCGCGGCGGCACCCGCCTGTTGCTCAACGGCCTGTCCACGGTGGTCAACCCGGGCCGCCATCACGGCCTCGTCCGACGCTAGCCGCTGTCCAGGGCGCCCACCAGACTCGCCACCGTCACGGTGTTGAAGACGAACGCGATGGCGGCGTTGGCCGCCACGGTCCGCCGCATCGCGCGCGAGGCCACGGTCACATCGGTGGTGCCGAACGTCGTCATGACCGACAGGGCGAAGTACATGTAGTCGGACCAGACGGGGGTGCCGTCCCCGGGAAACTGCAGCGCCCGCTGGTTCTCCACCAGATCGTCGGCGTGGTAGGCGACCGCGAAGGACACCAGCACGCTGACCCACGCGTCGACGACGAGGGTGAACGCCATCACCACCCGGAGCACCACCGGAAGCGCCGAACCGAGGTGCCCCGGGCGCCACACCACCTGCACCACGAGCGCTGCCGCCGCGATGAAGATCGACACCCCGGGCCCCGGCGCGGTCCCGAGGACGTACCGCTGCACCACCGTGCCCCGCGCCGTGCGCCGGGCCCAGGTGCGGATCTGGGCCGGAGAGGCGGTCGAGAAGGCGATCAGGGTGACGCTGAGATAGCAGAAGAGATAGGCGAACAGCACCAGGACGCCCACGTCCGCCGCGGAGATCAGCGCGGATCCGCCGTCGAGCGCGCGGACCAGGAGGAGGCCCGCCGTCACGCCGGCCGCGACGAGCGTGCTCACCGCTGCCCGTCGGCGTTCGGAGAGCCATGCGTACCCGGCGGCAGAGCCGTGCGTACTGATCATCATTGGTCGGTTCTACACCACTGCGGGGCCGGTGGCCGGGTGGCTCCGCCCCGCGGTGCCGAGTAGCCGGCCCGCGGCGGCCGGGCCGGTGCGAGGACGCGCTGGAGCGGTCGTGCGGCACGCCCCGGGCGGCCGGGCCCGGAGCCCGTGCCGTGCCGTTGGACGGCGCCGGGGCGAGGCCGTCGAGGCGGCGGACGATTACCGCTGGCCGGTAGAGCCGCTTCCCGCTCGCCTGGTTGTCCCGCGCCTTCCCGCGAGAGCACCGTGGAATACGTCTAAAGGGAACAAAACGGGCGAACGTCTGCGGTGGCCCGTGTTCCGCGCGTCGTGGATGCGCTCTCAGCTTCGAACCACTCCAGGAGATTCACATGCGTAAGTTCACATGGCCCCTCGCAGCTGTCGCGGGTCTCGCTCTGGCCGTGGGCGGCGCCACGGCATCGGCCGTCGCCGCGCCGGCGAACGCCCACCACCAGCTCAGTCACTCCATCGCCTCGGTCGACTTCGCACGCGGTCACGGCGGCGGTGGCGGCGGTGGCCATGGCGGCGGTGGCGGCGGCCACGGCGGCGGTGGCTACGGCGGCGGCCACGGCGGCGGCGGTTATGGCGGCGGTCACGACGGCGGCGGTTATGGCGGTCACGACGGCGGCTACGGCGGTCACGGCGACTACGGCTACGGCGGCCACGACTACGGTGACCACGGCTGGTACAGCAGTTACGACCACGACCACGACCACGGCGGCGACTACGGCGACTACGGCAGCTGGGGTTGGTGACGCCAACCGCACTGCCCCAAGGGGCCGGCCCTCGGGCCGGCCCCTTCCGCTGCCCGGCCGGCCCGGCGCCCGGCCCCCCGGCTCGCTAGCCGTCGGCCGCGTGCCGGGCCGGGGTGAACGGCAGCTCCGCGCGGAGCGTGGTCCCCGCGGTCCTCGGGCTGTCCAGGAACATCCTGCCGTCGAGCGCCTCCACCCGGTCCTTGAGGCCCACGAGACCCGTGCCGGCGGCGAAACTGGCCCCGCCGACCCCGTCGTCCCGCACCCGGACCCGCAGCACCTCGGACTCGGCGTCCACGGTGACGGTGACGACCGAGGCCTGGGCGTGTTTGACCGCGTTCGTCAGCGCCTCGGAGACGACGTAGTAGGCGCTGACCTCCACCCGCTCGGGAAGTCTCTCCAGGACCTGGACATCGAGATCGACCGGGATGGCCGAGCGCCGGGCGAGCGCCCGGAGCGCGGGAGCGAGGCCGCCCTGCGCCAGGATCGCGGGGTGGATGCCGCGCGCCACCTCGCGGAGTTCGTCGCAGGTGTCCGAGAGCCCGGCGGCGACGTCGTCGAGTTCCGCGTGGAGCCGCTCCAGATCCGGCGGAACCGCCGCCTGTGTGTTGCGGAGCAGCAGGAGCAGCGAGACCAGCCGCTGCTGGACGCCGTCGTGCAGATCGCGTTCGATGCGGCGGCGCGCGCCGTCGGCGGCGGTGACGATCCGCGCGCGTGAGGCGTTCAGCTCCGCGTGGGCCCTGGCGTTCTCGATGGCGATCGCGACGAGGTCGGTGAAGGCGGCCATCTGCGACTCGGTCTTCGCCGGGAAGGGGGCGTCGCTCCTCTTGCAGGCCAGGATCACCCCCCACAGGCGCCCGCCCACGACGATCGGGCACCCGACCGACGAGCGGCCCCCCGGGGTCCGCGCCGCCCCGCCGACCGGAATCGTGCCCGCGACGTGTGCCGCCGGGCGCA
The DNA here is from genome assembly GCF_043079545.1 of Streptomyces sp. NPDC015171. NCBI lineage: Bacteria > Bacillati > Actinomycetota > Actinomycetes > Kitasatosporales > Streptomycetaceae > Streptomyces > Streptomyces sp. NPDC015171. The sequence continues at coordinate 30,876 of NZ_JBIBUO010000028.1, forward strand.
CGTCCTCGATGCGGGCGAGGCCCTCGACGCGGACCGTGTCGCACGTCCGTCCGACCTCACGGGCGACCCGCAGCCCGTCGAGGGCGAAGGGGGTGGCCACCGCCGCCGCGTCCGGCCCGCCCGACCGGGACCAGGCGGCGACGCCGCGCAGGGCGCCGTGGGCCTCGTACCGCTCCACGCGGACCAGATCGGCGCCGACGAGTTGGCCCGCCTCGCGGGTGACGGCCTCGAACACCGTCATCGGCCGGGCGGAGCGCGCGATGAGCGTAGCGACCTCGCGCAATGCGGACTGCTCCTGCGAAAGCCGCTCCGACAGCAGAGCCGAGCGCCGCAGCCGGGCCGCCAGCTGGCCGACGACCGTCGCCGTGAGGAGGAAGGCGATCAGTGTGACGACGGTCTGCGAGTGGGTGATCTCCAGTCCGTGCGGCCGGGCGAACAGATACGCGTAGGCCGTGACGCTCAGCACCGAGGCGACGACGGCGAGCGCGGTGCCCCAGACCACCGCCACGGCCATCACCGGGAGCATGTACATCGAGAGCAGGTGCAGGGGCACGACGTACGGATCGAGGGCGTCCAGCAGACCGGTGACCGCAGCCACCAGCACCGTACCGGCGAACAGCCCGTTCAGCCGGTGCCGGCGCAGTGCGTTCACCCCGCGATGGCTCATCGCGTAGCTTCCCTTGCCTGGCCTGCGCAGTGTGCGTTCATCAAGTGTGGCACCGAACGCCGTGCCGGGGGGCCGCGCCCGGCGGGCGGTGCCCCCGTCGGCCCCTCGCGCGGTCGCCCCGGTGCCGACGCCCGTGAGAGCCTGCTGACAGGCGGGCTCTCCCCGCCATGGACCGGGAGGCCGGCCGTGCCGCACAGGAGAGCGGCCATGCCGCACGGGACGGTGGAAGGCGCGGTATGACGCAGTTGCGAGTGGTGCTTGCGGACGACGATGTGCTGCTCCGCCAGGGCCTGGCCAGCCTGCTCGAACGGTCCGGGATGTCCGTCGTGGGCCAGGCGGGGGACGGTCACGCCCTGCTGAGCGTCGCCCGGGAGACGGTCCCCGACCTGGCGGTGGTCGACATCCGCATGCCGCCGACCAACACCACCGAGGGACTGGAGGCGGCCCGCGTCATCCGCCGGGAACTGCCGGACGTCGGGATCCTGGTGCTGTCCGCACACATCGAGGTCGAGCACGCCATGGAGCTGCTGGCGGGGGGCCGGCGGGTCGGGTACCTGCTCAAGAGCCGGGTCGCGGATGTGGAGGAGTTCCTGGAGGCGGTGCGGCGGATCGCCAAGGGCGGATCCGTCGTGGACCCCGCCCTCATCCAGGAGCTGGTGTCCGTGCGACGCCGGGAGAACCCCCTCGACGTGCTCAGCGAGCGCGAGCGTGAGGTGCTGGCCCTGATGGCGGAGGGCCGGTCCAACGTCGGCATCGCCCGCCGGCTCTGGGTCACCGAGGGCACCGTCGAGAAGCATGTGCACAGCATCCTCGGCAAGCTGGGCCTGTCCGAGACGGACGACGACCACCGGCGCGTACGAGCGGTTCTGGCCTTTCTGCAGGCCCCCTGACACGGGGCCTCACCCGTCGCCGGGGCAGCCGTCGTGTTCGCCGTCGAGCAGGGCGCGGATCGCCGCCGCGGACAGCCGGGTCTTGCACAGGAACCCGATCGCCGAGGAGGCCGCGACCAGCTGCGCGCAGTCCTGGTCCGCGCGCGCGGAGATCAGGATCGTGCGCGGCGCTCCGCCCGCGGCCTGCCGGTGGAGCCGGGCCGCCACCTCGACCCCGCTCTCCGGACCCAGCTCGACGTCCATCAGGACGACGTCCGGCCGTAGCTCCGCGACGCGTTCGGTGGCTTCGGCGCCCGTCGAAGCGACCCCCACCACGGTCACGCCCTCGCGTTCCAGCAGACAGCGAGCGGCGGACAGGAAGCAGGGGCTGTCGTCGACGATGAGGCAGCGCACCACACGGTGAGCGTCCCACACCCGGGGACGGCCGGGCATTGCAGCTGACCGCCAAAGAGCGGTGCCGCGAGCCGGGATCCGGCACCTGTGGACCCGCCTCCGGTCACATCACCCCTCATCTATATAGACAATCTATATAGATGAGTGATATGAGTGGGAGATGGGTGAGACATCTGAAGAGAGTCCCCAGGAGGTCGCGGCGGCGCTCAACGAGCTGGCCACCGGACTGGTCAGGTTCCTGCTGTCGGACCGGCAGGGAATGAGCCTGACCACCGCCGCGGTGCTCAGCCGGCTGGAGCGGGAAGGACCCGTCCGGCTGACGGCGCTGGCGGCGGCCGAGGGCCTCGCCCAGCCGTCGATGACCGTGCTGGTGCAGCGACTGGAAGCCCAGGGCCTGGCGTCACGCGTCGGACACCCCGAGGACGGCCGCGTCCGCCTCGTCGGCATCTCGGACGCCGGGCGCGAGCTGCTGGCCGAACGCCGGCACACGCAGAGCGCCCGGGTGGCCGACCTGCTGGCCGCCCTGCCCGAGCAGGACGTCCGCGCACTGGGCGAGGCCATGCACACGGCCCTGCCCATCGTCCAGCGGATGGTCCAGGCCGCCCCGCGCTCCCGCGTCCCGGGCGACAGACCGGCTCCCTGAGCCGCCCGGCCGGCCTCCCGGCCGCGCTCTTCGACGGTTTCTCCCACGGGCGGGACCCGCCCCGCTGCCCCGTCGCGCCCCCCGCGCGGCGGGCCCCGGTCCCGGTACCCGCGCGCACTGTCCGAGCTTCCGGAAAGGGCGGAGAACCATGACCACCACGTCGGCACCCGGCACCGGCGCCCCCTCGGCGCGGATACCGGACTACCCCATGGCCCGGGCGACCGGCTGCCCCTTCGACCCGCCGCCGGCCCTCGGCACCCTGCGGGACGAGACCCCGATCAGCCGGGTGCGGCTGTGGGACGGCAGCACCCCGTGGCTGGTCACACGCTACGAGGACCAGCGCTCGCTGCTGGCCGATCCGCGGATCAGCTCGGACAGCGACCAGGCGCACTACCCGCACACGGGCCCGGCCCAGCGGGAGCGCCGGACGCTGTCCCGCACCTTCATCACCATGGACGATCCGGACCACGCCCGGCTGCGCCGTATGGTCACCGGGGCCTTCTCCATCAAGAACGTGGAGTCGCTGCGTCCCCCGATCCAGCGGATCGCCGACGGCCTGATCGACACCATGCTGGCCGGCCCGAAGCCGGTGGACCTGGTCCAGGCGTTCGCGCTGCCGGTGCCGTCGCTGGTGATCTGCGAACTGCTCGGCGTCCCCTACGCCGACCATGACTTCTTCCAGGCCAACAGCAGGATCCTGGTCAAGCGCAGCACGACGGCGCGGCAGGGGCGGGAGGCCGTCCTGCGGCTGGCCGAGTACCTGGAGCGGCTGATCGGCGCCAGACTCGCCCACCCGGCCGACGACCTGCTCTCCACCCTGGCCGAACGGGTCAGGGCCGGTGAACTCTCCCGGCGCGAGGCCGCCGACATGGGCGTGCTGCTGCTGATCGCCGGGCACGAGACGACGGCCAACATGATCGCCCTGGGCACCCTGACCCTGCTGCGCCACCCCGACCAGCTGGCCCTGGTGCGCGAGAGCGACGACCCCCGGCTGATCGCCTCGGCGGTCGAGGAACTCCTGCGCTACCTGACCATCACCCACAGCGGACGGCGCCGCGTGGCCCGGGAGGACATCGAGATCGGCGGAGTCACCATCCGCGCGGGCGACGGCGTCATCATCGCCAATGACATCGGCAACCGCGATCCGGACGCCTTCCCCGACCCAGGCCGGCTCGACGTCACCCGCAACCCCCGCCACCACCTCGCCTTCGCCTTCGGCGTGCACCAGTGCCTCGGCCAGCCGCTGGCCCGGGTCGAGCTGCAGGTCGTCTACGCCACCCTGTACCGCCGCGTCCCGGGCCTGCGCCTGGCCGTGGATTTCGACCGGATCCCGTTCAAGCACGACGGGCTCGTCTACGGCGTCTACGAACTGCCCGTCACCTGGTGACCGCGGCCGAGCGCCGTGTGGGAAAGGAGCATCCCATGAAGGTGATCGTCGACCAGAGCAAGTGCGTGGCCTCCGGACAGTGCGTGCTGAGCGCGCCCGAGGTGTTCGACCAGCGCGAGGAGGACGGCATCGTCGTCCTGCTCACCGAGACCCCGCCCGAGAACCTGGCGGACGAGGTCCGGCAGGCAGCCGCCCTGTGCCCGGCCCGGGTCATCTGGGTGACGGACGAGACGGCTGCCGGACACGGGGACCAGGGGGAGGGGCAGTGAGGCCGATGGAGCGGATCGTCATCGTGGGAGCCTCGGCCGCGGGACTCACCGCCGCCGAGACCCTCCGCCGACGCGGCTGGACCGGTCACCTGACCCTGATCGGGGACGAGTCCCGTCCCCCGTACGACCGCCCGCCGCTGTCCAAGGAGATCCTGACCGGAGCGTGGGAGCCCGCACAGGTCACCCTGCGCTCCCCGCAGGACCTCGCCGCGCTGAAGGCCGATCTGCGGCTCGGGCAGCGCGCCGTCGCCCTCGACGTCCCGGGCCGCCGGGTGCGCCTGGGCGACGGCGGAGACGTCCCCTTCGACGGTCTGCTCATCGCCACCGGTGTGACACCCCGCCGGCTCCCCGACAGCGAGCCGGCCGGGGTCCACGTGCTGCGCACCCTGGACGACGCACTCGCCCTGCGGGCGGCACTGCTCGCCGGGCCGAGAGTGGTCGTGGTGGGCGCCGGATTCCTCGGCACCGAGGTCGCCGCCGCTGCCCGGACCATGGGCCTGGAGGTGACCGTCGTGGAGCCGCAACCGTTCCCGGTACGGCGCCCGTTCGGGGACCGGATCGGCGAACTGGTCGCCGCACTGCACCGCGACCACGGCACCCGCCTGCGCTGCGGGGTCGGGGTGCGCCGGCTGCACGGCGCGGGCGGCCGGGTGACGGCGGTGGAACTCGGCGACGGCGGCACACTGCCGGCCGACGTCGTCGTCCTGGCCCTCGGTTCCACGCCCGCCACCGACTGGCTCGCGGGCTCCGGGCTCCGCCTGGGCGACGGGGTCGAGTGCGACGCGCTGTGCCGGGCCGCGCCCGGGATCCACGCCGCCGGCGACGTCGCCTCCTGGCCCCACCCCCGCTTCGGCACCCGCATGCGCCTGGAGCACCGGATGAACGCCACCGAGCAGGCCATGGCGGCGGCCGGCAACCTCCTCGGCGACGCCGTCCCGTTCGCCCCCGTCCCCTACTTCTGGACCGACCAGTACGACACCCGGATCCAGGCCTACGGCATCTTCCCGCAGGGCGCGGAGCCGCGGATCGTCCACGGCACCCCGGCCGACGGACGGTTCACCGCGGCCTACGGCCACCACGGCCGCGTGGTCGGCGTACTCGGCTGGAACACCCCCCGCCAGGCACGCATGCTGCGCCGGCTGGTCGTCGAACGCGCGCCCTGGACGGCCGTCACGGCCGCCGCGCCGGCACTCGGACCGGCCGCCGTGAACTGACCCGGGCCCCGGGAAGCGCCCCCGAGGGGGCTCGCCCACAGGAAGCAAGGAGGGAAGGGAGGAGAGGCGGTGGCCACCGATCGAACGCCCCGCCCCGCGGGCACCGCCCCCGCCGGGCCGCCCCGCGCGCGCCGCACCCGGATCGGCGCCGGCCATCCCCGCTACAAATGGGTGGCGCTGACCAACACCACGCTCGGCATCCTGATCGCGAGCGTCAACGGCTCGATCGTGCTGATCTCCCTGCCCGGGATCTTCACCGGGATCCACCTCGACCCGCTCCGGCCCGGCAACGTCAGCTACCTGCTGTGGATGCTGATGGGCTACCTCCTCGTCACCGCCGTCCTGGTCGTCACCCTCGGCCGGCTCGGCGACATGCGGGGCCGGGTCCGCACCTACAACGCGGGGTTCCTCGTCTTCACCGTCACCTCGGTGATCCTGTCCCTGGATCCGCTGCAGGGCGCGGGCGGGGCGCTGTGGCTGATCGGATGGCGGATCGTGCAGGCCGTCGGCGGCGCGATGCTGATGGCCAACTCGGCCGCCATCCTCACCGACGCCTTCCCCGCCCGGCAGCGCGGCATGGCGCTCGGCGTGAACATGGTCGCCGGTATCGCCGGCACGTTCATCGGACTGGTCCTCGGCGGGGTGCTCGTGGAGTGGGACTGGCGCTACATCTTCTGGGTCAACGTGCCCATCGGGCTGATCGGCACGGTGTGGGCGTACAAGTCCCTGCACGAGACGGGCACCCGCACCCCCGGACGGATCGACTGGTGGGGCAACCTCACCTTCGCCGCCGGCCTCACCGCCCTGCTGGCCGCCATCACCTACGGCATCCAGCCCTACGGCGGCCACACCATGGGCTGGACCGACCCCTGGGTGCTCACCGGCCTCCTCGGCGGCATGCTCCTGCTGGTCGTCTTCTGCGTCGTCGAGACCCGGGTCGCCGAACCGATGTTCCCGCTGCGGCTGTTCCGCGACGCCGCGTTCACCGGCGCCGGCGCGGCCACGCTGCTGGGCGCGATCGCCCGGGGCGGCCTGCAGTTCATGCTCATCATCTGGCTGCAGGGCATCTGGCTGCCGCTGCACGGCTACGACTACGCCGACACCCCGCTGTGGGCGGGCATCTACCTGCTGCCCCTCACCGTCGGCTTCCTCACCGCCGGGCCGGTGTCCGGAGCGCTGTCGGACAGGTTCGGCGCCCGGCCGTTCGCCGCGGCCGGCTGTGTCGTGACGGCGGTGTCCTTCGCCGGGCTCCTGCTCCTGCCCACCGACTTCCCCTACTCCCTCTTCGCCCTCCTGTGCTTCCTCAACGGCCTGGGCAACGGGCTGTTCGCGGCGCCGAACACCTCCGTCATCATGTCCAGCGTCCCCGCGGACGCCCGCGGCGCCGCCTCCGGCATGCGCGCCACCTTCCAGAACGCCGGCACGGTCCTGTCCATGGGCCTGTTCTTCTCCCTGATGGTCGCCGGACTCGCCGGCTCCCTGCCGCACACGCTCAGCACCGGCCTCACCGCGCGGCACGTTCCCGCGCCGGCCGCCCACACCGTCGCCGTGCTGCCGCCGGTCGGCATCCTGTTCGCCGCCTTCCTCGGCTACAACCCCGTCCGGCAACTGCTCGGCCCGGCCCTCCTCGGCCGGCTGCCCCGCCCCGACGCCGAGGTGCTCACCGGACGCGAGTTCTTCCCCCGTCTGATCTCCCAGCCCTTCCACGACGGCCTGACCGTCGTCTTCACCCTGGCCATCACCATGGCCCTGGTGGCCGCCGCCGCCTCACTGCTCCGCAGCCGCCCCGGCCCGGCCCCACGGGCGGCACCGCACCGAGGCGCACAGGGCCGAGGCGCTCAGGGCCGAGGCGCTCAGGGCCGACGAGGCGCACCGGGCCGAGGCGTGCGGAGCGAGGGCGTGCGGGGGCAGGGTGTGCGGGCCCGGGGCGCTCCGGGCCAAGGTGCGGGGAGCCGGGGCGCGCGGGCCGAAGGCCGGGACGATGCCTGACCGGCCGCGGCGCCGCGGCCGGTCAGAGCGGCCGGCGGCACACGGGCCCTTCCCTCTCCCTCTCGCTCTCGCTCGCGCTGTGCGCGACGTGCCGGCGCGGCGGATCCTCACCGCACCCGCCCGGCTCACTCCCCGTCGGGCGCCAGCCGGCGGACGAGCCGGTCCAGATCGATGAGGCGGTGCTCGGTGCCCGGCGGCACCAGCGCGTCGGACCGGCGCAGGAAGTCCCTGACCGCGTAGGCGGAGACCGCGAGGAGCGCCGCCCCGGCACGGGTCCTCAGGAGGATGCGGACCGACCGCGGATCGCACCGGTGCCGCGGGATGACCACCACGTCCCCGATCCCCGCCGGCCGGTGGATTCCCCGGGCGAGGAGCGACCGGGCGAAGACCCAGTCGACGGAGGAGGCCAGCGGGGCGCCTATGGACAGACGCACGGCATAAGGGTCGGTCACCTCGTAACGGAGTTCCGCGGGAAGGGGTACCCACCGTTCGCCGGCCACACTGATCCGGACTTCCGTGGGGAAAACGATCGGGAAAGCGTCCGCGGAATTGGAAAGAGGGATTTTCACTCCGCCCCCTGCTCTGAGTGCTCGTACGGTTCCGGACGACCGTACGCCAGGTCCTGCCAGGGATGTTGCCGATGGGCGCACCGGCTGATGTCCAAAAATGCACCTGCTGTCGCGGCACTTCGCCGGCGGACTGCCGGGCCGCGCCGCGAGCAGTGCACGGTGCATGTACCTGGCGTGCACTAACGTCGTGTGCCGTTCGCCCTCCCGTTTCCCTGGTGCTTAGTGCCCGATAGCTGAATTCCATCGGCGCCGCATTTCGCTTTTCAGTCATCTTCCGTTCGGGATGCTCAGGCGTCCGCTGCCCGTGAACAATCTGACAGGCGAGGAAGAATCCGCATGAAACCCACCACCGGTCCGCCGTCGGTCCGCCCGGACCGCGGGCGGGCGCCGAGCTGGCCGCCCTCATGGCCGGCCGCCCGGCGGCGGAGACCCGCGGCGACGACGACACCGCGCTCGAACGGCAGCTCTCCGACCTGCGCTTCGACTGAGCCCCGGCCCCGGCGCGGACCCGGCGTACGCCGCGTGTTCCTGCCGTCCCCCGGGGTCGCCTTCGGCCGGGTGGCGCACAGGGCGTTCGCGGCTCTCGACCGAGCGGGTGTGTTCCGGCGTGCCGGGCCGTGCCCCGCGGTCGCCTGCCGCCGGCGCCGCCTAGCCTCGGCACCATGCTTGGGCTGCCTGCTGACGTCCGCGCCTGCCTGTTCGACCTCGACGGGGTGCTCACCCGGACCGCCAAGGTGCACGCGGCCGCCTGGAAGGAGATGTTCGACGGCTATCTCCGCGAACGCGCGGCACGCGAGGGCACCGACTTCGTCCCCTTCGACGCGGTCGACGACTACGACGCGTACGTGGACGGCCGGCCCCGTGAGGACGGGGTGCGCACGTTCCTCGCCGCACGCGGTGTGCGCCTGCCCGAGGGATCGCCGGACGACCCGCCGGAGGCGGAGACCGTGAACGGACTCGGCACCCGCAAGAACGACCTGGTGCTGGAGCGGATCCGCGAGGACGGGGTGGAACCGTACGAGGGCTCGGTCCGCTTCGTCCACGCGGTGCGGGACGCCGGCCTGCGCTGCGCGGTGGTGTCGTCCAGCGCCAACTGCCGGGACGTGCTGGCCGCCGCCGGCATCGAGGACCTGTTCGACGAGCGGATCGACGGGGTGGTGGCGCGCGAACGCCGGCTGCGGGGCAAGCCCGCTCCGGACACCTACCTGGAGGCGGCCAGGGCGCTGGGCGTGGAGCCCGCGCGGGGCGCCGTGTTCGAAGACGCCCTTGCCGGTGTCGAGGCGGGGCGGGCCGGGCGGTTCGGCGTGGTCGTGGGGGTCGACAGGGTCGGCCAGGCGGAGCAGTTGCGAGCGCACGGAGCGGACGTGGTGGTCCGCGATCTGGCCGAACTCCTGGAGTCACGGTGATCACCCATCCCAGCTTCACGGTCGAACCGTGGTGCCTGCGCGAGACCGAGCTGAACCTGGACGTGCTCGCCCAGTGCGAATCGGTGTTCGCGCTGTCCAACGGGCACATCGGATGGCGGGGCAACCTCGACGAGGGAGAGCCCCACGGGCTGCCAGGCGCCTACCTCAACGGCGTGCACGAGCTGCATCCGCTGCCCTACGCGGAAGCGGGCTACGGATATCCCGAGTCCGGCCAGACCATGATCAACGTCACCGACGGCAAGATCATCCGTCTCCTGGTCGACGATCACCCCTGCGATCTGCGGTACGGCCGGCTGCTGGCACACGAGCGGGTGCTGGACTTCCGTACCGGTGTGCTCAGCCGCACCGCGCGGTGGACCTCGCCCGGTGGCCGGACGGTCCGGATCACCTCGCGGCGGCTGGTGTCGTTCACCCAGCGGGCGGTGGCCGCCGTGGTGTACGAGGTCGAGCCGGTCGACGGACCGGCCACGGTGGCGGTGCAGTCCGAACTCGTCGCCAACGAACAACTGCCCCGCTTCCAAGGCGACCCGCGCGTCGCCGCGGCGACCGAGTCCCCGCTGAGGGCGGAGGAGAGCTTCGCGCAGGAGACCAGGCTGCGGCTCGTGCACCGCACCGACCGCAGCGGGCTGCGGGTGGGAGCGGCGGCCGACCATCTCGTCGAGGGCCCGGACAGCACCCGCTGGACCGCGCAGAGCGAGCCCGACGTCAGCCGGCTGACGGTGACCGCCGACCTGGCGCCCGGACAGCCGCTGCGGCTGGTGAAGTTCGTGGCCTACGGCTGGTCGGGTGAGCGTTCGCTGCCGGCCGTGCACGACCAGGTGGACGCGGCGGTGGCGGCCGCGGTCAGCACCGGCTGGGACGGTCTCGTGGCCGGACAGCGGGACTACCTGGACCGGTTCTGGGCCGGAGCGGACGTGGAGGTGGACGGGGACGCGCAGATCCAGCAGGCCGTACGGTTCGCCCTCTTCCACGTGCTCCAGGCCGCCGCCCGCGGCGAGAACCAGGCGATCCCCGCGAAAGGGCTGACCGGAACCGGATACGACGGGCACTCCTTCTGGGACACCGAGTCCTACGTGCTGCCGGTACTGACCTTCACCGCTCCGGAGGCCGTCGCGTCGGCGCTGCGGTGGCGGCACAGGATGCTGCCGGCGGCGCGGGAACGCGCCCGTCAGCTGGGTCTGTCGGGGGCGGTGTTCCCCTGGCGGACGATCGACGGTTCGGAGTCCTCCGCCTACTGGCCGGCCGGGACGGCCGCCTTCCACATCAACGCGGACATCGCCACGGCCGCGGTCCGGTACGTCATGATGACCGGGGACGAGGAGTTCGAGCGGCGCGAGGGGTTCGACCTCCTCGTGGAGACCGCCCGCCTGTGGCGTTCCCTCGGCCACCACGACGCGGAGGGCGTCTTCCACATCGACGGGGTCACCGGACCCGACGAGTACAGCGCCATCGCGCGGGACAACCTGTACACGAACCTGATGGCCCGCCATAACCTCGTGGCCGCGGCGGACGTGTGCACGCGCCATGCGGACCGGGCCGCCGAAGCCGGTGTGGACGACGAGGAGACCGCCGTCTGGCGGGACGCGGCGGCACGGATGGCGCTGCCCTACAACGAGACGCTCGGCGTGCACGAGCAGTCGGCCGGCTTCACGCACTTCCAGCACTGGGACTTCGAGGCGACACCGCCCGAGAACTACCCGCTCATGCTGCACTACCCCTACTTCGACCTGTACCGCAAGCAGGTGGTGAAGCAGGCCGACGTGGTGCTGGCGATGATGGAGTGCCCGTACGCGTTCACCGATGAGGAGAAGGCACGCAACTTCGCCTACTACGAGACGATGACCGTGCGCGACTCCTCCCTGTCGGCGTGCTGCCAGGCGGTGCTCGCCGCCGAGACCGGGCATCTGCGCCTGGCCTACGCCTACCTCGGCGAGGCCGCGCTCATGGACCTCGGCGACCTGGAGCACAACACCCGTGACGGTCTGCACATCGCCTCCCTCGCCGGTACGTGGATCGCCCTGATCGCCGGCTTCGGCGGTATGCGGCGACACCTCGCCGACGGCCGGCCGGACGTGCTGGGCTTCGCACCGCGCCTGCCCGAGGCGCTGTCCCGGGTGGCGTTCACGGTGCTGGTGCGCGGACGCCGGCTGAAGGTCGAGATCGAGCAGACCCGGGTGCGCTACCGGCTGGTGGAGGGCGAACCGCTCGAAGTGCGCCACTTCGGGGAGCCCCTGACCGTGACCGCCGAAGCGCCGGTGGAGCGCCGGGTACCGCCCGCTCCCGCGCGCCCCGAGCCCCAGCAGCCGCAGGGCCGCCGCCCGGAGGGCCTGCCCGCCGGGGAGGAGTCCCGGGAGGAGACACCTCAGTGACCAGGACCTGAACCCAGCTACCGGAGGCAGCCCCCCGCCGTCGCCGTCGCCGCCCGCCGGCGCCCACGGCCAGGAAGACGGCGAGGGGTATGCCGAACAGGGGGAGTGCCCAGCCGACAGCGGCGACGGCGTGCGCGTTGACGCCCCGGCGGGTCAGCTTGCCCGGCACCGGCCAGTCGGCGAAGTCCACCGGTCGACCACCCGGCCGGTGGCCGCGTCGACGGCGACGCTGTCCCGTCCGACCGGCCACTGGTCGCGGGTCCGCGAAACGGTCCAGGCCGTGGCGCCGTCCTACGGCACGCTGATCTCCACGGGACCGGACAGACCGTCACGGCGGGCCGTGCCGAGGACGCCGTCGACGGCCTTCGGGTCGGCGCCCGCCGCGCCGGGGGAGTGCGCCGGGCCACCGTGGTGGCCCCCGGTCGCGCCGGCGGAGGCGCCGGGCAGGGCGGTGGACACACCGGGCGTACCGGCGCGCAACGCGTCCAGGGCCTCACCGAAGTGGCCGCCCGCGAAGCGCGACCAGGTCAGGCCGGTCGCGGAGAGGGCGCCGTGGGCGCATGTCAGCCGTGTGGCGTACGTCATCGTCCGGCGGCGGAACTCGGCCCCCGATCCGTCCGACTCCTAGACCGGTACGGCTGCGACAGCTCTCCGCCGTACGACGGTTCGACGCGACCAGGAAGGCCGAAGATGGCCGAGCCCCGACACCCGTCCCGCCTCGCGGGCTTCGTCCCCCGCAAGCTGATGCCCCCACCCGCCCTCTGCGGTTTCATGGTGCTGCTGGTGCTGGTCTTCTCCGTCTCCTACGCCGTGGGGTCCGCCTCCGGCCCGGTGGCGCCCGGCATGCACGGCACCGGGACCGGTGGCGGTCCGGGCGGCGACGGCGGCGGCGGCACGGGTGACATGCCCGGGATGCACGGGGGCGGTGAGTGATGGAAGCCGAACCGATGGCGCCGCCGGTGGTCACGGACCTGACGGTCGGCGGGATGACGTGCGCCGCCTGCGTGCGGCGGGTGGAGAAGAAGCTGGCCGGACTCGACGGCGTCACGGCCACCGTCAACCTGGCCACCGGCCTCGCCCGGGTCAGCCATCCGGCGAGCGTCCTGCCGGACGACCTCGTGGCGGCCGTCCAGCGGGCCGGATACGAGGCGGCGCTGCCCGAACCTCCCGCGCCCGAGCCCCCCCGGGGGACGGCGGCGGACGGGGACGGGACCGAGGCGGCGGCCCGGCGCGAACGCGAGCGGCTCCTCGTCACGGCGCTGCTCGCCCTGCCCGTCCTGGTCCTGTCGATGGTGCCGGCCCTGCAGTTCCGCAACTGGCAGTGGCTGTGCTTCATGCTCGCCGCGCCGGTCGCGGTGTGGAGTGCCTGGCCCTTCCACACCCGGGCGGTACGCGGCCTGCGCCACTCGGCGGCCACCATGGACACGCTCGTCTCGCTCGGTGTCGTGGCCTCCTTCGCCTGGTCGGCCTACGCGCTGTTCCTCGGCGGAGCGGGCGACCCCGGTATGCGGATGGCGTTCAGTTGGCTGCCGTCCGCGTCGGACGGCGCCGCGCACGTGTACCTGGAAGCCGCGGTCGCCGTCCCGCTGTTCGTGCTGACCGGACGCTTCCTGGAGGCGCGGGCCAGGCGGGGGACCGGAGCGGCCCTGCGGTCGCTGGCGGACCTGGCGGCCAAGGAGGTGTGCGTACGGGACGAGCACGGTGAGCGGTCCGTCCCCGTCGAGCAGCTGCGGGTGGGGCAGGTCTTCGTCGTGCGGCCCGGCGAGCGGGTCGCCACCGACGGCCGGGTGGTGGAGGGAAGTTCCGCCGCGGACCTCTCGCTGGTCACCGGCGAGAGCGAGCCGGTCGAGGTGGGGCCCGGTTCGGACCTGGTCGGCGGTGCCGTCAACGCCGGCGGCCTGCTGCTCGTCCGTGCCACGGCGGTCGGGGCCGACACCCGGCTGGCCCGTATCACCCGGCTGGTGACGGAGGCCCAGGCGGGCAAGGCACGGGCGCAGCGGCTCGCCGACGCCGTCGCCGGGGTGTTCGTGCCCGTCGTGCTGACCGTCGCCGTCACCGTGCTCGGATTCTGGCTCGGGGCCGGCGCCGACCCGCAGGCGGCGGTCACCGCGTGCGTGGCCGTACTCGTCGTCGCCTGCCCCTGCGCCCTCGGCCTGGCCACGCCCACCGCCCTGATGGCCGCCACCGGCCGCGGGGCCCAGCTGGGCGTGCTGGTCAGCGGTCCGCGGACGCTGGAGGCGCTCCAGCACGTCGACACGGTCGTCCTCGACAAGACGGGCACGCTGACCAGCGGCCACATGAGCGTCGCACAGGTCACCGCCGCCCCGGACGGCCCGGGTCACGACGTCGTCCTCCGTCTGGCCGGTGCCGTGGAACAGGGTTCGGAGCATCCCATCGGACGGGCCGTCACCGCGCACGCGCGGCGCTGCGCGGCCGAGGAGCCGCTGCCCCCGGTGCGGGGCTTCGCGGCCACGCCGGGGCGCGGGGTCCGTGGCCGGGTGGACGGCCGTACGGTGGAGGTGCTGGCGCCTGACGGCGCGTTGCCGGCGGTGCTGGCGGACGCCCTCGCCCGGGCGGAGAGCGCCGCGCACACTCCGGTCCTCGTGCGGGTGGACGGGGCGGCCGAGGCGTTGATCGCGGTCGGAGACGTCGTCCGGCCCGGCAGCTACCGTGCCGTGGACCGGCTGCGCAGGCTCGGGATCCGCCCGGTGCTCGCCACCGGCGACCGCGAGGCCCCCGCCGGGGCCGTCGCCGAGGCGCTCGGCATCGACGAGGTGCACGCCCGCTGTGCCCCCGAGGACAAGGCCGCCCTGGTCCGGCGGTTGCAGGAGGAGGGCGGCAGGGTCGCGGTCGTCGGTGACGGCGTGAACGACGCCGCCGCGCTCGCCGCCGCCGATCTGGGCATCGCGATGGGCAGCGGCACGGACGTGGCCATCGGCGCGGCCGACCTGACGCTCGTGCGCGGGGACATCGAAGCCCTGGGGGACGCCGTCCGGCTCGCCCGGCGCACGCTCGGCACGATCCGGGCCAACCTGGCCTGGGCCTTCGGCTACAACGTCGTCACCGTGCCGCTCGCCATGGTCGGTCTGCTCAACCCCATGGTGGCGGCAGCCGCCATGTCGGCCAGCTCCGTGCTGGTGGTGGGCAACAGCCTGCGGCTGCGCGCCTGGCAGCCGTCGCCGGCCCCGGTGCGCGGGCGACGCCAGGGGAGGGCCGGTCACCGGTGAACGGATTCCGCCCCCGCCTGCCGGCCCGGTCCACGGACCGCCGGCGCCTGGCCGACACCCTCCTCGCCGTCCTCGTACCCGTCGCCGCGTCCAGTCTGGCCCTGGCCGGCCTGACCACCTGGGTCGGTACCGGCAACGCGGGCAGTCCGCCCCGGGTCACCGTCACCGAGGGACGCGTCCTCCTCCCCATAGCCGGGTCCGCCGAGACGGCGGCGTTCTTCCGCATCACCAACGAGGGCGGCTCGGCCGACCGCCTCGTGGGCGTCACCTCGCCCGACGCTCCCGGCGGGGTGGGTCTGGCCCGCCCCCGTATGAGGGGCGGCACGGCGGCCTACCGCGCCCCGGTCGGGTCGGTCGAGATACGGGCGGGCGAGAGCCTCGCCATGTCGCCGCACGGGGTGGACCTGACGGTGACGGCCCCGGCCGGCGAGTGGCGTGCGGGAGACCTGGTCTCCTTCACGCTGACGTTCAGCCGCAGCGGTCGGGTGAAGCTGCCCGCCGTCGTGGTCCGGCCCGGAACGGTCGCTTTCTGAGAGCGGTTGGTGTGCGTGGCGGGGACCGGCCGCCAGGTGGTCGCGTGGGGGAAGTCGCCGCCGAGGCGTGTCGAGTTCCCCCACGATGGGTGTGGCGTGTGTCACCCTGCTCTGGCTGAGTCCGGGGGCAGGTGTCCGTACGTACCCCCTGACAACGATCGGACCCCGGGTGCGAAGATGGGCGCGTCATGACTGTCAGTGGGTGGTGCCGCACGCTGCGGGCCGGTGTGTTCGCCGCCGCCTGCGTACTGCTCGCCGCCCTCGGCCACGTGCTGATGTCCGGTGTCCCGGTGCCCTGGTGGGCCATGGCGGCCGGCGCCGCCGGTACGGGCGCCGCCGGCTGGTGCCTGGCCGGCCGTGAGCGCGGAGCCGCACTGATCGTCGCCGTCGTGGTCGCGGCCCAGGCGGTGCTCCACGAGGTCTTCTCCCTGGCACAGCCGCACCCGTCCGGCCCGGCCCGGGACATGGGCGCCATGCCTATGGGCTCCATCCCTGTGGACACGATGGACATGTCCAGCATGGGCCATATGGGGGCGGGCTCCATGGCGCACCTGGGGGCCGGCCCGCACGGTGCGCACAGCATGGGAGGCGGCGGCGCCGCGTTCGGCATGTTCGCCGCCCACCTGCTCGCCGCGGTCCTGTGCGGCCTCTGGCTCGCGTACGGCGAACGCGCGGTCTTCCGCATCCTGCGGGCCATGGCCGCCCGGCTGGTGGCACCCCTGCGGATGCTGCTGGCCCTGCCCGTGCCGACGCGCCGGGTACCCGTGCGCAGGGGCCGCGACTCCGGTCGCCGGACCCTGGCACGGCTCCTTCTCTGCTACACGATCGTCTCCCGGGGGCCGCCCGTGGGTACCGCTGTCGCCTGAGACAGCCGGATCCACCGGGGCTCACCTTTCCCTCTTCTCCCTACTCTCGGCAGGCCTCCTGTTCCGACAGGCGTCCTGACCCGTCCTGAGGAGACTTCACCAGCCGTGTCGTGAGCGGTTCCAGCGCGATCTGAGCGCGCCGTCCCACCGACGCGAGCCTGCGCGAGCCCCGGGCACCGCCGTACCAGCAGTACGGCTGCACCCCACTCGCCGGAGAGCTGCGGCCCCGCCATGGGCCGGGCTCCGGATGACCTGAGAAGGACACCTCGTGATCACTTCTGTCCTGCACGCTCCGCGCACGCAGAGAGCCGCGGCGGACGAGGCGGCGACCGCCTGGGCACTGGCCGCCGGGAGCGGCGACCCGGACGCGGCCGAACGCTTCGTGCGCGCCCTGCACGCCGACGTGCTCAGCTACGTCGCCCACCTGGGAGCGGATCCGCAGAACGTCGACGACCTGGCCCAGGACACCTTCGTGCGCGCACTCGACAGCCTGCACCGGTTCGAGGGACGCGCCTCGGCCCGCACCTGGCTGCTGTCCATCGCCCGCTGCGCGGTGATCGACAGCTTCCGCCGCGCCGCCGTACGGCCCCGGACGGCGGACACCCAGGACTGGCAGCTGGCCGTCGAGTGCGCCCAGCCGCGCGGCCTGCCGGGCTTCGACGACGGCGTCGCGCTGCTCGACCTGCTGGAAGCACTGCCTGAGGAACGCCGTGCGGCGTTCGTCCTGACGCAGGTGGTGGGAGTGTCGTACGAGGAGGCGGCCCGGCTGTCCGGCTGCCCGATCGGCACGGTCCGTTCCCGTGTGGCCCGCGCCCGGATGACCCTCCTGGGGCTGCTCGTCGAGGCCGACGGAAGCGGCCCGCGGGCGGACGCGCGCGACGCCGACCGCCGTACGTCCGCCCAGGGCGCCGCGGTGGCCTGAGGGCGACGGTGCCGGCGCCCGGCTCCGCAGCGACGGGGGAGGCGGCGCCGGCGCCCGTCACCGCGGGCTCGCCACCACCGGCGTCCGCACGGACACCCTGCCCGCGTACCGGAACCAGAGGTTGTAGTCGACCACGGCCCCGGGGGCCAGGGCCGGCGGATCCAGGATCACGACGCCGAGTCCGCCCGGAGCCATGCGCACCCGGCCGCCGGCCGGCACCCGGACGGACCGGACCCGTTCGGTCCGTCCGGGTCCGGTGGTGCGGATCATGCTGATGCCCGCCGCTGGGGAGTCGGCGTGGAGGAGGGTGTCGCCGGCGGCACCGCCGTTGCGGATCTCGAAGTAGGCGATGGCGGAGGCGGCTCCGGGCGGAGCGACGAGTCGCGCGTCCACCACGCTGATCCGCGGCGGCGCACCGCCGGCCGCGCCGCTCTCCGCGTAGACGACGAGCAGTGCCAGCGCTCCGGCGCACGCGGCGAGGGGAGCCAGGACCGGACCGGCCGGGCGTCTGAACGAGGCGGCGATACGTCGTGTGTTCCAGGTCACGCAGTAGTAGTCGGGGATGCGCGGTCGCGAGTTCCCGGTCCGGTCGCCGCGACGGGCGGGAACTCGTGGGCGCGGGCGTACGACTACTGAGACGTGGGACAGACCAGATGGCGATCACACCGCGCTCGGCAGCGGCTCTCCCGGGGCCCGGCCGTCCGGCAGGCAGGGGCCCCGCCCGACGCCTGCCCGGCCCCGCGCGGTGAACGGAGGCATCGATTCGCCTCCAAGAGGGCGGCCTTGACCGGAAGTCGCGGGAACTCGTCCGGCCGCCCGTCCGACTACTGGTGCGACGGCGCGGCACGACACACGGTCGCGGCATCGGTCAGGAGGGACTCATGACACCGGAGATGGAGAACGCGTTCGCGGCGATCAGAAGCGAACACGGCGCCGGATCCCTCAGCAGGGTGGAACGGATGCTGGCACCCGGCGGGGGCGGGCCGCGGCATCCGCTCCAGAAGGGCGCCAAGTGGATCCTGCCGGGCCTGTCCCCCACCCCGTGGCACGAGCCCTACGCCTATCCGGAACTGGCCCCCGTCGTCGCGGCACTGGAATCCGCTCATCCGGCCATCAAGAACGAGCTGGAATCGGCCTGGACGGAGCGCCGGGAGGCGTTCTCCGACTATGAGCACTATCTGACCAGGCAGCAGGACTGGCAGGCTCTCTACCTTTACCGGGACGGGGTATTGGTCGAGGAATCCGCCGCGACCGTCCCCACCGCCTACAAGGTGCTTCGGGAGTTCGCCGTGGAAACGGAGACGATATGCCCTCTCCTGGAATGCCACTTCTCCACGCTGCTTCCCGGCGCGTCCATCGCCCCGCATTGCGACCTGTGGAACTTCAGTATCAACCTGCATCTCGCCGTGGACATCCCCGACGGGTGCGGCATCACCGTCGCCGGTGAGACCCGTTCCTGGCAGGAGGGCCGCTGCCTGCTCTTCGACTACTCCTTCGAGCATGCGGCGCACAACGGCGGCGAACGGCCGCGCACCTGCCTGCTCGTGGACCTCTGGCACCCGGAGACGACCGTCGCGGAACGCCGGGCACTGGTCGTACTCATCTCGGAGATCAGGCGACTGATGGGAGACGGCTGACCGCCTGAAACTCCTGTGAAATGAACCGGCAGTTTCGCACTGTCGGTTATCAGTGCTGCCTGGAAAAGTGAATATCCGGCCCAAAGGAAGTGCGCGGGACGGCCATTCTCAAGTTCTCTTCGGGGTGCTATCGTGACCGAAAATGATCGACGGATTCGGAATTCGTCTCGTTTTCTATTTTCTTTCTGCTGGTGAGGGGGACCGGGCGATGTCGGCACGACTGCCCCTGCTCGTCCTGGCGCTGGCTCAGCTGGTCATCGCTCTCGACTACAACATCGTCTACGTGGCGCTCCCCGACATCGGCGCGGGCCTCGGCTTCGCGGAGCACGACCTGCAGTGGGTGGTGAGCGCCTACGTCGTGACGACGGGCGGCTTCCTGCTGCTGGGCGGCCGGGTCGCCGATCTGCTGGGCCGGCGCCGGACGTTCGTCGCCGCGGCGCTGGTCTACGCGGGTTCCTCACTGGCGGGAGGGTTCGCCGGGACCCCGGGGACGCTGGTCGCCGTGCGGGCGGTCCAGGGCCTCGGCGGATCCCTGCTGTTCCCGGCCACCTTGTCCCTGATCAACACGCTCTACGCCGAAGGACCGGCCAGGAACCGGGCGCTGGCGGTGTGGGGAGCCGCGGGGGCCGGCGGCCTCTGCTTCGGCTCCCTGCTCGGCGGGGTGCTGGTGGAGGCGTTCGGCTGGCCGTCGGTGTTCTTGGTCAACGTCCCCGTGGCGGCGGCGATCGCCTGGGCGGGCCGGGTGCTGTTTCCCGCGGACGCCCCGCGGACCGGAGCACGGGGATTCGACGTGACGGGGGCGCTGACCGGGACCGCAGGCGTCACCCTCCTGGTGTTCCTGCTGGTCCACGCGCCCGGGGCCGGCTGGAGCAGCCCGTCCGTCCTGGTGAGCGCGGTGCTGTCACCGGCCCTGCTGGCGCTCTTCGCCCTGGTCGAGACGCGTTCGCGTGAACCGCTGGTGCCGGCCCGGCTGTTCGGACACCGCGGACTGGTCATCGCGATGGCGGTGACCGCTGTCTACAGCGCCACCTTCAGCTCGCTCCCGTACTTCCTCACCCTCTACTTCCAGAACGTACGCGGCTACAGCGCCTTCGCGACCGGCCTCGCCTTCCTCGTCCCGGCCCTGGTGGTCGCCGCCGGCACCCAGCTGGGGGAGCGGGCCGTCGCCGTGGTCGGCGTACGCCGGATGCTGGTCGGCGGCATGGCGCTCGGCGCGGCCGGAGCCGCCGCCCTCGGCCTCGCGCTCACCGAGCACGGCTCGTACCCCCTGCTGCTGCCCGGCATCGTGCTGCTCGGCCTGGGGCAGGGTGCCGCCTGGACCGGCATGTGGATCACCGCCGCCGCCGGAGTCGCGCCCGGCGACCAGGGCGTGGCGTCGGGCCTCGCCTCCACCAGCCTCCAGGTCGGCGGCGCGGTGGGCCTCGCGGTCCTGGTGGCGCTGGCCGGCGCGGCCGGCCCGCACCCGGCGGACGGCACCGCGCTGGCCGGCATCAGGGCCGCCGTGTTCGCGGCAGCGGCCGGAATCGCCTGCGGCGTCCCGCTGGCCCTCGCCGTGCGCAGGACGGCCGCGAGCCCCTAGAACACCCCCGCACTTCCCGTCCCGTCCCTTCCGGGTGCCCCCGGAACCTGCCTCACCTGGAGAACAGCCGTGCCCGACAACGCTCCCGGCCCGCCGGCCGCCGTGCTCTGCGGCCTGGCCGGATGGGTGCCGCCCCGCGTGGTCACCAACGACGAGCTGGCCGAGCGGCTCGACACCGACGACGCCTGGATCCGCACCCGCACCGGAATCCGCAGCCGCCATGTCATCGAGCCCGGCCAGGCGACCTCGGACCTGGCCGTGGCGGCCGGACGCCGTGCCCTGCGCCACGCCGGGGCAGGCTCCGTCGACGCGGTGATCGTCACCACGACCACACCGGACCGCCCCTGCCCCGCCACCGCGCCCGCCGTGGCCGCGCGGCTGGGCCTGGCCGGGACCGCGGCCTTCGACGTCGGAGCGGTGTGCACGGGCTTCGTGTACGGCCTCGCCACCGCGGCCGGCCTGATCACGTCGGGCGTCGCCGAACGGGTCCTGCTCATCGGCGCGGACACCTACTCCACGATCGTGGACCCCCTGGACCGCGCCAACGCGATCATCTTCGGTGACGGCGCGGGAGCCGTGGTCCTGCGCGCCGGACGGGCCGGCGACCCCGGCGCGGTCGGCCACTTCGCCCTCGGCAGCGACGGCGCGCACGAGGACCTGATCACGGTCACCGCCGGCGGCTCACGTCAGCGCTCGGCCGGCGGCGAAGCACCGCTGCGCGACCGGCACTTCGCGATGCGCGGCAACGAGGTCTACCGGCACGCGGTCACCCGTATGGCCGAGTCCGCGCGCGCCTCCCTGGCCATGGCGGGCCGGCAGACCGACGAGGTCGACCACTTCGTGCCCCACCAGGCCAACCTGCGCATCCTGCACTCGGTCGCCGACGACCTCGGACTGCCCAGGGACCGCTGCGTCGCCAACCTCGGCTCCGTCGGCAACACCGGTGCCGCCTCCATCCCGCTCGCCCTGGCCGACGCGGTCGCCCGCCAGCGGCTCCGCCCCGGCGACCGGCTCCTGCTCACCGCCTTCGGCGGCGGCCTCACCTGGGGCTCCTGCCTGCTGACCTGGCCCGAACTGCCTCCCGTACCCGCCGACCCGCACGACCGAGGAGACGAGACCGCCTCATGAGCACCACCACCTACGACCAGTTGACCGCGATCCTCGCGAAGGTGCACGACGCCCCGGCCGACCGCCTCACCCCCGAGGCCACCTACGCCGAACTGGACGTCGACTCGCTCACGATGGTCGAGATCAGCATCCGCATCGAGCGTGACCTCGGCGTCCCGGTGCACGACAGCGAACTGCCGCCCACCCTCACCCTCGGCGGCACCGCGGCACTGATCGACGCCAAGAAGTCCCGCTGACCTCCCACGGCCGACCCGCCCCGAAGGAAGACACCCATGAAGATCACCGACCAGCCCGGCTCGGTCCTCGGCGTTACCGTCGAGGGCTTCGACCACGCCACCGCCTCCGAAGCGGACATCGAGACGCTCAAGCGGGCCGTCTACGCCATGAAGATCGCCGTCCTGAAGGGGCAGAGCCTGTCCCCGCGGCAGTTCCTCGACCTCGGCAGGCGTCTCGGACGGCCCGAGACCTACTACGAGCCGATGTACCACCACCCCGAGATCAAGGAGGTCTTCGTCTCCTCCAACGTCCCGGAGAACGGCCGGCAGATAGGCGTGCCCAAGACGGGCAAGTTCTGGCACGCCGACTACCAGTTCATGCCCGATCCCTTCGGCATCACGCTGATCTACCCCCAGGTCATCCCCCGGGAGAACCGCGGTACCTACTTCATCGACATGGGCCGGGCCCACGAGCGGCTCCCCCAGGACCTGAAGAAGGAGATCGCCGGCACGCACTGCCGTCACTCGGTCCGCAAGTACTTCAAGATCCGCCCGCACGACGTCTACCGCCCCCTCTCCGAGATCATCGAGGAGGTCGAGCGCAAGACCCCGGCCGTCCGGCAGCCCACCACCTTCGTCCACCCCCTCACCGGCGAAACGATCCTGTACATCAGCGAGGGATTCACCGTCGGCATCGAGGACGCGGACGGCGAGCCGCTCGACGAGGACCTGCTCAAGCGCCTCTTCGAGGCCACCGGCCAGCTCGACGACACCTTCGAGCACGACAACATCCACCTGCAGGGCTTCGAGCAGGGCGACCTGCTGATCTGGGACAACCGCAGCCTCATCCACCGCGCCCGGCACACGGCCGCCCCCGAGCCGACCGTGTCCTACCGGGTGACCGTGCACGACGAGCGCAAGCTGCACGACGGGATCCGCGTGCCGTGACCGCACCCGCCGCCGACCGCTCGTACGCCACCGACGCCGGCCTGCTCGCGCGCGTCCTGGTGCCGTACAAGGAGCACTGCAAGTACCTGAAGTCCGCCGAGGTCCTCGCCGGCCCCGAACACACCTCGGTCCGCTGCGCGTTCGCGATCGCGGAGTCCTGCTACATCGACGACACCGGCCACCTGAACTCGGTCGAGGCCAACATCGCCTACAACCAGATGATGTACTACCTGGTCGCCAAGTCCGTGCGGGAGGGGCTCCTCCCCGCCCTCCGGGACTGGACCCTGGACGACTTCTGGCACCACCAGCTCCCGGACATCCTCCTCACCCGTTTCGCGGGCACCTTCCGGCGTCCCGTCGACCCCCGCTCCTTCTCGGGGGAGCTGGCCTTCCGGTCCGTCACCCGGCGTGAGCCGGCCGGCGGCAAGCCGTTCCTGCACGCCGAGACCGCCTACCGCTACTGGGACGCCGACGGCGGCCGGTGCGACGGCGAGGCGACCCTCGCGTTCGTCAACGTCAGCTGAGCCATCGAAGGGACCGCCATGGAGACGCTCGTCCAGACCACCCGCTTCCACGCCGAGCGCCGGCCCGACACCCCGGCCGTGCTCTGCGAGGGCCGCAGCCTGACGTACGGCGAACTGCACCGCGAGAGCAACCGCGTCGCCCACGCGATCCGGGCCGCCGGACTCACCGAGGGCGACCGGGTGGCGTACCTGGGCAAGGAGTCCGAGCACTACTACGAGATCCTCTTCGGCTGCGCCAAGAGCGGCACCGTGCTGGTGCCCGTCAACTGGCGGCTCACCGCACCCGAGGTGAGCCACATCCTCCAGGACTCCGGCACCCGGCTCCTCTTCCTGGAGGACGAGTTCGCGCCCGTCGTCGCGCGGATGCCGACGGCGCCGCCCCAGACGGTCGTACCCCTCGGCCCGGACTTCGGGCGCTGGAAGGCCGGGCACCCGGATTCCGGGACGACGACGGACGCCACCGCCGACACCCCCGTCGCCCAGCTCTACACCAGCGGCACCACCGGCCTCCCCAAGGGCGTCGTGCTGGCGCACCGCAGCTTCTTCGCCATCCGGGAGGCACTGGCGAGCGAGGGGCTCGACTGGATCGACTGGCGGGAGGGCGACATCGCCCTCGTCGGCATCCCCGGCTTCCACATCGGCGGCCTGTGGTGGGCCACCCAGAACCTCAACGCGGGGACGACGATCGTGGCGATGCGCGCCTTCGCCGCCCGCCGGGCCGTCGAGCTGATCCGCGACCTCGGCGTCACCACCGCCTGCGTGGTCCCCGCCATGCTCCGCATGATGCTCGCCGAACCGGGGGTCGGCGCCCAGGACTTCACCACACTCCGCAAGACCGTCTACGGGGGCTCGCCGATCTCCGAGAGCCTGCTGGAGGAGAGCATCGCCGTACTGGACTGCGAGTTCGCGCAGATCTACGGGCTCACCGAGACGGGCAACACCGCGGTGTGCCTCCCCCCGGGCGACCATCTCCCCGGCGGCCCGCGCATGCAGGCCGCGGGCCGCCCGTACCCGGGTGTCCGCGCCAAGGTGATCGACGACGAGGGCCGGGAACTGCCGTCGGGCGAGATCGGCGAGGTGTGTCTGCACACCCCGGCGCGGATGGCGGAGTACTGGGGACTGCCCGACAGGACCGCCGAGACCCTGGTCGACGGCTGGATCCACACCGGCGACGCCGGGTACATCGACCAGGACGGCTACCTCTTCGTCCGGGACCGGATCAAGGACGCCGTTCTCGTCGCCGGCGAGAACGTCTACCCGGCCGAGATCGAGAACGTCCTGGAGAGCCATCCGGGCGTGGCCGAGGCGGTGATCGTCGGAGCCCCCGACGAGCGCTGGGGCGAACGGGTCCACGCGTTCGTCGTCCCTGTCGCCGGGGCCGAACCGACCCCGCGGGACCTGCACACCTTCCTGGTCCCGCGGCTCGCCGCCTTCAAACTGCCCTCGGCCTACGAGTTCCTCGGCCATGTGCCGCGCAACCCCAGCGGCAAGATCCTCCGCCGCGAACTGCGCGACCGCTTCTGGGGCGACTCTGCCCGCAAGGTCAACTGACGCCTCCGGGAACGCGGTCGAGCACCGTCGTGAAGAGCACCGTCGTGACCGGCACCGCCATCAAGTCCATCGTCGTAGAGAGAACCCATGCCTGAACCCCTCACCCAGGAGAGCTTCCGCGCCGACCTCGCGGAATTCCTGTACCTGCGGCCCGACGAAGTCGACCTGGAGGAGGCCCCGTTGGACGCGGGCCTCGACTCCCTGCGCATCGTCACCCTGATCGAACGGTGGCGGGCCGCCGGCGCGGACGTCGGCTTCGTGGACCTCGCCGAGCGCACCTCCTTCGCCCAGTGGTGGCAGCTGCTGGCCGAACGGCAGGGAGGTACGGCGCATGCCGACACCTGAACCCGTGCCCCGCCACCCGCTGCTGGCCGCCCAGGAAGGCATCTGGACCGGCCAGCAGCTCGACCCGGACAGCCCCGCCTACAACACGGCCGAGTACGTCCGGATAGCCGGCCCGGTGGACGCCGCCGTCTTCGGCACCGCGCTGCGCCACGTCGTCGCCGAGACCGAGGCCCTCAACGTCACCTACGTCACGGACGGCGAAGGCCGCCCCTGGGAGACCGAAACCCCGGCCTCCGACTGGCGGTTGCACACGGCCGACCTCTCCGCCGAACCGGACCCGCACGCCGCCGCGCTCGCCTGGATGGCCGCGGACATGGCCCGTCCGGCGGACCTCACCCGCGGCCCCGTGTTCGGCCACGCCCTGCTGAAGACGGCGAACGACCGGTATCTCTGGTACCACCGCGTCCACCACATCGCCCTCGACGGCTTCGGCCTCTCCCTGGTGGCCCGCCGGGTGGCCCAGGTCTACACGGCCCTCATGGCGGGCGAACCCGTCCCCGCCTGCGGCTTCGGCACCCTGGAGTCCGTACGCGCCGAGGAAGCTGCCTACCGGGAGTCCGCCCGGTACGCCGAGGACCGCGCCTACTGGACCGAGCGGTACGCCGACCGCCCCGCGGTGGCCACTGCGGCCGGCCGCTCGGCGCTGCCCGCCCGCACCTTCCACCGCCGTGTCACGGACCTCGACGCCGCCCGGGCCGAGACCCTGCGCACGGTCGCCCGTGAGCTGTCGGTGACCTGGTCCGAGGTGCTGCTCGCCGCGACCGCGGCCCACCTGCACCGGCTCACCGGGGCGCCGGAGATCGTCCTCAGCCTGCCGGCCATGGGCCGCCTCGGCTCCGTGTCGCTGCGCGTACCGGCCATGGTGCGCAACATCCTGCCCCTGCGCGTCGCCGTCTTCGCCGACGACAGCCTGCGCGACCTAGCCGCCCGCGTCTCCCGCGAACTCCGCGCCGGTCTGCCGCACCAGCGCTACCGCTACGAGCAACTGCGCCGCGACCTGAGGCTGGTGGGCGGCCGGCGCAGACTCTCCGGGCCCGGCGTCAACATCATGCCCTTCGCGTACGACCTGCGCTTCGCCGGACACCGCAGCACCGTCCACAACGTCTCCGCCGGCCCCGTCGACGACCTGGCCGTCAACGTGTACGACCGCTCCGACGGCACCGGGCTGCGGATCGCGGTGGACGCCAACCCGGACCTGTACACGGAAGAGGAAACCGCCGCGTTCCAGGAGGGGTTGCTCGCCCTGCTCGACGAGGCGTCGGCGGGCCCCGACCGGCCGCTGCTTCCGGCCGCCGTACCCGTCCTGGACGGCGGCCCGCTGCGCGCCCCCGCCCGCCCGGTGGTGAGCCTCATCGCCGAGCAAGCCGCACGGCGGGGCGGAGCCGTCGCCGTGGAGCACGCCGGGGACAGCGTCACCTACGCCCGCCTCTTCGGCGCCGCGCGCGACCTCGCCGGCCGGCTGGCCGCCCGCGGCATCGGCCGGGGCGACCTGGTGGGCGTGGCGCTGCCCCGGGGGATCGACGCCGTCACCGCCGTCCTCGGTGTACTGCTGTCGGGCGCGGCGTACTGCCCCCTCGACCCCGCCGCCCCCGCCGACCGGACGGCGCGGCTGCTGAGCACCGCCGCGCCCGCCCTCGTCCTCACGACCTCAGCCCGGGCGGGTGCCCACCCGTCCTCGCCCGTCCTCGCCGTCGACGCCGTGGGCGCCGTCGACCGGTCCGACGCGCCCCCGGGCCCGCCCCCGCCACCGCCGTCGGCCCACGACCCCGCCTACGTCATCCACACCTCGGGCTCCACCGGCCGGCCCAAGGGCGTCGAGATCGGCCACGGCGCCC
Organism: Streptomyces sp. NPDC015171; assembly: GCF_043079545.1. NCBI lineage: Bacteria > Bacillati > Actinomycetota > Actinomycetes > Kitasatosporales > Streptomycetaceae > Streptomyces > Streptomyces sp. NPDC015171. Next base: position 58,003 of record NZ_JBIBUO010000028.1, read on the forward strand.
TGGCGCACTTCGTGGCGGGGGCCACCCAGCGCTACGGGATACGCCGCGAGGACCGGGTCCTGCAGTTCGCGCCGCCGCACTTCGACGCCAGCGTGGAGGAGCTGTTCCTCACCCTGTGCGCGGGTGCCACCCTCGTGATCCGCACCGACGAGATGACGCAGTCGGTCCCGCGGTTCCTGACCGACTGCGCACGCCTGCGGGTCAGCGTGCTGGACCTGCCCACCGCCTACTGGCACGAACTGGCCTACACGCTCTCGACGGGCGCGGCCGTCCTGCCCGAAGGGGTGCGGTCCGTCGTCATCGGCGGCGAGGCCGCGCTCCCCGAACGCGTCGAGCGCTGGCGCAAGGCCGTCGGCACGTCGGTCGCGCTGTTCAACACCTACGGCCCGACCGAGGCGACCGTGGTCGCCACCGTCGCCGAGCTGCACGATCCGGCGCTCGCCCCCGGTGACGTACCGATCGGGCTGCCGCTGCCCGGCACCCGGGCCGCCGTCGTCGGCGGGGAGCTGTACCTCCTGGGCGACAACCTGGCCCTCGGCTACCGAGGGGCCGGCGCGTGCGACGACGCCCGCTTCGCGCCCCTCGCCGCGCTTCCCGGCGGCCCCCGCGCCTACCGCACGGGCGATCTGGCGGAGATCGGCGCGGACGGCCAACTGCGGTTCCGGGGCCGGGCGGACGACGAGTTCAAGATCAGCGGCCATCGTGTGCATCCCGCCGAGGTGGAGAGCGCCCTGCTGACCCACCCCCGCATACGGGAGGCCGCGGTCGTCGGGCAGATCCTGCCGGACGGCACCCGATGCCTCGCCGCCCATCTGGTCGCGGACCCGCCGGTTCCGTCCGCCGCCGAGGTGCGGGAGCACCTGCGGACGACGCTGCCGGCGGCGCTGATCCCCGCCGCGGTCGCGGTCCACGACCGTCTGCCCCGCACGGGATCGGGCAAGATCGACCGGCAGGCGCTGAACCGGCCCGCCGCGCCGTCGGGTCCCGCGGCGGGCAGCCCGCTGGAGCGGACGATCACCGGGGTCTGGCAGCGGCTCCTTGGCGCGGAGCGGATCAGCCGCGACGACGACGTCTTCGACCTGGGCGCCCAGTCCCTGCAAGCCATCCAGGCCGCCAACCGGCTCGGCGTCGAGCTGGGCCGCGACATCCGGGTCGCCTGGCTGTTCCAGCACCCCACGGCCGCCGCGCTCGCCCGCTTCCTCGACGACCGGGCGCCCGCCGCCGCCGGCCTCCCGACGGCCCTGCTCGCCGACACCGTCCTCGACCCGGGCATCCGCCCCGGCCCCGGCGCCGGCCGCGAACCGGCCGATCCCCGGCGCGTCCTGCTGACCGGTGCCACGGGCTTCGTGGGCGTCCACCTGCTGGCGGAACTCCTGTCCGCCACGGAGGCCCAGATCGTCTGCGCCGTCCGCGCACGCACCGCCGACGAGGCCCTGAACCGCGTCGAACGAGCCCTGGAACAGCACGAGTTGACGCTCCCGGACGCGGTGCAAAAGCGCATCACCGCCGTCCCCTGCGACCTCGCCCGCCCCGCCCTCGGACTGGCACCGGACACCCTCGCCGAACTCGCCGGCACCTGCGACGCGATCTTCCACAACGCGGCGGCGGTCAGCATCATGCGGGAGTACGGCACCCTGCGCGCCGCCAACACCGAGTCCACCCGGCACCTGCTGGGCCTGGCCGCGCCACGGGCCGTCCCCCTCCACTACGTCTCCACGCTGTCCGTGGCCCCGCCCGCGAGCCGCAGCCCGGAGGTGCCGGAGGCGTTCCTGCCGCCGCACGCCGCTCTGCGGTCCGGCTACCAGCAGTCGAAGTGGGCCTCCGAACGGCTCCTCGAACAGGCCGCCGAGCGCGGCCTGCCGGTCACCGTGCACCGCCTGGGGCGCGTGGTCGGACCGGTCGGCACCGGATACGTCAACGCCCGCGACTTCCTGTGGAGCGTGCTGCGGGCCGGCATCCCGGCAGGGATCGTCCCGGAGCTGTTCGAGGACGAGATCTGGACGCCGGTGGACCACATCGCCGCGGCCCTGGTCCATCTCAGCCTCAAGGGCGCCGCCGGCCCCGTCTTCCACCACGCGGCCGCACCGCGGCTACGGCTGAGCGACCTCTACGACTGGGTCGAGGAGTACGGCTACCGCGTGCGACGGCTGCCGCTGCCCCGGTGGCGCGACGCGCTGCCCCGGTCCGCCGATGCCGCCGCGACCACGCTGGCCTTCTTCGACGCGCACGAGACGGCCGGGGGCGACGCCCCCGATCTGCGCCTCGGGCACGTCCACGCCGGCAACCTGCGCAACGGGCTGCGCGGCAGCGGCATCACCTGCCCGCCGGTCGGCCGGGACCTGGTGTTCCGGTACCTCGACCGGTGCGTGGCCACGGGAGAACTGCCCGCACCGGGCCGCGCGGTACCCCGTCCGGTCCCGCCCGCCGAGTAGCGCGGACGCGCCGGGAACTCACGGCCGCACCGCCACGACTACTGCTACGAGACACCACCGAGCCCCGCACGCAAGGAGCCAGCATGTCCCTCAAAAGGCCGGTCGCCACAGCACTGGCCGCGGCCCTCTGCCTGGTCACGACGGCGTGCGCCGGCTCCCCGGCGGACAAGAGGGCGAGCGGTGAGCGGACCGGTGCCGCCGGATCGAGGGCCGGATACCCGGTGACCATCGACAACTGCGGCCGGACCGAGACGTTCACGAAGGCCCCCGGCCGGGTGGTCGTCATGAACGGCGCCTCGGTCGCCGAGGTCTCCACGCTCCTCGCCCTCGGTCTCGGCGACAGGATCGTCGCCAACGAGCAGTCCTACGGCATGAGCGAGGTGCCGGGCCGGGCCGAGGCCGTCAAGGCCCTGCCCACCGGCGACATCAAACTCAACGACGCCTACGACATCCCCCGCGAGGCGATGCTCGGCCTGCGCCCGGATCTGGTGCTGTCCACCACCTCGTACGGCTTCGACGAGAAGAACGGCTTCGCCACCCGCGACCAGTTGGAGCAGGTCGCCGCCCGCACCTACGTCTCCCCGCAGGGCTGCAAGCAGGACACCTCGAAGATGACCGTCGCCGACAGCTACACGCTGCTGCGCGACATGGGGAAGATCTTCCACGTCTCCGACCGCGCGGAGAAGCTGATCGCCGCCTCCCGGAAGCGCATCGACGAGGTGTCCGCCAAGGTCAAGGGCAAGAAGGCGCCCAAGGTGATGGTGCTCTTCTCCAACATGTCCATGGGCGGCAACGTCTTCAGCTCCGTCGTGGCCCAGGGCATCTACAACGACATCCTCGCCAAGGCCGGCGGCACGAACGCCTTCGCCTCGGCCTCCAGGACCTCCTTCGCCGACCTGAGCAAGGAGAAGGTGGCCGCCACCGACGTCGACGCGCTCGTCGTCATCGGCTACAACGACCCCGACCCGGCGGCCTACGCCAGGAAACTGCTGAAGGAGTTCCCCCAGTGGCCGGCCGCCGAGAAGAACACGTACGTGGTCCTGTCCGACTCGATGTACCTGGGCCCCAGCAACGACCTGGCCGTCGAGAAGATCGCGAAGGCGCTGCACCCGGACGCCTTCTGAGCCGGCCGGACCGGCTGCGGGTCACCCTGGCCTTCACCCTCCTGCCCGTCGCGCTGGCCGCCGCCATGACCGTGGCGATCAGCATCGGCGCGGTCACCCTCCCGCTCGGCGACGTATGGGGCATCGTGTGGCACCACGTCACCGGCCGGGGCGCCGCGGGCGACCCGGCGGCCGACCAGATCGTCTGGAACTTCCGCACACCCCGGGTGGTGCTGGCGGCCCTGGTCGGCGCCGGCCTGGCCGTGTCGGGTGCGGTACTCCAGACCGTGGTGTCCAACCCGCTCGCCGACCCCGTCGTCCTCGGCTTCTCCTACGGTGCCACGCTCGGCGCGGTCCTGGTCATCACCCTGGGCTCGGGCGCGGCCCTCGCCGGACTCGGGGTCTCGGCCGCGGCCTTCCTCGGCGCGGTGGCGGCGGGCGCGCTGGTCTTCGCCCTCGGCCGACGCCGCGGCCGGATGGCCCCGACCCGGCTGGTCCTCGCCGGGGTCGCCGTCGGCTACGTCTTCCTGTCGGCGACGAGCTACGTGCAGTTGCAGGCGACACCGACCGAGCTGCGGACGGTGATGTTCTGGATGCTGGGGAGCGTGGCCGGCGCCCGGTGGGACCAACTGCCGGCGGTCACCGTGGTGGTGCTGGCCGGCACCGCCCTCCTCACCCTGTTCGGCCGGCGCCTCAACGTCCTGCTGGCCGGGGACGACTCCGCCACCGCGCTCGGTGTCGACGTCAACCGCCTGCGCGCGCTGCTCCTGGTGCTCAGCGCGCTGCTGACCGGAACCGTCATCGCCGTCGCCGGCAGCATCGGGTTCGTCGGCCTCATGATCCCGCACCTGGTCCGGCTCACCCTCGGCGCCGACCACCGCCGGCTCCTGCCGCTGACCGCCCTGCTGGGCGCGCTCTACCTGGTCCTCGTCGACCTGCTCTCGCGCACCCTCGACCGCCCCAACGAACTCCCGCTGGGCATCCTCACCGCTCTGCTGGGCGCCCCCTTCTTCCTGTGGCTGCTGCGCCGCAACAAGGGCCTGGACTGAAGCATGAAACTCACCGTCGACCGGCTCCGCGTCGCCCTGGACCGCACTCCGATCCTGCACGGGGTGAGCCTGCAGGCCCGCGAGGGCGACATCGTCGGCCTCGTCGGCCCCAACGGAAGCGGCAAGTCCACACTGCTGCGCGCGGTCTACCGCTCGCTGCGCCCGGCCGAGGGCGTGGTCCGGGTCGGTGACGACGACGTATGGGCCTTGTCCGCGCGCACCGCGGCCCGCCGCACCGCCGCCGTCCTCCAGGACGCCACCGGCGACACCACGGGCCTGACCGTCACCGAGATCGTCGCCCTCGGCCGCGCACCCCACCACGGGCTGCTGGGACGCGACGGCGCCGAGGACCACCGGGCCGTGGCCGAGGCCGTCGACCGCTGCGGTGTACGGCCCTACGCGGACCGCGACTTCGCCTCGCTGTCCGGCGGCGAGCGCCAACGCGTGCTGCTGGCACGGGCGTTGGCGCAGGACCCCCGGCTGCTCGTGCTCGACGAGCTGACCAACCACCTGGACACCCGCGCCCGGTTCGAGCTGCTGGACCTGATCCGGGCCACCGGTGTCACCACGCTGGCGGTCCTGCACGACCTGGACCTGGCCGCCCGCCTCTGCGACCACCTGGTGGTCCTGCACGAGGGAGCGGTGGTGACGGCGGGACCGGTCCTGGACGTGCTGACCCCGCGGCTCCTGGCCGAGGTCTTCGGCGTGCGCGCGCACGCCGGACGCCACGCCGACGGCGTCATCCGCATCACGTACGCGGCGCAGCCGCTCGCCCCCCGACCCGGTGCGGAGGCAGGCGTGCCGGGCGACGAGGAGGGTGCGGAGGACGACCGGGCCGTGCGGACGCCGGACCGCTGACCCCCGGTCCCTGGGGCGCGTAGCCTCACGGGCCGCAGGATGTCCCGCCGGGCAGCACGGCTCGGTCGTCCGGGGCGGCGAACGCCGCCACCACCGGCCGGTGTCCGCGGACGTCCCAGGTCGCGCCCGGATGCCCGACGGGCCGCCTGGACGCCCGTCGGGCCGCCCGGACGCCCGTCGGGCCGCCCGGATCGCCCCGTCGGGCCGCGGCGCTCCTGCCCTGTCGGGCCGCGGCGCTCCTGTTGGGCCGCGAACGCGGGAAGCCCGGCGATCGCCGGTGCCCGCGCGTCAGGAAGCGGCACCCGTCCGGGTCCGGCAGCGGCCGGCCGCCCCGGTGTCACCGATCGACTCGAACATCTGGGCCGCCCGCACGTAGGCGCGGCGGCTCTCGCCGGCGCGGCCGTCCTCGGCCAGCAGGGCGGCCAGTGCCTCCAGAGCCGTGGCATGCCGGTAGTCGGACACCCGGAGCCCGTCCAGCAGGTCCGTCGCCTCGCCGAGCGTGACGATCGCCTCCGCGCGGCGGCCGAGGTGCCCCAGGCACTGGCCGACACGGATCAGCGCGAAGGGCCGGCTGTGCGCCACGACGCTCGCTGTCATCCCCGTGCCCTCGTCCATCAGCGCGAGCAGGGCGAGGTACTGCTCCAGGGCCTCTTCATGGCGCCCGCCGTCACGAAGGCAGTTGGCGACGCTGGCGAGGCTCTGGACGTAGCTGTCCATGTCGTCCAGCCCCTTGAAGATCTCCGCTGCCCGGAGCGACATCACGATCGCCTCGTCGAGCTGTCCGAGCACATGCAGCGCCGCCCCCGTGTACTCGTGCGACCAGGCCGTCTGCGCCATGTCACCGGCCCTGGTGGCCAGCTCCAGGGCCTCGGCGGCATACCCCAGCATGGCCTTCGGGTCACGCGGCGGCACCGAGTGCAGCCAGGCCAGATAGTTCAGCTGGGTCGCCTGCTGCGCCAGGTCGCCGAGGGCCGCCGCGGCCTGCGCGCCGAGCGTGAAGACCTCGTGCCAGTGCGGGCCGTGCACCCAGCGTTCGGAGTACCAGTGCATCGACTCGGCGCAGTCGAGGACGAGGGAGGGCCGGTCGCCGACCGAGGCCCGCATCGCGCCCAGCCAGTTGTCCACATGGCTCCGAAGCCAGCGGTCCGCCTCCTCGGCGGAGCTCTGGGCCGCCAGGTCGGGGTCGGGTCGGTCAGGACGGCCGTAGCCGGGTTCGAACCACCGCCCGGACATCGTCGCCATCCGCAGCAGCCACGACGTCACCCGCTCCGACAGCGCCCGCCGCCCGGCAGCCGTCTCCTCCTCCTGGAGCCGCTCGCGGGCGAACAGACGGACGAGGTCGTGGAAGCGGTAGCGGCCCTCGGCGCTGTCCTGCAGGAGGCCGAGGTCGACCAGCTCGTCGAGGGCGTCCCAGGCGTCCTCGATCGGCACCCCGCCGGCGACGGCCGTCACAGCGGCGTCGAAGTCCCGGCCGGGAAGCACGGCGAGGCTCCGGAACACCCGGCGTGCCGAGTCCGCGAGCTGCTCGTAGGACATGCCGAACGCATTGGCGATCTTGAGGTCGCCGGCCGTGAACTGTGCGAGCCGGCGTTCCTCGTCGGCCAGCCGGGCGGCGAGCTCGGCGGCGTCCCAACCGGGGCGGCTGAGCAGCCGGTTCCCGATGATCCGCAGCGCCAGCGGCAGCCCGCCGCACGACTCGGCCAGCCGGGTGAGCGTCGACTCCCCGTCGCGCGCGGAACGTTCGCCCAGGATCCCGGCCAGCAGTTCCCTGGACTCGGGCAAGGGCATGGGGCCCAGGGCGAGTCTGCGGACCCCCTCCAGACCTGCCAGCAGCCGCCGCGTGGTGATCAGCGCCCTGCTCGCGCCCCCTCCGGGCAGCAGCGGCCTTACCTGTTCCTCCGACGCGGCGTTGTCGAGGACGACCAGGACGCGCTTGTCCCGCAGCAGTGACCGGTACAGGGAGGCGCGCTCCTGGGGATCGCCCGGGACGTGCTGGTCGGCGACGCCGAGCGCGCGCAGCAGCAGCCCCAGCGCGTCCTGGGCGGCCAGCGGCCGCTGGGACATGCCGAACAGATCGAGGAACAGCACCCCGTCGGGAAAGCTCGGCCGCACGGCATGAGCGGCGCGGACGGCGAACGTGGTCTTCCCCAGGCCGGCGGAGCCGGTGACGAGGCCCACCACACCGACGCCGGGCGCGCTCTCGGCGTACACCAGCTCGCTCAGCCAGATCAGTTCCCCCGTGCGCCCGGTGAAGTCCTCGACCGAACGGGGCAGTTCGCACAGCCCGCTGCGCCGCGTCCAGTGGTCCCGCAGCCGGCCGTCGCGCGCCAGCTCGATCAGCCGTGTGCGACCGCTCCCGTCCAGCTTCAGCGCATCCGCCAGCGCGGTCACGGTCCGGACCTGGGGCCCCCTGCTCCGTCCGCGCTCCATGTCGGACAGGGTCCGGGCACTGACCCCCGAGATCTCGGCCAGCTGTTCCAACGTCAGCCGGGCCGCGCGGCGGTGACCACGCAGCACCTCCCCGAAACCCGGCCGGCCCGTCCCGTCCATGCAGACCCACTTCCGACAGCAGTGAAGGCACGGGCCGCAGTCCGTGCGCGGACAGAGACGGCGCCCGCCACGACGTGGTCGCCGTGGGTTGTCCCGCGCGGCGGGGTCCGCCGGGGCGCCGGCGGGGTACGACGACCGGTCGCGTCAGCGGGCCGGGTCCGCGGCGCGGCGCGGGACCGTCCAGGACGGGTGGGTGTTGACCTGGGCCGCGGTGGCCTGGGCGAGCGTCCTGTAGTCGGTCGCGATCTTCTCGGCCTGCCCGGCGGGCAGTGCCCCGCCGTGGTCCTCGGCCCGCGCGATGATCTCTTCCGGTCCCAGGTCCCGGTTGGCCAGCACGACCGCGTTGACGACCGGCCGGCGCATCCCGTCGTAGCGGCGGAGCGCGGCCACGGGGTCGTGCTCGCGGGCCAGGCACCAGGCAAGCACCCGCGTGTCGACGACGGACTGCGACCCGCCGTTCATGCCCATCGGGAACATCGGGTGTGCGGCGTCACCGAGCAGGGTGACGCGGCCGAAGCTCCAGCGCGGCAGGGGATCGCGGTCGAGCATCGGGTACTCGAGGACCGCCGAGGAGCGTGCGGCGAGTGTGCCGAGGTCGATCCACGGCAGGTCCCAGGACGACAGCCCGGCGCGGGCCTCCGCCACCGTGACGCGACGGCCCGTTTCGTCCGGGGGCGGGGCGGGCGTCCCGTGCCGTACCTCCAGCACCCAGTTCACCAGGGCCTCGCCGCCCGCGGCCGGGGCGTCCTCGATCGGGTAGGCGACGAACTTCGCGCCGGGGGTGCCACCGGCCACCACGATCGAACGGCCGTCGAGGAAGCGGGGATGGCGGGCGACCCCCCGCCACATGTGGACGCCGTTCCACTTCGGGGGGCTCTCGTCCGGGTACAGCCGGGCGCGGACCGCGGAGTCGATGCCGTCGGCGCCGACCAGCACGTCGGCGTCGTCGACCGCGGGCAGGCCGCTCGACCGGTCGTCGAAGTGGGCGCGGACACCGCTCGCCGTCTGCTCGAAACGCCGGAACGACAGGCCGGTACGGACCGAGTCCGGCCCCAGGCGTTCGCGCACCGCCGAGAGCAGCAGCATCTGCAGACGGCCGCGGTGCACGGAGTACTGCGGCCAGTGGTATCCGGCCGCGCGTCCCAGCGGCTCCTCCCAGAGCTTCTCGCCGGTCCGGTCGTGGTAGCTCAGCCGGTGCGGCGGCAGCGCGACGGAGGCCAGACCGGCCTCCAGCCCGAGCTCGGAGAGCTCCCGGACGGCGTGCGGCAACAGGTTGATCCCCACGCCGACCGCCTCGATCGTCCGCGCGGCCTCGTAGACCCGTGGCTCGAAGCCGGCGGCGTGCAGGCTCAGGGCACAGGTCAGCCCGGCGATGCCGCCGCCCACGACGGTCACTCTCACCGGTCTCGTCGTCCTCGTCGGTCTCATGGGTCCGTCCTTGCCCTTCGCCGGGGCCGCAGGGCCGGCCGACAGTCCGTCACCAGCCTCGGCACACCGGCCGCGCACGTCCAATAGCCAGCGGTGATGGCATCGGTCACCCGCACTGATGGCTCCGGGGCCGTCGTGCCGGGCGCGGACCGGCTCGGCCGGTGGCGGCCACAACCCGCCTCACCTGCGGCGGAGTTGATAGTTTGGCGGTCATGGAGCTCCGTACACTTGAGTATTTCGTCGCGGTGGCGGAGGAGCGGTCCTTCACCAAGGCGGCGGTGCGCTGTCATGTGGTGCAGCCCGCGATCAGCCAGCAGATCCAGGCCCTGGAGAAGGAACTGGGCGAGCCCCTGTTCGAACGGCTGCCCCGGCAGGTGGTCCTCACCTCCGGCGGCGCCGCCCTGCTGCCGCACGCCCGCGCCTGTCTGGCGGCTGCCGCGTCGGCCGTGCTGGAGTTCGCCGACCGCTCCGGTCTGCTGGGCGGCTCGTTCGCGCTGGGGACCGTCGGCGGCCTGGAGGGCACCGTCATTCCCCGGCTGCTGGGGGAGTACCACCGGCGGTATCCCCAGGTCGCGGTGAGTCTCATCGGGGCGTCGAGCCCGTCCCTGCTGGCGAAGGTCCGCGACGGGGAGATCGACGCGGCCGTGGTCGCGGGCCCGCCGGACGGCGAGCCCGCCGTCGTCACGTCACGGGTGCTCCTGGAGGACCGGATCGTCGCGGTCCTCCCTGCCGGAGGCCGGCCGGCGAATCGTCCGATGACCTTCGACGAGGCGGTCCGCAGCCCGGTCATCAGCTACGGCCCCGACAGCGGAGTGCACGCGTTCATCCGTGCGGCCTTCGCCGCGAAGGGGCTCCGGCTGGACATCGCCTACGCGACGAACGACGTCGCCCTCCAGGTCGCGCTGGTCGCGGAGCGGATCGGTATCGCGCTGACCTCCCACGCGAGTCCGGTTCTCGCCGCCGACCCGCGTTTCGTCGTCGTACCCGTGGAGCCCGCCATCCGGTTGCGGAAGGTGTTCGTCTGGCGGCAGGGCACCCGGCCGAGCGCGCCGTTGCGGGCCTTCCTCGACCTGTGGACGGAGCTTTCCGGACGGGGCGAACTGTCCGAACCGGCGTCGCGCGACGAGGCCGGCACCGGGGCCGCCACCGGTGGATGACCTCCGGCGACGGCGAGGATGAGAAGGCGGTTCTGCCGTCGCGTTCGTCAAGGAGAGCGGCATGATCTTCCACGAGGGCCGCAGGCAGCCCGTCGAGCCCTGCTCCAGCGGACCGGCCGGCTCATCGGGCGGCACCCGTCGGTGCACGGACGACTGTGCGGCCAGGACCGCGGAGCCCGGCCGCCGACCGCGGTGCCTCGTACCGGCGCACCCTGGGGTCGCCGGGCCGCGGCGCTCGGACGTTCGTGCGTGCCCTGGGGGGCGGGTGATGTGGAGGAGGTGTGTACGGCGGCTGACGTGCGATTTTCGTATATGCGCTGCGTGTTAGCCTGCCCGCGGTCACGATCGAGCGCGTACGGGGGAGGCACGGTGGGCTCGGACGGCTACCAGGTCACATCAGGCATGACCGGGCAGGCACAGCAACTCGACGCCGCCGGCGCGGACATGGACGGCGTCGGCTCGGCCGTCAAGTCCCGCTCGACCTACTCGTACGGCGATGCCGGCGGCGACGACGCCGCGTCGGCGCTGAACGCGTTCGTCAAGGCCTGGGAGGCGGAGGCCAAGACACTGGCGTCGGCGTTGCACGAGCTAGGTACCAAGGTGCAGTTGGCCAAGAAGACCTACCACGGCACCGACGGCCTGGTGAAGACGCACGCGGACAGCGTCCACGTCGGAGGCGCGAGCAGCCTCACCGGCACATCGACGCGGGGCGGGCGCACCTCGGCCCTGTCCGGCTACTGAGGACGGGCCCGTGTCGCTCTTCGTCTCCCCCCTCGAATCCCCGTCCTTCCGCCTCGCCTGGCTCGCCGGGCTGTCCAAGAAGATGCTCGGCGCCGGAAGCAAGAACGAGCTGCTCGACCTGATCGACAACGCGCTCTCGGTACCCGGACCGGGCGGCGACCCGGGCGTGCTGGAGGGCCTGGCCATGCTCTACCGCGGCCAGCTCGACCAGGTCGGCAGCGTCTTCGACCAGGTCGACCGGGTGGGCCGCAAGGGCCTTCCGGAGGTGTGGGTCGGCGACACCAGCGTCCTCGCCTCCGATGTGGTGAACGCCGCCGGACGCTCCGTGACCCAGATGCGCGAGGCCTTCCAGGGCTGCGCGACGGTGCTGCTGACGCTGGCCGACGCGATCGGCGCCGCGCAGCGCAAGGACGAGCAGGGCCGCGGACAGCTGCTGGAGCAGAAGAAGACGCTCGGCGGCAAGGACGGCTTCTTCGACGACCTGCACGAGAACGACGAGGAGGAGTGGGACCGCAAGAACGCCGCCCACTTCGGCTCCTACGCGGTCGACCTGATGCACGCCGCCGTCTCCGACGCCCAGGAGGCCACCCGCGTCGCGGCCCGGGACCTGAACAAGTGGGCCGCCGAGGCACGGGCCGGGAAGATGGAGACCAGCGAACTCACCGCCGTCGACAAGCTGATGCTCGCCGACACCGGCGTCGCGGGCGCCGACACCGAGCTGAACGAGATCCTCACGGCCGGCGATCTGACGCGCGCCTCGGCGCGCATGGACCTGCTGGGTCTCGACGACGAGACGGCCATGGAGCGGATGCTGGCGAAGTCGGACAGCCCGCAGGAGCGGGCCTACCTGATGAAGGCCCTGGCCGCCGGCCACAGCGTCGCCGAGATCGGGACGTTCCAGAACAAGATCCACGGCAAGGACCCCGACTGGCTGCGCCGGCACCTCACTCCGGTGGTCACCGTGGCGGACAGCATGAAGGACGAGGGTCTGGCCCCGGACGGCTCGAACAACAACAAGGACTACGTCACGTTCGACGGCCAGCGGTGGATCCAGGGCGGCGACGGCTCCGAGGGCACCTGCGTGGCCTCGTCCACCGTCACGTCCCGCGCCATGGTCGACCCCCTCTACGCGCTCGGCCTCACCGGCGGCCCCGACGGGCAGCAGGACGACCCCGACGCCTTCAAGCAGCGCCTGGTGGCCGAACAGCACCGGCTGCACACCGAAGGCGACGGCGGCAAGAACTGGGGCGGCATGGGCCCCGAGGGGCAGGAACGGATCAACGACACCGCCGTCGGCGGTGCCACCGGCAGCGACTACGAGCGCCAGGACCTGAACAGCGCCGACGACCGCCGAGCGGTCCTCACCGACGTCGAGAAGTCGGTGGCGCAGGGACGGCCGGTGCCGGTCGACGTCAAGGGCAAGGAGGGCGCCCACGCGATGACCATCATCGCCCAGGAGGGTGACAAGCTCCAGGTGTACAACCCCTGGGGCTCCACCACCTGGGTCAGCGAGGACGACTTCATCAACGGCCACATGGGCAAGGCATCCACCAGTGATCTCCCCGATGCGTACAGCGTCTATCTTCCGCGGTAGCAGGGGCGGTGCCGCGATCGCGGCCGCCGCGCTCCTCGCTCTCGCCACGGGCTGCGGCTCGGGCACCGACGAACCGGCCGGCGGCTCCACGAGCACCGCGAGCCATCGAGCGGGCGGCACGAGCCGCACGACGAGCCACCCGGTGAAGGACACCAGCATCACCGCCGAGCCGGGCGAGCGCTTCACGCTCACCGTCGACCAGAACGCCTCCACCCGCGAATACTGGTACCTGGTCGACCCCGAGCCCGACAGCTCGGTGCTGGTCAGCCGCGGCCGGCACTACGCGCCGGACTCCGGCGGCGAACCGGCGGCCGGCGCCGGCGGCCGGCTCACCTTCACCTTCGAGGCCAAGGGCAAGGGGACCACCCGCTTCACGCTGCTGCACTGCACGTTCACCACCTGCCAGGGCAACACCTCCGCCCTGCCCCCCGCGACGACCGCCCCCTCCGTCACCCCGGCCACGGCATCGCCCGCCCCCTCCCAGTCACCCGAGCGCATCACCTACACCGTCACCGTCGGCTGAGCCGCGGCGGACCAAGTCAGCCGAGACGATACGAAACACCCGAGGTCCCGCCATGAACGACGACGCCCCGTACCCGCCGGACCGCACGGACGACGAGCTGGCCCGGCTCGACATCACCGTCCTGCTGCGCTACGGCCTCGGCGCCGAGCCCGGCCCCCGGCGCACCGCCCTGTTCGGCGACGGCGCCGCGGCCGCGGCCGTCGTCCTCGACCGCCTCGGCACCGAGCCCCGCTCGGTCGCCTTCCTCGCCGACACCGTGCGCGCCGGCGGACTCGCCCGCGCCGCGGAACTGCCCGAGCCCCTGCCCCGCCGGGAGGCGGCCGCCGTCGTACGGGAGTGGCTGCGGGCCGGCACCGACATCGCGGGCGGGATCGCCGCCGACGACACAGCGGCCACCTGGCTGCGCGCCGTCGCGACCATCATCGAACGGAAACAGCTGACCCGGGCGCGGGGCCGCAGTAGGTGATCCGAGGGCCGATCCGCGTGTCGGGGACTGGCACGGAGTCAGAATGCCGCAACGGGCCGGTGCGGGTTTTCGGGCAGCGGCTGACCGGCCACGCGAATCGATGTAGCCTCCCGAGGACCGCCCTTGACCTGCGCACGCAGGCAGGGAGCAGACAGACCGGGAGTTTCCTCATGCTGCGCACGATGTTCAAGTCCAAGATCCACCGCGCCACCGTCACCCAGGCCGACCTGCACTACGTGGGATCCGTGACGATCGACGCCGATCTGCTCGACGCCGCCGACCTGCTGCCCGGGGAACTGGTGCACATCGTCGACATCACCAACGGCGCCCGGCTGGAGACGTACGTCATCGAGGGGGAGCGCGGGTCCGGGGTCATCGGGATCAACGGGGCGGCGGCCCATCTCGTCCACCCCGGCGACCTGGTGATCATCATCAGTTACGCTCAGGTCACCGACGCGGAGGCACGCGCGCTGCGGCCCCGGGTCGTCCACGTCGACGCCGGCAACCGGATCGTGTCGCTCGGCGCCGACCCGTCGGAGCCGGTGCCCGGATCCGACCAGCGGCGCAGCCCGCAGGCCGTGCGGGCCTGACCGGCGGACCAGGACCAGGAGCGTGCGTGGCCATGAGTGAGACCGAGATCCGCGACGACCGTGCGGCGGGCCGCCTCGAAGCCGTCGCCGGCGGTGAAGTCGTCGGCCGCATCGAGTACTTCGTCCTGGAGTCGCCCGCGCGTGCTCTGGTCCCCGTCCACACGATCGTCGAGCCCGCCCACGAGGGCAAGGGCATCGCCGGCTCGCTCGCCCGCGAGCTGTACGCCCTCGCCGAGCGCGAGGGCGTCCCGGTCGCTCCGCTGTGCCCGTACGTCGTCGCATGGGCCGAGCGCCACCCCGAGCAGGCCCCGGCGGTCGATCCGCGGCTGCTGGAGGCCGCCAAGGACTGGCTGCGCGCGCACCCGGGACGGTTCTGATCCGCGTCCTCGCGGGCCGCGCGACGGGGTGAGTGGCGCGGCGGCGCCCGGGTACGCGGAGAAGTGGTCGAGCGGCGACGGCCCGCGACCGCCCGGAGGCACCCCATGACGCACCCGTACCCCGACCCCGCCACCCCGGGCCGGCCGCCGGCCCCGGGTCCCACCCCGCCGGATCCCTACCCCAGCCCGGTTCCGCCACCGGAACCGGGCCCTGAACCGGCCCCGCCTCCGCAACCGGGCCCGGTACCGGAGCCACCGCCTCCGCCCCCGGAGCCCTCACCCTCCCCGATCCCACCGGGCCCCGAGCCCGTACCGAACCCGGAACCGGGCCCGCCCCTCACCCGAGCCCCTAGCCCCTGAGGCCCTGAGCCCTGAGACACCGGCTGAGCGGACGGGACGGCGCGCGCCACCGGGCCCCCGGGGGGGGGGGGGGGGGGGGGGGGGGGGCGGGGGGGCGGGGGGGGGGGGGGGGCGCGGCGGGGGGGGCGCGGGGAGGCGCCGCCGCCCCGCCCCCCGCCGCGGGGCCGGACGGCCGCCTC
>NZ_JBIBUO010000029.1:0-73250 GCF_043079545.1 Streptomyces sp. NPDC015171
AAACGCCCGGTTACATTCCGAACCCGGAAGCTAAGCCTCACAGCGCCGATGGTACTGCAGGGGGGACCCTGTGGGAGAGTAGGACGCCGCCGAACTCCTTTTAAAGCTCCGGCTCTTGGGCACTGCCCAGGAGCCGGAGCTTTTTTGCGTTGAGGTAAGGTCAGGGGGCATCGTTGGCTCATTTCGCACAGGAGGCCCCCGGGTGGAGGTCCAGGAGACCCGTGTCCAGACAGACCGGGTCCTCACCATCCCCAATATCCTCAGCATGGCGCGGCTCGTTGGCGTACCCGTCTTCCTGTGGCTGATCCTCAGGCCGGAGTTCGGAGGCCCCAACAGCGACGGCTGGGCTCTTCTCGTGCTGGCCTTCAGCGGGGTCAGTGACTATCTCGACGGCAAGCTCGCCCGGCGCTGGAATCAGATCAGCAGCCTCGGCCGGCTCCTCGACCCCGCAGCGGACCGCCTCTACGTGCTTTCCACGCTGCTCGGGCTCACCTGGCGCGAGATCCTGCCGCTCTGGCTGACCGCGCTCCTGCTGCTGCGAGAGCTGGTCCTCCTGGTGATGGTGGGCATCCTCCGCCGGCACGGGTATCCGCCGCCGCAGGTGAACTTCCTCGGGAAGGCCGCCACCTTCAACCTGATGTACGCCTTCCCGCTCCTGCTCCTCAGTGACGGAAGTGGTTGGATCGCGTCACTCGCTGCCATTTTCGGATGGGCGTTCGCCGGATGGGGTACAACCCTGTATTGGTGGGCAGGAGTGCTCTACGTGGTACAGGTCCGCCGTTTGGTCCGGGCGGACACCATGGCCGATTGAGCTCGGCGATTGTCCAGACATAACACTTCGATGGCCCGCGGTCGAAAAGTGCGGGACAATCTGGACGGGTGAAGTCGGCTAGACCGTCATCTCTTGAGGAGGACGCTTCCGACATGAAGGCCGTCGTGATGGCCGGGGGCGAAGGCACGCGCCTGCGCCCCATGACCTCTAGCATGCCCAAGCCGCTCCTGCCCGTGGTCAACCGCCCGATCATGGAGCACGTGCTACGGCTGCTCAAAAGGCACGGGCTCACCGAGACCGTCGTCACCGTGCAGTTCCTGGCATCGCTCGTCAAGAACTATTTCGGTGACGGCGAAGAACTCGGCATGGAGCTCACCTATGCGAATGAGGAGAAGCCACTCGGTACCGCCGGAAGCGTCAAGAACGCCGAAGAGGCGTTGAAGGACGATGCTTTCCTCGTCATCTCCGGTGATGCCCTGACCGACTTCGACCTCACAGAGCTGATCAACTTCCACAAGGAGAAGGGTGCGCTGGTCACGGTCTGCCTGACCCGTGTGCCCAATCCGCTGGAGTTCGGCATCACCATCGTCGACGAGGAAGGCCAGGTCGAGCGCTTCCTGGAGAAGCCGACCTGGGGGCAGGTCTTCTCCGACACGGTCAACACGGGCATCTACGTCATGGAGCCCGAGGTCTTCAACTACGTCGAACCCGATGTTCCCGTCGACTGGTCCGGCGATGTCTTCCCGCAGCTGATGAAGGAAGGCAAGCCGATCTACGGCTTTATCGCCGAGGGCTACTGGGAGGACGTCGGCACCCACGAGAGCTATGTGAAGGCGCAGGCCGACGTCCTCGAAGGCAAGGTCGACGTCGACGTCGACGGCTTCGAGATCTCCCCGGGTGTGTGGGTGGCCGAGGGCGCCGAGGTGCATCCCGACGCGGTGCTGCGCGGTCCGCTGTACATCGGCGACTACGCGAAGGTCGAGGCCGGCGCGGAGATCCGCGAGCACACCGTCGTGGGATCCAACGTCGTCGTCAAGAGCGGGGCCTTTCTGCACAGAGCCGTCGTGCACGACAACGTCTATGTGGGCCAGCACAGCAATCTGCGCGGCTGTGTGGTCGGCAAGAACACCGACATCATGCGTGCCGCCCGGATCGAGGACGGCGCTGTCATCGGTGACGAGTGCCTGATCGGTGAGGAATCGATCGTCCAGGGCAATGTCCGGGTGTACCCGTTCAAGACCATCGAGGCCGGCGCCTTCGTCAACACCTCGGTGATCTGGGAGTCCCGGGGGCAGGCCCATCTGTTCGGCGCGCGTGGTGTGTCCGGCATCCTGAACGTGGAGATCACACCTGAGCTGGCGGTGCGGCTCGCCGGTGCGTACGCGACGACCCTGAAGAAGGGCTCCACCGTCACGACCGCCCGCGACCACTCCCGGGGTGCCCGGGCGCTCAAGCGTGCTGTCATCTCCGCATTGCAGGCCAGCGCCATCGACGTACGCGATCTGGAGAACGTACCGCTGCCCGTGGCCCGGCAGCAGACCGCGCGGGGCAGTGCCGGCGGCATCATGATCCGGACCTCGCCGGGCGTCCCGGACTCGGTCGACATCATGTTCTTCGACGGGCAGGGCGCCGACCTGTCGCAGGGCAGTCAGCGGAAGCTGGACCGGGTGTTCGCACGCCAGGAGTACCGGCGGGCGTTCCCCGGCGAGATCGGCGACCTCTACTTCCCGTCGAGCGTGTTCGACTCGTACACCGGATCGCTGCTGCGCAACGTCGACACGACCGGGATAGCGGAGTCGGGTCTCAAGGTCGTCGTGGACGCCTCTAACGGCAGCGCCGGGCTCGTGCTGCCCAGCCTGCTCGGCAAGCTCGGTGTGGACTCGCTGACCATCAACCCCGGTCTGGACGAGTCGCGGCCCACGGAGACGAGCGAGGTGCGGCGCAACGGACTGGTGCGGCTCGGGGAGATCGTGGCCTCCTCGGGTGCCGCGTTCGGTGTGCGGTTCGACCCTGTCGGCGAGCGGCTGTCGCTGGTGGACGAGAAGGGAAGGATCATCGAGGACGACCGGGCCCTGCTGGTGATGCTGGACCTGGTCGCCGCCGAGCGGCGCAGCGGGCGGGTCGCGCTGCCGGTCACCACGACCCGGATCGCCGAGCAGGTGGCCGCCTATCACGGCACCCAGGTCGAGTGGACCACCACCTCGCCCGACGACCTCACGCGCGTGGGGCGCGAGGAAGGCACCATCTTCGGCGGTGACGGCAAGGGCGGGTTCATCGTCCCCGAGTTCAGCGGCGTCTACGACGGCACGGCGGCCTTCGTACGGCTGATCGGGCTGGTGGCGCGGACGCAGCTCACGCTGAGCCAGATCGATGCCCGGATTCCGCGTGCGCACGTCCTCAAGCGGGACCTGGCCACGCCGTGGGCCGTCAAGGGGCTGGTGATGCGGCGGGTCGTCGAGGCCGCGGGGGACCGCTCTGTCGACACGACCGACGGTGTACGGGTCGTGGAGAGCGACGGCCGCTGGGTGATGGTGCTGCCCGACCCGGCCGAGGCGGTCACCCATCTGTGGGCGGAGGGGCCGGACGACGCCTCCGCGCAGGCTCTGCTGGACGAATGGGCGGCGGTCGTGGACAGCGCGGGGCGGTAGTCCCGGCGGCTGAGGACCGCAAAAGCCGCTGCACGCGTGCGTGCCGGACAAGTGTCCCCAAGGGGGCCTGTCCGGCACGCCGGTGGGGCCGTTCGGAGGTACTGCTCGCGACATGCGACGATGTGCGGCATGCCGCAGCAACCCCCCGTTCGGAGCAGCCCTACGCGGCCGCAGCGCCCGGACGCCTCCATGTCGTTGATCACCAACGTCATGGACCACAGCCTCGACGACGGGTACGCCGAGGCGGCCGCCCGTAAGAAGGCGGCGGGGGAGGGCGGTCTGCCGAAGACTCTCCGGGCCAAGCTGGGCCTTGCCGCGGGTCTCGTCCTCGCCGCGCTGGTCGTGACCGTGGGGGCGGCTCAGGCGCGCGTGACGGCGCCCGTGGTGGCCAAGGAGCGCCAGGAGCTGATCGATCGCATCGACAGCGAGACGGCGGACGCGGACGAGCTCGAAAGCACGGTGGACGAGCTGCGGGACGACGTCGGCGCACGCCAGCGGGCGGCCCTGAAATCGAGCGGGGGCAGCGCCGAGGCGGACCTGGCGGGGCTGCTGTCGGGGGCCGCCGCGGTGCACGGACCCGGCGTCAAGCTCGTCGTGAACGACGCGAAAGAGGCCAGTGGCGGCGGTGACGCCGCCAATCCGCGGGAGACGTCCGGGTTCTCCGACACCGGCCGGGTACGGGATCGCGACATGCAGCGCGTGATCAACGGACTGTGGGCCTCCGGGGCCGAGGCGATCTCCATCAACGGGCAGCGGCTGACCGCCCTGTCCGCGATCAGGGCCGCGGGTGACGCGATACTGGTCGACAACCGGCCGCTGGTGCCGCCGTACACGGTGCTGGCGGTGGGGGACGGGCAGCGGTTGAGCACCAGGTTCCAGAACAATGCGGACGGCCTGTATCTGCATGCCCTGGAGGGGAACTACGGCATCCGCGCCACCATCTCCACCGAGGGTGACGTCCGGTTGCCCGCCGCCCCCAGTGTGATCGTACGAACAGCACAGCCGAAGTCCGAGAAATCCGAGAAGGGCACATCGTGATCGCCGTACTGGGCCTCGTCGTGGGAGTCGTGGCCGGCCTGTTGGTCCGGCCCGAGGTTCCGGCGGTCGTCGAGCCTTATCTGCCGATCGCCGTCGTGGCGGCGCTGGACGCCGTCTTCGGTGGTCTGCGGGCCATGCTCGACGGCATCTTCGACGACAAGGTCTTCGTGGTGTCGTTCCTGTCGAACGTGGTCGTCGCCGCCCTCATCGTCTTCCTCGGCGACAAGTTGGGCGTGGGCGCGCAGCTGTCCACGGGTGTCGTCGTGGTCCTGGGTATCCGGATCTTCTCCAACGCCGCGGCGATCCGACGGCACGTCTTCAGGGCGTGATGTCGATGAGTGAGCAGAACGACCGGCACGACCGGAACGATCAGCCGGAGAACCCGTTGCGCAAGGAGCTGCCGGCCGAGGTGCCCGCGGCCCCGCCCGAGGCCGGGGGGACGGCGCAGGGGCAGCCGGGGCAGGCGCAGACGGGCAGGCAGCGGCTCGTCAAGGGCCTGTGGCCGCCGCGTTTCACCCGGGCCCAACTCATCGTGGCGCTGCTGCTGTTCGGCCTCGGCTTCGGCCTGGCCGTGCAGGTGGCGTCCAACAGTGACACCGACAGCGCACTGCGCGGCGCACGTCAGGAAGATCTTGTACGCATCCTCGATGAACTGGATTCGCGTACTCAGCGTCTTGAGGACGAGAAGCAGGGACTCGAAAAGCAGCGGTCGGAACTGCAGAGCAGCTCCGACCAGGCCGCGGAGGCACGCAAGCAGACCGCCGAGAAGGAGAAGCAACTCGGCATCCTGGCGGGCACCGTGGCCGCGGAGGGTCCCGGCATCACCATGACGATCGAGGACACGAAGGGGACGGTCCAGGCGGACATGCTGCTCGACGCGATCCAGGAGTTGCGCGCGGCCGGCGCGGAGGCGATCCAGGTCAACGGGGTCCGGGTCGTCGCCGGCACCTACTTCACCGGCTCCGACAAGACGGTGAGCGTCGACGGGAACAAGATCAACGCCCCCTATCGTTTCAAGGTCATCGGCAAGCCGCAGGACCTCGAGCCGGCGCTGAACATTCCTGGAGGCGTGGTGCAGACCCTGGAGAAGGAGCAGGCCACGGTGACCGTCGAGCGGTCGGACAAGATCATCGTGGACGCCTTGCGACAGGGGAAGCGGCCTGACTACGCTCGGTTGTCCTCCCAGTGAACCGGCGGTGCATGGGGCTCGTCCGGCGAGGGCATGAGGTTGCGGGGGGTCGGCGCACCGAAGGGGTGGTGCGTGGTGGAAACTGTTTGGTGGATACGGACGTTGTGAGAATGTCCGGCTCGGCCGGTGTAGGCAATCAGGGTTCGTCCTGCCCCACGGGCGGGTCTGTTTCGGTCAAGGGGAATCGCCCGTGAAGTTGTTTGCGAAGTTGTTCGGCAAGAGCGCGCGAGAGGGCCGCGACAACGCGACCGCCCGCCATCGCGCACAGCCTGACGCGGAGGGCCAGCGCCCACTGTTCCGGGACCAGGTCGCTGGTCCGGGCGGTGACATTTCCGGAGGTCAGAGCGCGGCGTCAGTTGACCCTGCCCAGTCCGGCGGCATAGGTTTCGGGCAACCGTCAACCTCAGGTACGGGTGGAGGGTTCACCCCCGACCCGTACGCGTCGAACGCCCCGGCGGGGCAGCCGTGGCAGGAGGATCCGTCGATGTCGGTCCTGGTGTGTACGAGGTGCGGTAACCGGAATGCGGAGAACGCCCGGTTCTGCTCCAACTGTGGGGCGCCGTTGCGCCCCGGGGTGGCGCCGGAGCGGGCCTCCGAGACGACGTCCACGATCTCGATCTCCGGTCTTGAGGCCTACGACTCCGAGGTGACCGGTCAGACGCCGCTGCCGATGCTCTCTCCGGAGGCACAGGCCGCGGTGGACGCGCTGCCGCTGGGCTCGGCGCTGCTGGTGGTGCGCCGCGGTCCGAACTCGGGCAGCCGCTTCCTGCTGGACAGCGATCTGACGACGGCCGGCCGGCATCCGCAGAGCGACATCTTCCTGGACGACGTGACGGTCTCCCGGCGGCATGTGGAGTTCCGGCGCTCCCCGGACGGCTCCTTCGCGGTGGCGGACGTGGGCAGCCTGAACGGTACGTACGTCAACCGCGAGCGCATCGATCAGGTCGCCCTGTCGAACGGTGACGAGGTGCAGATCGGCAAGTACCGGCTGGTGTTCTACGCGAGCCGGCAGGGCATCTGACCCGCCCCCGGACCGCTGTCCGGGGGGACCCCAGGGAAGGTCCATGCTGCAAACACCGAGCGGCGGTGCCGGAAGCGGTGCCGCCGCCAGGGACCGTGGGCTGATGAGCATCGGCGCGGTGCTGAACACGCTGCGCGACGAGTTCCCCGAAGTCACCATCTCCAAGATCCGCTTTCTGGAGTCGGAGGGGCTCGTCGAGCCGCAGCGGACCCCGTCGGGGTACCGCAAATTCAGTGCCGAGGACGTCGAGCGACTCGGTCACGTCCTGCGGATGCAGCGGGACCACTATCTGCCGCTCAAGGTGATCCGTGAGCACCTGGACGCCATGGAGCGGGGCGAGGCCGCTCCGCTGCCGCTGGTGGGGCGCCAGCGCACCGCGGACGACGCGGCGGCTGCCCTGGAAGGGCCCACGGTCGCCAGGATCGGCAAGGCCGAGCTGCTCGCGGCGGCGGGTATCGACGAGGCTGAGCTGAAGGAGTGGGAGTCCTACGGGCTCATCGCTCCCCTGGAGGGCGGGGCGTACGACGCCGAGGCCGTCACCGTGGCCTCGCTCGTGTCCGAACTGGGCCGGTTCGGGATCGAGCCGCGCCACCTTCGGGTGATGAAGGCCGCGGCCGATCGTGAGGCGGGGCTGGTGGACCAGGTGGTGGCCCCGCTCAAGCGCCATCGCAACCCGCAGACCAGGGCGCACGCCGAGGCCCGTGCGAAGGAGCTGGCGGGGCTCACGGTGAAGCTGCACGCGGCTCTGGTGCAGACCGCTCTGGGCGTACGGCTGCCCTGAGGCGGCGGGGCTGCCGAGCGGCCGGATCGGGCAGCTGTTCTGGGCCCGACTACCCAAACGTCCCGGGCACGGCCTAGGGTTGCTGTGTGAACGAGCTCGATGTCGTAGGTGTCCGGGTCGAAATGCCCTCCAACCAACCGATCGTGCTCCTGCGCGAAGTGGGGGGCGACCGTTACCTCCCCATCTGGATCGGGCCGGGGGAGGCTACGGCGATCGCATTCGCCCAGCAGGGCATGGCCCCCGCGCGGCCGCTGACCCATGACCTTTTCAAGGACGTGCTGGAGGCTGTCGGCCAGGAGCTGACCGAGGTGCGCATCACCGATCTGCGGGAAGGCGTCTTCTACGCGGAGCTGGTGTTCGCCAGCGGAGTGGAGGTCAGCGCCCGTCCCTCCGATGCCATAGCGCTCGCCCTGCGCACCGGAACGCCGATCTACGGCAGTGACACGGTGCTGGACGACGCGGGTATCGCCATTCCGGACGAACAGGAGGACGAAGTGGAGAAGTTCCGCGAGTTCCTCGACCAGATCTCGCCCGAGGATTTCGGCACCAGCAGCCAGTGAGGCAGGGGGCCCGGCCCGCCGTACCGGGGGATTCTCCGGGACGGCCGGGGTTCCGTGCGGTCCGCGCCCCGGCAATTGCCTCCGGCCAGTGAGAGCGTCCTACGGCTCCTCGCGAGCGCATTCGGCTAGCCTTTCCCCGCGGTGGGACACGGGAAACCACTCCTTGGGTGATTATCACTCGGCGTGCCGAGTGTGGCGATCGTTGACGCACCCCTGGTGACTGCCTACCGTCGAGAAGGCAGGTCAAGGACGGAGGTCGGCGTGAGAACGAGCGGCGACGGTACGGCTGGGGGTGCCCCCGGACGCAGTTTCGGGGAGAGCGGTCCGTACCCGCCCCCTGGCTCGCGGCCGCGCTCAGGCGGGGGACACCACCATCCCGGCAGCGCGGTGGAGCACGCTCCGCAGCTGCCGACGGCGGTGCCGAACGGCGGAGGGGTGGCGTCCATGACGTCCGAGCAGATCGGCTACCGCGGGCCCACGGCCTGCGCGGCTGCCGGCATCACATACCGGCAGCTCGACTACTGGGCGCGCACCGGTCTGGTCGAGCCCAGCGTGCGGCCGGCCCACGGATCGGGTACGCAGCGTCTCTACAGCTTCCGGGACGTGGTCGTCCTGAAGATCGTGAAGCGGTTCCTGGACACCGGGGTGTCGCTGCAGAACATCCGGACGGCCGTCCAGCACCTGCGGGAACGCGGTTTCTGCGACCTGGAGCGGATGACGCTGATGAGCGACGGCGCCACCGTGTACGAGTGCACGTCGCCGGACGAGGTCCATGCCCTGCTCCAAGGCGGTCAGGGCATCTTCGGGATCGCCGTGGGGGTGGTGTGGCGGGACGTGGAAAGCGCCCTCTCCCAGCTGCACGGCGAACGCATCGACACCGGCGAGACCCTCGTCGGGCACAACCCCGCCGACGAGCTGGCGCGGCGCCGCAACCGGGCGGTCTGACCGGCCGGGATCCCGGCCGGGTGCTCCGGCACCACGGCATTGTCAGTGCCGTGGTGCAGCATCGGAGATGTGAGAAACGCGCCCACGATCCTGCATCTCGACATGGATGCCTTCTTCGCCTCGGTGGAGCAGGCGTCCAAGCCGAGCCTGCGCGGGAAGGCGGTCGTCGTGGGCGGTCTCGGACCGCGTGGTGTGGTGGCCACCGCGTCGTACGAGGCACGGGTGTTCGGGGTCCACTCGGCGATGCCCATGGCCCAGGCTCGCCGGCTGGCACCCAACGCCGCCTATCTGGCGCCGCGCTTCACGCTGTACCGGACGATCAGCGAGCAGGTGATGGCGCTGCTGCAGGAGCTGTCACCGCTGGTCGAGCCGCTCAGCCTGGACGAGGCGTTCGTGGACCTGGAGGCCGGGGGGAGGGCCTGGGACGAGCCGTCGGCGCTGCGGGCGGGGGTGCAGCTGAGGGCGGACATCCGGGCGGTCACCGGGCTGACGGGGTCGGTGGGGCTCGCCGCCTCCAAGATGCTCGCGAAGATCGCCTCCGAGCAGGCCAAGCCCGACGGTCTGGTGCTGATCGAGCCGGGCACCGAGCGGGTGCTGCTGGGGCCGATGCCGGTGCGGATTCTGCCGGGGGTCGGGCCGGCCACCGGGGACCATCTGCGCCGGGCCGGGATCAGCACGGTGGAGGAGCTGGCGGAAGCGGGTGAGGACGAGCTGGTCCGGCTGCTGGGCAAGGCGCACGGGCACGCGCTGTACGCCATGGCGCTGGCCCGGGACGAGCGGCCCGTGGTGGCCGAGCGGGAGACGAAGTCGGTGTCGGTGGAGGACACCTACGACGTGGACATCCACGACCGGCTGCGGGTCGGTCTCGAAGTGCAGCGGCTGGCCGACCGGTGTGTGCGGCGGTTGCGCGGGGCCGGGCTGTCCGGGCGGACGATCGTGCTGAAGGTGCGGCGGTACGACTTCTCGACCCTGACCCGCTCCGAGACGCTCAGAGGGCCCACGGACGACCCCGCGGTCATCCGGGAGGCGGCGGCGCGGCTGCTGGACTCCGTGGACACCACGGGCGGGGTGCGGCTGCTCGGGGTGGGCGTGTCCGGGCTCGCCGACTACACGCAGGAGGACCTCTTCGCGCAGGCGGCGGGGGTTCACGCGGAGCAGGTCGGTGACCTCGCCGAGGAGGCCGTGCCGGAGGCGCCGGAGGCGCGGCCGGAGCCGGCGGAGAGGCAGTGGTGGGCCGGAGAGGACGTGCGGCACGCCGAATGGGGGCACGGGTGGGTGCAGGGCAGCGGGCTGGGGCGGGTGACCGTGCGCTTCGAGACGCCTGAGTCGGGGCCGGGGCGGGTGCGGACGCTGCGGGTCGGGGATCCCGCGCTGGAGTCCGCTGAGCCGTTGCCGTTGGTCGCGGCGAGCGGTCCCGCCCACTCACCCCCCGCCCGACTCGGCCAGCCGCACAGCTACCCCCACGGCGGTCCGCCCCGGATCCCGGAGGGCTCGGGCGGGGCGCCGGCCGCGGATGCGGGGGCGGGCAGTGGCGCGGAAGAGGACGCGGCTGCGGATGCGGACGCGGATCCGGTGGTGGACGCGGGGTCGGATCGATGTCCGGCCGAGGCTCCGCCTGCGGAGGCGGGCGGAGCCCCGGACGCAGACCGTGCTTCGGACGCAGACCGTGCTTCGGACGTACACCGTGCTTCGGACGCGGGACCGGCCCCCTCGGACATGGGCCAGCCCTCGGACGTGGGCCAGCCCCCGGACATAGGTCGCGCCCCCGGCCGTGGCCCGCGGCGACCACCGGACGCAGGGCTTTGGGGGGAGGGGCGTCAGCCCTCCTCCGAGCCTGCCAGTTTGCCGAAGTTGTGGTCCGGGAGGGCGGGGGGTGAGGCTACATCCAGGCCGTAGTGGTGGTAGAGCTGGAGTTCCTGTTCGGGGGAGAGGTGGCGGCCCACGCCGAAGTCGGGGGCGTCCTTGATCAGTGCGCGGTCGAAGGGCACCTTGAGGGTGTCGTCGACGAATTCGCTGGGCTCCAAGGGGACGAAGGCGTCACGGGAGAACAGACCGGTGCGTATGGCCGCCCACTCGGGCACCCCGGTCGCGTCGTCCAGGTACACCTCGTCGATGGTGCCGATCTTGGTGCCATTGCGGTCGAACGCCTTGCGGCCGATCAGGTTGCGCGGATCGATATCGGTCTGCACGGTCCCTCTCCCTCCACTTGGTCGCAACTCATCCGTAAGCACTACAAAAGAGCACATTCAATGAGGCGGCCACTCGAAGACTCCGGCATTGACCTCGCTGGTAGGCTGGCACCGGCTGTCGACCCTGTGCGGGAGAGTCCTCCGACCACCTCGGAGGCGCCGAAGGAGCAAATCCTCCCCGGAATCTCTCAGGCTCACGTACCGCACGGACGAGGTCACTCTGGAAAGCAGGGCGGGTATTGGCTCCCGCCCTCACCGACGGTGAAAGCCGGCGCCGAAGGGCGTCCGGTGAAGCTCTCAGGTTGAGATGACAGAGGGGGAGGCCGTCGGGGTACCCGCGCCGGGGTGCCCCTCGCAGGTCGTGTCAGACCAGGAGGCCTCCGTAATGACCGCCCATCGCATTCCGCTCTCCGAGCTCGAAGCGGGCATCCCGTTCGAGCAGCGTCACATCGGGCCCGACCAGGAGGCGCGGGCCAAGATGCTCGCGCAGGTCGGATACGGCTCGCTCGACGAGCTGACCGCCGCGGCGGTCCCGGATGTGATCAAGAACGCCGATGCCCTGGACCTGCCGGGGGCCCGCACCGAGGCCGAGGTCCTCGCCGAGCTGCGCTCGCTCGCCGACCGCAACCAGGTCCTCGGCTCCATGATCGGCCTGGGCTACTACGGCACCTTCACGCCGCCCGTGATCCTGCGCAACGTCATGGAGAACCCGGCCTGGTACACGGCCTACACGCCGTACCAGCCGGAGATCTCCCAGGGCCGCCTCGAGGCGCTGCTGAACTTCCAGACCGTGGTCGCCGAACTCACCGGTCTGCCCACCTCCGGCGCCTCCCTGCTGGACGAGGGCACGGCCGCCGCCGAGGCGATGTCGCTGTCCCGGCGCATGGGCAAGAACAAGAAGGGCCTGTTCCTGGTCGACGCGGACGCGCTGCCGCAGACCATCGCCGTCATCGAGACCCGCGCCGAGCCGACCGGCGTCGAGGTCGTCGTCGCCGACCTCAGCGACGGCATCCCGGCCGACATCGCCGCACGCGAGATCAACGGCGTGCTGGTCCAGTACCCCGGTGCCTCCGGTGCCGTACGGGACATCAAGCCCGTCATCGACCAGGCGCACGAGCTGGGCGCCCTGGTCACCGTGGCCGCTGACCTGCTGGCGCTGACCCTGCTCACCTCGCCGGGCGAGCTGGGCGCGGACATCGCCGTCGGCACCACCCAGCGCTTCGGTGTGCCGATGGGCTTCGGCGGCCCGCACGCCGGCTACATGGCCGTGCACGAGAAGTTCGCGCGCAGCCTGCCCGGCCGCCTGGTCGGCGTCTCCGTCGACGCCGACGGCAACAAGGCCTACCGGCTCGCGCTGCAGACCCGTGAGCAGCACATCCGCCGGGAGAAGGCGACCAGCAACATCTGCACCGCGCAGGTGCTGCTCGCCGTGATGGCCGGCATGTACGCCGTCTACCACGGTCCCGAGGGGCTCAAGGCCATCGCCCGCCGTACGCACCGGTACGCCACGATCCTCGCCGAGGGCCTGAAGGCCGCCGGTGTGGAGATCGTCCACGGCGCGTACTTCGACACCCTGACCGCCCGCGTGCCCGGCAAGGCCGCCGAGGTCGTCGCCGCCGCCCGCGAGAACGGCGTCAACCTCCGCCTGGTCGACGCCGACCAGGTCTCCCTTGCCTGCGACGAGACCACGAACCGGGCGCAGCTGAGCGCCGTCTGGTCCGCCTTCGGCGTCGACGCCGACATCGAGGCGCTGGACACGGCCGCCGAGGACAGCCTGCCCGAGGCGCTGCTGCGCACCGACGCCTACCTCACGCACCCGGTGTTCCAGCAGCACCGCTCCGAGACCGCGATGCTGCGCTACCTGCGCAAGCTGTCCGACCGCGACTACGCGCTCGACCGCGGCATGATCCCGCTGGGCTCCTGCACCATGAAGCTCAACGCGACCACGGAGATGGAGCCGGTCACCTGGCCCGAGTTCGGCCAGCTGCACCCCTTCGCGCCGGCCGAGCAGGCGCAGGGCTACCTCACGCTCATCCACGAGCTGGAGGACCGTCTCGCCGAGGTCACCGGCTACGACAAGGTCTCCCTCCAGCCGAACGCCGGTTCGCAGGGCGAGCTGGCCGGTCTGCTGGCCGTCCGCGGCTACCACCGCGCCAACGGCGACGAGCAGCGCACCGTCTGTCTGATCCCGTCCTCCGCGCACGGCACCAACGCGGCCAGCGCCGTGATGGCCGGCATGAAGGTCGTCGTCGTCAAGACCGCCGAGGACGGCGAGATCGACGTCGCCGACCTGCGCGCCAAGATCGAGCAGTACCGCGACGAGCTGGCGGTACTGATGATCACGTACCCGTCGACGCACGGCGTCTTCGAGGAGCACGTCGCCGACATCTGCGCCCAGGTCCACGAGGCCGGCGGCCAGGTCTACGTCGACGGCGCCAACCTGAACGCGCTGGTCGGCCTCGCCAAGCCGGGCCACTTCGGCGGCGACGTCTCCCACCTGAACCTGCACAAGACGTTCTGCATCCCGCACGGCGGCGGCGGTCCGGGCGTCGGCCCGGTCGCGGTCCGGGCGCACCTGGCGCCGTACCTGCCGAACCACCCGCTCCAGCCGGAGGCCGGCCCGGAGACGGGCGTGGGCCCGATCTCGGCGGCCCCCTGGGGCAGCGCGGGCATCCTGCCGATCTCGTGGGCGTACGTCCGTCTGATGGGCGGCGAGGGCCTGAAGCGGGCCACACAGGTGGCCGTGCTGTCGGCGAACTACATCGCCAAGCGCCTGGAGCCGCACTTCCCGGTGCTCTACACCGGCCCCGGCGGCCTGGTCGCGCACGAGTGCATCATCGATCTGCGCCCGCTGACCAAGGCGACCGGCGTGAGCGTGGACGACGTGGCCAAGCGCCTGATCGACTACGGCTTCCACGCGCCGACCATGTCCTTCCCGGTGGCCGGCACGCTGATGATCGAGCCGACCGAGTCCGAGGACATCACCGAGCTCGACCGGTTCTGCGAAGCGATGATCGCCATCCGCGCGGAGATCGAGAAGGTCGGCTCGGGCGTGTGGCCCGCGGAGGACAACCCGCTGCGGAACGCCCCGCACACCGCCGCCGCGCTGGGCGGCGAGTGGGCGCACGCCTACAGCCGTGACGAGGCCGTCTTCCCGCCCGGTGTCTCGACCGCCGACAAGTACTGGCCGCCGGTGCGCCGCATCGACCAGGCCTTCGGCGACCGCAACCTGGTGTGCTCCTGCCCGCCGCTGGACGCCTACGAGGACTGAGTGAACGACGCCTGAGGGCCCCTCCGCACTGCGGACGGGGCCCTCAGGCGTCGCCGGACGGTCAGGGCCGCCGCCGAACCGTCAGGCGGTCGCCAGGGACACCTCGGTCGCCTTGATCAGGGCGATGACGTCCGAGCCCACGAACAGGCCGAGATCGCCGACCGCGTCCTTCGTGATCACGGCGGTCAGCTCGTCGCCCGCCAGGGAGACCTTCACGGAGGCCATGGCCTCGCCGGTGGTGAGCCGGGCGATGGTGCCGGGGAGCTGGTTGCGGATCGACAGGCCCTCGACGCGCTGGGTGGCGAGCGACACCTCGGTCGACTTCACCAGCGCGCGGACGGGCATGCCGGGGGAGAGGGCGAGCTGCTCGACGGCCTCCAGGGTGATGGCGGCCGTCAGCTCCGGGCCGCTGTCCAGCCGGACCTTGACGGTGGCCATGACCTCGCCTGGGTGGACCTCGGTCACGGTGCCGGGGAACTGGTTGCGGATGCTCAGGGTCATGGGCACCCACCGTAGAGCGCCCGTCCGCTCAGGCCGGGTATGCGTGGGTCTGCGTCGCCTTGACCGTCGCCCAGACCGACGCACCCGGGTGCAGGTCGAGCTCGGCGGCGGCGACCGTGGTCAGATCCGCGGCGAGCGGCAGCTCGCCGGTGAGGTCGGCGCGGATCTGGTCGCCGTGCGTCTCCAGTCCCGCGACCTCGCAGCGCCACAGGTTGCGGGCACTGGCGCCGGAGGGCCGGTCCCGGAACAGGGTCACCGAGGACGGCGGGAACGCCACGAAGACCGGGCCGTCCAGCTCCTCCGTGGTGGTGATCGAGGGGCCGCCGTCGAGCCGTACCGTGTGCCCGGCCGCCTGCCCCCGGTAGAGGTTGAGGCCCACGAGCTGGGCGATGTAGTCGGTGCGGGGGTGGCGGGCGATGTCGGCGGGGGCGCCTTCCTGGACGATCCGGCCGTGCTCGACGACCACCAGCCGGTCCGCCAGCACCATGGCGTCGAGCGGATCATGGGTGACCAGCACCGAGACCGCTTCGAACTCGGCCAGGTGGCGGCGGAGCTGGGAGCGGACCTCCAGGCGGGTGCGGGCGTCCAGGGCCGCGAGCGGTTCGTCGAGGAGGAGCAGCCGGGGCCGGGTGGCCAGGGCGCGGGCGAGGGCGACGCGCTGGGCCTGGCCGCCGGAGAGGCGGCGCGGCTTGACGCCCGCGTGGTCGGCCAGGCCCATCCGCTCCAGCCACGCTGCCGCCTGGGCGCGCGCCTCCGCCTTGCCCACGCCCTGGCAGCGCGGTCCGAAGGCCACGTTGTCCAAGGCGCTCAGATGCGGGAAGAGCAGATAGTCCTGGAAGACCACGCCGACCGGGCGGGATTCCGGCGGGGTGCGCTCCAGCGAGGCCCCGTCCAGGCGCAGATGGCCGTCCGTGAGCGGGGTGAGCCCGGCCAGGGCGCGCAGGGCGGTGGACTTGCCGGCGCCGTTGGGGCCGAGCAGCGCGACGACGTCCCCGGGGGCGGCCGTCAGGGTCACGTCCAGCCGGAACGTGCCCCGGTCGACCACGAGCCGGGCGTCGAGGCCGGCCTCGGGTACGACCGCGGCGGCCGGGCTCCGGTGGGCGTCGATGTCGGTCATGGGTCCGTCCGTCGGCACAGGTGCGGGGGTCCGCCTCCATCCTCCCGGCACCATCACACTCCCGTCATCCAGCGGTCCCGGAGGCCCGCGAGCACCGCGATCGACACGGCCAGCAGGACGAGGCTGAGGGCGATGGCGGCCTCGGGGTCGTTCTGCAGGGCGAGGTAGACCGCCAGGGGCATGGTCTGCGTGCGGCCGGGGAAGTTGCCGGCGAAGGTGATCGTCGCGCCGAACTCGCCGAGCGCCCGGGCCCAGGCCAGCACCGCGCCCGCCGCGATGCCGGGTGCGATCAGCGGCAGCGTCACCCGCCGGAACGCGGTGAAGCGGGAGGCACCGAGCGTGGTCGCCGCCTCCTCGTAGCGCGGGTCGGCGGCGCGCAGGGTGCCCTCGACGCTGATCACCAGGAAGGGCATCGCCACGAACGCCTCGGCGATCACGACCCCGGTGGTGGTGAACGGCAGGGTGATCCCGAACCAGGCGTCGAGCGACTTGCCGATCACGCCGTTGCGGCCCAGTGCGAGCAGCAGTGCCACACCGCCGACCACCGGCGGCAGCACCAGCGGGAGGGTCACCAGGGCCCGTACGAGACCCCGGCCGGGGAAGTCCGTACGGGCCAGCAGCCAGGCCAGTGGCACGCCGAGTACGAGACTGACGGCGGTCGCCGCGGTGGCGCTGATCAGCGACAGCTGGAGCGCCTGCCACACCTCGGTGCTGGTCAGCAGGTCGGGCAGGCTGCGCCAGGGCGCGCGGAGCAGCAGCGCGAGCAGCGGCAGCAGCAGGAAGGCCAGGGCGAGGACCCCCGGCAGCAGCAGCGGCAGCGGCACCCCGGGCCGGCCGCGCGGGCCGACGCGACGGCGCCGCGGCCGGCCCGTGCGGGGGCCGGCCGCGGCGCCGGGCTTGTCGAGCGAGGTCACGGCTTGAGGAACCCGGCCCCGGTCAGGACCTTCTGGCCTTCGGCGGACCGCACCAGCGCGATGAACGCCTTCGCCGTGTCGGCGTTCTGGGCGTTCTTCAGCAGCGCGATCGGGTAGTCGTTGATCGCCTCGGTGGACTCGGGGAACTCCACGCCCTCCACCTTGTCGCCCGCGGCCTTCACGTCGGTCTTGTAGACGACGGCGGCGTCGGCCTCCTTCAGCACCACCTTGTTGAGGGCGGACTTGACGTCCTGCTCGTAGGAGGCCGGGGTGAGCTTGAGCTTGCTGGCGTCCAGGGCCTTCTCGGCGGCGGCGCCGCACGGCACGGTCTTGTCGCACAGGACGACCTTCAGACCGGACTTGGTGAGGTCCTTCAGCGAGGCCACCTTGTCGGGGTTGCCCGGCAGGGTGGCGATCTCCAGCTGGTTGCGGACGAACGTGGCCGGGGTGCCGACCGCGTCCTGCTTGTCCGTCACGATCTTCATCGTCTTGGGGCTGGCGGCGGCGAAGACGTCCGCCGGGGCGCCGCTGGTGATGCTGGCGGCGAGGGTGTCGCTGCCGCCGAAGTTGAAGGTGACCTTGGTGCCGGGGTGAGCCTGTTCGAACTCCTTGCCCAGGGTCGTGAAGCTCTCCTTGAGGGAGGCGGCAGCGAACACGGTGACCGTGCCGGACAGCTTCGGGGAGGCGGAGCCGGACTTGTCCGCCTTGGGGGCCGGGGAGTCGTCGGAGTCGGAGGAGGAGCAGGCGCTGAGTGCCATCAGGGCGGCGGCTCCCGCACCGGCCAGCTGCAGCATACGGGTCCGGCGCACGGAACGGGTCATGAATCTACTCCTCGGGTCCTGTGGAACAACTGTCGCGCCCCTGACACGACCGGGCATCGGCCGTGCCGCGATGATAATGCCGCATCTGCCAGGGGGATGTCTTCTGTCACATCGCATGAGCTGCGGTCTTGCGGTTTGTAGCTTGCATGTGCGTTTGTACGGCGCGCTGCTGCGGGTACGGTTCTGCGGGAGGTGGTCGACGGTGACGCTCGCGGAACTGGCCCTGACCGGCGATCTGGTACGACCCGCCCGGCTGACCGTGCCCGACCTGCGGCGCTGGCCGCAGCACCGGGCGGACGTCAGCTTCGACTGCGCGACCAGCGGCGTGCAGCACCACCGCTTCACCGGTCCGCGCCTGTACGACGTGCTGGCCGACGCGGGCCCCGGCTTCGACCCGGTCCGGCGCAAGGACCGGCTGCGGTTCCTCATCGCGGTCGCCGGCACCGACGGCCACCACGCGCTGCTGTCCTGGGCCGAGATCGACCCCGACTTCGCCGACGCGCCCGTCCTGCTGGGGGTCACCATCGACGGCACCGCGCTGGACGAGGAGGGCCCTCAGCTGGTGCTTCCCCAGGACCGCTGCGGGGCCCGCCATATCAGCGCGATCACCACGATCCGGGTGGACGGGGCATACCGCTTCGAGCCCGCCGGTGCGCCGCACGGGACAGCGGATGCCGCACGCGGTCGCGCGGCGACGGCGGCTCCGTGAACCGCACGCCCGTCGTGTCCCGCACGGCGTCGGCCGGGGCGTCGCGGAAGCGGCGCTGACCCGCACCGACCCGCGCTCCGGACGGCACCGCCGCCCGCCGTCCGCCGTGCGGGTGGGCGAGCCGGCTGCGGTCAGACGCGGTCGATGTGCACGTTGGTGGACTTCACGCGCGCGGTGGCTTCCATCCCCACCTCCAGGCCCAGCTCCTCCACCGCTTCCCGGGTCAGCAGGGAGACGAGCCGGTGCGGGCCCGCCTGGATCTCCACCTGGGCGGCGACATCGCCGAGCTTGATCGCGGTGACGATGCCGGGGAAGGCGTTGCGCACCGAGGTGTGGGAGGCGTCGTCCTCGCCGCCGCCCTTGGCCAGTTCGACCGAGAACGCGGCCAGGTCCCCGCCGTCGATGAGCCGCCGCCCGGCCTCGTCGCGGTGGGTGGTGACCCGGCCCGCGTCGGCCCAGCGGCGGGCGGTGTCCGGGCTGACGCCGAGCAGCCGCGCGGCCTGGCCGATCGTGTAGGACTGCATGCCGGTCACGATAGGGCCATCCGCCGGGAACCGTGGAGGTGGGGTTGGCCGTTGGGTATAACGCGATATAGCTTTAGTTCGTCGATGGGGCTCCTTCGGGAGCGGGCGGAATCGGGGTGAGGGTGATGGCGGCCGAGCCGGTACGGACGGGCGAGCCGTCCGGTCCGCGTGCCTCGCACGCGGACCGGGACCGGGTGGTCGAGGTACTCACGGAAGCCGCGGCGGACGGCCGGATCACGGCCGGGGAGCTGGACGACCGCGTGGGGGCGGCCCTTTCGGCGCGCACGCTCGCTGAGCTGGCGCCGCTGACGGCCGATCTGCCCGGGGAAGCCGTCCCGGCACCGGCCAAGGAGGTCGTCCGGATCGAGCAGCAGGCATCCTCCGCCACTCGGAGCGGTGACTGGACCGTGCCGCGCCGGATGGAGATCGAGTCCGCCTGGGGAGACGTGACGCTGGACTTCAGCTCCGCGGTGATCAGATACGACACGCTCCGCATCGACCTGGACATGCGCGGCGGCACCCTGCGGCTGATCACCCGGCCCGGGGTGGTCGTGGACGCCGACTCCCTGGTGATCGACTACGGGCAGACCAGACTGCGGCCGGCCGGTGAGCCCGGTGAGCCGGCCGTCCTCCGGGTGGAGATAGCGGGCCGGCTCAGCATGGGGCGGCTGGAGGCGCGGCCCCGGCGGCGCTGGTTCGGCAGAGGGGCCGCCGCCGCTGCGGTGCCGAGGGGCGGGGACGCGTTGAACGCGGGGCTGTGACACCGCTCTGTGCCGGTCGGGGTACGTCCTCGTCCTCGGTCTCGGGTCTCGGCGGATGTGTGTCCGTGGCTCCGGCAGTGTGTGCCCGCCGGGCCGGCCGGTGTGGGCACACCGTCTCAGCCGGTGTGTACCCGTGGCCGGCGGGCCGGGTTCGGTTCCGCCTCGCGGAGCACCTCGCGGGTGACCGGGGCGACCTCGCCCTGGCCGAAGAGGAAGAAACGGAGGAAGTTGGCGAACGGACTGCCCTCGGTCCACTCGAAGTAGATGTGCGGCGTGCAGCCCGTCATGTCCCGGACGTGCAGCAGCAGCGCGGCGAGCGCGTTGGGGATGGAGGCGGACTCCAGGGTCAGGACCCGGTAGCGGTTGTGCAGCACCTCGCCGCGCACGGTCAGCCCGGCCTCGAACTCGGAGGGATCCGTCACCGTGACCTCGACGAAGACGAAGTCCTCCTGCTCGGGCATCTCGTTGTCGGCCCGGATCTGCTCGACCTTGTCGCGGTACTCGGCCTTGTCGCGCCGGTCGGGCTCGTTGGCGATGAACCGTATCTTGCGGCTGGCCATGTCCCTGACGAACCGTTCCGCCATCGGGTCGAACGTCACGCTGGTCACGCGCAGCTCGAAGGCGCGGGCCAGCCGGGACAGCAGCGAGACCAGGATGATGCCGACGATGAAGCAGGCACCGATCTTCACACCGTCGGGGCGTTCGATGACGTTCACGACGGTCGTGTACAGGAACACCACGGAGATGATCGCGAAGGTGACGGTCCAGCCGCGCTGGCCGGCCTTGCGGGCCGCGATGGTCACCGCGATCGCCGCGGAGCTGATCAGCACGAGCACACCGGTGGCGTAGGCGCCGCCCTGCGCGTCGACGTCGGCGTCGAAGATCCAGGTGACCAGGAAGGCGATCAGCGTGAAGACGATGACCATCGGGCGGACGGCGCGCGCCCAGTGCGGAGCCATGCCGTAGCGCGGCAGATAGCGCGGCATGAGGTTCAGCAGGCCGGCCATCGCCGAGGCACCGGCGAACCAGAGGATCGCGATGGTCGAGACGTCGTACACCGTGCCGAAGGCGCTGCCGAGGTACTCGTGCGCGAGGAAGGCCAGCGCACGGCCGTTGGCCTGGCCGCCGGACTTGAACTCGTTCTCGGGGATGAGCAGCGTGGTGATGAAGCTGGTGGTGATCAGGAAGCCGCTCATGACGAGGGCGGCGGTGGTCAGCAGCTTCTTGGTGTCCCGGATCCGGCCGGTCGGGCGTTCCTCGGTGTCACCCTCGTCGCCCTTGACGTGCGGCATGACGGCGACGCCGGTCTCGAAGCCGGACAGACCGAGGGCGAGCTTCGGGAAGACGATCAGGGCCACGCCGATCATGACGAAGATGTTGCCGTGCTCCGTGGTGAGGGCGCTGCTCCAGTCCGTGATCACGTGTCCGGCGGTCACGACGTGGTAGAGGCCGGCGATCACGACGACGACGTTGAGCGCGAGGTAGAGCCCGACCAGCGCGGTGGCGACGCCGATGGCCTCCAGGAAGCCCTTGAGGAACACCGCGCCGAGCAGTGCCACGAGGATCAGCGTGATGATCAGCTGTTTGTCGTGCAGCGCGTTCGTCAGGTGCGGGTTCTCCACGAGGTGGGTGGAGGCGTCGGCGGCGGAGAGGGTGATGGTGATCAGGAAGTCGGTGGCCGCGAAGCCCAGCAGGGTCAGCACGAACAGCTTGCCCTGCCAGAAGGAGAGCAGCCGCTCCAGCATCGCGATGGAACCCTGGCCGTGCGGGCTCTCCTCGGCGACCCGGCGGTACACCGGAAGGGCGCCCGCCAGGGTGACTATGACGAGCACGATGGTCGCGATGGGTGAGAGCAGACCGGCCGCGAGGGCCGCGATACCCGGCTGATAGCCGAGGGTCGAGAAGTAGTCGACACCCGTCAGGCACATGACGCGCCACCAGCGCTGCACGCTGTGGACGTTCTCCGGCTCCGCCGGGTGTCCGGCGTGGCCACCGCCCTTGCCCATGTCGGCCAGTCCCTCCAGCATCCAGGCGCGCAGGCGGCTGGTACTGGGAGGGCGTTCGGTCGTGGCCATCGGCGTGCTCCTGACGTGCGGCTCAGCTCTTCCCCGGCCATCACGCGGACGGCGGCACCAGCGTAAGCAGAGCGTGACGCCCGGGCCCACGGATCAATGGGCCGCAGGCGTCAAGACTCCGTTAAGAATGGCCTGAGGGTGGAGGGAGCGCACGAAGAAGACGAGGCCGGGGGCTGTCGCCCCGGAACGGGGCCGAACGTGTGAGGCGACGGAGGCGGACACGGCCTGGCCCGGCCGGCGGCCACCCAGCGTCATGGCGTCCGCGGCTGCTCACTCCCAACCCGACGCCCGGAACACGCCCCTGGCCGTCTCGCGGTCCAGGCGGCGGGACATGCGGTGCAGGGCGGTGGTGCCGCAGAGGAGGATGCCGGCCGCCTCGGAGCGGCGAGCGCCTTCGTCGAGCCGATACCACAGGTCGGGGTTGCGGATCAGGATCTCGGGGTCGATCTCGACCCGGTTGCCCAGGGCGTCGCGCAGCACCAGGCGCTGGGCGACACCGTCCACCGGGCGTACCGCGATCAGCAGATCGGTGCGGACCCGGCGGGTGCGCAGCAGGCGGCGGGTGGCCAGCCAGCCCGGGCCGGCCGTGACCCTGGCGGGGAAGAGGACCAGGAGCAGCAGCAGGGCCAGCAGGAGCCACAGGGTGCCGCGCCACCAGCTCAGTGAGCCGGCCGCCCAGTCGACGCACAGCAGCAGTCCGAAAAGAGCGGCGGCGCACCGGAGCGAACCGCGTACCTCCTGGGGCCGGCTGCGGTCGTGCACGACGGCCCCGGTGCCGGCCGGATACGAGCCGGTCACCTGGTGGCGGATGTCGTCGCGGTGCTCCATGAGACAGACGGTAGACCTCCGCAAGGCCCGCCCATCCGCCCTTGACGGCGTCCTGATGGCGCGGCGCCGGTTCTTGACGGGACCACAGCACTCGGCCGGGCGGGGGCGGTTGCGGCGGGGCCCCGCCCGCCTCACGGACTCCCGCCCCGGGGCCCGGAGTCCTGTCTCCTGTCTCACAGCTCGCGCGTGTCGATCCGCAGATGCCAGGTGTTCCGCCGGTGGACGGAGAGCAGCTCGGACTGGAGCGGGGACGGCGGCACCGCCAGGACCGGGCAGACCGCGTGGGCCAGGCACTGCCGGGAGACCCGGCCCGAGAAGGCCCGCTGCAGCCCGCGCCGCCCCGCGCCCACCACCAGCACGTCGTTCTCCCGGTTCGCGGTCGCCACCAGCGCCCGGCCCGGGGCACCCCGTACGACGAGGGCGTGCATCGGCACGCCGGGCCCCGTCGCGCCGAAGATCTCCTCCAGCACCGCGGCCAGCCGCTGCTTGGCCAGGCGCTGCCACTCCGCCACCGGCAGACCGGTCGCGGGGGAATGCCGTGCGGCGGAGTCACCGCCCGGCGGTTCCCAGGCGAGCACCGGCCACAGCTCGGCGCCCAGCCGTCGTGCCAGTGCCGTGGCCCGCCGCAACGCCGTGACACTGCCCAGCGAGCCGCTCACACCGACCACCACTCGTGCGACCGCCGAGCCGTCGTAACCGGGCATGACTCCACCGTTCCGCACGGGCACCGGGGGGTGACGCCCCGCGGGCGTGCCCGCCTGCAAGGTCCTCGCTTCCTTCCATCCCACTCCCGCGCCGACGATTCGACCAGCCGGGGAGGGAGTCGTGCACCGGATGCCGAGGGGTGGCCGTAAGCGCTGCGTCGGCCTCCGGCTACCGTGCGCACGCGCGTCCCGACATGCGTCGGGGCCGGAGCGCACCGAGTGCGTGCGACCGGCCCCTCAGGTCACCGCGCCGTCCTCAGGCGGCGGTCATCACCTGTCCCGCACCGAGCGGGCGGTGCGGGGCGATGACGCGGCCGTCGGGCAGCAGCTCGCCGGTGTCCTCGAAGAGCAGGACGCCGTTGCACAGCAGGCTCCAGCCCTGCTCCGGGTGGTGCGCCATGAGGCGGGCGGACTCCCGGTCGGCGGATTCGGCTGTCGGGCACGGCGGCTGGTGCTGGCACATGGGCGGGATCTTTCCCTCTGTCGTGATCATGTCCGTCCCCCGTGGTGGTGAGTCGGTCTGAAGCCAGTGTTGTCCTCTGGGAGTCATTCCGCAGGGATTTCACGGCACCGCTTCTCATAGGTTCATGACGCGTCACCCGCGCGGACGGTTCAGTGCAACTGCACTGTCCCTTTGGGTGGTTTGCAGTGGCCGGATGGGACTAGTCCGACCGACAGAGATCTTTTGGCATATGCCATTCCGCACGCATTACGGCGTGCTGGAACAGTATTCGCCCGCTTGGACGCCCGTGTACCCCGCTCCCCTTTCGGGCAGCGGGGTACACGGGCGTCAGGTCAGGCGGGCGAGCCGAGCAGCGGGACAGGCGTCGCCCGGAGGGTCAGCACCGGCAGCAGGTCGGCGACCGCGAACGGGCGGTGCGCCGGTATGCCGGGCGGTGCCGGCGCGAGCGGGACGAGCAGATCGGTGGCGGCCGGGTGGCCCTCGGTGCCGTCGCCGGCCCAGTCGCCGTGCAGCCACAGCGTGAGCATGTAGAGACCGGGTACGGACAGCAGTCGTGCCTGGTAGGGCTGTTGCAGTGCCTCGGCTTGCTGGAGGGCGCGCTCGGTCGAGGCGACGTAGGGACCCTCGAAGAAGTGGGAGAAGGCCCAGCCGTCGGGGGTGAGCATGGTCTCGGCCGCCGCCACCGCGCGGTCGCCGCACCGGATCAGGAAGCGCCAGCCGGCCAGCCGGGTCGCCGACAGGCCTTGCGCGGTGATCCGGTCCAGCACATGGACGGGCAGCGGGAGTTCGGGTGTGGCGGGACCCTGCGCGGCGCGCAGGGAGGGGGTAGGGGCCTCACGGACCGCGGTGGGGGAACCGAGGGCGGTGAGGACGGAGCGCAGGGCAGGCGCGGGGGCAGGGGGCACGTGCAGCGGCATGTGGGTCGCCTCTCATTCGACAGGCGCGGCGGCGCGAGGAGGGTGGGGCGGACGGCGCTGTCTGCTCACGGAAGGCGGGAGAGGTGGGGGCCCGGTTCGGTGGGAACGAGAGTGCGGCTCGGCCTGCCGCCCGGCAACCGGGACAGCAGGAAGTGCGGCGGAATCCGGGACCGAGGGTGCCACCTTCTGCCTTGTGGACGAAGTTTATACGACGTGTGTTCGGCCGGTGTTTCGTCTATCCGATTCGGGTTGATCGGACAAGGCGGAAATGGGCCGACGTTTTGCGGAAATCATCCCGTTTCCCGGGCCGGTCCCTCGTCGCTGACCTCGCGAAACGCGCCGGTAGCGGACGGCCGA
This sequence comes from Streptomyces sp. NPDC015171, assembly GCF_043079545.1. NCBI lineage: Bacteria > Bacillati > Actinomycetota > Actinomycetes > Kitasatosporales > Streptomycetaceae > Streptomyces > Streptomyces sp. NPDC015171. Next base: position 25,106 of record NZ_JBIBUO010000029.1, read on the forward strand.
TTGTCGTCGGCGTTTTTCACGAGGCGTTCGGGGCACCCGAAGGTGCAAGCTGCGGCATGCCTCGTGAATGTGCCGCCGGGAACATTCGGAAAGAGTAACGGGCGGCGGGCCCGTGTGTGACGTTATCGATCGCTTCGGCTGGGCATCATCCCACCTGACCCGGGAGCCAGGCGGCCGGCTCGTCGGCCCGCCCATCCGAGGAGGGACACTTCGATGGGGGAGAAGGTCGTGGCGGGGCAGTTCGACCTGTCCGATCGCCAGCGCTACCGCGAAAAGCTCCAAAAGTGCCTGACGGGGCTGGAGCTGCTGCTGCGCGAGAAGCGATTCGACCGGCCCAAGAACCTCATGGGAGTCGAGATCGAATTGAATCTCGCGGGGCCGGACGGTATGCCGAAAATGTTGAACGGGCAGGTACTGGAGCGCATCGCGAGCCGTGACTTCCAGACAGAACTCGCCATGTTCAACCTGGAAGTCAACATAGCTCCACACCGGTTGGGCGGCCGGGTATTCGACCGGCTCGCCGAGGAGTTGCGCACCTCGCTCGCCTATGCCCACCGCAAGGCCGGTGAGGTGGACGCGGGCATCGTGATGATCGGCATCCTGCCCACCCTCGACCGGGACGACCTGGTCTCCTCCAACCTCTCGGAGGTCGACCGCTACACCCTCCTCAACGACCAGATCGTCGCCGCCCGCGGTGAGGACTTCCGGCTCGACATCGAGGGTGTGGAGCACCTCGTCTGCACCTCGAAGTCCATCGTGCCCGAGGCCGCCTGCACCTCCGTTCAGCTGCACCTCCAGGTCACCCCGGCGCGGTTCGCCGACGTGTGGAACGCGGCACAGGCGGCCTCCGCGGCACAGATCGCCGTCGGCGCCAACTCGCCGTTCCTGTTCGGGCACGAGCTGTGGCGCGAGTCCCGGCCCCCGCTGTTCCTGCAGTCCACCGACACCCGGCCGCCCGAGCTGCAGGCGCAGGGCGTACGGCCGCGCACCTGGTTCGGCGAGCGGTGGGTCTCCTCGGCGTACGAGCTGTTCGAGGAGAACCTGCGCTACTTCCCGGCCCTGCTGCCGATCTGCGACGACGAGGAGCCGCTGGAGACCGTCGCGGCCGGCGGCGTGCCGAAGCTCGCCGAACTCGTTCTGCACAACGGCACGATCTACCGCTGGAACCGGCCGGTGTACGGCATCGCGGACGGCGTCCCGCACCTCAGGGTGGAGAACCGGGTGCTGCCGGCCGGCCCGACCATCACCGATGTCATCGCCAACGCGGCCTTCTACTACGGCCTCGTGCGCGCCCTCGCCGAGGAGTCCCGGCCGGTGTGGACCCGGCTGCCGTTCGCCGCGGCCGAGGCGAACTTCGACGCGGCCTGCCGGTACGGCATCGACGCGCGCTTCGTCTGGCCCCGGCGGGGACGGTACGGCGGCACGGGCGAGATCGACGCGGTCACGCTGGTCCGCGACGAACTGCTGCCGCTGGCCTCGGCCGGTCTGGACGCGTGGGGCGTAGAGGCCGCCGACCGGGACCTCTACCTCGGGGTGATCGACGAGCGCTGCCGGCGCCGGGTCAACGGGGCGTCCTGGCAGGCGGCCACCTTCCACCGGGCGCTGGAGCAGGGCATGTCCCGGGACGCGGCCCTGGCGGCGACGACGCGCCGGTACGCCGAGCTGATGCACATGGGGGAGCCGGTGCACACGTGGCCGGTGGGACTGCCGGAGCCGGTACCGCTCGGCTGAGCCCCGGTGCGGGGGCGGGGCGGCTGCCGCGGGTGGTCCGCCGCGGGCGGGCCATCGCGGACCGGGGGGCAGGCGGCGGGTGAGGCAGCGGGGTGAGGTGGCCGGTCCCGGGCCGCCGCCGCGTCCTCGTCCGGTACGCGTCCCCCGTACACCGTCCTCATCCGCCGTCCCCGTACGCGGTCCCCGTACTCGATCCCCGTACGCGGTCCTCGTACGCGGTCCTCGTACGCGGTCCTCGTACGTGATCTCCGTACGAGGTCCTCGCACGCATTCGCCGTCCCCGTACGCCTTCATCACAGCCGCTTCTGCGATCCTTGCCGGGCGAAGGTGGGCCAGAGGCCCGTGAGCCGGCTGGAGGCAGGGGTGCAGGTGGAGGCTGACTCGGTGGCCGATTCCTCGGTACGGGGGCGCGACCCGCGGCGGATCCTGCGGGACGAGACGCTGCTCGTACTCGCGCTCTCGCTCGGTGCGAGCGGGGTGTCCGCGCTGATCAGTTTCATCGGCTCGGTCACCAAACCGGGCGGCCTCAAGGACCAGGCGGCGACCCTCAACGCCTCGGCCGCGCCGGGCCGCCCCTGGCTCGACCTGGCCTGGCAGCTCTTCGGCATCGCCTCCGCGCTGGTCCCCGTGGCACTCGTCGCCCATCTGCTGCTGCGCGAGAGCGCCGGCACGAGCCTGCGCACCCTCGGGTTCGACCGCACCCGCCCCTGGCCCGACCTGGCCCGTGGCGCCGGCGTCGCGGCCGTGATCGGCAGCACCGGCATCGCCTTCTATCTGGCCGCCCGCGGCCTCGGCTTCAACCTCACCGTCGTACCCGAGGCACTCCCGGACGTGTGGTGGAAGTACCCGGTGCTGATCCTTTCGGCGATGCAGAACGCGATCCTCGAAGAGGTGATCGTCGTCGGCTATCTGCTGCGCAGACTGGGCCAGTTGGGCTGGACCCCGGGGACCGCGCTGGTGGCCAGCGCGGTCCTGCGCGGCTCGTACCACCTCTACCAGGGCATCGGCGGCTTCCTCGGCAACATGGCCATGGGGGTGGTGTTCGTCTGGCTGTACCGCCGCTGGGGCCGGGTGGGTCCGCTGGTCGTCGCGCACTCCCTGCTCGACATCGGCGCCTTCGTCGGTTACGCCCTCCTCGCCGGCAAGGTGGACTGGCTGCCGACGGCCTGAGACGAGCCGTCAGGCGTGCAGTTCGCCGTCGATGACCGTCACCGCGCTGCCGGTGAGCAGGGTGCGCTCGCCGCGCAGCGCCGTGCGGACGAGGCCGGTGCGGCGGGAGGCCTGCAGCCCGGTGAGGTCGTCGCGGCCGAGCCGGGCGGACCAGTGCGGGGCGAGCGCGGTGTGGGCGCTGCCGGTCACCGGGTCCTCGTCGATGCCGAGGTTGGGGAAGAAGCAGCGGGAGATGTAGTCGTAGCCGAGGCCGGGGTCGGTGGCGCGGGCGGTGGTGATGACACCGCGTGACGCGTAGCCGGCGAGGGCCTTGAGGTCGGGGGAGAGGCCGAGGACGGTCTTCTCGTCGGCCAGCTCCAGCAGCAGGTCGCCGACGTTCGGGCCGGTGTCGAAGCCGGCGACCGGCTCCGCGCCGAGCGCCTCGGCGACCCCGGCCGGGATGTCGACCGGGGTGAGCGGGGCGGTCGGGAAGTCGAGGGTGATCGAGCCGTCCGCCGCGGGTGTGGCGATCAGCACGCCGCTGCGGGTGGCGAACCGCACGGAACCCTCGTGGGCGCCGGAGGTGTGCAGGACGTGGGCCGTGGCGAGAGTGGCGTGCCCGCACATCGCCACCTCGGCGACGGGCGTGAACCAGCGCAGCGCCCAGTCCGCCTCGCCGCCCTCGGGCAGCCGGTGCGCGAAGGCGGTCTCGGCATGATTGACCTCCATCGCGACGTTCTGGAGCCAGTCGTCGCCGGGGAAGACGTCGTCCAGGAGCAGGACTCCGGCCGGGTTGCCGGCGAAGGGGCGGTCGGTGAAGGCGTCCACGATTCTGATGCGCATGGACCGACGCTAGCGGTTGCACCGGTCCCTGGACCAAGGCCAATTCACGGATGCCGGACTGATTCGCGCCGGCCCGCCGCGCGCGTCCGCAGCCAGGGGGCGAGCTGGAGGACGCCGAACGACACCTCCACGACGAGGAACGGCCACAGCACCGCGGGGCCGCCGTGCGCCAGCGCGTACGCCTGCCACAGGGAGAACAGGACGCGTGCGGCACCGTCGAGCAGACCGTGCAGCGGCAGCGGCCGCACCACGCGCAGGACGGACCAGACGACCACGACCGAACCCATCAGATTGGCGTACAGGGTCTGCATCGGGGTGAGCGCGGGCATCGTGCCGAGGCCGGCCGCGTCGCCTCCGGCCGACAGGAGGTGGTGGACCAGCGCGTACGTCCAGGGCGTGGCGAAGCCGGCCGTGACGATCAGGTCGTACCAGCCGCTGGTCCGGACGATCCGCAGGTAGGCGGGGGCGGAAGGGGCGGCAGGGGCCGCGGAGGCGGCAGGGGCAGCGGGGCTCATTCAGGGCTCCTCGGAAGGGCTCGCTCGGACGCCGCTCACGCTAGACAGCGGAGTACGCTCCAAGGTCAAGTCGACCGAGCGACGGGGGAGTCATGCGCATCGGAGAACTGGCGGCGCGCACCGGGGTGTCCAAGGACACGGTGCGCTTCTACGAGAAGATCGGCCTGATCGAGGGCGACCGGCGGCCCAACGGCTACCGTGACTTCCCGCCGGAGACGGTGCCCTGGCTGCGGTACGTGCGCACCGCGCAGACGCTCGGGTTCACATTGGCCGAGATCGGCCGGCTCGGCGCGGAGCTGCGGGAGGCCCCGGACAGCGCCGAGGCCCTGACCGCGCTGTTCGAGGAGAAGATCCGGATCGTGGACGAGCGCATGGCCGCGCTGGCGGCACTCCGCGCGGACCTCGCCGAGCGTGTCGGCACCGGCTGCCCCCTGCGGGCGGCCGGGCGGACCGACTGAGAGCCTCCGACCGCCGCGATCGACCCGGGCGCCGCCCGTGGTGCGCCCGCGGCGCTGCCCGGTGCCCCGCGCTCGACCGGACGGTCAGCCGGGTCCGCCGGATCCTCGTCGGGCAGGGTGGGGGAGGCGGTCGCCGTCCGCACGGCGGTCACGTCGCCGGACGCGGGCCGGATCGCCTGCCGGAGCGCGCCCGATGCGCTCACCGGATGCGTGGAGACCGTAACGGCCACCGAGCCGCCCGCCCCTGCGACGGCCCACACCCGCCCGCCCTGCCGGCCCACACCCGCCCGCCCGGGTTCCCAGTTCGCGTCTCGGGCCCGCAGTCTGCGTCCCCCCGGCCCGCCCGCAACTGCGTTCCCCCCGCCCCGCCCGCAGTCCGCGCCCGGCGGTCCTCACTTCGCCCCCGCCCCACCCCCGGCAAATGCCGCACATCCGGCATACAATGGACCCGGCAGTCCATTCGGAGGAGGCGGTATGGCCGGGAAGCTGACGGCGAAGGGCAGGGCGACGCGGGCCCGGATCGTCGAGGGGGCCGCCGCGGTGCTGCGCGAGAAGGGGGTCGGGGCCGCCACGCTGGACGACATCATGGCGCGGACCGGCACCAGCAAGAGCCAGCTGTTCCACTACTTCCCGACCGGCAAGGACGAACTGCTGCTGGCCGTGGCCCAGTTCGAGGCGGACCAGGTCATCGCGGACCAGCAGCCGTATCTGGGCTGCCTCGACTCCTGGGAGGCATGGGAGCGCTGGCGGGACGTGGTGGTCGAACGCTACGAGGTCCAGGGGGACCAGTGCCCGCTCGGCTCGCTGTTCCTGCAGATCGGGCGGTCCACCCCCGGGGCCCGGGCGATCGTCGTCGAGCTGATGCGGCAGTGGCAGGAGAACCTGGCGACGGGCATCCGGGCCCTGCAGTCCACCGGCAGACTGCCCGCAGGCATCGACGTCGACGCACGGGCCGCGGCCCTGCTGGCCGCGCTCCAAGGGGGCGTGTCGATCCTGCTGTCGACGGGCCGCTCGACCCATCTGCGCGCCGCTCTCGACCAGGGCATCGCCGACCTGCGCCGCGAGGGCCTCGCCACGGTGTGAACCACCGGCCCGGCAGCGGTTTCGAAAGTCGCGGAAAAAACTTCGGCGGTGATGTCGAGAACCCGCGACCGGCTCCGTCCTGGGGGTGAACGCGGCCACAATGGGCCGCACCCGCACGAGGAGAACCACGATGGCCAAGTACCTGCTGCTCAAGCATTACCGCGGCGCCCCGGCTCCGGCGAACGACGTGCCCATGGACCGGTGGACGCCGCAGGAGATCTCGGCGCACATGCGGTACATGCACGACTTCGCGGCCCGGCTGGAGAAGACCGGCGAGTTCGTCGACGCCCAGGCGCTCGCCCCCGAGGGGGCGTGGGTCCGGTACGACGGCGAGGGCCGGCCGCCGGTCACCGACGGCCCGTTCGCCGAGACCAAGGACCTCATCGCCGGCTGGATGATGATCGACGTCGACAGCTACGCGCGCGCCGTCGAACTGGCCGGGGAGCTGTCGGCAGCCCCGGGCGCGGGCGGGGAGCCGATCCACGAGTGGCTCGAGGTGCGCCCCTTCCTGACCGCGCCGCCCACCATCACGGAGTGACCCGGATGGACGAGGCCCTGCTGAGGAGCCTCACGCCGAGCGTGCTCGGGATCCTCGTCCGCCGCGGAGCCGACTTCGCGGCGGCCGAGGACGCCGTACAGGACGCGCTGGTCGAGGCGGTCCGCGGCTGGCCGGCCGGTCAGCCGCGCGACCCCAAGGGCTGGCTGGTCACCGTGGCCTGGCGCAAGTTCCTGGACGCGGCCCGCGCGGACACCGCCCGCCGCAGGCGTGAGGACCGTGTCGACGAGGAGCCCGCACCCGGACCCGCGTCCGCGGTGGACGACACGCTCCGGCTCTACTTCCTGTGCGCCCACCCCTCGCTGACACCGTCGTCCGCGGTCGCGCTCACGCTGCGCGCCGTGGGCGGGCTCACCACCCGTCAGATCGCCCAGGCATACCTGGTGCCCGAGGCGACCATGGCGCAGCGCATCAGCCGGGCCAAGCGCACCGTCTCCGGTGTGCGCTTCGACCGGGCAGGCGACGTCGCGACCGTGCTGCGCGTCCTCTACCTGGTCTTCAACGAGGGCTACTCCGGCGATGTCGACCTCGCCGCCGAGGCCATCCGGCTCACCCGGCAGCTCGCGGCCGCGATCGACCACCCGGAGGTGGCGGGGCTGCTCGCCCTGATGCTGCTCCACCACGCCCGGCGGGCCGCCCGGACCGCGCCCGACGGCAGCCTGGTGCCGCTCGCCGAGCAGGACCGGGGCCGCTGGGACACCGGGGCGATCGCCGAGGGCGTCGAGATCCTGCAGGCGGCCCTCGCCCGCGACCGGCTGGGCGAGTTCCAGGCCCAGGCCGCCATCGCGGCGCTGCACGCCGACGCGCCCACCGCCGCCGAGACCGACTGGGTGCAGATCGTCGAGTGGTACGACGAACTGGTGCTGCTGACCGACAGCCCGGTCGTCCGCCTCAACCGCGCGGTGGCGGTCGGCGAGGCCGACGGACCGCGCGCCGGCCTCGCCGCGCTCGCGCAACTCGACGACTCGCTGCCCCGGCACACCGCCGTGGCCGCGTACCTCCATGAGCGGGACGGCGATCCGGTGACGGCGGCACGGCTGTACGCCGAGGCGGCCCGCAAGGCACCCACCCTCGCCGAGCGCGACCACCTGACCCGCCAGGCCGCCCGGCTCAACTCCCGCCGGTGACGCCGACGGGCGGGTCCGCCGGATCCGCCCGCCCGCGGCAGGTCAGGCGGCGATGACGGCGACGGTGGTGCGCCCGCCGTCCACGTCGAGCACGGCGCCGTGGACGAACGCGGACTCGTCGGCGGCCAGGTACACGGCGGCGTGCGCGATGGCGTCCGGCGTGCCCACCCGGCCCGCGGGGGTGCCCTTCATCATCGCCTCGGCGGGGTGGACCTCGCCCGGGGCGAGCCGCTGCACCACTCCCGGTGAGATCGCGTTCACCCGGACGCCGTGCGGCCCGAACTCCGCCGCCCAGGCCCGGGTCAGGGTCTCCATGGCGCCCTTGGTCGAGCTGTAGAGGGCGCCGATCGGAATGCCGAGGCGCGCGATCCAGGAACCCAGGTTGATGATCGATCCGCCGCCGGCCGCCGCCATGGCGGGCGCGACGGCAGCGGTCAGGAAGAACGGGGCCTTCACATTGACCGCGTAGACCTGGTCGAAGGTCTGCTCGTCGGTGCCGGCCGTGGTGTCGCCGGGGTAGACGCCGGCATTGTTGACCAGGACGTCGACACGGCCGCCGAGGACCTGTGCCGCCTCCTCCGCCAGCGCCTTCGAGGCGGCGGCGGTGCCGTCCAGGTCGGTCCGCACGAAGTCGGCGCGACCGCCGGCCGCCCGGATCCCGTCGACCACCTCCTTACCCCGCTCCGCGCTGCGGCCGGAGACGACGACATGCGCACCCTCGGCGGCGAACGCCTCCGCGATCGCCCGCCCGATGTTGCTCGTCGCTCCGGTCACCAGGGCGTTCTTGCCCGCAAGCCGCGTCGACATGTCCACTCCATTGCTCGGTCTCTGGGGACGAGGCCCACTCTGCGACCAGAAAAATGGACTCGCAAGTCCAGAAAGCTGCCGGTCAGATCTCCCGGAAGGGCCTTGTCGCGCGACCGGTCCCGATATATCGTTGAGGCATCGCGAACGATACGCGATGCATACGTGACAGATCAGCGATGGAATGGAGTGATGGCGATGCGCAGCCACGGATTCGAGCGCGGACATCGGCACGAGGGCACCGGGGGCCGGGGCCCGGGCGGCTTCGGGGGCCGCGGTATGGGCGGCTTCGAAAGCCTGCGGGGCGCGTTCGGGCCCTTCGGCCCCGGCGGCCCTGGATTCGGCCCCGGTGGTCCGGGATTCGGTCCCGGCGGCCCCGGTTTCGGGGGGCCTTGGGGGCCGCGGGGACGGGGCGGTCCGCGGGGGCGGGCGCGGCGCGGTGATGTGCGCGCCTCGATCCTGGCCCTGCTCAAGGACCGGCCCATGCACGGGTACGAGATGATCCAGGAGATCGCCGAACGCAGCGGGGGCGCCTGGAAGCCCAGCCCCGGCTCGGTCTACCCGACCCTCCAGCTGCTGGAGGACGAGGGCCTGATCGCCAGCGAGAGCGAGGGCGGCAAGAAGCTCTTCGCCCTGACCGAGAGCGGACGCGCCGCCGCCGAGGAGGGGCCGGAGGCTCCCTGGGAGGAGGCCTCGCGCGGAGTCGACTGGGAGGCCCTCAGCGAGATCCGGCAGGCCGGCTTCGGTCTGATGGAGGCGTTCGGCCAGGTCTGGAAGACGGGCAGCAAGGAGCAGCGGGAGAAGGCGCTGGCCGTCATCAACGACGCCCGCAAGAAGCTGTACCTCATCCTCGCCGACGAGGACTGAGGCCCGTACGGCGCACCAGGCGCCCCGCGCGGAATCCGCGCGGGGCGCCTTCGTGTGTCCGGCTCAGGCCACCAGGCCGTCCAGCTTGCGCAGCGACTCGTGCAGGGCCGCCGTCGCCGAGTCCTTGAGTTTGCCCGCCATCAGCGACACCGCGGCGCCGGTGAACTCTCCGTCGATCCGCAGCGTCGTGGCGTCCCCGTCGGGGGTCAGCGTGTAGCGGGTGGCGACGGTCACCGCCATCGGGCCCTTGCCGCGGATGGCGAACACCCGGGCCGTTTCCAGCTCCTCGATGGTCCAGTCGACCTCCGCCGGGAAGCCCATCAGCTTCATGTTCTCCTGGAACGTCCCGCCCACGGCCAGCGTCTCCGGGCCGCCCCGGGGAAAGCTGGTGTGGGTCGCGTTCCACGCCCCGTACGACGGCCAGTCGGTGAGCTGGGCCCACACCTTCTCGGCCGGCGCCTGGATGCGTGCCTCCGCGCTGACTTCGGCCATACGACCACCCCTCCGGATCGGGCGTAGCGGGCTACGGTGTCGCGGAACGTAGCCGCAGGGGCGCGAACATTCAATACTGATGAACCATCAGATCTGCGGGAGCCGGGCCCAGACGCGGCACAGGCGCGGCGGGGCGCCAGGGCAAGGCGGCGCGCGTTCGCTGCGTGGAATCGGCCGGATCTCCTCCGTAAGGATGAAATCCGGGCGGCCGATGTCCACTGGACGCGGGACGCGAAAATGGTTCCCCACGGGGATGCCCCCTCTCCTCAAGGCTGATGAGGTGGGGATGTGCAACCCCGTACAGCTCACCGGACCACCCAGGACCCAGTGGTTCCGCACCAGGACGGCGCTGCCGGCCTCGGTGCCGAGCTGGCGGCGGTGGTCGCCGGTGCCCGCCGCAGGGCCGTCCGGGACGGGGACCGGCAGACCGACACCGCCCATCTGCTGCACGCCCTGCTGGAACACGACCCCGAGGCCCGCGCGGCCGTCGGGGGTCCGCCGCGGCTCGCCCGGCTCCTCGGCTACCTCGTGCAGCGCAGCATCGGCTACGGGCTGCGCTGGCAGGGCAGCGTGGAGGACTCCGGCGCGATCCCGCTCGTCCCCGCTCCCGCCGGCCCGGAGCCGGCCGCTGGTGCCGACGGCTGGTCCGCCACGGCGGCCTCCGTGGTCCCCGCGGCCCCTGCGGCCCTCGCGGCCGGAGCCGCCCGGGACGGCGCGGCCAGGGACGCCGACGGCTGGTCGCCGGCCGCGTCCGCCGCGCTCGTGGACGCCCGGACCCGGGCCCTGCGGCGGGGCGCGACCCGGATCGGCGGTACCGACCTGCTCGCGGCGCTCGCCGCCGACCCGGCGTCCCGGGCCGTCGAGGTCCTCGAACACGCCGGCATCCCGGCCCGCGAGCTGTCCGCACGGATCGAGGCCGGAGCCGGCGAGAGCGCCGACGGGAGCGAGCCCGCCTGCTGACGGCGACCGGGCCGTCCATCAGCTGAGACAGGGGTCATCGGGGATGACGCTCCTGTCGGCTCCTGTCATCATGTGCCGGTGCATACGTCTGTGAGCAGTCAGGACAGCCCCGGCAAGGGAGCCGGACTCGGTCTCGCGCTCGCCTCGGCGCTGGCCTTCGGAGGGTCCGGCGTTGCCGCGAAGCCGCTGATCGAGGCGGGCCTCGACCCCCTGCATGTGGTGTGGCTGCGGGTGGCGGGCGCCGCGCTGGTGATGCTGCCGATCGCGGTGCGGCACCGCGCCCTGCCGCGCCGACGGCCCGCGCTGCTCGCCGGGTTCGGACTGCTCGCCGTCGCCGGTGTCCAGGCCTGCTACTTCGCCGCGCTCTCCCGGATCCCGGTCGGGGTGGCCCTGCTGATCGAGTATCTGGCGCCCGCCCTGGTGCTGGGCTGGGTGCGGTTCGTGCAGCGTCGACCGGTCACGCGTGCCGCCGCGCTCGGCGTGGTCCTCGCGGCCGGCGGCCTCGCCTGCGTGGTGGAGATCTGGTCCGGGCTGAGCTTCGACGCGCTGGGTCTGGTGCTGGCGCTCGGTGCCGCCTGCTGCCAGGTCGGCTACTTCGTCCTGGCCGACCAGGGCAGCGACGCGGGGGAGTCGGCGCCCGACCCGCTCGGCGTCATCGCCTACGGGCTGCTCGTCGGAGCGGTCGTGCTGTCGGTCGTGGCCCGCCCCTGGACCATGGACTGGTCGGTGCTCGCGGGCTCGGCGGACCTGAACGGCACCGCCGTACCCGCCGCCGTCCTGCTCGGCTGGATCGTGCTGGTCGCGACGGTCGTCGCGTACATCACCGGAGTGCTCTCCGTGCGCCGGCTGTCGCCGCAGGTCGCCGGGGTCGTCGCCTGCCTGGAGGCGGTCATCGCGACCGTGCTGGCCTGGGTGCTGCTCGGCGAGCACCTGTCGGCGCCGCAGATCGCCGGCGGCGTGGTCGTCCTGGTCGGCGCGTTCATCGCCCAGTCCTCGGCGCCCGCCAAGGGGTCCCCGCAGCCGGTCGCGTCGGGTGGCGCGGAAAGGGAGCTGTCCGCTCGCGGCACCGCCGCGTGAGGCGCCCGGCCGCGGAGCCGAACGCGCGCGTCCTGTCGCGCCCGGCCGTGGAGCTGAACACGCTTGCCCTGTCGCGCCCGGCCGCGGAGCCGCACACGCGCGTCCTGTCACGCCCGGCCGCTTAAGGGGTTCGCCCGGGGGTGGTTGGGGCACTTGCCCCGGCCGCGCGAGGTGTTCGCCCCGGCCGCTTGAGGTGTTCGCCCGGGGTGCCTGAGGTGCTTGTCCCCGGCCGCCCGACGCGTGCGCCCCCGGCGCCGGCTGAGGCGGCGTCCGCGCCGGTCGCCCGCGGCGGGCCTCAGAGGTGTCCCCCTGGGCCCGCCGTCCTCCGCCGCTAGCGCGCCGCGAGGTAGTCCGGGACCTCCACGCCGGGCGTCAGGTCGGCGTTGGGGACCGGCGCGTCGTAGCCCTTGCGGAGCGGGACGACCCCGGCCCAGTGCGGCAGGGAGAGGTCGGCCGCCTCGTCGTTGGCGCCGCCGGTGCGGACCTTGGCCGAGACCTCCTCGAGGTCCAGGCGGATCACCGCGGTCGCGGCCAGCTCCTTCTTGTTCGCGGGCCGGGAGTCGGCGGCCCGGCCCGGTACGACGTGGTCGACCAGCGCGTCCAGGGCGAGGCGCCGCTCCTCGGGGTCGGTGACCTCGTGCGCGACGCCGTGCACCACGACCGAGCGGTAGTTGATCGAGTGGTGGAAGGCGGAGCGCGCGAGGACCAGCCCGTCGACATGGGTGACCGTCAGGCAGACCGGCAGGCCCGGATCGGTGTCACCGGTCATCCGCAGCGGCCGGGAACCGGTCGAGCCGTGCACGTAGAGCCGCTCGCCGACCCGGCCGTACAGCGTCGGCAGCACCACCGGGGCGCCGTCCCGGACGAAGCCGAGGTGGCAGACGTACCCCTCGTCCAATATCGCGTGCACCAGTTCCTTGTCGTACGACGCCCGGTCCGCGGAGCGCGTGGGCACGGTCCGGTCGGTCGGCGTGTACGCGGCCTGCGTTTCCTCGGTCGTGCCCTGCATGGCGGTCCCCTCCTGGCGGGATGTTTTGCACTAGTGCATAATGTTCTTTGTGCTAGGAGAATATCGGATCACCGGGCGTGGCGCAGCCGAGATCGCGGCCGGCGTCGAACAGGCGGTCGCCGCCGGGCAGCTGGCGCCGGGGCAACCCCTGCCGCCCATGCGGGAGTTGGCGGCCGAGCTCGGCGTGAACCCGAACACCGTCGCCGCCGCCTATCGCACCCTGCGCGAGCGCGGGGTGATCGAGACGGCCGGCCGCCGGGGCAGCCGGGTCCGGCCGAGGCCGGCCACCACCGGCCGCGAGGAGCTGCGGGTGGAGGTGCCGCCCGGCGGCCGTGACCTCTCCTCGGGCAACCCGGACCCGGAGCTGCTGCCCCCGCTGGCCCCGGCCCTCGCCGTGGCGGCGGAGCGGGGCGACCGCAGGCCCGTCCGCTACGGCGACGATCCCGTCGACGCGGACCTCGTGCGCCTCGCCCGCGCCGAACTGGACGCCGACGGCGTCCCCGCGGGCCCGTTGACGGTGACCTCCGGCTCCCTCGACGCCATCGAGCGCGTCCTCACCGCGCATCTCAAGCCCGGCGACACGGTCGCCGTCGAGGACCCCGGCTGGGGCAGCGCCCTCGATCTCGTCCCCGCCCTCGGCCTGCACATGGCCCCGGTCGGCGTGGACGACGACGGACCCCGCGCGGACGATCTGCGCCGCGCCCTGGAGTCCGGAGCCCGCGCCCTGATCGTCACCGGCCGCGCCCAGAACCCCACCGGCGCCTCGGTGACGGCCACGCGCGCGCGTGCGCTGCGCGCGGTGCTCCGGGACCATCCGGAGACGCTGCTCATCGAGGACGACCACGGCCACGGCATCGTGGACCTGCCGCTGCACCCGCTCGCGGGCGCCACCCGCCACTGGGCCTTCGTCCGCTCGGCCGCCAAGGCCTACGGTCCCGATCTGCGCCTCGCCGTCCTCACCGGCGACCCCGTCACCGTCGACCGGGTCAGGGGCCGGCTGCGCCTGGGGCCCGGCTGGGTGAGCCTGCTGCTGCAGCGGGCCGTGGCGCACCTGTGGACGACCGGCGCGGTGGACCGGGCGGCCGTGGCGCGGGCGTACGGCGTCCGCAGGGACGCCCTGGTCGAGGCGCTGGCCGAGCGCGGGGTGACCGCGCACGGCCGCAGCGGCATGAACGTCTGGGTGCCGGTCGCCGACGAGACCGGAGCGGTGGCCCGCCTCGTCCAGGCCGGCTGGGCGGTCGCTCCGGGCGCCCGCTTCCGGCTGGCCTCCCGGCAGGCCGTCCGCGTCACGATCTCACCGCTGTCCCGGGCGGACATCGCCCCGCTGGCCGACGCGGTCGCGGCGGCGGTACGCCCCTCTCCGGCACGCTCGTACGGCTGAGCGGCCGGGAGATCGCGAGGCCGGGCTACGCGCCCTTGCGCCGCACCTGGGTCAGCGCCGCACCGGCCAGCACGATCACCGCGCCCACCGGCGTGTTCCACCGCAGCGACTCCCCGAGGATCGCCACTCCCGCCGCCGTGGCGATCACGGGGATGAAGTACGTGACCATCTGCGCCGTGGTGGGCCCGACCTCGGCGACGAGCCCGTACTGCATCAGCACCGCGAGCCCCGTGCCCAGTGCGCCCAGCGCGGCGACGGCCAGCAGCGGAACGACCGGGAAGTGCGCGGGCGCGCTGGTGAACAGCGGTGTCACCACGGCCAGCTGCACCGTCGCGAGGAGCAACTGCCCTGCCGTCATGGACAGGTGCGAACGGCCCGTGCCGGCCAGCGTCCGGCGGACGTAGATCCAGCCCACCGGGTAGCTCAGCGAGGCCAGCAGGGCCATCGCCGTGCCCGTCGCGTCGAGGCCGTGGAAGCCCTGCCAGGCGCCCAGGACGGTCAGCACACCCAGGAACCCGAGCCCGAGCCCCGCCACCCGGACCCGGGTGGGCCGGTCCTCGGAGAGCGCGACCAGGGACAGGAGCATGCCCCACAGCGGAGACGTGGCGTTGCAGATGCCGGCCAGCGTGGACGGGATCGTCAGCTCCGCGTAGGCGAAGAGGGAGAACGGCAGCGCGTTCAGCAGGAACGCGGCCACCGCCATGTGCCCCCACAGCCGGGCCCCGCGCGGCAGCCGCTCACGCTTCACGGCCATCGCCGCCACCAGCACCGCCGTACCGAACAGCAGCCGCCCGAGGGTGACCTGGAACGGCGCGTACCCCTGTGTCCCCACCTTGATCAGCAGGAAGCTGAAACCCCAGATCAGGGACAGGGCGCCGAAGCGGAGCCGCCAGTCGAGGCGGGCCCGGGGGCGGACCGGGGACGGGGTGGCGGAAGGGACGGGGGACTGGATCCGTGAGGGGATGACCGTGCTCATGACCTCCACGATGCCGGAGGCAATCTCGTAGGACAATCGACATTTCCCGACCAGTACCTCTTAGAATCACTTACATGTTGAACCTTGAGCGCCTGCGCACCCTGGACGCGGTCGCCCGGCACGGCTCGGTCAGTGCCGCCGCCGAGGCGCTGCACGTCACCACGTCCGCGGTCTCCCAGCAGCTGGGCAAGCTGGAGCGGGAGCTGGGCCAGCAGCTCCTCGCCAAGAACGGCCGCGGCGTACGGCTCACGGACGCCGGCCGACTGCTGTCGGAGCACGCGGCGCGCATCCTGTCGCAGGTCGAGCTGGCCGAGTCCGATCTGGAGGCGCACCGAGGGCAGGTCGTCGGCGAGCTCCGGCTCTCCGCGTTCCCGACCGCCGCGCGCGGACTCTTCCCCGCCGCCCTCGGCGCGCTGCGCGCCGAGCACCCGGGGCTGCGCGTGCGCTCCAGCGAGCTGGAGCCGGAGCAGGGAATCGCCGGGGTCGTCCGCGGCGATCTCGACCTCGCGGTGGTCCTCGACTGGTACAACAAGCCGATGCCCGTGCCCGACGGCCTGGTCAAGGCACCCCTGCTGGACGACCCGGCCGATGTCGCCGTGCCCGCGGGGCACCGGCTCGCGGACCGGGACGAGGTGGATCTGGCCGAGTTCGCCGAGGACGAGTGGATCACCTGGGGCGAGGGCGAGTTCTGCCACGAGTGGCTGATCTTCACCCTGCGGTCCAAGGGCGTCGAGCCGATCGTCGGCCACCGCGCGGGCGAGACCCACACCCAGCTCGGGCTCGTCGCCGCCGGGCTCGGCGTGTGCATCGCCCCGCTCCTGGGGCGGCACCCGGTGCCCGAGGGCGTGGTCCTGGTGCCGCTCAGGCAGCGGGTGCGCCGCCATGTGTACGTGATCTGGCGCGCGGACGCCGACCGCCGGCCCTCCATCCGCGCGGCGGTGGAGGCCCTGCGCACCGCCGCCCGGAAGCTCGACTGACCCCGGCCGCCCTAGGCCCCGCCCAGCTTCCGGAAGTCCCAGGACACGATCTTCTCCGGGGTCAGCCGGGCCCAGGCGTGCCGGCCGTCGTGCGGCATCTCGTCCAGACCGAAGTTCTTGCGCGCGAACAGCGTCTCGGCCGTGTCCAGTTCGGCGCACAGCTGACCGGTGCGCGGCACCTCGCCCACGAACTCCACCCGCCCCGACAGCTCGACCCCGCGC
The DNA here is from genome assembly GCF_043079545.1 of Streptomyces sp. NPDC015171. Classification (NCBI taxonomy): domain Bacteria; kingdom Bacillati; phylum Actinomycetota; class Actinomycetes; order Kitasatosporales; family Streptomycetaceae; genus Streptomyces; species Streptomyces sp. NPDC015171. Next base: position 41,333 of record NZ_JBIBUO010000029.1, read on the forward strand.
AGCTGGTCGTACTCCTCGCCGGAGTCGACCACGACGGCCACCCGCGGATCGCGGCACAGCTGGGTCCAGCGCCGGCTGCGCACCACCGAGTACAGCCACAGCGAGCTGCTGTCCCAGGCGAACCACAGCGCGCTGACATGCGGTGTGCCGTCCGCCGACACGGTCGCGACCCGGCAGGTGCGCTGGGCGGTGAGGAATGCGTCCAGCTCGCCGGGAGTCATCATGATCCTCCGGCCCCGGCGCTGCTGAGTGACGGTCATACGGCCCCCTCTTCTCTCACGTCGTGTCAGAGGAACTCCCCTGCTGCGGAGATCCTCTGACATCACGTCAGAAAAGGGAACGGCCCGGCTTCCGCTCGTGCCCCGATGTGGCTACTCTCACCGCCCGGCCCCCGGCGAAAGGATGTGTGATGCCGTCGTACGAGCAACTCGGCGACCTCCTCGATCCCGTGAGCACCGTGCTGCTCACCGTGGAGTGCCAGCAGGGCGTCGTCGGCCCGGACAGCGCCCTGCCCGAACTCGCCCGCGAGGCGCGCTCCTCCGGCGCCCTGCACCATGTGGCCCGGCTGGTCGCCGCCGCCCACACGAGCGGTGTGCAGGTGATCCACGCCATCGCCGAGCGCCGTCCCGACGGCCGCGGCGCGAACCGCAACGCCCGCCTGTTCCGGGCCGCCGAGCGGCTGCCCCTGCAGCAGCTGAGCGGCAGTACCGCGGTCCGCCTCGCGCCCCCGATCGAGACCACCGAGGAGGACTTCGTCGTACGGCGGCTGCACGGTCTTTCCCCGATCCACGGCACCGACGTCGACGCCCTGCTGCGCAACCTCGGCTGCCGCACCCTGATCGTCACCGGGGTCTCGGCCAACGTGGCCGTCCCCAACGCGGTGTTCGACGCCGTGAACCTCGGCTACTCCGTCGTCGTCCCGTCCGACGCGATCGCGGGGGTGCCCGCCGAGTACACCCCCGCGATGATCCGCAACACCCTCGCGCTGGTCGCCACGATCGCCACCACCGACGAGGTGCTCCGCTGCTTCGAACGGTCCGCCGGACGGCGCTGAGCCGGCTCAGGCCAGCTTGATCTCGTCGCCTGAGACGGTGATCCGCGCCGCGGGCAGCGGCTGCGTCGCGGGTCCCTTCTTCACACTGCCGTCCGCCACCGAGAACTCGCTGTTGTGGCAAGGGCAGACGATCACGCCGTTCGCCACGCTGCCCACCGCGCAGCCCTGGTGGGTGCACTTGGAGGAGAACGCCTTGTAGGTGCCCGCCGTCGGCTGGGTGACCACGACACCCTGGTCCTTGAAGATCGTGCCGCCGCCCTCCGGGATGTCCGCCTTCTTGGCGAGCGCGGAGCCGCCGCCGTCCTGCGCGGACCCGGCAGAGCCGGCGGAGCCGGACCCGGCCGAGTCGTCGCCCGAACCGCAGGCGGTCAGCGCGGCGGCGAGCCCGGCCGCTCCGGCCGCCGCCATGACGGTACGACGCGCCGGTCCCCCGGGGGCGCCTTCCCGCCCGAGCGGAGCCGAGTGCTCGGGGGAGGGCTGGAGCGATGCGCTGGTCATGTGGGAATTCCCTTCCGCGGAACGCTGTGTCATCCGCCCTGGGGTACGGCCGCGGGGCGGCGCCCGTTCAGACGGCAGCCGGATCCCCGCCCTCCGGTGATGAGCGGGCCGTGAGCCACGGCTTCCGGCCGGCGGCCAGGTCCGGCCCGCTGCCGCACCCCAGTAACCTGGGTCGATGCTCAAGGAAGTCACCGCGACCCGCTACATCACGCCGCTGCGTGAGGGCGGCTCGCTGCCGGGGCTCGTCGAGGCCGACGACTTCGGGACCTATGTCATGAAGTTCACCGGCGCGGGACAGGGCCGCAAGACCCTGGTCGCCGAGGTGGTGTGCGGCGAACTCGCCCGGCGCCTCGGATTCCGCATGCCCCGGCTGGTCGCCATCGAGCTGGACCCGGTCCTCGGGCTCGGCGAGCCCGAGCAGCAGGTGCAGGACCTGCTGCGGGCCAGCGGCGGCACCAACCTCGGCATGGACTTCCTGTCCGGCGCGCTCGGCTTCGACCCGCTCGCCTTCCCGGTGAGCCCCGAGGAGGCCGGCCGGATCGTCTGGTTCGACGCGCTGGTCAACAACGTCGACCGCTCCTGGCGCAACCCCAACCTCCTGGTGCACCAGGGCGAGCTGTGGCTCATCGACCACGGCGCCACGATGATCTGGCACCACAACTGGCCCTCCGCCAACGCCTCGGCGGCCCGCCCCTACGACGCCTCCGACCACGCCCTCGCCCGCTTCTCCCCGGACGTCCGGGCCGCGGCCGCCGCACTGGCGCCCCGGGTCACCGAGGACCTGCTCACCGAGGTCACCGCCGAGATCCCGGACGCCTGGCTCGCCGGCGAACCGGGCTTCGGCACCCCGGACGACCTGCGCCGGGCCTACGCGCGACCACTGCTCGCCCGGGCCGCAGCCGTCCACGAGCGCATCACCGGCATCGAGGGGACCAAGTGAGCGAGACCCGTATCCACATGGCCGGCCATGTCACCGAGCGGCACATCACCCGGGCCGGGCAGGGCGGCGGCCGTGACGTGTTCGAGTACGCCCTGCTGCAAGTGGTCCCCCGGGTGGAGCGCGGGGAGTGCATCAACGCGGGCGTGGTCGTGTACTGCCGCGCCCGGGCCTACGTGGGCGCCCTCATCCATCTGGACGAGGCGCGGCTGCTCGCGCTGGACCCGGCCGCCGACGTCGCCGGGGTGCGTGCCGCGCTGCGTGCGATCGAGCGGCACTGCGCGGGCGGCGAGGAGGCCGGGCAGGCGGCGGGCGACGACGCCGGGCGCCGCTACCGCTGGGTGATCGCGCCCCGCTCCACCGTGGTCAGGCCCGGGCCCGTGCACACCGGTCTGACCGCCGACCCGGCCGCCGAGACGGAGCGATTGCTCGACCTCCTGGTGAGGTAATGGATCACACCGGCCGGATGTGCCGTTGACACCGGGTGCCAGGGCTTCTAGCGTCACGGGTGCTGAAGGTACTAAGCGGTCGCTCACCGCATGACAGGGCCCTCGCCGAGGGCCCGGCAGGTTCTCTCAAGGGCGAGGAGAAGCAGTAATGTCCACCACTGAACAGCGGGTCGCCGTAGTCACCGGCGCGGCGCGCGGCATCGGCGCGGCCACCGCCGTACGACTGGCCGCCGAAGGCCACGCGGTCGCCGTGATCGACCTGGACGAGGCCGCCTGCAAGGACACGGTCGAGAAGATCACCGCGGCCGGCGGCAAGGCGATCGCGGTCGGCGCCGACGTCTCCGACGAGGCGCAGGTCGAGGCGGCCGTCGCCCGCATCGCCCAGGAGCTGGGCGCTCCGACGATCCTCGTCAACAACGCGGGCGTGCTGCGCGACAACCTGCTGTTCAAGATGAGCGCCACCGACTGGGACATGGTCCTGAACGTGCACCTGCGCGGCTCGTTCCTGATGACCAAGGCCGTTCAGAAGCACATGGTCGACGCGGGCTTCGGCCGGATCGTCAACCTGTCCTCCTCCTCGGCGCTCGGCAACCGCGGCCAGGCCAACTACTCGGCCGCCAAGGCCGGTCTGCAGGGGTTCACCAAGACCCTCGCCATCGAGCTGGGCAAGTTCGGCATCACCGCCAACGCCGTCGCCCCCGGCTTCATCGCCACCGAGATGACCAAGGCCACCGCCGACCGCGTGGGCATGGGCTTCGACGACTTCAAGAAGGCCGCCGCCACCCAGATCCCGGTACAGCGGGTCGGTGAGCCGGAGGACATCGCCAACGCCATCGCGTTCTTCACCGGCGAGGCGGCCGGCTTCGTCTCCGGCCAGGTGCTGTACGTCGCCGGCGGACCGCTCGACTAGGGATTCAGAGGTAGCAGGGACATGACTGAACTCCCGGAGCTCTCCGGCAGGGCCGCGCTCGTCACCGGCGCCAGCCGCGGCATCGGCTACGGCGTCGCCGAGGCGCTCGTCGCGCGCGGCGACCGCGTGTGCATCACCGGCCGCAACGAGGACGCCCTCAAGGAGGCCGTCGAGCGGCTCGGCGCCGAGCGCGTCATCGGCGTCGCGGGCAAGGCCCACGACCTGGACCACCAGGCCGAGGCCGTCGAGCGCGCCATGGCGGCCTTCGGCCGGGTCGACTTCCTGGTCAACAACGCGGGCACCAACCCGGTCTTCGGCCCGATCGCGGACCTCGACCTGAACGTCGCCCGCAAGGTGTTCGAGACCAATGTGATCTCCGCGCTCGGCTTCGCCCAGAAGACCTGGCACGCCTGGCAGAAGGACAACGGCGGCGCGATCGTCAACATCGCCTCGATCGCGGGCCTGGCGCCCTCGCCGTTCATCGGCGCCTACGGCGTCAGCAAGGCCGCGATGATCAACCTCACCCAGCAGCTGGCGCACGAGTTCGCGCCGAAGGTGCGGGTCAACGCGATCGCCCCGGCCGTGGTCAAGACCAAGTTCGCGCAGGCGCTGTACGAGAACCGCGAGGAGGAGGCGGCGGCGGCCTACCCCCTCGCCCGGCTCGGGGTGCCCTCCGACATCGGCGGGGCCGCGGCCTTCCTCACCTCCGCGCAGTCCGACTGGGTCACCGGTCAGACGCTCGTGGTGGACGGCGGCATCTTCCTCAACGCCGGCGTGGGCTGAGCCCGGCCATCTTTCCGGGCGCCGAATATCGGACGGATCGGCGCCCGGAATGCCGTACGGAATCCGCACAGCGGACTGACAACGTCGTCAGAGCCGAATCGATCAAGAAAGCCTGTTTCCGGGGAGGTTCAGGGGGCCGAAACGCTGCGGTATGGTCTGCCAACCCTTGGTACGGCAGATCGAGGAGCGTGCACGTGTTCATCCGGAACCGATTCCTGCGGGGCGGCGCGGCGATCGTGTCCCTGGCACTGGTCACCGGCTGCAGCCTGCTCTCCGACGGCGACCCCGACAGCCAGGGGCCGATCGTCGTGGGCACCACCAGCGTCCCCAGCACGCTGGACCCGGCCGGCGCGTGGGACGGTTCCTGGGAGCTGTACCGCAACATATTCCAGACACTCCTCGCCTACCCCAACGGCGCCACCACCCCCCAGCCCGACGCCGCCGAGAGCTGTTCCTTCACCGACCCCGCCAGCCGCACCTACCACTGCAGGCTGCGCCCGGGGCTGAAGTTCTCCGACGGCGACCCGCTGAACGCCGAGGCCGTGCGGCACGCGATCGACCGCATCCGCAGGATCGACGCCCCCGGCGGCCCCGCCGGGCTGCTCGGCAGCCTGGACCGCGTCGAGACCTCGGGCGACCGCGACATCGTCTTCCACCTCAACCAGTCCGACGCCACCTTCCCGTTCGTGCTGGCCACCCCCGCCATGTCGATCGTCGACCCGGACGACTACCCCGCCGACGCGCTGCGCAAGGACACCACGGTCCACGGCTCCGGCCCGTACAAGCTCCAGTCCTACGAGGAGGACGCGCAGGCCGTCCTGGCCCGCAACGACAGCTACCAGGGGTTCGCCAAGCGGCAGAACGACGCGGTGACCATCCGCTACTTCAAGGACTCCGCCGGCATGGTCAAGGCGCTGCGGGACAAGCAGATCGACGTCACCTACCGGGGGCTCGCCGCCGACGACATCCTCGCCCTGCAGCAGCACGACAGCGAGGACCTGCAACTGGTCGACGGTGCCGGCACGGACATCAGCTACCTGGTGTTCAACCCCAAGGACCCGTGGGCCAAGCAGCCCGCCGTGCGCAAGGCCGTCGCCCAGCTCGTGGACCGGGGCGCGATCGCGCACAAGGTCTACAAGGACACCGTCGACCCCTTGTACTCGATGGTCCCCAAGGGCCTGACCGGCCACGCCACCGGCTTCTTCGACGACTTCGGCGACCCGGACGCCGGCAAGGCCCGCAAGATCCTCACCGACGCCGGCATCACCCGGCCCGTCCCGCTCACCCTCTGGTACACCACCGACCGCTACGGCTCCGAGACGGCCCTGATGTTCCGGGAGCTGAAGCGACAGCTGGACGGCTCCGGCCTGTTCGACATCACCCTGAAGGGCCGCCCCTGGAAGACCTACGTGGTCGGCTACCAGAAGGCCGAGTACCCGGTGTTCGGACGCGGCTGGTTCCCGGACTTCCCGGACGCGGACAACTTCATCGCCCCCTTCGTCGGCGAGCACAACGCCCTCGGCACGCCCTACCCGGCCAAGGAGATCACCGGCCGGCTGCTGCCCCACGCGCGCGCGGAGAGCGACCGCGCCCGGACCGTCAAGGACGTGGAGGCGGCCCAGCAGATCATGGTGGACGACGCCCGGCTGATCCCGCTCTGGCAGGGCCGGCAGTACGTGGCGGCCAGCGACGACATCTCCGGGGGCGAGCAGGCCCTCGACCCGTCGACGATCATGATGATGTGGACACTGCATCGCAAGACCAGCTGGTGAACCGCCTCGCGGCACCGGTTGTCAGTGGTCGCCTGTAGGTTCTGAAGCCTGGAAGTGACCGCACACCGCAGTTGATTCACACCGTGAGGACGTTGACGTGACCGACATCGCCATGCTGCCCGAGTCCTGGCGCGGGGTTCTGGGCGACGAGCTGCAGCAGCCCTACTTCAAGGAGCTGACCGAGTTCGTCGAGGAGGAGCGGGCGAAGGGTCCCGTCTACCCGCCGCGCGAGGAGGTCTTCGCCGCGCTGGACGCGACGCCGTACGAGCAGGTGAAGGTGCTCGTCCTGGGCCAGGACCCGTACCACGGCGAGGGCCAGGGCCATGGCCTGTGCTTCTCGGTCCGCCCCGGTGTGAAGACCCCGCCCTCCCTGCGGAACATCTACAAGGAGATGCAGGAGGAGCTGGGCCTGCCCGTCCCGGACAACGGCTATCTGATGCCGTGGGCCCGGCAGGGCGTGCTGCTGCTCAACGCGGTCCTCACCGTCCGGGCCGGCGAGGCCAACTCGCACAAGGGCAAGGGCTGGGAGAAGTTCACGGACGCGGTGATCCGCGCGGTGGACTCCCGCCCCCACCCGGCGGTCTTCGTGCTGTGGGGCAACTACGCGCAGAAGAAGCTCCCGCTGATCGACGAGAGCCGGCACGTGGTCGTCAAGGGCGCGCACCCCTCGCCGCTGTCCGCGAAGAAGTTCTTCGGCTCCCGCCCGTTCACGCAGATCAACGAGGCGATCGCCCGCCAGGGCCACCAGCCGGTCGACTGGCGGATCCCGAACCTGGGCTGACGGCGCCGCGCGCGAACCGCCACCGGGGCGGTGCGGCTCCCCGGCGGCGCGCGGCTGTGCCGTGCGGGCGCGAGCGGCCGGGGCGGCCCGCATCCGGCGCCGGCCGCGACTCACGGCCTCCTTGACCGGGAATCCCCGCGGCGCCGGTTAGCGTCAGGAGCGCACAGTCGGCAACAGCCCGGAGGTCATCGTGGCGGAGCGACAGGAGCAGGCGGCGCCGGACGCCGTGCTGACGCGGATCGGGCAGGTCGTGATGCTGCACCACGGCGGTGACCGCGAGGAGGCCCGCAGCCGGTTCCTCGACCTGTGGGCGGAGATCGGCGAGGACGGCGACCCCCTGCACCGCTGCACACTCGCCCACTACCTGGCCGACACCCAGGACGATCCGGGGGACGAACTCGCCTGGGACCTGCGGGCGTTGTCGGCGGCCGAGGAGCTGGCCGACGGCCGCGCGGGCGGTGACCCGGCCGGCGTCCAGGGCTTCTTCCCCTCCCTGCACCTCAACCTGGCCGCCGACTACGTCAAGCTGGGCCGCGCCGGGGCCGCCCGCAGCCATCTGCGCCGGGCCCGCACCGCCGCGGACTCCCTCGCCCACGACGGCTACGGCGAGGGGGTCAGGTCCGCGATCAGCCGTCTGGAGTCGCGGCTGGCAGAGGACGGCCCTCCGGGCGGCGACGGCTGGGTGCCGCCCCGCCAGCGCCCCAGCTAGGGCACGTCCGGCGGGGGCTCCCGGCTCAACGCCCGTAGGTCCGCTCGCAGATCCGTGCCTCGGGGCTGTCCTTGCGCCAGCCGCCGTACATCTTGCCCAGGGCGCACACGTCAGGGGAACTCGGCACCGCCGGGGCCGGAGCGGGCACGCCGGCGACCGGTCGCCGGGGCCGGTCCGGGTGCCGGCCGGCGTGCGGCGGCTCGGGCGGGGCCGCCGGCCGGTGCGCGGCCTGCGGCGCGGCCGGGGGCCGGTGCCGGGCGGGCGGCCGGGAGCGCTCCGGGTGCCGGGACGGCCCGACCATCTCCAGCGCCTCGACGGCCGGTGCCTGCACCACCCGGGGCTCCGCACTGCCGTCTGGCCGGGGCGCGGTCGGCTGCGAGGGAGCGGTGTCGGCGGGCGCCCCCGGTGTCACCGGGTGCCGCACCGTCACACAGCCGGAGAGGGCCGTGACGGCCACGGTGACCAGAAGCGCTGCGGTGGTCGTCATTCGATACACCCGCGCAACTCTGCTGGTTCGGCAGCCGGGTTGGCGCCAGGCCGCCGAGTCCGATGCCCCGGACGGGTGATTGCGTGCCCCGTGCGGAGGGTTTTCCGGTACCGGGGCTGACGTCCGTACCGCCGCTCCGCGTCCCGGCAGGCCCCGGCGACCGGCACCACCCGGTGGCCGCCGTGCTCGCCGCCACCCGCCCCGAGGACGTGCTCCGGCACGACGTCCCTCACCTCGCCGAGCCCCTGCCCGCCCGCCACTCGGGCCGCACGGTCCTGCTCGGCGGTGCCGCCCACGCCATGCCGCCGACTCTCGGCCAGGGCGGCGACCAGCCGGCGAGGACGCCGTCCTCCTCGCCCGCCACGGCGCCGATCCGGCCGCCCGCACCGCCGACCGGCTCCCGCGGACCACCGCCCCAGCCGCCGGGCCGTCCGGCCCGGCCTGGCGGACGGCCGTGCCGTCACCGCCCTGCGCAACACGGCCGGCGCGGCCCTCTCGGCGGCCGGCCCCGCCCTGTTCCCGCACGGCTTCGACGGCATCGCCGACTGGCGGCCACCGTATGCTTCCGGCAGGGAACACGCAGGCCAGCGGTAGAGGAGAGCACGTGAAGGTCGGCTGCATCGGACTCGGGGACATCGCGCGGAAGGCGTACCTGCCGGTGCTGGGCACGCAGCCGGGCATCGACCTCCATCTGCAGACCCGCACGCCCGCCACGCTCGACCGGGTCGGGGACACGCTCCGGCTGCCCGATGAGCAGCGGCACACCACCCTGGACTCGCTGCTCGCGGCCGGCCTGGACGCGGCCTTCGTGCACGCGCCCACTGCCGTCCACCCCGAGATCGTCACCCGGCTGCTGGAGGCCGGCGTCCCCACGTACGTGGACAAGCCGCTCGCCTACGAACTCGCCGACTCCGAGCGGCTGGTCGCCCTCGCCGAGCGGCGCGGCGTCTCGCTGGCCGTCGGCTTCAACCGGCGGCACGCCCCCGGGTACGCGCAGTGCCTCGACCACCCGCGCGAGCTGATCCTCCTGCAGAAGAACCGGGTCGGGCTGCCCGAGGAACCGCGTTCGATGATCCTGGACGACTTCATCCATGTCGTCGACACCCTGCGCTTCCTGGTGCCGGGCCCGGTCGACGACGTGACCGTCCGCGCCCGCGCCCAGGGCGGCCTGCTCCACCATGTCGTGCTCCAGCTCGGCGGCGACGGCTTCACCGCGCTCGGTGTGATGAACCGGCTCAGCGGTTCGAACGAGGAGATCCTCGAGGTGTCCGGGCAGGACACCAAGCGCCAGGTGGTCAACCTCGCCGAGGTGATCGACCACAAGGGGCAGCCGACCGTCCGCCGGCGCGGCGACTGGGTTCCGGTGGCCCGCCAGCGCGGCATCGAACAGGCGGTCCTCGCCTTCCTCGAGGCCGTACGGGAGGGGCGGCGGCTCAGTGCCCGTGACGCGCTGGCGACCCATGAGCTGTGCGAGCGCGTGGTACGAGCGGTTCAGGACCACCCCGGCGCGGCCTGAGCGCCCGCGCCCCCTCGGTCACCCCCAGCGCGGCCAGCACCAGCAGCGCGCCGTACACCGTCCAGTCGCCGTAGCGGACGTACGGCGTGATGCCGTGCGCGAGCGGTACGTCGTACACGTGCGCGGTGCTCGCGCCGGTGCCGAGCCAGGGGCCGAGGCGCCGTCCGTCCGGACCGTAGACCGCGGACACTCCGGTGAGGGTGGCGTGCACCATCGGGCGGCCGGTCTCGGCGGCGCGCAGCGCGGCCAGCGAGGCGTGCTGCGCGGGGGCCCAGCTGTGCTGGAAGGACGAGGTGGAGGACTGGCCGAGGAGGAGGTCGGCGCCGTCCTCGGCGAGGTGCCGGCTCATGTCGGGGAAGGCGGTCTCGAAGCAGATCAGCGGGCCGATCCGCAGCCCGTGCCCGACGTCCATCACGGTCTGCCGGGTGCCGCGCCGCCGGTCCTCGCCGGCGGCCCGGCCCACCGAGGTGGCCCAGCCGAGCAGTGAACGGGCCGGTATGTACTCGCCGAACGGCACCAGCCGCATCTTGTCGTACCGGTCACCGGTCGGGCCGTCCGGGCCGACCAGCACCGAACTCTTGTAGATGCCGGGCCGGTCGGAGCGGCGCGCGTCCACGTTCACCAGCACATCGGCGCCGGTCGCCCGGGACAGGGCGGTCAGCCGCCGGGTCAGGTCGGGGCGGTCGTCCAGATCGAAACCGACGCTCGATTCGCCCCACACCACCAGGTCGACGTCCTGCCCGGCGACTTGCCTGGTCAGCCGCTCCTCCCGGTCGAAGCGCTGGTCGCCACTGGCCTCTCCGGCCACGACACCCGGCTGTACGACGGCGATCCGTACCCGCCCGTCGACGTCCGGGCGCGGTGCCCACACCCAGGCGGCCGACGTCGCGGCGGCCGTGGCGACCAGCGCGGCCAGGGCCGGCAGGCGCAGCTCGCGGACCCGGACGAGGCCGGCCACCGCCACGTTGACGGCCACCACCAGGAAGCTGAGCAGCCACACCCCGCCCACGGAGGCCAGCCGCAGTGCCGCGTCCACCTGCCACTGGCTGGCGCCCAGCATGCCCCACGGCCCGCCGAGACCCTGCCAGGACCGGACCAGTTCCACCGCGAGCCAGGCCGACGGCAGCACCAGCAGGGCGAGGGCGCCCCGGCCCGCCGAGGGCACGCCGCCGAGGAGCCGGCGCACCAGCCAGCCCCAGGGCGCCCAGAGCAGGCCCAGCAGCGCCGCGATCAGGAAGATGAACACGTGCAGGCTCGGCAGCAGCCAGTGGTGCACGGCCACCAGGAAGCCGAACCCGCCGCACCAGCCGTCGTACGCGGCCCGCCGTCCGGTCGGCGCCGAGCGGGCCAGCAGGATCCAGGGCACCAGGGCCGCGTACGCGAACCACCACAGCGAGGGGGCGGGGAAGGCGAGTACGGGCAGGGCACCGGCGAGAGCGGCGGCACCCGAGCGGCGCCAGGGGGAGGTCAGCCAGCGGTCGATGGTTCTCATACCGGCCCTCCCTACCCAGCCCTGCCTCCAGTGTGCGCGCCGGAGGCGATCTCTGACACAGGAGGCCGGTTCACGGCGAGGGAGGCCCGTTCACCACGGGGAAGGACGGCTCACCACGGGAAGGACGGTTCACCGCGGGGGAGGACGGTTCAGTCGCCCACGGCGGCCGGGTCGCGCTCGGGCAGCCGCCGCCACTTCTCCTGGACGACGACCTCGCGCAGCCGCCAGCCGTCCTCGGTGCGCAGCAGCCCGAAGTCGTACCGGCCTCCGCACACCAGGTCGGGTGCGGCGGCCCCGCCGGGACCGGCGAAGCGCATCGGGTTGAGGTAGTCGGCCCGCACCCGGGCGGTGTCCCCGGTGTCCTGCTCCAGGATCCCGAACCGCACCTGCCGGTTGACGATCAGATGCTGGCGCATGGCGAACAGGGCCAGGCTCTCGGCGAGCCAGCCGGCGACCCGTTCCGCTTCGCCCTCGATACCGCCCGCCGACCGGTAGTCGGCCCGTCCGTCCGCCGTGAACAGCCGCCGGTACGCCGTCCAGTCGCCGTCGTCCACCGCCACCGCGTACGCGGTGACCACATCGTCCACGGCCAGTCGGTCCCTCACGGTGGCGAACTCCGCACGCTGCGTCATCGGCACAGTCTTGGGCACGGCGGACGCGGAGCCAAGAGGTGTGCGCGGTGAACATTCGGTGCCGCCGGTGCGCCGGGCCGCTCCGCCCGTCGCGTTCCGCTTCCGCCGGCCGGGTCAGCGGGGGACACCTGCCTCGTCCAGGTACCGGTGCATGGCCTCGGCGGGCAGGCTCGGATTGGCCAGGGCGCGGGCCGACAACTCCGGATCCCGGCAGGCCCGGAGGATGAGTTCGACCGGCAGCGCGGGGTGCGCCGCAGCGGCGCCGCGCACCCGTTCGTCCGGGTCGGCGAGCAGCCGCACCATGATCTCGGCGGGGGCCTTCGGGTCCAGGCCGGCCAGCCGTCGCCGCTCCGGATCCGGGTCGCCGGCGAAGCGCTGTGCGCCGCCCTCGCGCGGGAAATTCGGGTGTGCCGGCAGAGCGCCCTTGGTGATGACCTCGCAGTCCAGATAGGTCCGCAGCACCACCTCGCCGTCCACGGTCGGCTGGTTCTCGCACAGCAGGAGCCGCACGGGGTAGTCGTCGTCCTCGGCGAGCAGGCCGACGGCGTCGGCGGGGAGGTGCGGGCTGACGGCCGCGCTGCGTCGCAGCAGGGTGTTGGCGGACCGGGCGCAGCGGCGCAGGACGTCGGGGTCGGCGCAGTCGCGGACCCATTCGACGGGCTGGAGCCGGTCGGCCGGGGTGATGGTGATGTCGACGGCGGCGCGTTCCGCCTCGGTCAGCTCGGGCCGTACCGACACCGCGAGGCGCACGCTGTGCGCGTCGTCGTCCGCGAGCGTCCTGACGATGTCGACGGGCACGCCGAGGTTGTACGCCAGTTCCCGCCGGTCCGCCTCCTCGGGGCTGTTCGCGAGCCGTTCGGCGGTCGCCGTGGTCATGGCGCCGTACCGGATCACGTCCTGCCGGCGGAACCGTCCGATGTCCGCGGCGAGAAGGAGGTCCGTGCGGTCCGCGTCCGTTCGGCAGGCCTCCAGCATGGCCTCCTGCCGTACCGAGTCCTCGGCGTCGCCGAGCAGCCGGGCGCGGGTGCCCTCGGACAGCAGGGGCCAGTGGTGGCAGGCGGCCTGCCGGAGGTCCGCGTCCTGGTGGCCGGCGAGTGCGGCGACCAGGCTCGGCGCCGTGTGCCGGCAGAAGGCCGCGCTGCTGCGGACGCGTGGGTCCGGGTCGGCGAGCAGGCGCCGTTGCGCGGACAGCGGCAGCGGTGACACGGGGATCCGGAACCAGTCGGGCCCGATGGCCAGTGAACGGCGCACCCGCGGATCGGGATCGTCCACGAGCCGGGCGCGCTGTTCCGCCGTCACCCCGGGGTTCCCGGCGAACGCTCCCCGCAGCCGGCGGTCGGGATGCGCGACGACGGCGTCGACCACCTCGTCAGGCAGCGCGCGCCAGGCGATCGTGTCCCAGGCCGCGATGGCTTCCTCGCACAGCAGCCTGGTCAACACCTCGACCGGAGCCCCGGGATTGCGCGCGATCGCGGCAATGGTCCCTCGGTGGCCGTCCGTTGCGGACATGGTGCCCCTCCCTGTCACCCCGCGGCCCTGGCGGGCCCGCAGATTGTGCGCATGCCGCGGCGCCGGGGTCAATGCGGACGATCATGCTCCGGCGCCTGCCCGGAGCGGCCGGTGCACGAGGGTGGGTGGATCATGGGGCGATGAAGAAGTCGACCGAGAAGGCGGCCGCGGCCGGGCCGGCGGGGCGTCAGCCGGAGCTCACCGCATACCAACGGGCGCTGCGGGACAGGCTCCTCGCCGCCCCCGTCGTGCGGGCGCCCGAACCCTGGCGGCCCGTCCTCGAGCCCTGCGTCCCCGTCGGCGGGCTGCTCGGAATCGGTTTCGCGACGCGTCCCGGCAGCGGGCACGACCTGGTGATGGTCGTCTCGAACGACGGCCATGGCCTCTTCGACGCCGTCACGGGGGAGAAGATCGCCCGGGACCGGGACCCCGAGCCGGAGGACAGCACCCCCGACGCAACCGCCGACCTCTCCTGTCCCGGACTCGGTCCGGTGGCCGGCACCAGGGTGCACATCGCCGGACTCTTCGGCGGAGGTCTGCACACCACCGCCGCGGGCGGCTGGTCCCTGGATGTCGTCAGCCCGGCCTGGCCCCATGACAGGGTCCTGCTCAGCCGCGGCGGGACACCGTTCACGGACGCCTGCCGCGAGCGGTGGTGGCACATCTTCCACGCCTGCTACTCCGAGCTGCGAGCGGTCGGCTTCTCGCCCTCCGGGCAGACCCTGGCCGTCGCGACGAGCAGCGACCTGTCGTTGTGGACGCGCCGGGCCGCCGACGGCCACGGCGGTGGCGCCGACGCCTGAACGTGCCAGGGGGCCGACGCGCTGCGGCTCGGGCTCGTCGGGGGACGGGGTGGGGCGGGCGGGTGGACCGTAGGGGCCGGTGCGGGTGGACCCTAGGGGTCGGTGCGGTGCGGACGGGCGCCGGCGTGGAGTCAGGCCGCCTTGATGACCTGTCCGCGGATCGCCGCGGCCCACTCGATCACCAACAGCTCGTACTCCGCGCGTTCCTGGGCCGACAGGGTGCCGCCCGCACGCAGCCACAGCGCCCGGATCTGCTCGTTCACCTCGGCAGCAGACCGCACGGAACCAGGGGGCAGGGTATGGGGGGACATGCGGACAGACTAGGGGCAAGAGCTGACCGTGCGCTACCGCCCGGCTACGCAGAAGGTATGGGGTTGGTCACCGCCGACGCCCGGTGAGGCGTCCGCAGCCGTGAAGCGACCTCCGCCCACGGGGTGCCACCCAGGTCGCGGGCGCGTGGTCGCCGTGCGGAAGATGTCCGAAAACCAGGGCGTCGGGCGCCTGTGCGCGGGCTCCAGGGGGCGTGCCCTCCGGGTGGGGGCAGACGAAAGCCCCCGCGAATCCTTCGCGGGGGCCTCTCGTGCCGCGGTCTCAGCCCGCCGACTCCGCCGCGTGCGGGCTCAGTACGCCCGCGCTGACCAGGGCGATGATCACGATGCCGAGGGCGATGCGGTACCAGACGAAGGGCATGAAGCTCTTGTTGGAGATCCACTTCATGAACCAGGCGATGACCGCGTATCCCGAGGCGAACGCGATCACCGTGGCGAACAGGGTCGGCCCCCAGGCCACATGGCCCTCGCTGAGCGAGTCCTTCACCTCGAAGGCGCCGGAGGCGAGCACGGCCGGGATGGCGAGCAGGAAGGAGTAGCGGGCCGCGGCCTCGCGCTTGTAGCCCATGAACAGGCCGCCGCTGATGGTCGCGCCGGAGCGGGAGACGCCGGGGATCAGGGCGCACGCCTGGCAGAGGCCGAAGATCAGACCGTCCTTGGCGCTGAGGTTGTCCAGCGTCTTGCGCTGCTTGGGCGCCCGGTGCCGGCGGCCGGTCTCGTCGAGGGCCGCCATGCGGTCGGCGATGCCG
This sequence comes from Streptomyces sp. NPDC015171, assembly GCF_043079545.1. NCBI lineage: Bacteria > Bacillati > Actinomycetota > Actinomycetes > Kitasatosporales > Streptomycetaceae > Streptomyces > Streptomyces sp. NPDC015171. Next base: position 56,743 of record NZ_JBIBUO010000029.1, read on the forward strand.
ATCACCAGGCCGATGACGATGAGCATGGTGGCGGTGACCCGCAGATCGCGGAACGGGCCCTCGATCTGGTCCTTGAGCGTCACGCCCAGCACGCCGATCGGGATGGAGCCGACGATCACCAGCCAGCCCATCTGCGCGTCGTGGTTGCGCCGCATCGACTTGTCGAACAGCGAGCGGAACCAGGACGCGATGATCCGGCCGATGTCCTTGCGGAAGTAGATGAGGACCGCGGTCTCCGTGCCGATCTGCGTGATCGCCGTGAAGGCCGCCCCGGGGTCCTTCCAGCCGGAGAACGCCGCGGTCAGCCGCAGGTGGGCGCTGGACGAGACGGGCAGGAATTCGGTCAGCCCCTGGACGAGTCCGAGGACGAGGGATTCAAACCAAGACATGAAGGTATGGCGTCCAAGTAGCTGAGGCGTGAAGAGGTGATCATGTGACGAAGGAAGGGTAGCGGGCCCGGCTGACAGCGCGGAAACAGGGGCCGGACAGTCCGCTTGCCTGCCGGCCGCACCCGTATGCAGGCGGCGGACCCGGAACGACGGGCCGGCGGCTCCGCGCGCGGCGGTCGTCCCGCCCGGGCGCGGGTCCGCTCAGGCGGCCGTCGGTCCGGCCACCGTCCAGCCGGGGACCTGCGGATGGGCCGTCAGGTCCTCGTGCCGCACCGGGTCGCCGCACGCCCGGCAGGTGACCACCGGCACCAGTTCGTTGCCGCAGGAGTGCGCCACGACCATCGGGAGATCGGTGCCCTGGCGGAGATGGCGGTCGCCCCACTCCTTGAGGGTCATCAGGAGCGGCTCCAGTTCGAGGCCCGCCGGCGTCGCCCGGTACTCGAAGCGCTGCGGGCGCTCGCTGTAGACGCGCTTGGTGAGGATGCCCGCCTCCACGAGCCGGCGCAGCCGGGCGGCCAGGATGTCGCGCGGGGCGCCGATGTTGCGCACGAGCTGGTCGAAGCGGCCGTTGCCCAGGCACACCTCCCGCAGGACGAGCAGCGAGTACTTCTCGCCGACCAGCGCGAGGGCGTCGGCGATGGAGCAGGGGCGCGGGTTCTTCGTGGCGGCCATGCGCTCCATTCTAGAGGAGGGTTTGATTTTCCAACTGAGCGAGTTATCGTGAGTTCGGATTTCCTACTCACTAGTAGCTCCCGTCCTCTCCCCGGGCGGGCGGCCAGGCGGCCAAGGAGGCCCGCGCCATGCGAGACGCAGTCATCGTCGAAGCCGTACGCACCCCCGTGGGCAAGGGCAAGCCGAACGGCTCCCTCGCCCACGTCCACCCGGTACAGCTCCTCGCGCACACCCTGCGCACCCTGGTCGACCGCTCCGGTGTGGACCCGGCGCTGATCGACGACGTGATCGGCGGCACCGTCGACCAGGTCGGCGAGCAGGCCATGAACACCACCCGGTACGCCGTGCTCGCCGCCGGCCTGCCCGAGTCGGTCCCGGCGACCACCGTGGACCGCCAGTGCGGCTCCTCCCAGCAGGCGGTGCACTTCGCCGCGCAGGGCGTGATCTCGGGCGCCTACGACCTCGTCGTGGCCTGCGGCGCGGAGTCGATGAGCCGGGTGCCGATGTGGTCCAACGTGCCGGCGGGCAAGGACCCGTTCGGGCCCGGCGTCGCCGAGCGGTACCCGGAGGGTCTGACTCCGCAGGGGATCAGCGCCGAACTCATCGCGGCCAAGTGGTCCCTCACGCGCGCGCGTATGGACGAGTTCGCGGTCTCCTCCCATCGCAAGGCCGCCGCCGCGTGGGGGGCCGGGCTCTTCGACGCCGAGGTCGCGCCCCTGGACGGCGTCACCCGGGACGAGTGCGTCCGCCCGGACAGCACCCCGGAGATCCTCGCCGGCCTCAAGCCCGCCTACTACGACCCCGCCTTCGCCGAGCGCTTCCCGCAGATCGAGTGGAACGTCACCGCGGGCAACGCGAGCCCCGTCAACGACGGCGCCTCCGCCGTGCTGATCACCTCCAGCGAGACCGCGGCCCGGCTCGGCCTGCGCCCGCTGGCCCGGCTGCACAGCTTCGCCGTGACCGGCTCCGACCCTCTGCTGATGCTCACCGGCGTCATCCCGGCGACGGAGAAGGTGCTGCGCCGCGCGGGGCTGACCCTCGGCGACATCGACCTGTTCGAGATCAACGAGGCGTTCTCCAGCGTGGTGCTGGCCTGGCAGCAGGAGACCGGCGCCGATCTCGCCAAGGTCAATGTGCACGGCGGCGCGATCGCAATCGGCCACCCGCTCGGCGCGAGCGGCACCCGGCTGACCACGACGCTGGTCCACGCGATGCGCGAACGCGGCGCCCGCTACGCCCTGCAGACCATGTGCGAGGCGGGCGGCCTCGCCAACGCGATGATCCTGGAAGGAGTCTGAGCCCCGGGTGAAGGGGGCCGGCCGGGGGAAGGGGAGGCTGCCGGATACCCCCGCGCCCTCCCTTGACCGCCGGCCCCGCACCGGGCGCCGCAACCGAGCCCGGCCCCCGGCCCGCCCCCCCCCAACGCGCCCCCCGGGCTCCCCCCCGGTCGCCGACCGGTACGGGGGAGGAGTCACGCCCGCGCCCGGCCCCTCACCAAGCCATGGCTCGCCCGGCCGCGGCGATCAGTTCGTCGGTTGCCGTGATGGCTCTCTCGCGGCGGGCGGCCAGGTCGTCGTGGTCGGCGGCGTCGCGGATGCCGAACGCGGCCAGCGCGGCCGTGCGTGCCGGTGCGGCGAGGGACGGTTCGAGGACGGAGACCGCGACCAGGGGCGCGGTCACGGCGGAGCGGGTCGCGTGGGACGCCGCGCGGGCCGCCTCCACGGCGTCCTCGCTCGCGCCGCTCAGGACCAGGTCAGCGCGGTGCCACAAGGCCCGCCGGTGGTCGCCGAGGGCCGCCACCAGATCGCCGAGTGCCAGGCGCAGCGCCTCCTCCCGCCGTTCGGCGCGGGCGGCCCGCTCACGGCGGATCTGGAGCAGCCCGGTCAGCGCGGAGCCGAGCAGGGTGCCGGCCACGGCGACGACGGCGGACCACATGGCACGTACCCCTCAGTGGCCGCGCAGCTGGTGACGCTTGCGCCAGGCCACCACCGTGCCCGCGAGCGCCGGTACGGCGATGGAGGCCATCGCGATCAGGAAGGCGGGAGACGTGGGCGCGGAGGCACGGGCGCCGGCGACCGCGTAGGCCGCCGTGTTCGGGATCGAGCCGAGGCCGGTGGCGAGCAGGAACGGCAGCCAGCCCATGCGGGAGACGGCCGCGCAGTAGTTCGCCGCCCAGAACGGCACCCCCGGGAAGAGCCGGGCGGCCAGCATGGACCGGAACCCGTGCCGGCTGAGCTGCCCGTCGGCCGCCTTCAGCCAGCGGCCCCGCAGCAGCGGGCGCAGCGCGTCCTGCCCCAGCATCCGGCCGAGACCGAACGCCACCCCGGCGCCGAGCACCGTGCCCGCGAGCGCCGTCGCGAGACCCAGCTGGGAGCCGAACAGCGCGCCCGCGGCCAGGTTCAGCAGGGGGCGCGGGACGAACGCCACGGTGCACAGCCCGTAGCCCGCCGCGAACACCAGGGCCGCGGCGGCCCCGCCGATCTGCGGCGGCCAGCCGTGCGTCAGCAGCCGCTGCGGCTCGAACAGCAGCACGCCCGACGCGGCGCCCGCGAGCAGCGCGAGCAGCAACGAAAGCCGGGCGTACGGGGAGAGCAGCAGCCGCGTGCACCGGGCGGCGAACCCGGCGCGCGGCAGGGGGACCGGGGCGACGGACACGGACCCGGGAACGGCCGCCGCGGCGGCGAGCTCCGTGGCGGCGGCCCGGGGAGGGGCCGTGGCGGTGCCAGAGCGGTTGGCATCGAGCATCCGGTGACACTAACCGACGAGCGTGTGTGATCGCCGTATGGTTCGTCTCATGACCGTCACCGACGCGGCGCCGCCCCCGGTGCCGCGCAGCGCGCTCGCCGATGCCGTGCTGGAGCGGCTGACCGCGGCGTACGCGTCCGCCGCCGATGCCGAACGGGCCGCCGCCATGCGGGCGTACATGAAGGACGTGGCGCCCTTCCTCGGCATCCCCACACCGGCCCGCCGCGCCCTGTCGCGCACGGTACTGGCCGGCACGGGCCGCCCCGGCGAGGACGACTGCGCGGCGATCGCCCTGCGCTGCTGGCGGCTGCCCGAGCGCGAGTACCACTACTTCGCCGTGGACTATCTGCGCCGGCACGCGGCCCGCTGCTCGTCCGCCTTCCTGCCCGTCGCCCGGCACCTGGTCACCACCGTGCCGTGGTGGGACACCGTCGACCTGCTGGCCGCGCACGTCGTCGGCGCGCTGGTCGCCGCGGACCCCCGCCTCACCGCCGCCATGGACGCCTGGATCAGGGACGAGAACCTCTGGGTGGCGCGCACGGCCCTGCTGCACCAGCTCACCTACAAGGAACGCACCGACGGCGACATGCTGTTCGCCCACTGCCTGCTCCAGTCCGGGCACCCCGGCTTCTTCATCCGCAAGGCCATCGGCTGGGCCCTGCGCGAGTACGCCAAGACCGACCCCGGGGCGGTACGGGACTTCGTGGCGCGGGAGCGCGGCCGGTTCGCCCCGCTGACGGTCCGTGAGGCACTGAAGAACATCGGCCCCTGAGGCCGCCGCCGGCGGCCGGCCGCCCCCGGTTCGCAGGGCACGTACCGGGAAAACCATTCGACGCCGGACACCCCTTCGGCGAGGATCGACGGCATGTTCCGGTACGCCTTCCTTCTCACGGCATCCGCGCTCGCGGATGCTCCGAAGGCTGCCGTCCCGCTCCTCGTGGCCGCTGTCGACGGCGCCCGAAGCTGACCCTCTCCGGATCGCCCGGCGGACCCCGCAGGGGGAGGGTCGGCCGGTCCCCGGGGTCCCGCGTTCCCGTACGTCCGGAGAGGCTTCGAGGTACAGCCATGCCCAAAACGGCCTACGTGCGCACCAAGCCGCACCTGAACATCGGCACCATGGGTCATGTCGACCACGGCAAGACCACCCTGACCGCCGCCATCACCAAGGTCCTCGCCGCCCGCGGCACCGGCACCTTCGTCCCGTTCGACCGCATCGACCGCGCCCCGGAGGAAGCCGCCCGCGGCATCACCATCAACATCGCGCACGTCGAGTACGAGACCGACACCCGGCACTACGCCCATGTCGACATGCCGGGCCACGCCGACTACGTCAAGAACATGGTCACCGGGGCCGCGCAGCTCGACGGGGCGATCCTCGTCGTCTCGGCGCTCGACGGGATCATGCCGCAGACCGCCGAACACGTGCTGCTCGCCCGGCAGGTGGGCGTCGACCACCTCGTGGTCGCGCTGAACAAGGCCGACGCCGGGGACGAGGAGCTGACCGACCTGGTCGAGCTGGAGGTCCGCGACCTGCTCACCGCCCAGGGGTACCCGGGCGACGCCATACCCGTCGTACGCGTCTCCGGGCTGAAGGCCCTGGAGGGCGACCCGCGCTGGACGGCGTCGGTCGAGGCGCTGCTCGACGCGGTGGACACGTACGTGCCGATGCCGGAGCGCTATCTGGACGCGCCGTTCCTGCTCCCGGTGGAGAACGTGCTCACCATCACCGGCCGGGGAACGGTCGTCACGGGCGCCGTCGAGCGCGGCACGGTGCGCGTCGGCGACCGGGTCGAGGTGCTCGGGGCGGGGGCCGAGACCGTCGTGACCGGCGTCGAGACCTTCGGCAGGCCGATGGAGGAGGCACAGGCCGGGGACAGCGTGGCGCTGCTGCTCAGGGGGGTCCCGAGAGACGCGGTCCGCCGGGGGCACGTGGTTGCCGCGCCCGGCAGCGTGGTGCCCAGCCGGCGCTTCACCGCGCGGGTCTACGTGCTCTCCGCGCGGGAGGGCGGCCGTACGACACCGGTGTCCACCGGGTACCGGCCGCAGTTCTACATCCGTACGGCGGACGTGGCCGGGGACGTCGACCTCGGGGAGACGGCGGTGGTACGGCCCGGTGAGACGGTCGAGATGACCGTGGAGCTGGGACGGGAGGTGCCGCTGGAGCCCGGTCTCGGGTTCGCCGTCCGGGAGGGCGGCCGGACCGTCGGCGCGGGGACGGTGACCTCCGTGCGGTGAGACCGGTGGGACCGGTGAGACCGATGGGACCGGTGAGACCGGTGAGACCGGTGAGACCGGTGGAACCCATGGGAGCCGGTGAGGCCGGGGGCCGTGCGGCCGTCGTGGACGGTCGCACGGTTCCCCGCGATCTCCGGGGGACGACCCGTGCCGGTGTCTCCCTGGACACCCGCGACAATGGTTCCGTGAGTGAAGCCATACCCGTGAGCCGGGCCGTCGACCACGGCACCGCCAAGCTGATGCCCGACGTCGACCGGGAGCGGGCCTGGCTGCTCACGGTCGACGGGGCGCCGCAGTCGTACGTCGATCTGGACGAGCCGACCTATCTGGAGTTCGAGTACACGCGGCGGCTCGGGTACGTGCTGGACGCCGTGGCCGAGCCGGGGCGGGCGCTGGACGCGGTGCACCTCGGCGGGGGCGCGCTGACCCTGCCCCGGTATCTCGCCGCCACCCGGACCGGCTCGCGGCAGGACGTCGTCGAGGCCGACCGAGCCCTGCTGGACCTGGTCGTCGAGCGGCTGCCGCTGCCGGCGGGCTCGGGGGTCGCGCTGCACGCCGCCGACGCCCGGGCCTGGCTGGAGGGGGCCCCGGACGACTCGGCGGACGTGCTGATCGCCGACGTGTTCGGCGGTTCACGCGTGCCCGCCCACCTCACCTCGCTCGCCTACGCCCGCGAGGCCGAGCGGGTGCTGCGCCCGGACGGGGTCTATCTCGCCAACCTCGCCGACGGGGCGCCCTTCGGGTTCCTCCGCTCCCAACTCGCCACCTTCGCGGCCGTGTTCGAGGAGCTGGCGTTGATCGCCGAGCCGGGAGTGCTGCGCGGGCGGCGGTTCGGCAACGCGGTGCTCGTCGCCTCCCACCGCAGGGTCGACATCGCGGCCGTGGCCCGCCGCGCCGCCGCCGACGTGTTCCCGGCCCGGCTCGAACACGGGCCGGCGCTGCGGGACTTCATCGGTGGCGCGCTGCCGGTCCAGGACACCGAGGCGGTGCCCTCACCCGAGCCCCCCGACGGGGCTTTCGGTATCGGCTGACGCGGTCGGGGCGGGGATGGTCCGGTGGCCGCGCCGGGTCAGTGTGCGGACGTCCGGGACCAGCAGCACCAGGGCGGTGACCAGGACCACCAGGGCGGCGCAGCCCCCCAGGGCGGCCGTCCGGCCGAAGGCGGACTCGGCCGGTCCGGCCAGGGCCGTGGCGAGCGGCATGAGGGAGACCGAGCCGAACCAGTCGTAGGCCGAGACCCGGGAGAGCTTGTCCTCGGGGATCTCCTGGTGCAGCGCGGTCATCCAGGAGACACCGAACACCTCCACCGTCGTGCCCGCGGCGAACATCGTCACGTACAGCACGCCCGTCGGCACCGGTACGGCCAGCGCGGCGGCGGGCAGGGCCAGCGGGAAGACGCACAGCGTGCCGGCTAGCAGCAGGCGGCGGGGCTTCCAGCGGACCATCAGCAGGGCGCCGGTCACCGTGCCCGCGCCGAACGCGGCCAGGGCCAGGCCCCAGGGGCCCGCGCCGCCCAGGCTGTCCCGGGCGACGAGGGGGCCGTAGACGGCGTTGGCCGCGCCGACCACCGCGTTGGCGACCGAGAACTGGACGACGATGCCCCACAGCCAGGGCCTTGCGATGAACTCCCGCCAGCCCTCGCGGAGGTCGGCCAGCATGCCCTCGCCCGGTGTGCGTGGCGGGATGTGACTGACGTCGAGGAAGGAGCGCAGCGCGGCGGCGACGGCGAAGGCCGCCGCGTCGACGGCGAGCACCCAGCCGGGGCCGACGGCCGCCACCAGGGCGCCGCCGAGGGCCGCGCCGCCGAGCGCGGCGCCCTGGGTGGCCATGCGGAACAGGGCGAAGGCCCGGCCGGCCTGTTCGCCCTCGACGGAGGAGAGCAGCATGCCCTCGGCGGCCGGGCCGAAGAACGCCTGCCCGGTGCCGCCGAGCGCGGTGAGCAGCATCATCTGCCACAGCCGGGGCTCACCGGCGAGGACGAGCGCCGCGAACGACGCCTGGGAGAGGCAGTTGAGGGTGTTGGCGGCGACCATGACCCGGTGCCGGGGCAGCCGGTCCGCGACCGCGCCGCCGATCAGCAGGAACACCACGAGCGGCAGGGTGCGGGCGGCGGCCACCAGGCCCACGTCCCCGCTGTCGCCGCCCGACTCCAGCACGGCGAACGCGGCGGCGATCAGCGAACCGTTCGCGCCCAGCCCGGTCGCGACGGCGGCGGCGGTCAGCAGGGAGTAGTTGCGTCCCGCCCAGGCGGGTCTGCGGGTGCGGGCCGGGGAGCCGGAAGTCGTGGTCACCGGCCGACTATCGCCGCCCGGCTCCTGGTCTGCCAAGCGGGTTTGCGGACGTCCGGCGGGCTGCCGGTCCCGGTCCGCGCCCGGGCGGGCCGGGACCGCTCGCCGGTCACTGCACGGTCGGGTCGCCGTGCAGCCGTACCGTGGCGAGGATCTTGTCGATGGTCGCGTCGGACAGTTCGTCCTTGACGCCCTTGGCGCCGTAGAGCGACCACGAGACGAAGCTGCCGCTGGAGTTCTTGAAGGCGAACGTGATGGCCTTGCCGTCGGTGTCGCACTTGTTCTTCTTCGGCACGCCGGAGACGTACGACGTCGCGACGCTGCCCTTGACACCCGACGCGGTCGTGAACGGCTTGGCCTTGCCGATGTGCAGATACTTCTTGGCGGCCTCCGACTGATCGGTGTATCCGCCGAACGCGAAGGTGGCCGAGTCGCCGCGGGCGACGCCTGCAGTGTCCTTGGCGCCGTTCTCGCCCTTCGTGCCGCTGCCCGCGAGCGCGTGCGACTCCTTCGTGCCGTTCGACTCCGAGGCGCAGTACGCCGGCTTCAGGAACGAGGCCCCGGAGAAGCCGATGTAGGCCGAGCCGTCGCCCTTCTCCTTGTCCTCGAAGAAGGTGAAGACGCCCGGCCGCTCCACCTCCCAGTCGGCGGGGACGTCGAAGGCCGTGCCGTACTTGGGATTGACCACGACCTTCCAGCCCGCGACCGTCGGCTTCTCCGTCTCGTCGGAGCGCGGGTTGTCGTTCGCTGACGAGGCGGACGACGCGGGCGCGGAGGGCGAGGGATCCTTCGGCGACGGGCTCGTGTGCTTCCCGTCGTCGCCCTTGGCCTCGTCGTCCTTGGAGCCGCCCAGCACCAGATAGCCGGTGACGGCGGCGGTGACCACGACGGCCGTGGCCGCGATGATCGCGATCAGCTTCGTACGGCCGCCGCCGCCCTGCGGGGGCAGGGGCATGGGGGAGGTGGGGGGCTGCCCCCACTGCTGCTGCCCGTACTGGCCGGCCTGCGGCTGCTGCCCGTAAGGGCCGGGCTGGCCCGGCTGGGCCTGCTGTCCGTACGGGCCCGGCTGGCCTGCCTGCGGATACGGCTGGTATCCGGGCTGGTGTCCGGGCTGCTGGTACGGGTTCGGCTGCTGGTGACCCGGCTGTTGGTACGGGTTGTGCTGCGGGTCGTTCTGCGGGTTCTGCGCGCCCCCTGGCGGCTGCTGATCTGGCCACATGGCCAGTAACCCTAGTGGGCTTCACTGGCCAGGCTCCGCTACTCGTGAGTAACATGACCGCCATGAGCGCAGACCAGATGTCGATCGGCGAGATGCTCGCCGCCACCGTGCCCATGGCCCGGACGCTGAACCTCGAGTTCCTGGAGACCACGCCCGAGAAGGCCGTGCTCGCCCTGCCGGACCAGGGCGAGTACCACAACCACGTGGGCGGCCCGCACGCCGGCGCGATGTTCACCCTCGGGGAGTCGGCCAGCGGCGCCATCGTGCTGGCCGCTTTCGGGGACCAGCTCTCGCGCGCCGTGCCGCTCGCCGTGCGGGCCGAGATCGCCTACAAGAAGCTGGCGATGGGCCCCGTCACGGCCACCGCCACCCTGGGCCGTCCGGCCGCCGAGGTCGTCGCCGAGCTGGACGCGGGACAGCGCCCCGAGTTCCCGGTGTCGATCGAGATCCGGCGCGCTGACGGCGCCGTCACCGGCGAGATGACCGTCCTGTGGACGCTCCGTCCGGCCGATCAGGGGAAGTGAACCGCACGACTCTCCGCCCGCCCCGCTCCCGGTGACCTCCGGGGCGGGGCGCCGCCGTGCCGGGTGGTGCGGCGCACGCCGCTGACCTCGGCGATCCCGGCACGGGCCGCCGGCGACGACCGGCCCCTCGCTCCGTCCATGCCCCCTCCCGCCGAACTCCCCGCGTGTCAGGCGGGTTTGAGCGTGCTACTTCCGGTAAGGGGCCCGGGGGAAAACACGTGAGCAAGAAGCGGAATGAGACGAGGGGCTTGCGTGGTGTCTCGAGGGGCGCTGGTACATGCTTGATGCTCTGGGGCTCGATACGGTGACCGACCTCGTGTACCGGGAGATGCTCGCGCATCCCGACGACGGTCTGACCGGACTCTGCGGCCGTACGGGCCTCGCCGAGAGAGCCGTGCACGCCGCACTCGACCGGCTCAGCGAAATGGCGCTCATCCGGCCCGCGAGCGGGGACGGCGAACGTCTGCACGCGGTCAGACCGCATCTGGCGATGCAGATACTGCTGGCCCGCAAGCAGGCGGAGGTCGCGGCCCAGCAGCAGCAACTGGAGGAGAGCCGGGCCGCCGCGGTCCGGCTGATCTCGGAGTTCGCGGACCGCGAGGCGGCGGCCCCCGGGGATGACGTGGAGCATCTCAGAGGGCTGGACAACATCCGCGACCATCTGGCGGTGATGAACAGGGCCGTCCGCTCCGAGCTGATGGCGTTCGCGCCGGGCGGGCCGCAGACCCCCGACAACATGCGCAACTCGCGGCCCCTGACCCAGGAACTGCTGGGGCGGGGCGTCGCCATCCGGACGATCTACCTGGACAGCATCCGCAACGACCCGGCGACGGTCGCGCACGCCGAGTGGCTGATGTCCGTCGGCGCCGAGGTGCGGGCCGTGCCGAGCCTGCCCAACCGGATGATCATCGCGGACCGCCGGGCCGCCGTCATCGCCACGGACAGTGACGACACCTCGGAAGGCGCGGTCGTGATCCGGACGCCCGGGGTACTGGCCACGCTGTGCTCGCTGTTCGAGACCACCTGGCAGGCGGCCGAGCCGTTCTCCGCCGCCGCCCGGCCCCCCGCCGAGGACACGCTCACCCGCCAGCAGCACGAGGTGCTCCGGCTCCTGGCCCAGGGGGCCACCGACGAGGCGATCGCCAAACGGCTCGGTGTGTCACCCCGGACGGCCCGGCGCATCTCCACCACCCTGATGGCCCGGCTCGGCGCGCGCAGCCGCTTCCAGGCTGGTGTGCACGCCGCGCAAAGGGGGTTGTTCAGGGACTGACACGGCGCGTTCCCGCCCCTTCCCGGCACGGCACGGAAAGAGGCGAGGAAAAGGGCGCACAAGGCGGCGCACAGAGCGGCGCATAAAGCGGCACGAAAACGGCTCCGGCCCGCTGCCGACCGATCCTGCGGTGGCGGGCCCGACGCCTGCCCGGAACTTCCCCGTGTGCACATCCGGTACGTCCGTCAATTTTCCTGGACTGTTCTGCCCTTGGCATGAAACGTCCAGCAGTGACGGATCGTGAGACCATATCGAAGGCGACATAGTCGGCGAATGCATCTCGTTCATCTCACGCTCGATCCGCCCCCGGGCGGTGTGCCGCTCCCCGGTGACACCGGCGGCCTGATCCGGGCCTGCGCCACCCGCGAGGACGGTCTGGAGCACGTCGTCGTGCATGCGTCGGCCCTGCCGGGGCCGGTCATCGGCGTGTTCCTGTGCCACGCCGACCTGGTGGGCGCGGAGGCCGCGGCGGAGCGCCTGTGGTGGCGTGCCGTGGCCCGCAGGCCCCCGCTCGCCGCGTGGCGGCTACGGCGGGCCGAGGCGCCCCTGCTGCGTCCCGAAGTGCTCTGGCCGGAGGGCGAGCAGACCTGACGCGGCCTGAACCGGACAGGGACGGTTTTGTCCACGGGAAACCACTTTTCCACGTAGTGGTAACGGCCAAGAATCTTTCTCGTCGGGAAAACGAAATCCGCGACCGAGGGGAATCAGCCCATGCGCAGCTTCGTCCTTTCCGTCCTTTCCGTCGGCTTATCCGCAGAGGCACCGGCCGACGAGCCCGGCTGGCAGTGACCGCGTGCGAAGCGCCGCGGTCCACGTCCCTCCGTACCGAGCCGAGCCGGTCTCCGGCCCGGCGGAAAGGCCCGCCGAATGAACCCCGCGGAAGCCCGGATCCAGGGCGTCACGGTCACCGCCCTCGCCGAGGAGTTCGGCACCCCCCTGTTCGTCTACGACGCCGGCGTCCTCAAGGAGACCTACCGCCGGCTGCGGGGGCTGCTCCCCGCGGCGGTGGACGTCTTCTACTCCCTCAAGGCCAACCCGAACATCAGCGTGTGCGCGGTTCTCGGCGCGCAGGGGGCGGGCGCCGAGGTCTCCTCGCACACCGAGCTGGTGACCGCGCTGCGGGCCGGCGTCGCCCCCGAGGACATCATCTTCCTCGGCCCCGGCAAGGACGCGCGCGACCTGGCGGCCTGCACCGAGGCCGCGATCCACGCCGTCGTCTGTGAATCCCTCGACGAAGTACGGCAGTTGGACGCCCTGGTGGGGGAGAGCGGGGCGACGGAGCCGTTCCCCGTGCTGCTGCGGGTGAACCCGTCGTTCGGCAGCAAGGGATCGGGCCTCGCCATGGGCGGCAAGCCCCGGCAGTTCGGCATCGACGAGGAGGACGTGCGCCGGGCCAAGGAGACCCTGGCGGACCTGCGGCACGTACGGGTCAAGGGCGTCCACGCCTACATGGGCACCCGGTTCCTGCACCACGAGGACGTCGTGTCCAACACGGCGGGCATCCTGGCCATGGCCGAGGATCTCGCGGGCCATCTGGGCGTCCCGCTGGAGACCGTGGACTTCGGCGGCGGCCTGGGCGTCGCCTACTTCGAGAACGAGGAGGACCTCGATCTCGACGCGCTCGGTGCCGGTGTCCGCGAGGCTGTCGCCCCCTTCGCCGCCCGTCATCCGCACTGCCGGCTCATCATGGAACTCGGCCGCTTCCTCACCGCGGACGCCGGCACCTATGTCGTCCGTGCGTGCTGTGTGAAGCGGTCGAGGGGCGAGTGGTTCGTCGTCGCCGACGGCGGCACCAACCACCACATGGCTGCGGTCGGCATCGGCAGCTTCGTCAAACGGAACTTCCCCGTCACCCATCTCGGCCGCCCCGCCGAACCGGCCGCCGCTTCCTACACGCTGACCGGGCCGCTGTGCACCCCGAACGACGTGATCGCCAAGAAGGTCCCGCTGCCGGAGGTCGCCCCCGGAGACCTGCTCGGCGTGGCCCGCTCCGGCGCCTACGGCCCCACGGCCTCGCCGGGCCTCTTCCTCAGCCACGGCTTCCCCGCCGAGGTGCTGGTCCACCGCGGCCGGGCCCGGCTGGTCAGGGAGCGGGACACCACCGAGGACATGCTGGCCAGACAGCGGCTCGTCGATCTCGACCGCGATCTCGATCTCGACCGCGACCTCGATCTCGACCGCGACCGCGCCTTGGATCCCGACCCCGGACTCGACCCCGGTCCTGCCCGCGATCCCGGTCCCGGCCTCGGACGTGGGAACGCGCCGTGAGGACCGTGGCGGACGGCACCCTGCGGATCGGCGTGGACGTCCTGGACCGCACGGAACTGCGCCGTCTGCTCACCCGGCCCTGGTTCCTGCGCCTCAGCTACGCCCCCGAGGAGGTGCGGCTGGCCGACCGGATGGGCGAGGAGCGCCGCCTGGAATTCCTCGCCGGACGCTTCGCGGCCAAGGAAGCCGTGGTGAAGGTGCTCGGCACCGGATTCCTGCGGGGCGTCGCCCCACGCGACATCTGCGTGGACCAGACCGACGACGGGGCGCCCGTGGTCGTCCTGCGGGGCCGCGCGGCCACCCTGGGCCCGGCCGCCATCGGACTGTCCATCACCCACAAGAACGACGTGGTCGCCGCCGTGGCCCTCGCAGTGGTCACGCCGGCGGACCCGCCCCCTGCCACAACGCTCAGAGAGGACGAAGCCCCCATGTCCCTTGCGGACACCCCCGAGGAGGCCGCGGCAACCGCCTTCCTCCGCGTACGCATCGGCCAGGAGGACGCCCATTACGGCGGCGGCCTGGTGGACGGCGCGCACGTCCTGCGGCTCTTCGGCGACCTCGTCACCGAGATCACCGCCCGGACGGACCAGGACGAGGGCCTGCTGTCCGAGTACTCCGCCGTCCGCTTCCTCGCCCCCGTGCGGCCGGGCGACTACCTAGAGGCCCGCGCCAGGCTGGTGCGCGCCACCCGGCTGCGCCGCGTGGTCGAGCTGGAGGCGCACAAGGTCATCGAGGCCGGCACGGCCGACGACCCGAGCGCCGTGCACGTCCTCAGCCCCCCGCAACCGGTGTGCACGGCGACCGCGACGACGGTGATCCCGATGCACAAGGCCACGGCCCGGACCCGGGGCGGACCGTCCGCACCGGCCGGCCGGCCCGCCGCCGGCACCGGCGCGCACGCCGCGGCCGCACCCGGGCCGCTCCCGCCGGCCACCGCGAAGGAGGCGTGATGAACGCATCGCCCGTACTCCTGCACGAACTGCTCGACCGCGCCGCCGAGCGCGCCCCGGCGGCCACCGCGCTGAGCACCACCGAAGCCTCGCTCACCTACGGGGAGTTCGCCCGTGCCAGTGTCCGGCTGGCCGGCCTGCTGCACGAGCGGGGAGTGCGCGCCGGCGACCGTGTCGTGGTCAGCGCCGCCGACGGACTGGGCACGGCCCTCCTCGTCTTCGCCGTCTCCCGGCTCGGCGCCGTCTTCAGCGTCCTGCACGCCGAGGTGCGCGGCGGTCCCCTGGAGCATGTCCTGCGGGACTGCGAACCCGTGCTCCTCGTCTGCGACGACACCGACGCGGGCCGCACCGCCCGCGACCACGGGGTGGCCTTCCGCCACCTCGCCGACCTCGTCCGGGACGCCCTGGACGACCGCCGACCGGCCCCCGCCGCACCCGCCGACCCGGGCACGCTGGCCGTCGACCCGGTCTGCCTGATCTACACCTCGGGCACGACCGCGCTGCCCAAGGCGGTGGTGAGCACCCACCAGCAGGTGCTGTTCGCGGCGTCGGCCATCCACGCCTGCCTCGCCTACCGCGCCGACGACATCGTCTTCTGCCCGCTGCCGCTCTCCTTCGACTACGGCCTCTACCAGCTCTACCTCGCCGCTCTCGGCGGAGCCCGGCTGCACCTGGCCACGGCCGCCGAAGCCGGTCCGCCGCTGCTGCGCCACCTGGAGGAGACCGGCGCCACCGTGCTGCCCGGCGTGCCCTCGGTCACCGACCGGCTGGCCTGGCTGGTGCGCCGCAGCCCGGGTGCCCTGCGGCAGCTGCGGCTGCTCACCAACACCGGTGCCGCCCTGGCGGAGAGCACCCTGAGCGCCCTCAGGCAGGCCCTGCCGCGACTGCGGGTCCAGGTCATGTACGGGCTCACCGAGTGCAAACGCGCGGCGATCATGCCCCCGGACGGCGATCTGGAACACCCCGGATCCTGCGGATACCCGCTGCCCGGCACCGCGATCCATGTGATCGACGACGAGGGACGGCCGCTGCCGCCCGGCGAGATCGGACAGCTCGTCGTCCGCGGCCCGCACGTCATGGCCGGCTACTGGCGGCGCCCGGAACTCGACGCCGAGCGCTTCCCCCGCGTCGACGGCCTCTTCCCGGAACTGCGCACCGGCGACTACGGCTGGCTGGACGACGAGGGCTTCCTGTACTTCTCCGGCCGCCGCGACGACCTGTACAAGGAGCGCGGCTTCCGGATCAGCGCGACCGAGGTCGAGGCGGCGGCGCACCGGGTGGCGGGCGTGACCTCGGCGGCCGTCCTTCCGCCGGCCGGCCGGCGCGGCGCCGTCCTCGTGGTCGTCGGCGACGACATCACCTCCGACGCCGTGCGCGAGCAGATGCGCCGGCACCTGGAGCCCTTCAAGATTCCCCGGCGCTGCGTGCGGACCGACGCCCTGCCCACCAACGGCAACGGCAAGGTCGACCGGAAGAAGCTGGCCGCCCTCGTCGAATCGGCCGGCAACCCCACTCTCTCCGCGAAATGACGAGCCCCACCGCGAAGCAACGAGCCAAGGAGGATCACCGATGGACCGCGAGGCGATAGTGCGGACACTCGAAGCCGCTCTGACCGACGTGCTGGAGCGCCCCGTCACGGGGCTGAGCGGCGAGGTCAGGCTCTTCGACGATCTCCACCTGGACTCCACCACCATGCTGGAGATGCTGATGGCCCTGGAGAACTCCCTGGGCCTGGTCGTGGACCCGGAAGAGCTGGACGCGGACGACTTCGAGACGGTCGACACCTTCACCGACTTCGTCGAGTCCACCCTGCGCGGTCAGGTCTCGGCGTGACCATCACCCAGCCGGACCTGAGTGTCTTCGAGACCGTCGAGTCCGAGGTGCGCAGCTACTGCCGTGGTTGGCCCACCGTGTTCGACCGTGCGCAGGGCAGCCGTATGCATGACGA
>NZ_JBIBUO010000030.1:0-72449 GCF_043079545.1 Streptomyces sp. NPDC015171
AACATCGACTCCTTCGACCAGTGGGGCGTGGAGCTGGGCAAGGTCCTGGCCAAGCGGGTCGAGCCCGCCCTCACCGAGGGCGCCGAGGTCCCCGGTCTCGACCCGTCCACGAAGGCGCTGGTCGCCAAGTACCGGGAGCTGCGCGGCCGGAGCTGAGCCGTCCCCGGCCGTGCCTGGTCGTCCACGGCCGTCCCGCGGCGGCCTCGCTGTGCGCTTTCTGTGCCGATCCCCTAGGGTTTCCCGCTGGTCCAGGGGAGGAAGTACGCATGAAGCGCAGGGGGCGCGCCGCGGCGGTCGCGGTGGCCGTGATGGGGCTGTCGGCCGTGGGCTGCGGCAGCGGGCACCAGCCGGCGGAGTCGGAGGGCGGCGGTCCCGTGACCACACAGACGGGCCGGCCGCCCTACTCCGGGCTGTCGGAGGTGCCGGAGCGGCTCGGGAACGACGGGACGACCATCACGGTCGGAGACCCGGCCGCCCCCATGACCGTCCGTCTGTACGAGGACCCGCGCTGCCCGGTGTGCAAGGAGTTCGAGACCGACGGAGGTGCCCCGCGGCTGCGCGCGGCGACCGTCCGGCGGGAGACGAAGACCGAGTACACCCTCGCCTCCTTCCTGGACGACCGGCTCGGCGGCTCCGGGTCCAAGAAGGCGGTCAACGCCCTGCGGGCCGCGCTGGACGCCGGCAAGTTCGCCGAGTACCACGACGTCCTCTACGCCGGGCAGCCGGCCGAGAGCGTCGACGGATTCACCGACGCCTACCTGCTCAAGCTGGCGGCGAAGGTGCCCGGGCTGCGCGGACACGCCTTCGACTCGGCCGTGAAGACCATGAAGTACCGCACGTTCGTGGAGAACGCCGAGGAGGCGTACGAAGAAGCAGACGCGCCGGGCACCCCCACCGCCGAGATCGACGACGTACGCATCCCGAACGAGTACAGCGGCCTGCTCTTCAGCGGCTCCGCCTTCGGCAAGCTGCTGACGGAGATCCGCAAGGACCCCGGCACATGGCGGAGCGCCGCCGGCTGAGCCGGGGTCAGGCCACCGCGCTCAGCGTGTCCGCGAGGCGCCGGCGGGCCGCACGGGCCGCCGGCAGCATGGCCAGCGCCGCCGCCCCCAGGACGGCGGCCGAACCAAGCAGGAGCAGCGGGCCGGGGGAGGGCGACTGCGCGATCCCGGTGCCGATGCCGCTGGAGCCGCCCTGGGCGTCGATCAGCCGGCGGGCCAGCGGCAGCCCCAGTGCCGTACCGGCGAGGACGGCCGCCAGAGCCGTACAGCTCGTCGCCGTGACCGTGATCGCGGTGATCTGCCGCGGGGACATGCCGATCGCCCGGAGCGCCAGCACATCCCGCTCGCCCTCGCGGACGCTGCCGCCGATCGCGGTGAGCAGCTCCACCAGCCCGATCAGCGCCAGTACGGCGATCAGCCCGGCGACGACACCGCGCAGCGGGGACAGCCCGTCGGCGGGGTTCGTCACGGGATGCACCTCGAGGTGGCCGCGGCCGGCCGCGGCGAGCGCGGCGGCCACGCGGTGCGGGTCGGCGCCCGGGCGCAGCCGCAGTTCGTGGAAGGCCGGGGCCAGCAGCGGGTCGTTCTCGCGGAGGGTGTCGAGGGAGGTGGTCACGACCCGGCCGGCATTGCGCGGTTCGATGCTCCGGCCCACGATGTGCAGGATCTGCGGCCGGTCGCCCACCGTCATCCGGACCCAGTCGCCGACCCGCGCGTGCAGCACGTCGAGCAGGCCCTGGCCGGCCACCGCCTCGTCCGGGCCGCGAGCGGCGCGGCCCTCGGCGAGGGCGTACGGGTAGGGCTCGGCGCGGGTGCCGATGCCGCGCAGCGCGATGGTGCCGGTCTGGCCGGGGACCAGCGCGGCCACCTCGACCCCCGGATAGGCGGCGGCGACCCCGGAGTCGCGGTTCAGTACGGCCCGTACGCCGGACGCGTCCAGCGTGCCGTCCGAGCGGACCGTGAGGGCCGTCGGCAGCCCGACCCGCTCGGGGCTGCTGTGGAAGCGGTCGATCGTGGTCCACGCGCTGAGCGCCACCGTGATCAGCAGCAGCGGCAGGGTCAGCCGGGCCACCGTGGCCAGTGACCGGCCGCGCCCCGCGAACGCCTTGTGGCAGCCGAGGACCAGCGCGGCCGGCAGCCCGAGGCCCAGCGCCCGCCGGGCCGGTCCGGACAGCCGCCCGCCGGCCGGCGCGGCCGGGCGCGGCACCGGAACCGGCGGCACCCGTCCGGCCCGCCAGGCCGCGAGCCCCGTGGTCAGACCGATGAACAGCACCGCGCCCACCGGCACCAGGCACAGCGCCGCGGTGTGTCCGGGCAGCCCCTGCCACACGCCCACCGCGTCCCCGAGCCGGCCCGGCACCCGGGTGCCGAGCCCCTCGGTGAGGGCCGCCGCCGCGACGGCGCCGAGCAGGGCGTACGCCAGATGCTGGAGCAGGTAGATCCGCACGACCTGGCCGGGTGTGAAGCCGATCGCCTTCAGCACCGAGAGGTCCCGCAGATGACCGCGGATCCGGGTGGCGATCGCCCCGTGCACCGCCAGTCCCGCGGCGATCAGGGCGCCCAGACCGAACAGCCCGAGCACCTGGCCGAGCAGCCGGTTGTCGCCCTGCGCCTCGGCGCGCGCCTGCTGCCAGGTGGAGACCTCGCCGACCGCGCCGGCGCCCAGCACGGTGACGGCCCGCTGCACCGCGTAGTCCGTGTCGGCCGGATCGCCGAGCCGCAGCCCGATGACCTGGCCGGCCGGGGCACGTACCGCGGACGGCAGCGCCCACACCAGACCCGGCTGCTCGCCCGGGCGGTAAGGGGGTTCGGCGCTGTCCGCGATGCCCTCGACGGTGACGGTGCGGGCCGTGCCGGGCAGTGTCAGGGTGTCGCCCGGCTCGGCCAGCAGGGCCCGGGCCAGGCTGCTCTCCAGCACCACGCCGTCCGGCGCGGCCGGGTCGAGCCAGCGCCCGGCGGTGAGCAGCGGCCGGCCGACGGCCGGCGGCCCCGGGGTGCCGCGCAGCTCCACGGAGGCGCGGGCGCCGCGGGCGGCGACGGTGGCGGACTCGGTGCGGTAGGGGCCGGCGACGGAGGTGACGCCGTCCAGCCGGGCCAGCCGGCGGGCGTCGGCGGACGGTGAGGTGTGCAGCCACACATGGGCGCCGCGCGCCTCGGCGAAGGTGCGCTGCCAGGGGTTCGTGGCGTACCCGAAGAGGGCGGTGGCGAGCAGCAGCGAGGCGACGATGCCCGCGGTGGCCAGCACCAGGAACAGCGCCTCGCCGCGGTGCGTGCGCAGATCGGAGTGCACCCAGCGCAGGGCGGCCCGCATGTTCCTGAGATCCGGCACGGTCAGTCCCTCAGCTCCAGCACGCCGGAGATGCCGCCGCGCCGGGGCGGGGCCGTGCCGTCCAGGAGGGCGTCGTCGGCTATGCGGCCGTCGAAGAAGCTGATCACGCGGTCGGCCGCGCTGGCCAGCCGGGCGTTGTGCGTGACCAGGACGATGCTCTGCCCGCGCGCGTGGAAGCGGGACAGCAGCCGCATCACCTCGCGGGTGCCCTTGCTGTCCAGGCTGCCGGCCGGCTCGTCCGCGAGGAGCAGCGGCGGCTGGTTGACCAGGGCCCGGGCGAGCGCGACCCGCTGCTGCTCGCCGCCGGACAGCTCGCCGGGCATGCTGCGCTCCTTGCCCGCCAGGCCCAGCTCGGCGAGGAGCGCCTCCCGCTCGGCGCGGGCCCGCTTCGGCGGGACGCCCGCCAGCAGGGCGGGCAGCTCCACGTTGTCGGCGACCGACAGGTTCGACACCAGGTTGAAGAACTGGAAGACGATCCCGATGGCCTTGCGCCGCTCCACCGCCCAGCGGGCCTCGCCGAAGGAGTCCGTGCACCGGCCGTCGAGCCAGAGGCTGCCCTCGTCGGGCCGCTGGAGCCCGCCGAGCAGATGCAGCAGCGTGGACTTGCCCGCTCCGGACGGTCCGGTGATCGCCACGAACTCGCCCCGGGCCACGCACAGATCGACCCCGCGGACGGCATGCGCGGGCGCACCCTCGCCGTGGTGCGTCTTCACCAGGCCCTCGGCCCGCAGCACCGGAGTGCTCCCGGCCCGCGGACCCGGAGTGCTCCCGGCCCGCGGAACCGGGATGCCTTCGCTCGCTCCCGTCATTCCAGTTCCTCCTGGCACCGCTCCAGCCAGTCGAGGTCGGCCTGCAGGTGCAGCATCGCGCCCTCGATCAGCAGCTGGGCGATTCGGTTGTCCCGGTCCTCGGCCGCGGCCAGTTTCGACAGGTCGCGCATGGTGGTGAGGTACTGGCGCCGCTGCCGGTTGATGAGGGCGATCTGATCGGCGAGACCGGTCTGCGGGGCGACGGCGAGCTTCATGAAGAACTCGTCCCGCACCCGCGGCTCGTCCTCGGTCTCCTCGAACCAGATGCGCAGCGCCTCACGTCCGGCCTCGGTGAGGTGGTAGACCTTCTTGTTGGGCCGGCTGGACTGCTCGACGTCCTCGCCCTCGATCAGCCCGGACTTCTCCAGACGGCCGAGGGTGACGTAGATCTGGCCGACGTTCGGCTGAGGGTACGCGGCGCCCAGCAGTTGCTCAAGGCCCTGCTTCAGCTCGTAACCATGGGCCGGGCCGCGGGCCAGGAGTGCCAGGAGGGGCAGACGCACTCGTGCTGTCCTCCTGTCTGCTCCATGTGCTCCAGGCCCTAGTATCGCCCATACCTAACGGGTATACATGGCCTCTGTCCCGGGCGAGGGTGCCCGTGGTGCCGGTGCACAGGGAGGAACCTATGCGGTGGATACGCGCCGCCGGTAGGGGCCTCCTCGTTCTCGCCGTGATCATGAGCGGGTACGTCGCCTCCGGTGCCCGGGGCGGCGAGGCCGCCCAGGGCGGTCGCGGCCCGCTCACCCTGGCCACCGCAGGCGACCTGACCGGCTATCTCGGCCCGCTGCTCAAGGGCTGGAACCGCACCCACCCCGGCGAGCGGGTCACCCTGGTCGAACTGCCGGACTCCGCCGACGAGACGCACGCGCAGATGACGACCGACCTGCGCGGCGGCGACCGCGGCCGGTTCGACGTCCTCAACATCGACGTCGACTGGACCTCCGAGTTCGCCGCGGCCGGCTGGATCCGCCCGCTGCCCCGCGACCGCTTTCCGCTGGGCAGCTTCCTGCCGCCGGTCGTGGACACGGCGACGTACGACGGACGGCTGTACGCGGTCCCGTACGTCACGAACGCCGGGCTCCTCCTGTACCGCGAGGACGTCCTCGCCAAGGAGGGCGTGCCCCCGCCGCGCACCTGGGCCGAGCTGGAGCGCGACGCGAAGACCATCGCGCCGAAGTACGGACTGGGCGGCTACGCGGGCCAGTTCCTGCCCTACGAGGGCCTCACCGTGAACGCGGCCGAGGCGGTCTACTCGGCGGGCGGCACCATCCTCGGCGGCGAGGGCACCCGGGTCACCGTCGACTCGGCCGCCGCCCGTGAGGGCCTCGGCTTCCTCGCCCGCGGCGTCCGCGAGGGCTGGATCCCGCGGCAGGCGCTGACGTACAAGGAGGAGGAGTCCAAGCGGGCCTTCCAGGACGGCCGGCTGCTCTTCCTGCGCAACTGGCCCTACGCCTACGCCGTGGCCTCGGAGAAGGGCTCGAAGGTCGCCGGGCGGATCGGCGCGGTACCGCTGCCCGGGCCCGACGGACCGGGGACGAGCGTCCTCGGCGGCTCCAATCTCGCGGTCAACAGCCATGCCCGGCATCCGGACTCCGCCGCGCGGCTGATCGCGTACCTGACCAGCGCGCCCGTCCAGCGCCAGGTGCTCACGCGGGGCGCGCTGCCGCCCGTGCGCGCCGCGCTGTACGAAGACCCCGAGCTGGTGCGGCGCTTCCCGTACCTGCCGACCCTGCGCACCGCCGTCCTCACCGCGCGCCCGCGCCCCAAGAGCCCGCGCTACGACCAGGTCAGCCTGGCCGTGCAGGCGGTCGTGCAGGACGCGCTCACCGGGCGCCAGACGCCCGGGCAGGCCGTGCGCCGGCTGGCGAGCGAACTCGACGCCATCGCCCGTCGCTAGCCGGCTGCTCCACCCTTCCCGATAGTTACTTGTTAAGTAACGCCGCCATCACGACTGCGCTTATGTTGCGGTAATTTGCCCGCATTTGCGAGCTGAACTGGCCAGTATCTTACGGTCACTTCGTTGACACCCGCGCTTATCCGCTACCTAACATGCATGTATTACCAACCCCCCTCAGAGACAGGTTCCACTGGGTTGAACAGGCATCATTGGTGGCGGGACGCGGTGATCTACCAGGTCTACGTCCGCAGCTTCCTGGACAGCACCGGCGACGGCATCGGCGATCTGGCCGGCGTCCGGGCCGGACTGCCGTACCTGAAGAAGCTCGGCGTCGACGGGATCTGGCTGAGCCCGTTCTACCCCTCGCCGCAGCACGACCACGGCTACGACGTCGCCGACTACCGCGGCGTCGACCCGCTCTTCGGCGACCTCGCCGAGTTCGACCTGCTCATGGCGGCGGCCCGGCGCCTCGGCATCAAGGTGCTGCTCGACATCGTCCCCAACCACTGCTCCAGCGAGCACCCCTGGTTCCGCGAGGCCCTCGCCGCCGCCCCCGGCAGCCCGGCCCGCGCCCGGTTCCACTTCGCCGACGGCCGCGGCCCCGGCGGCGCCGAGCCGCCCAACAACTGGCACGCCATGTTCGGCGGCCCGGCCTGGACCAGAGTCGGCGACGGCCAGTGGTACCTGCACATGTTCACGCCCGAGCAACCCGACTGGAACTGGCGTGACCCGGAGATCCCCGACGAGTTCGACCGCGTACTGCGCTTCTGGCTCGACCGGGGTGTCGACGGCTTCCGCATCGACGTCGCCGCCGGCCTCTACAAGCACCCCGACCTGCCCGACTCCGACGACCCGGAGATCGACGCCCGCACCCGCGACTCGGTCAACCCGCTCGCCTGGAACCAGCCCGAGGTGCACGAGGTGTGGCGCCGCTGGCGCACCATATGCGAGGAGTACGCCGACCGGGACGGCCGCGAACGCCTGCTCGTCGGCGAGGTCTCCGTGCCCACCGCCCGCGAACACGCCCTCTACGTCCGCCCCGACGAACTCCACCAGGCGTTCTTCTTCGACCTGCTCGGCGCCGCCTGGGACGCCGACGCCTTCCGCAAGGTCATCTCCGAGGCCATGCAGGACATCGCGGGCACCGGCTCCACGGTCACCTGGGTCCTCAACAACCACGACCAGGTCCGCACCGTCACCCGCTACGGCGAACCCGCCACCGCCGGCAGCGGCCTCGGCGCCGCCCGCGCCCGCGCCGCCGCCCTGCTGATGCTGGCCCTGCCCGGAGCCGCGTACATCTACCAGGGCGAGGAGCTCGGCCTGCCCGAGGTCGTCGACCTGCCCGACGACGTGCTCACCGACCCGATCTTCCGGCGCACCGGCAGCCGCGCCCGCATCCGCGACGGCTGCCGGGTGCCGCTGCCCTGGTCCGGACAGGCCTCGCCGTTCGGCTTCACCTCCGGTGCCGAGAGCGCCAAGCCCTGGCTGCCCCAGCCCGAGTACTTCGCCGAGTACGCCACCGACCGGGCCCTCGCCGACACCCGCTCCTTCTGGCACCTGTACCGCGACGGGCTCCAGCTGCGCTCCGCACTGCCCCAGCTGGGCGAGGGCGCGCTGGACTGGCTGGACAGCCCGCCGGGCGTCCTCGCCTTCAGCCGCGGCGACGGCCTGGTCTGCGCCGTCAACTTCGGTACGGCCCCCACCCCCGCGCCGGTCTCCGGCACCCCCCTGCTCGCCAGCGGCCCCTGCCCGGCCGGCGTCCTGCCCGGCGCCACGGCGGCCTGGTGGATCGGCGACCTCTGAACGACCCGGCAACGACCTGACAGCACGTCAACCTCCTTCACGGAAAGGCCCGTCGACGATGATGCGACGACGCACGACCCTGCTCACCGGCTGTACCGCCCTCGCCCTCGCCCTCGGCACCACCGCCTGCGGCGGCGGACCGGTCTCCGCCGGCGGTGGCGACAAGGCGCTCAGCGGCCGGACCGTCACCGTGGCCGGTGTCTGGTCCGGCAGCGAGCAGAAGAACTTCCAGAAGGTGCTGGACGCCTTCACCGAGAAGACCGGCGCCAAGACCCGGTTCGTGTCGACCGGCGACAACGTCTCCACGGTCGTCGGCAGCAAGATCGAGGGCGGCAACGCCCCCGACGTCGTGATGGTCCCGCAGGTCGGCGTCCTGAACCAGTTCGCGCGCAAGGGCTGGCTCAAGCCGCTGTCCGCCACCGCCCGGCAGACCGTCCGCGCCGACTACGCACCCGTGTGGACGACGTACGGCAGCGTCGACGGCACCCTCTACGGCCTCTACTTCAAGGCCGCCCACAAGTCGACCGTCTGGTACAGCCCCGACGCGCTCGCCCAGGCCGGGGTCAAGCCGCCGAAGACGTACGACGACCTGCTCAAGGCCGGGCACACCGTCTCCGACTCCGGCCTCGCCGCCTTCTCGGTCGCCGGACAGGACGGCTGGACCCTCACCGACTGGTTCGAGAACGTCTACCTCTCCCAGGCGGGCCCCGAGAAGTACGACGCGCTGGCCGCCCACAAGCTGAAGTGGACGGACCCGAGCGTGGTGAGGGCGCTCACCACGCTCGGCAAGCTCTTCAAGGACGAGCAGCTCGTCGCGGGCGGCCGGAAGGAGGCCCTCAACACCGACTTCCCGGGCTCGGTGGAGAAGGTCTTCGGCCCCAAGCCAGAGGCCGGCATGGTCTACGAGGGAGACTTCGTCGCCGGGGTCGCCCACGACCAGTACGGCAGGGCCATCGGCAAGGACGCGGACTTCTTCCCCTTCCCCGCGGTCGACGGCGGCACCGCCCCGGTGGTCAGCGGCGGTGACGCGGCCGTCGTCCTCAAGGACGCCAAGAACACCGACGCCGGCATGAAGCTCCTGGAGTACCTGGCCACGCCCGAGGCCGCGGCCGTCTGGGCGAAGGCGGGCGGCTTCCTCTCCCCGAACAAGAAGCTGGACCTGACCGCGTACGGCGACGACGTCACCCGCGCCACCGCCAAGTCCCTGGTGGGCGCCGGGGATTCGGTCCGCTTCGACATGTCCGACCAGGCACCGGCCGCCTTCGGCGGCACCAAGGGCACCGGCGAGTGGAAGCTCCTCCAGGACTTCCTGCGCGACCCCTCGGACCCCAAGGGCACCGCGGCCGAGCTCGAAGCCGCCGCCGCCAAGGCCTACCGGGGCTGACCCGGCCATGACCGCCATCACTCCCACCCAGCGGCAGGCGGCCCCCCGAGCCGCCGCCGCCGGCGCGGCGCGCGGGCGCCGCGGCCGGCGGCGGGGCCGGCTGATCGCCCTGCTCTTCGTCCTCCCCGCGCTGCTCCTGCTCGGCGCCCTCGTCGTCTACCCGGTGCTGTTCTCCGTCGGCCGCAGCTTCTTCGACGCCTCCGGCACCCGGTTCGTCGGCGGCGACAACTACACCGAGATGTTCCGCGACCCGGCCACCCTGAAGGCCGTCCGCAACACCGCCCTCTGGGTGGTCGTCGCCCCCGCCCTGCTCACCGGCCTCGGACTGATCCTCGCCGTCCTGGTGGAGAAGGTCCGCTGGGCGACGGCCTTCAAGCTGCTGCTCTTCATGCCGATGGCGGTGTCCTTCCTCGCCGCCGGCATCATCTTCCGGCTCGCCTACGACGAGGACCCGGACAAGGGCGTGCTGAACGCGGCCGTCGTCTCCGTCCACGACGCCTTCCAGGACACCTCCGCCTACCCGACGGCCCGCGGCCGCACCGGGCTCCTCACCCGGGACCGGGACGGCTCCTACCGCACGACCGCCTCGCCCGGCGACCCGGTGACGCTCCCGATGGTCGGCGTGCTGCCCGAGGACCTGCCCGCGACGGCCGCGCCCGCACACCGGGCCGCCGCGGAGGGCGGCGCACCCGGCGAACTGCGCGGTGTCGTCTACCTGGACTTCACCCCCGGCGGGGGCGGCACGCAGGGCAAGGTCGACCCGGACGAGAGCGGCCTGCCCGGAATGAAGGTCGAGGCGGTACGCGACGGGAAGACGGTCGCCGCCGCGACCACCGCCGCCGACGGCTCCTTCCGCCTCCCCGGGCTGGGGTCGGGCCCGTACACGGTGAAGCTGCCCGAGTCGAACTTCGCCCCGCCCTACCAGGGCGTCTCCTGGCTCGGTCCGGCCCTGGTCACCCCGGCGATCATCGGCGCGTACCTGTGGATCTGGACGGGCTTCGCGATGGTCCTGATCGGCGCGGGCCTGTCCACGCTGCCCCGGGACGCGCTGGAGGCGGCCCGGATCGACGGGGCGAACGAGTGGCAGATCTTCCGCCGGATCACCGTCCCGCTGCTCGCGCCCGTGCTCACCGTGGTCTTCGTGACCCTCGTGATCAACGTGATGAAGGTCTTCGACCTCGTCTACGTCATCGCCCCCGGACCGGTGCAGGAGGACGCCACCGTCCTCGCCACCCAGATGTGGCTCGTCTCCTTCGGCGGCGGCAACAACCAGGGCCTCGGCAGCGCCCTCGGCGTGCTGCTCCTGCTCCTGGTGATCCCCGCGATGGTCTTCAACGTCCGCCGCTTCCGAAGGAGTCAGCGATGAACGCCCTGCGGCGCTCTCTGGGCAACGGCCTCGTCCAGGCCGCCCTCGTCGTCATCGGCCTGATCTGGCTGACCCCGCTGGCCGGACTCTTCCTGTCGTCCCTGCGCTCGGCCCAGGACACCGCGAAGGGCGGCTGGTGGACGGCGCTCTCCTCGCCGGGCCAGTTGTCCTTCGACAACTACACGGCACTGCTGAAGAACGCGGGCATCACCCAGGCCTTCTGGAACACCGTGCTGATCTCGGTGCCGGCCACCACCCTGGTCGTGGTGCTCGCCGCCCTCGCCGGATACGCCTTCGCCTGGCTGGACTTCCCGTTCCGGGAGCCCCTCTTCCTGCTGGTGGTGGCCCTGCTGGTGGTGCCGGTGCAGATCGGACTGCTGCCCGTCGCCAAACTCTTCGGCGCTCTGGGCCTGTTCGGCACGATCCCCGGTGTCGTCCTCTTCCACGTCGCCTACGGGCTGCCGTTCGCCGTCTTCCTGCTCCGCAACTACTTCGCGGAGATACCGAAGGAGATGCTGGAGGCGGCACGGATGGACGGCGGCGGCGAGTGGCGCATCTTCACCCGGCTGGTCCTGCCGGTGAGCCGCCCCGCGCTCGCCTCGCTGACCATCTTCCAGTTCCTGTGGGTGTGGAACGACATGCTGGTCGCGCTGCTCTTCGCGGACAGCTCCGCCCAGCCACTGACCGTGGAACTCCAGTCCCAGATCCGCCAGTTCGGCAGCAACGTCGACGTCCTCGCACCGGGCGCCTTCCTGTCCCTGATCGTGCCGGTGGCGGTGTTCTTCGCCTTCCAGCGGCACTTCGTGCAGGGCGTGATGGCGGGCTCGGTGAAATGACGGAGGCGGGGGCCGCGGCCCCCGCCTCCGCTAGCTTCCGGCCAGCGTCACGGCGACGCCGGCGGATACAGCGACCGGGGCAGCTGCGAAGCCGCGGCCGAGTCCAGCAGCCACAGCGTGCGGGCCCGGCCGTACGCGCCCGCCGCCGGGGCCTGGATCTCACCCGCGCCCGACAGGGCGATGGCCGCGGCCTCCGCCTTGTCCTCGCCGGCCGCGAGCAGCCAGACCTCGCGGGCCGCGCGGATCGCCGGCAGCGTGAGCGAGATCCGGGTGGGCGGCGGCTTGGGCGCACCGTGCACACCGACCACCGTGCGCTCGGTCTCCCGGACGCCCGGCAGCTCCGGGAAGAGCGAGGCCACATGGGTGTCCGGGCCGACGCCGAGCATCAGCACGTCGAACGTCGGCACCGGGCCGTGGTTCTCGGGGCCGGCCGCCTTCGCCAGCTCCGCCGCGTACGCCTCGGCAGCGGCGTCGACATCGGCCCCGTACGGGCCGTCGGAGGCGGGCATGGCGTGCACGCGCTCCGGGTCCAGCGGTACGGAGTCCAGCAGGGCCGCGCGCGCCTGCGTGTCGTTGCGCTCGGGGTCACCCTCGGGGAGGTAGCGCTCGTCGCCCCACCACAGATCGAGGCGGCCCCAGTCGATGGCGTCCCGGGCCGGCGCGGCCGCCAGCGCGGCCAGCAGGCCGTTGCCGTTGCGGCCGCCCGTGAGGACCACGGACGCGGAGCCCCTGGAGGCCTGCGCGTCCACGATCTTCGTGATCAGACGGGCCGCGGCGGCCTGCGCCATCAGCTCCTTGTCGTGGTGGACGACCAGCTGTGGAGTGCTCACTTCGCCGCCGCCTTCCTCGCCGGTGCCTTCTTCGCGGTCTTGGCCGCCGCCTTCTTCGCGGGCGCCTTCACGGCCTCCTCGACCGGCTCCGGCTCCGCGACCGGCTCGGCCGCCTCCGGCGCGGTCTCCCGCGCCGGCTCCCCGGAATCCGGCTCGGACACCGTGTCCAGCCGGTCCACCCCGAAGCGCAGCGCCGACGCGTAGGTGTCGTCCGGGTCGAGCCGGCGCAACTCCTCCGCGATCAGCTCGGCGGTGTCCCGCCGCTTCAGCGCCACCGCACGGGCCGGCTGGCCCTCGATGGACAGCGTGGCCAGCGAGCCGTCGGCCCGGTCCAGCGCGATCGGACCCAGGCTCGTGGCCATCCGGACGGCCGTCAGACCGGGCCCGGACGACAGCGAGCGGCGCACCGGCACGTCCAGCCGGTCCGCGAGCCACATCGCCAGCAGCTCACAGCTCGGGTTGAACTCCTCGCCCGCCACCTCGACGGCCGTCACCTCACAGGTGACCTGGTCCAGGGCCGCCGCCAGCATCGAGCGCCACGGCGTGATCCGGGTCCAGGACAGATCGGTGTCGCCGGGCGTGTAGGCCTCGGCGCGGGCCGACAGCTCCCGCACCGGATGCTCGGCGGTGTAGGTGTCGGTGACCCGGCGCTGGGCGAGCGCGCCCAGCGGATCCTTCGCCGGGTCCAGCGGAGCGTTCACCGGCCACCACACGACCACCGGGGCGTCCGGCAGCAGCAGGGGCAGGACCACCGAGTCGGCGTGGTCGACGACCTCGCCGTAGAGGCGGAGCACGACCGTCTCGCCGGTGCCCGCCTCCGCGCCCACCCGCACCTCGGCGTCGAGCCGTGAGGACGTGCGGTCGCGCGCGGAGCGGGAGACCCGCTTGATGACCACCAGCGTGCGCGAGGGGTGCTCGCGCGACGCGTCGTTGGCGGCCTTCAGGGCGTCGTAGGCGTTCTCCTCGTCGGTGACGATGACGAGGGTCAGGACCATGCCCACGGCGGGGGTGCCGATGGCGCGGCGGCCCTGCACGAGCGCCTTGTTGATCTCTCCGGCGGTGGTGTCGGTCAGGTCTATCTTCATGGCCGCCGCCAGCTCCGTCCGTCTCGTGCGAGCATCTCGTCCGCCTCGGCGGGGCCCCAGGTGCCCGACTTGTACTGCGCGGGCCTGCCGTGCTTGTCCCAGTACTCCTCGATCGGGTCGAGGATCTTCCAGGACAGCTCGACCTCCTCCGTGCGCGGGAAGAGGTTGGCGTCGCCGAGCAGCACATCGAGGATCAGGCGCTCGTACGCCTCCGGGCTGGACTCCGTGAACGACTCGCCGTAGGCGAAGTCCATGGAGACGTCCCGGATCTCCATCGAGGTGCCCGGCACCTTGGAGCCGAAGCGGACCGTGATGCCCTCGTCCGGCTGGACGCGGATGACGATCGCGTTCTGCCCCAGCTCCTCCGTCGCCGTGTGGTCGAAGGGGGAGTGCGGGGCCCGCTGGAAGACGACCGCGATCTCCGTCACGCGCCGGCCGAGGCGCTTGCCGGTGCGCAGGTAGAAGGGGACACCCGCCCAGCGGCGGTTGTCGATCTCCACCTTGACCGCGGCGTAGGTGTCGGTCTTCGACTTCGGGTCGATGCCGTCCTCTTCGAGGTAGCCGATGACCTTCTCGCCGCCCTGCCAGCCCGCCGCGTACTGCCCGCGGACGGTGGAACGGCCCAGGTCCTTCGGCAGCCGTACCGCGCCGAGCACCTTCTCCTTCTCGGCGGCCAGCGCGTCCGCGCCGAAGGAGGCGGGCTCCTCCATGGCCGTGAGGGCCATGAGCTGGAGCAGGTGGTTCTGGATGACGTCACGGGCGGCGCCGATGCCGTCGTAGTAGCCGGCCCGCCCGCCGATGCCGATGTCCTCGGCCATGGTGATCTGGACGTGGTCCACGAAGGACCGGTTCCAGATCGGCTCGAACATCGTGTTGGCGAACCGCAGCGCGAGGATGTTCTGGACGGTCTCCTTGCCGAGGTAGTGGTCGATCCGGAACACCTGGTCCGGCTCGAACACCTCGTGCACGACCTTGTTCAGCTCCTCGGCCGACTTCAGGTCGTGGCCGAACGGCTTCTCGATGACCGCGCGCCGCCAGGAGCCGCCGGTCTGGTCGGCGAGGCCGTGCTTCTTCAGCTGCTGGATGACCACGGGGAAGGAGCGCGGCGGCACCGACAGGTAGAAGGCGAAGTTGCCGCCCGTGCCCTGTGCCTTGTCCAGCTCCTCGATGGTGGCGCGCAGCCGCTCGAAGGCGTCGTCGTCGTCGAAGGTGCCCTGGACGAAGCGCATCCCCTGGATGAGCTGCTGCCAGACCTCCTCACGGAAGGGGGTGCGGGAGTGTTCCTTCACCGCGTCGTGGACGACCTCGGCGAAGTCCTCGTGCTCCCAGTCGCGGCGGGCGAAGCCCACCAGCGAGAAGCCCGGCGGCAGCAGACCCCGGTTGGCGAGGTCGTACACCGCGGGCATCAGCTTCTTGCGCGACAGATCGCCCGTGACGCCGAAGATGACCAGGCCCGACGGCCCCGCGATGCGCGGGAGCCGCCGGTCGGCCGGGTCACGAAGCGGGTTCGCCCCGGAGCCGGAAACGGGTGACAACTCAGCCCTCCGAAGGGGCCAGGCGCTCGAGCTCCGCCTGGGTCGACTTGAGCAGGTCGTTCCAGGACGCCTCGAACTTCTCGACGCCCTCGTCCTCCAGCACCTGTACGACGTCGTCGTACGCGATGCCGAGCTTCTCCAGCGCGTCGAGGTCGGCGCGCGCCTGCGCGTAGGTGCCGGTGACGGTGTCGCCGGTGATCTCGCCGTGGTCCTCGGTGGCCTCCAGCGTGGCCTCCGGCATGGTGTTGACCGTGTTCGGCGCGACCAGCTCGGTGACGTAGAGGGTGTCCGGGTACGCCGGGTCCTTCACGCCGGTCGACGCCCACAGCGGACGCTGCTTGTTGGCGCCCGCGCTCTCCAGGGCCGTCCAGCGGTCGGAGGAGAAGACCTCCTCGTACGCCTGGTAGGCGAGGCGCGCGTTGGCGACGGCGGCCTTGCCGCGCAGCGCCTTGGCCTCGTCGGTGCCGATGTCGTTCAGGCGCTTGTCGATCTCGGAGTCCACCCGGGACACGAAGAAGGACGCCACCGAGTGGATCAGCGACAGGTCGAGACCGCGCTCCTTGGCCTTCTCCAGGCCGGTGAGGTACGCGTCCATGACCGCGCGGTAGCGCTCCAGCGAGAAGATCAGCGTGACGTTGACGCTGATGCCGCGGCCGATGGTCTCGGCGATCGCCGGCAGACCCGCCTTGGTGGCCGGGATCTTGATCAGGGTGTTGGGGCGGTCCACCAGCCAGGCCAGCTGCTTGGCCTCGGCGACGGTCGCCTTGGTGTTGTGCGCCAGGCGCGGGTCGACCTCGATGGAGACCCGGCCGTCCTGGCCGTCGGTGGCGTCGAAGACCGGGCGCAGGATGTCGGCGGCGTCGCGGACGTCCGCCGTGGTGATCATGCGGATGGCCTCTTCGACGGTGACCTTGCGGGCGGCGAGGTCCGACAGCTGCTGGTCGTAGCCGTCGCCCTGGGAGATCGCCTTCTGGAAGATCGTCGGGTTGGTGGTGACGCCCACGACGTGCTGCTGGTCGATCAGCTCGGCGAGGTTGCCGGACGTGATCCGCTTGCGCGACAGGTCGTCCAGCCAGATCGCGACGCCTTCGTCGGAGAGGCGCTTGAGTGCGTCTGTCATGGAATTACATCTCCTACGTGTCGTATATGAGCGTCAGCGCTGGGCGGCGGCGAGGGATTCCCTGGCCTTGGCGGCCACGTTCTCGGGGGTGAAGCCGAACTCGCGGAAGAGCACCTTGCCGTCGGCGGACGCACCGAAGTGCTCCAGGGAAACGATGCGGCCGGCGTCCCCGACGTACTTGTGCCAGGTGAGGCCGATGCCCGCCTCGACGGAGACGCGGGCCTTGACGGACGGCGGAAGCACGGAGTCCCGGTACCCCTGGTCCTGCTCCTCGAACCACTCCACGCACGGCATCGAGACGACCCGGGTGGGCACGCCGTCGGCCTGGAGCTGCTCACGGGCCTCCACGGCCACATGGACCTCGGAACCGGTGGCGATCAGGATCACCTGCGCCTCGCCGCCCTCGGCCTCGAACAGGACGTAGCCGCCACGGGTGGCGTCCTCGTTCGGCTCGTAAACCGGCACGCCCTGGCGGGTGAGCGCGAGACCGTGCGGCTGCCCCTTGCCGAACTCCTTGGTGTACCGCTTGAGGATCTCGCGCCAGGCGATCGCGGTCTCGTTGGCGTCCGCGGGGCGGACGACGTTCAGGCCGGGGATCGCGCGCAGCGAGGCCAGGTGCTCGACCGGCTGGTGGGTCGGGCCGTCCTCGCCGAGGCCGATGGAGTCGTGCGTCCACACGTACGTCACCGGCAGGTGCATCAGGGCCGACAGCCGCACCGCGTTGCGCATGTAGTCGGAGAAGACGAGGAACGTGCCGCCGTAGACACGGGTGTTGCCGTGCAGGGTGATGCCGTTCAGCTCGGCGCCCATGGAGTGCTCGCGGATGCCGAAGTGGATCGTGCGGCCGTACGGGTCGGCCTCCGGCAGCGGGTTGCCCTCGGGGAGGAAGGAGCTGTCCTTGTCGATGGTCGTGTTGTTCGACCCGGCGAGGTCGGCGGAGCCGCCCCACAGCTCGGGGATGACCGCGCCGAGCGCCTGGAGCACCTTGCCGGAGGCGGCACGCGTCGCGACACCCTTGCCCGGCTCGAAGACCGGGACCTTCTCCTCCCAGCCGGTGGGCAGCTCGCCCTTGGCGATCCGGTCGAAGTCGGCGGCGCGCTCCGGGTTGCCGTCCCGCCACACCTGGAACGACTTCTCCCACTCGGCCTTCGCCTGGGCACCGCGTTCCAGCGCCTTGCGGGTGTGGGCGATGACCTCGTCGGAGACCTCGAAGGACTGCTCCGGGTCGAAGCCGAGGACGCGCTTGGTGGCCGCGACCTCCTCGTCGCCCAGCGCCGAGCCGTGCGCGGCCTCGGTGTTCTGCGCGCTCGGGGCGGGCCAGGCGATGATCGAGCGCATCGCGATGAAGGAGGGGCGGTCGGTGACCCGCTTGGCCTCCTCGATCGCGGCGAAGATCGCCGCCGGGTCGAGGTCGCCGTTGTCCTGGGCCGCCACCCGCTGGACGTGCCAGCCGTAGGCCTCGTACCGCTTGACGGTGTCCTCGGAGACGGCCGTCTCGGTGTCGCCCTCGATCGAGATGTGGTTGTCGTCCCACAGCAGGACCAGGTTGCCGAGCTTCTGGTGGCCGGCGAGCGAGGACGCCTCGGCGGAGATGCCCTCCTGGAGGCAGCCGTCACCGGCGATGCAGAAGACGAAGTGGTCGAAGGGGGAGTCGCCGGCCGGGGCCTCCGGGTCGAACAGACCGCGCTCGTAGCGAGCGGCCATCGCCATGCCCACCGCGTTGGCGACACCCTGGCCCAGCGGGCCCGTGGTGGTCTCGACGCCCTTGGTGTGCCCGTACTCGGGGTGGCCCGGGGTCTTGGAGCCCCACGTCCTGAATGCCTTCAGATCGTCCAGCTCCAGGCCGAAGCCGGCCAGGTAGAGCTGGGTGTAGAGGGTCAGGGACGAGTGGCCGGCGGACAGCACGAAGCGGTCGCGCCCGACCCACTCCGGGTCGGCCGGGTCGTGCCGCATCACCTTCTGGAAGAGGGTGTAGGCGGCCGGGGCCAGGCTCATCGCCGTACCGGGATGGCCGTTGCCGACCTTCTGTACGGCGTCTGCGGCCAGGACACGGGCGGTGTCCACGGCCCGCTGGTCCAGCTCGGTCCACTCAAGGTCTGTGGTGGTCGGCTTGGTGCTCACCCTGGGTCAGGGCTCCTCTCCACATGTCGGTCGCCGGTCGTCGGGGCATACGCCCACCCGGCCGCCGGCGTGCTTCTGCCCGCCGGCCGTTGTCGAGCCTACCCCCGTAAGGACGTGCGTTTTTTCGAGTGTTTCCAGACTGCCGGGAGTCGATGCGATCCGCCTCCCGACTGGCCGGAAAGCCATCGGGCACATGAATACGGAGCCGCTCATCTGACTGCTCATTCGAGCCTCTGTACGCACGTCGGGTCGCCCCCGCCAACACGACCCCACCCCCGCGAAGGCCGGGGTATGGGCAACGTCTAAAGTGGCGTGGTACGCGCGAGCCTTTACCGGTACTTCACACGGGAGGGCTTGCTGGGATGTCTCTGTCAGGGGTGTGCGTGACGGCCGTCGAATCGCGTCCTGGGGGCACCTCCCAGGCCCTTAAGGCGCTAGGGGAGGGTGGGCTCGGTGGTGCGAGCCCGGGCCCGGTTCAGCGGCCGTTCGGGGCCCGTGTCAAGGCGTTCGTGGCGCTGACCAAGCCGCGGATCATCGAGCTGCTGCTCATCACCACCGTGCCGGTGATGTTCCTGGCGCAGCGGGGGGTGCCCGACCTCGTCCTCGTGCTGCTGACCTGTGTCGGCGGCTACCTGTCGGCGGGCGGCGCCAACGCGCTGAACATGTACATCGACCGGGACATCGACGCCCTGATGGACCGCACCTCGCAGCGCCCGCTGGTGACCGGGATGGTCAGCCCGCG
Organism: Streptomyces sp. NPDC015171; assembly: GCF_043079545.1. NCBI lineage: Bacteria > Bacillati > Actinomycetota > Actinomycetes > Kitasatosporales > Streptomycetaceae > Streptomyces > Streptomyces sp. NPDC015171. The sequence goes on from NZ_JBIBUO010000030.1 coordinate 18,859, forward strand.
CGAGTGCCTGGCCTTCGGCATCACCCTCGCGGTGGTCTCGACGCTGCTGTTCGGACTCACCGTCAACTGGCTGAGCGCCTGGCTCTCACTCGGGGCGCTCCTTTTCTACGTCGTCGTCTACACGATGATCCTCAAACGGCGTACGTCGCAGAACATCGTGTGGGGCGGCATCGCCGGCTGCATGCCGGTGCTGATCGGCTGGTCGGCCGTGACGGACTCGCTCTCCTGGGCGCCGGTCATCCTCTTCCTGGTGATCTTCTTCTGGACGCCGCCGCACTACTGGCCGCTGTCCATGAAGGTGAAGGACGACTACGCGCGCGTGGGCGTCCCGATGCTGCCGGTCATCGCCTCCAACAAGGTCGTCGCCAAGCAGATCGTCATCTACAGCTGGGTGATGGTCGCCGTCTCCCTCCTCCTCACCCCGCTCGGCTACACGGGCTGGTTCTACACGCTGGTCGCCCTCGCGGCGGGCGGCTGGTGGCTGTGGGAGGCGCACGCCCTGCAGAACCGGGCCAAGTCCGAGGCCACCGGCGGCAAGCTCAAGGAGATGCGGCTCTTCCACTGGTCGATCACCTATGTGTCGCTGCTGTTCGTGGCGGTGGCTGTGGACCCCTTCCTGCGCTGACGCGCGCCGGGCGTACGTCACAGGGCCCTGCCCTCGCCAGCCGATCTACCGGTGAGTAGCATCCTGGCCATGGCAGACACGCAGCAGGTTGACGCGCGGGCCGAGCGCAAGGTGTCCCGGCTCGCCCACCAGATCAGCGCCTTCGCGAAGGCGCACGGCGGCGCGGAGGGCCAGGTCGCCCACATCGGCGAACGCGGCGCCCGCATCGTCCTCGTCGGCGAGGACGGCGGCTGGGGCGACCTGGTGGCGCCCAGCACCGAGATCGCGGAGCAGGCCGTGGCGAAGGCCGGCATCACCGTGCACGAGTCCTTCGACGGCGAGTTCGCCGCGAAGGTGACGACGGGGCCGTACGAGTGGAAGCGGATGGCCGGCATCCAGCTCGGCGGCTGAGCGGCGCGCGCCGCGCGCTCGCCGGACGGCCCGCGCCCCTGGCGTGAGTGCGACCCCGGGCCGGACCGCGACCGGGGCCGGACCGCGACCTCACACCCGGTTCACCCGTTAGGACGTGCAAGACCACGTCGTACGGGGAGCCGGAATGATCGAAACGCCGTCCCTCGTGGACCAGTACTGCCATGGCGTACTGCGGACCGAGCTGGGCCTCGGCACCTTCGAGGCCCAGCTGTCCCGTACCGAGGGGCCGCCCGCACCGGGCACCACCCTGTTCGACACGCAGACGGGCTTCGCCGTACGGCGCTGGTGCCCGCCCCTGCTCGGCCTCGAACCGCACTGCCCGCCCGCCCACTACCTGGCCCGGCGCCGGGAACTGGGCGTCCTGGAGTCGGACCGGCGGCTGCTGCGCGGCAGCGGCATCACGACGTACCTGGTCGACACGGGGCTGCCGGGCGACCTCACCAGCCCCGCCGAACTGGCCTCGGCCGGGGCCGCCCACGCCCACGAGATCGTCCGGCTCGAACTGCTGGCCGAGCAGGTCGCCGACACCTCGGGCACCGTCGAGTGCTTTCTCGCCAACCTCGCCGAGTCGGTGCACGGAGCCGCGTCGACCGCCGTCGCCTTCACCTCCGTCGCCGGCCTCCGGCACGGCCTCGCCCTCGCGCCTCAGCCGCCGGGGCCCGGGGAGGTGCGGGGCGCGGCGGGCCGCTGGCTGGCCGGGCGGCGGGTCGGCGGCACGCTCACGGACGCCGTACTGCTGCGGCACCTGCTGTGGATCGCGATCGCGTCCGGGCGGCCCCTGCAGCTGCACGCGGGCCTCGGCGAACCCGGCTCCCGCATCGACCGCACGGACCCGGTGCTGCTCACCGACTTCGTCCGCGCCACCGCGGGCCTCGGCACCGACCTGGTCCTGCTGCACGGCTATCCGTACCACCGCCACGCCGCCCACCTGGCCGGGGTCTTCCCGCACGTCTACGCCGACTCGGGCGCCGCGCTCGTGCGCACCGGCGCCCGGGCGGCCACGGTCCTCGCCGAGATCCTGGAGCTGGCCCCCTTCGGCAAGATCCTCTTCTCCACCGGCGCCCAGGGCCTGCCCGAGCTGCACGTCGTCGGCGCCCACCTGTTCCGCGACGCGCTGGAGCGGGTCCTGGGCAGCTGGGTCGCCGACGGGGCGTGGTCCCCGGAGGACGCCCAGCGGGTGGCCCGGCTGATCGCGTCGGACAACGCGCGACGGGTGTACGGCCTCGACTGAGGCGGGCGCGGGGCGGGTGACAGCGCGCGCCCCGGTGAGCAGACTGGCCCGATGCGGACAGACATGCTGCTCGACGCCTTCCTGCGCCGCCTCGCGCCCCTGCGTCCCCTCGCCGTCTGGGCCCACGGCTCCCTGGCCGGCGGCGACTACCAGGAGGGGCGCAGCGACCTGGACCTCATCGCCGTACTGCCGAGGCCGCTCGGTCCGAAGGAGGTCTGGCGGGTGGCCACCCTGCACCACCGGCTGCGGCGGGCCGCGCCGCCGGCCGTGCGGCTCCTCCACTGCGGCTATCTCGCCCCGGCGGTGCTGGACGACCCCGGGCGCTCGCACCTCACCTGGGCGCACGACGGTCTGCTGCGCCGTCCGGTCACCCCGGTCACCCGGCGCGAGCTGCACGCGTTCGGGCGTGTGCTGTACGGCGGCACGCCGGCCGCGCTGCTCCCGCCGGTACCGGACCGGCAGCTCGCCGAGTTCGTCGTCCGCGACCAGCGCGACTTCTGGCGCCCGGCGGTGGACAGGGCGCGGCTGTGGCGGCGGGACGTCTGGGTCGACCTGGGCCTGCTGACCTTCGCCCGGGCTGGCGTCACCCTGCGCGAGGGACGGCTGATCTCCAAGCGGGAGGCGCTGGCGGAGCTGTCCGCGCTCGGCGCTCCGGCCGAGGTCGTCGAGGACATCACCCGCCGGCGCTACGGCACCCCCGCCCCCGCCCCCGCCTCGGACGCCTGGCGGGGCCGCCGGGCCGAGGCGGCCCGCGCCTTCCTGGGCCCGGCGATCGACGCCCTGGTCACCACGTACGGGTGAGGGACGCGGCCGGGCCGGCCGGCCGCGCGGGCGGCTCAGGCGCGCGCGCCGACGGTGATCTCGGCCGAGGGGCCCGGCAGGTCGAGGGCGCTCTCCGGGCGCTCGCGCAGCGCGAGCAGGACCCGCACGGTGGCGATCCAGATCAGGCAGGAGCCGAGCATGTGCAGGGCGACCAGCACCTCGGGCAGATGGGTGAAGTACTGCACGTAACCGATCACGCCCTGGGCGAGCAGCACCAGGAACAGCTCGCGCGTGCGGGCCAGCGGGCCCTTCGGCGCGTCGACCGCCTTCAGCACGAACCACAGCGCGAACGTCAGCGTCACCACGATCCAGGCGAGCACCGCGTGCAGCTTGGCGACCGTCTCCCAGTCGATCGGGATGCGCTCGACCTCGCTGGAGTCGCCGGCGTGCGGCCCGGCCCCGGTCACCACCGTGCCGGCCGCGATGAGCAGCACGGTCGCGGCCACCAGGAACCACACCAGCTGCTGCACGGCCTTGCCGACCAGCGGGCGCGGCGCCCCGTCGCCCTCACGGGTGCGCTGCCACGTCACCGTGGCCAGGGCGATCAGGCAGGTGGAGAGCAGGAAGTGCGCGGCGACCGTGTACGGGTTCAGGCCGACCAGGACGACGATGCCACCGAGCACCGCGTTGCCCATGACCACCCAGAACTGGGCCCAGCCGAGCCGGGTCAGACCGCGCCGCCAGGGCTTCTGGGCGCGGGCGGCGATGATCGCCCAGCCGACGGCCGCGCAGAGCACGTACGTCAGCATGCGGTTGCCGAACTCGACGAACCCGTGGAAGCCCATGGCCCGGGTGGTGGTCAGCGAGTCCTCGGTGCAGGTGGGCCACGTCGGGCAGCCGAGGCCCGAGCCGGTCAGCCGGACGGCACCGCCGGTGACGACGATGGCCACCGACATGACGAGTGCGGCGAGGGCCGCGCGCCGGACCGTCCGGGAATCCGGGGTCCAGCGGGCGGCGATGAAGGCGAGCGGGTTGCGCAGGGCCGCTTCGGCGTCGGCACGGGTCAGCTTTGGCACGCGCACCATCGTAGGCCGCCGCTTGTGCACGCGTTCACGAGGGTCGCCCCCACGCGCCCGGCGCGTCCCGGTGGCTTTCGGCCGGGGGATCACTCCCAGCGGAAGAAGCGGCCCGCCGCGGCCAGCCCGGCCGCCGCCCACACGGCGAGGATCCCCAGGTCGCCCCAGGGCATCCCGGCGCCGTGCTGGAGCACGTCCCGCAGGCCGTCGGAGAGCGCGGAGATCGGCAGCAGGCCGAGCATGTCCTGCCCCGCCGAGCCGAACTTCTCCAGCGGCACGATCACGCCGCCGCCCACCAGCAGCAGCAGGAAGACCAGGTTGGCCGCGGCCAGCGTGGCCTCCGCCTTCAGCGTGCCCGCCATCAGCAGGCCGAGCCCGGAGAAGGCGGCGGTGCCGACGACGAGCAGCAGCAGGACCGCGGCGGGGCTGCCGTGCGGGGACCAGCCGAGCGCGAAGGCGATGACGGTGAGCAGGACGACCTGGAGGATCTCCGTGACCAGCACGGACACCGTCTTCGCGGTCATCAGGCCCCAGCGGGGCAGCGGCGAGGAGGCGAGCCGCTTCAGGACGCCGTAGCGGCGCTCGAAGCCGGTGGCGATGGCCTGGCCGGTGAACGCCGTGGACATCACGGCCAGCGCGAGGATGCCGGGGGCGAGGAAGTCGACGGCCTCGCCCTTGCCGGTGTCCACGACGTCGACGGAGCTGAAGAGCACCAGCAGCAGGGTCGGGATGACGACCGTCAGCAGCAGCTGCTCGCCGTTGCGCAGCAGCATCCTCGTCTCCAGCGCCGCCTGGGCCGCGATCATGCGGGGGAGCGGCGCCGCCTGGGGCTTCGGGGTGTAGGTACCCGCGGTGGTCACGAGCGCAGCTCCTTGCCGGTCAGTTCCAGGAAGACGTCCTCCAGCGTGTGCCGCTCCACCGAGATCCGGTCCGGCATCACCCCGTGCTGGGCGCACCAGGAGGTCACCGTGGCCAGCAGCTGGGGGTCGACCTTGCCGGCGACCCGGTAGGAGCCGGGGGTCAGCTCGGCGGCGGCGCAGTCCGCCGGCAGGGCCTTGAGCAGGGACCCGACGTCGAGCCCCGGGCGGCCGGTGAAGCGCAGGGTGTTCTCGGCGCCGCCCTTGCACAGTTCCTCGGGGGAGCCCTGGGCGATGACCCGGCCGCCGTCGATGATCGCCACGTCGTCGGCGAGCTGCTCGGCCTCGTCCATGTGGTGGGTGGTGAGGATCACCGAGACGCCGTCGGCGCGCAGGTCCCGCACCAGGTCCCAGGTGGCCCGGCGGGCCTGCGGGTCGAGGCCGGCCGTCGGCTCGTCGAGGAAGACCAGTTCCGGGCGGCCCACGACGGCCATGGCGAGCGCCAGACGCTGCTGCTGGCCGCCGGAGAGCCGGCGGTAGGCGGTCCGGCCGCAGGAGCCGAGGCCGAGGCGTTCCACGAGGGCGTCGACGTCCAGCGGGTGCGCGTGCAGCTTCGCGACGTGCCGGAGCATCTCGTCGGCGCGGGCGCTCGGGTACACGCCGCCGGACTGCAGCATCACGCCGATCCGGGGCCGCAGCTCGGCGGACTGGCGTACGGGGTCGAGGCCCAGGACGCGCACCGTGCCGGAATCCGGCTTCCGGTACCCCTCGCAGGTCTCGACCGTGGTCGTCTTTCCCGCCCCGTTGGGGCCGAGTACGGCGGTCACGCCCGGTCGGGCGGCCAGGTCGAGGCCGTCCACCGCGGTCTTCGTGCCGTACCGCTTCACCAGGGCCTGGACCTGGACCACGGGCTCACTTCGCATGGGTCCAGAGTCTAGGGAGACCGCGCGCCGCTCAGGAGGGCGGGTGGGGGAACTCCTCCGCACGGGGCCGGTGCAGCGGCAGCCACCGCTCGGCGTAGGCCACGGCGTCGGCCACCGGGAACAGCCGGGCGTGCGCCGCGCCGGCCCGTCCGCGCACGACGGGCCGGTCCCGCTCGTAGTCGTGCCCCAGCTCCTCGAACCGGTCGGAGGTGATCGAGACCTCGACCACGGTCTCCCAGCCGCCGTCCGGGGCCGGCCGGCCGACCCGCACGCGGGGCGCCGGTATGCGGTATTCGGCGAGGTGGAAGGCGGTGCAGGAGGCGTAGCCCGCGCCGAGCAGCAGCACGCGGGCGCCCAGCCGCTCCAGCCGGGCCAGCGGGCTGTGCTCGCCGAGCCGGCAGTCCGGGGCGTGGCCCTCGGTGATCTCCCGCGCGCGGGGCCCGAGGGCGGCGAAGGAGGTCTGCGGGTGCGCGCTGCGCAGGGCGCCGGGCCAGGTCCGCACGGTCTCCGGGACGACGCCGACCCCGCGGGCGGGGGTGATCAGCGGGTCGTACGGGGGCATGGTGGCGCGGATCCGGTCCCACCACTCCTCGGGCACCGGCGGATCCGACCAGACGGCCGGGTCGGACTGGTCGCCGGTCTGGGCGGGCACGACGAGCGTGCCGCTCGGACCGAGTGCGTCGAGGAGTGCCTGGACCACGGCGACGGCACCCCCGTTCACCCAGCCGAGGGAGCTGAGCGAGGAATGTACGAGGAGGATCTCGCCGGTCTCGACACCGAGCAGGCGAAGCTGTGCTGCGAGGGTGTCGCGCGTGACAAGAGGGCCGGTCGGAGGGGGTGCGGGCATGGTTCGGGAGTCTTCCGGACGGGGCCGCGGGACGCCACCGAATTCGCCGGGCCGGCGGCCGGAAATGATCGATCAGAAGATCGTTTGCGCAGGTCAGATTAGGTATGCCTAAGTGACGCAGGGCACCGCTCGATGATCCGGACGCGCTTGTCAGGCTCCAAGGAATTACGCAACAATGGCGTTGTGAAAAACGTCGGCGAGGCTCGGGAGACCCCCACGGGGACCCCCCAGGAGGAGCTAGCGACCGGTGAGCGCTCCACGCGCAACCGGGTCGCGCGGTCCATCCTGGACCACGGGCCGTCGACCGTCGCCGAACTCGCCGGCCGGCTGGGCCTGACCCAGGCAGCCGTCCGCCGGCACCTGGACGCGCTGGTCGCCGACGACGTCGTGGAGGCGCGCGAGCAGCGGGTGTACGGCACGCGCACGCGCGGCCGGCCCGCCAAGGTCTTCGCACTCACCGACTGCGGCCGGGACGCCTTCGACCAGTCCTACGACAAGCTCGCCGTGGACGCGCTCCGCTGGATCGCCGAGCACGGGGGCGGCCCCGAGGCGGTCACCCGCTTCGCCCGCGCCCGGATCACCGCCCAGGCGCGCGCGTACCGCAAGGCGATCGAGGCCGTGCCGCCCGACAAACGGGCCGAAGCACTGGCCAGGGCCTTGAGCGTCGACGGGTACGCTGCAACGGCGCGCAGCGCACCGGTCGGCGAGCAGCTCTGCCAGCACCACTGCCCGGTCGCCCATGTAGCGGAACAGTTCCCCCAGCTGTGCGAGGCGGAGACGGAGATCTTCGCCGAGCTGCTGGGTACCCACGTCCAGCGACTGGCGACCATCGCGCACGGCGACGGCGTCTGCACGACGTTCATCCCCAAGATTTCCACTGACGCACCTGCAAGCACGGCCGGGAGGAACCCCGCATGACTCTCCCCACGGAGACTGCTCACCCCGAACTCGAGGGCCTGGGCAAGTACGAATACGGCTGGGCCGATTCCGACGTGGCCGGTGCCTCCGCACGGCGCGGCCTCAACGAGGACGTCGTCCGTGACATCTCGGGCAAGAAGGCCGAGCCGGAGTGGATGACCAAGCTGCGCCTGAAGGGCCTGAAGCTCTTCGAGAAGAAGCCGATGCCGAACTGGGGCTCGGACCTCTCGGGCATCGACTTCGACAACATCAAGTACTTCGTGCGCTCCACGGAGAAGCAGGCGGAGTCCTGGGAGGACCTGCCCGAGGACATCAAGAACACGTACGACAAGCTCGGCATCCCCGAGGCGGAGAAGCAGCGCCTCGTCGCCGGTGTCGCGGCCCAGTACGAGTCCGAGGTCGTCTACCACCAGATCCGCGAGGACCTGGAGGAGCAGGGCGTCATCTTCCTGGACACCGACACCGCGCTGAAGGAGCACCCGGAGCTCTTCAAGGAGTACTTCGGGACCGTCATCCCCGTGGGCGACAACAAGTTCGCCTCGCTGAACAGCGCCGTGTGGTCCGGCGGCTCCTTCATCTACGTGCCGAAGGGCGTGCACGTCGAGATCCCGCTCCAGGCCTACTTCCGTATCAACACGGAGAACATGGGCCAGTTCGAGCGGACGCTGATCATCGTCGACGAGGGTGCCTACGTGCACTACGTCGAGGGCTGCACCGCCCCGATCTACAAGTCGGACTCGCTGCACTCCGCGGTCGTCGAGATCATCGTCAAGAAGAACGCCCGCTGCCGTTACACGACCATCCAGAACTGGTCGAACAACGTCTACAACCTGGTCACCAAGCGCGCCGTGGCCTACGAGGGCGCGACCATGGAGTGGATCGACGGCAACATCGGCTCCAAGGTGACGATGAAGTACCCGGCCGTCTACCTGATGGGCGAGCACGCCAAGGGCGAGACCCTCTCCATCGCCTTCGCGGGCGAGGGCCAGCACCAGGACGCCGGCTCCAAGATGGTCCACATGGCGCCGAACACCTCGTCCAACATCGTCTCCAAGTCGGTGGCGCGCGGTGGTGGCCGTACCTCCTACCGCGGCCTGGTGGAGATCGGCGAGGGTGCCCACGGCTCGAAGTCGAACGTGCTGTGCGACGCGCTGCTCGTCGACACGATCTCCCGCTCGGACACCTACCCCTACGTGGACGTCCGCGAGGACGACGTGTCCATGGGCCACGAGGCGACCGTCTCCAAGGTCTCCGAGGACCAGCTCTTCTACCTGATGAGCCGCGGCCTGACCGAGTTCGAGGCGATGGCGATGATCGTGCGCGGCTTCGTCGAGCCGATCGCCAAGGAGCTGCCCATGGAGTACGCCCTCGAACTCAACCGGCTGATCGAGCTCCAGATGGAAGGCGCGGTCGGCTAAGCACCGCCCTCGTCCCCATCAAGCCCCTCACGTAAGAAAGCGAGCAGACCGACAGCCATGGCTGAGGCTCAGAACTCCCCCACCCTCAAGTCCGTTCGGGCGGGGGGACCCCCACCCGTGGGCTCCACCACCGCGGGCCAGATCGCGGTGGCCGCCGAGTCGACCGTCGCCACGCGCATGAGCGCGCCCCCGTCCTTCGACGTGGCGGACTTCCCGGTGCCGCACGGCCGCGAGGAGGAGTGGCGGTTCACGCCGCTGGAGCGCCTGCGCGGGCTGCACGACGGCACCGCCGTCGCCAACGGCGAGGGCGTGAAGATCACGGTCGAGGCCCCCGAGGGCGTCACCGTCGAGACCGTCGGCCGCGACGACGCCCGGATCGGCCGGGCGGGCACCCCCGTGGACCGGGTCGCCGCCCAGGCGTACTCGGCGTTCGAGCAGGCCGGCGTGATCACCGTCGCCAAGGACACGGTGCTCACCGAGCCGATCCGCATCGCCGTGCACGGCGCGGGCGGGGTCGCCTACGGTCACCAGGTGATCGAGCTGGGCGCCTTCGCCGAGGCCGTCGTGGTCATCGACCACACCGGTGACGCGGTGCTCGCGGGCAATGTCGACTACCTCGTCGGCGACGGCGCCAAGCTGACCGTCGTCTCCGTGCAGGACTGGGACGACAAGGCCGTCCACGTCGCCCAGCACAACGCGCTGGTCGGCCGGGACGCCTCCTTCAAGTCCGTGGTCGTCACCTTCGGCGGCGACCTGGTCCGCCTGCACCCGCGCGTGGAGTACGCCGGCACCGGCGGCGAGGCCGAGCTGCTCGGCCTGTACTTCACCGACGCCGGGCAGCACCAGGAGCACCGCCTCCTGGTCGACCACAACACCCCGCACTGCAAGTCGAACGTCGTCTACAAGGGCGCGCTCCAGGGCGAGGCGGCGCACGCGGTCTGGATCGGCGACGTGCTCATCGAGGCCAAGGCCGAGGGCACGGACACCTACGAGATGAACCGCAACCTGGTCCTCACGGACGGCGCGCGTGTCGACTCGGTGCCGAACCTGGAGATCGAGACCGGTGAGATCGTCGGCGCCGGCCACGCCTCCGCCACCGGCCGCTTCGACGACGAGCAGCTCTTCTACCTGATGGCCCGCGGCATCCCGGAGCACGACGCCCGCCGTCTCGTGGTCCGCGGCTTCTTCGCCGAGCTGGTCCAGCAGATCGGTGTCACCGACATCGAGGAGCGCCTGCTCGCCAAGATCGAGGCGGAGCTGGAGGCAGCGGTCGCATGACGACCTTCGTACGCGCCTGCGGGCTGAGCGAGCTGGCGGAGGACACCCCGAAGCGGGTGGAACTCGACGGCACGCCGGTCTCGGTCGTGCGGACCGAGGGCGAGGTGTTCGCGATCCACGACATCTGCTCGCACGCGAACGTCTCCCTGTCCGAGGGCGAGGTGGAGGACTGCCAGATCGAGTGCTGGCTGCACGGCTCCGCCTTCGACCTGCGCACCGGCAAGCCGTCCGGCCTCCCCGCGACGCGCCCCGTCCCCGTATACCCCGTAAAGATCGAAGGGGACGACGTTCTCGTCTCCCTCACCCAGGAGTCCTGAGGCACCCATGGCAACGCTTGAAATCCGAGACCTGCACGTCACCGTCGAGGCCGACAACGCCACGAAGGAGATCCTCAAGGGCGTCGACCTCACCGTGAAGCAGGGCGAGACGCACGCCATCATGGGCCCCAACGGCTCGGGCAAGTCGACCCTCGCCTACTCGCTGGCGGGTCACCCGAAGTACACGATCACCGGCGGCACCGTGCTGCTCGACGGCGAGGACGTCCTGGAGATGTCCGTCGACGAGCGCGCCCGCGCCGGCCTGTTCCTGGCGATGCAGTACCCGGTCGAGGTCCCCGGCGTCTCCGTCTCCAACTTCCTGCGCACCTCCGCCACCGCCGTCCGCGGCGAGGCCCCGAAGCTGCGCACCTGGGTGAAGGAGGTCAAGGGGGCCATGGAGCGCCTCAACATGGACCCGGCCTTCGCCGAGCGCAACGTGAACGAGGGCTTCTCCGGCGGTGAGAAGAAGCGCCACGAGATCCTCCAGCTGGAGCTGCTCAAGCCGAAGGTCGCGATCCTCGACGAGACCGACTCCGGCCTGGACGTCGACGCGCTGCGCATCGTGTCGGAGGGTGTGAACCGCGTCCGCGAGACCGGCGAGGTCGGCACCCTGCTGATCACGCACTACACGCGCATCCTGCGCTACATCAAGCCCGACTTCGTCCACGTGTTCTCGGCCGGCCGCATCGTCGAGTCCGGCGGCGCCGAGCTGGCCGACAAGCTGGAGAACGAGGGCTACGAGGCATACACGAAGGGTGGCGTATCCGCGTGACACAGCTGCCGGGCCTCCTCGACACCGAGGCGATCCGCAAGGACTTCCCCATCCTGGACCGGCTGGTCCACGACGACCGGAAGCTCGTGTACCTGGACAACGCGGCGACCTCGCAGAAGCCGCGCCAGGTGCTGGACGCCCTGAGCGAGTACTACGAGCGCTACAACGCCAACGTCCACCGCGGTGTGCATGTGCTCGCCGAGGAGGCCACGGCGCTGTACGAGGGCGCGCGCGACAAGGTCGCCGAGTTCGTCAACGCGCCCAGCCGCGACGAGGTGATCTTCACCAAGAACGCCTCCGAGTCGCTGAACCTCGTGGCGAACATGCTGGGCTGGGCCGACGAGCCCTACCGGGTGGACCACGAGACCGAGATCGTCATCACGGAGATGGAGCACCACTCCAACATCGTGCCGTGGCAGCTGCTCGCGCAGCGCACGGGCGCGAAGCTGAAGTGGTTCGGCCTCACCGACGACGGCCGCCTCGACCTGTCCAACATCGACGAGATCATCACCGAGAAGACGAAGATCGTCTCCTTCGTGCTGGTGTCGAACATCCTGGGCACCGTCAACCCGGTCGAGGCGATAGTCCGCCGCGCCCAGGAGGTCGGCGCGCTCGTCTGCATCGACGCGTCCCAGGCCGCCCCGCACATGCCGCTGGACGTGCAGGCCCTGCAGGCCGACTTCGTGGCCTTCACCGGCCACAAGATGTGCGGTCCGACCGGCATCGGCGTCCTCTGGGGCCGCCAGGAGCTGCTGGAGGACCTGCCCCCGTTCCTGGGCGGCGGCGAGATGATCGAGACCGTCTCGATGCACTCCTCGACCTACGCCCCGGCGCCGCACAAGTTCGAGGCGGGCACCCCGCCGATCGCCCAGGCGGTCGGTCTCGGCGCGGCGATCGACTACCTGAACGCCATCGGCATGGACCGGATCCTCGCCCACGAGCACGCGCTGACCGAGTACGCGGTGCGGCGCCTGGCGCAGGTCCCGGACCTCAGGATCATCGGCCCGACGACGGCCGAGGACCGCGGGGCGGCGATCTCCTTCACCCTCGGTGACATCCACCCGCACGACGTGGGCCAGGTCCTGGACGAGCAGGGCATCGCGGTACGCGTGGGACACCACTGCGCCCGCCCGGTCTGCCTCCGCTACGGAATTCCTGCGACCACGCGAGCGTCGTTCTATCTGTACTCCACGCCGGCCGAGATCGACGCTCTGGTCGACGGTCTGGAGCACGTACGGAACTTCTTCGGCTGAGAGGCGTGAGGGCTGACACCGTGAAGCTGGACTCGATGTACCAGGACGTCATCCTGGACCACTACAAGCACCCGCACGGGCGTGGTCTGCGCGATGGCGACGCCGAGGTGCACCACGTGAACCCGACCTGCGGCGATGAGATCACCCTGCGCGTGAAGTACGCCGGCACGAAGATCGAGGACGTCTCGTACGAGGGCCAGGGCTGCTCCATCAGCCAGGCCTCCGCCTCCGTGCTGAACGAGCTGCTGGTCGGCAAGGAGCTGGCCGAGGCGCAGCGGATCCAGGAGACCTTCCTGGAGCTGATGCAGTCCAAGGGCAAGATCGAGCCCGATGACGCGATGGAGGAGGTGCTGGAGGACGCGGTCGCGTTCGCCGGTGTCTCCAAGTACCCCGCGCGGGTCAAGTGCGCCCTCCTGAGCTGGATGGCGTGGAAGGACGCGACGGCCCAGGCACTGGATGGCGCCGAAGCCGAAAGGAAGACCGCATGAGTGACACCGTCGAGATGAAGCCGGCCTCGGAGGAGGAACTCCGCGAGGCGCTGTACGACGTCGTCGACCCCGAGCTGGGCATCGACGTCGTCAACCTCGGGCTGATCTACGGCATCCACGTCGACGACGCGAACATCGCGACGATCGACATGACCCTGACGTCGGCGGCCTGCCCGCTGACGGACGTCATCGAGGACCAGGCCAAGTCCGCCACGGACGGCCTGGTCAGCGAGTTGCGCATCAACTGGGTCTGGATGCCCCCGTGGGGCCCCGACAAGATCACGGACGACGGCCGCGAACAGCTGCGGGCGCTCGGGTTCAACGTCTGAGCCCGGATCGGTCCGCACCGCGCGCGTGAAGCGGCGGCACCCCGCCCGGGTGCCGCCGCTTCGTCGTGCGCGGCCTCGGACCGGCTCGTCGTGTACGCGTGTACGCAGCGTTGTGTACGCTCGTACACATGGGATACCTGACGCTCGCCGGCGCGATCGCCGCCGAGGTCGCCGCCACGACGGCGATGAAGTACACCGAGGGCTTCAGCCGGTTCTGGCCCTCGCTCGCGACCGCCCTGGGATACGTCGTCTCGTTCGCGCTGCTGGCCCACACGCTGAAGACCGTCCAGATCGGCACCGCCTACGCCATATGGTCCGGCGTGGGCACCGCGGCCATCGCCGTGCTCGGGCTGCTGCTGTTCGGGGAGGGGCTGAGCGTGCCCAAGGTCGCCGGGATCCTGCTGATCATCGGGGGAGTCGTCGTGCTGAACCTGGGCGGGGCGAGCCACTGATGGCCCGCCGCTACGACCCCGAGCGCCGGCAGCGGATCACCGATGCCGCGATCCGGGTGGTCGGCCGCGACGGCATCGCGGGGCTGAGCCACCGTACGGCGGCCGCCGAGGCCGACGTACCGCTCGGCTCCACCACCTACCACTTCGCCACCCTGGAAGAGCTGCTGGTGGCCGCGTTGCGGCAGGCGAACGAGGGGTTCGCCGGGGTGCTGGCCGAACTGCTGCCCGAGGCGGGCGGGGGCGACCTCGCGGCGGACCTCGCCCGGGTGCTGGGGGAGTGGCTGGGCGGTGAGCGCACCGGCGTGGAGCTGGAGTACGAGCTGTATCTGGCCGCCCTGCGCCGCCCCGCGCTGCGTCCCGTCGCCGCCGAGTGGACCGAGCAGGCGGCGGCGCTGCTGGCCCGGCGCACCGACCCGGTCACGGCACGGGCCCTGCTCGCGCTGATGGACGGCATCGGCCTCCAGGTCCTGCTGACGGGCGGTTCCTACGACGAGGAGTACGCGCGGACCATGCTGGCTCGGCTGATCCCCTGAAGCGGCGCCCGGCACGTGAGACGCGGTTCGCCCTCACCGCCCCGCCCGCGTTAGGTTTTGCCCATGACCGAGTCTGCAACCCGTACCACCGGCGCCGTCGCCGCCGGCCTCGCCACCCTCGCCTCCGACGGCACCGTCCTCGACACCTGGTTCCCGGCCCCCGAGCTGGTCGAGGAGCCGGGCCCGTCCGGCACCGAGCGGCTGACCGCCGAGCGGGCGGCCGAGCTGCTGGGCGAGGGCGCGGCCAAGGCGGCCGGCCCGGACGCCCGCCGGGGCGTCGAGGTGGTCGCGGTCCGCACGGTCATCTCCTCGCTGGACGCCAAGCCGGTCGACGCGCACGACGTCTACCTGCGCCTGCACCTGCTCTCGCACCGCCTGGTCAAGCCGCACGGCCAGAACCTGGACGGCATCTTCGGCCACCTCGCCAACGTCGCCTGGACCTCGCTCGGCCCGGTCGCCGTGGACGACATCGAGAAGGTGCGGCTGAACGCCCGCGCCGAGGGCCTGCACCTCCAGGTGACCTCGGTCGACAAGTTCCCGCGCATGACGGACTACGTCGCCCCGAAGGGCGTGCGCATCGCCGACGCCGACCGGGTCCGCCTGGGCGCGCACCTCGCCGCGGGCACCACGGTCATGCACGAGGGCTTCGTCAACTTCAACGCGGGCACGCTCGGCACCTCCATGGTCGAGGGACGGATCTCCGCGGGTGTCGTGGTCGGCGACGGCTCGGACATCGGCGGCGGCGCCTCCACCATGGGCACCCTGTCCGGCGGCGGCAACGTGATCATCTCCATCGGCGAGCGCTCCCTGATCGGCGCCGAGGCGGGCGTCGGCATCGCCCTCGGCGACGAGTGCGTGGTCGAGGCCGGCCTGTACATCACCGCGGGCACCCGGGTCACCATGCCCGACGGCCAGATCGTCAAGGCCCGCGAGCTGAACGGCGCCTCCCACATCCTCTTCCGCCGCAACTCGGTCACCGGCGCCGTCGAGGCCCGCCCGAACAACGCGGTCTGGGGCGGCCTGAACGACGTCCTGCACAGCCACAACTGACGCACCAGTCGCCCGGGGCGCCCCTCACCTCACGGTGGCGGGCGCCCCGTCACGTGTGCGGTGCCGCCGCGAACGCGCGCAGCGCCGCGAAGTCCGGCTCGCGCAGGCCGAGCCGCGGGTCCACGTGGTGGAGCAGGGCGGGGCCGGGATGCCGGTCCCTGACGTACAGCGTGTCGGCCGGGCTCTGCTCGTCGTCCACCCAGGCGAACGGCCGGCCCCCGGCGTACGCCACGATCGCCTCCGTCTTCCAGTGCACTCCGTCCGGGCGCTCGGCGAACAGACCGGTCCCGAAGTCGACGCAGGGCAGCTCGGGCAGACCGACGACCGGGGCGATCCAGACGTTGGCCTGCGTCATCCAGCTCGTCGCCCAGCACAGTTCGTAGCCGAGCGCCAGCAGCGCCGGGCCGTGGTCCGGGTTCAGCCAGACCCGCAGCGGGCGCCGCCGGGAGGGCAGCGGCACCCGGATCGTCGTACACCCCTCGGGCCGGCGTTCCGGCTGGGCCGCGTACGGGTTGAGGGGGCCGTCGACGTCCAGGAACAGCAGCGGGCGGCTCACAGGGACACCGTACGGCGGGGGCGGCGGGCGGATCTATGGAAATTTCTTCGCGGCGGCAGGCATAGCGGCGGGCGGGTGTACACGTCAGTAGGGGTGTGGGGCCCGGACCACCGGGTGCGGCCCGGGAGAAGAGAAGGTGGCGATGGATGCCGAAGCGCAGGAGAGTTTCCGGGATTTCGTGGCCGGCAGATCGTCCGCGCTGCTGAAGACCGCCGTCCTGCTCTGCGGCGGGGACCGCCACGCGGCCGAGGACCTGCTGCAGAACGCGCTGGTCAAGGCGGCCGGGCGGTGGCAGCGCATCGACGAGCCGGAGGCGTACGTCCGGCGGATCCTGTACCGGCAGCAGATCAGCCGCTGGCGGCTGAAGTGGCGCCGGCGCGAGATCACGGTCGCCCAACCGCCGGAGGCCGGCCACACCCCGGACGCCTCGGGCGCGGCCGAGCTGCGGCTGCTGCTGCGCGGCGCGCTGTCCCGGCTCACCGTCCGCCAGCGCACCGTGCTGGTGCTGCGCTACTTCGAGGACCTGCCGGAGGCCGAGGTGGCCCGGGTGCTGGGCTGCTCCGTCGGCACCGTGCGGTCCACCACCCACCGCTCCTTGGCCCGGCTGCGCGAGATCGCGCCCGAGCTGGCGGCCGTCGACCGCCGGCCGCCGCAGCCGTCCCGTGACTTCTCGCCCGTGGAGGTGCGTCCGTGAACGTCGAGGAACTCGTGCGTGAGGCGCTGCGGGAGGAGGCCGACGGGCAGCCGCCGGCCCCGGCGGGCTTCGCCGACCGGGTGCTGGGCGTGCGCAGGCGCCGCCGCACCCGCAGGTTCGTGTCCGTCGCCGCGGCCACCGCCGCCGTGGTCGCCGTCGCCGTGGGGGTGCCGCTGCTGGACTCCGGCCGCGGCCGCGACGTACGGCCGTCGCAGGTGGTGGACTCCCCGGGGATCCAGGCCCACCCGGACCAGTCGCCGCCGCGTGAGCGGATCGGCGCCGGGGACGCCGCGCTGGCCGCCTACTACACGGCGGAGATCCGGCCGCGGACGGCCACCCGGGGCGTGGCGGAGCGTACCTACCGGCTGCTCGACCCCGGGACCGGGCGGTACGAGAAGGACGCCCGCTGGTCCTTCGTCGCCGTCGCCCCGGGCCTGAAGACCGCCGCCGTGCTGGAGCGGGACCTGCCCGCCCGCAGGATCGGCCTGCTCGACCTCGCGACGGGGGAGGTCGAGCGGTGGATCCCGGTCCGGCACGGCGTCGGGGGACTCGCGTTCTCGTACGACGGCACCCGGCTCGTCGCGACGACGTACGGCGAGAACCCCGATCTGAGGACCAGGGAGAAGCTGTTCGACAGCCACGGAAGGGACCGGTGGACGTGGACGGCGGGCTTCGGCGCGTCGAGCCGGTCCGGGTTCTACGACCTCGACGTGGCCTCCGGCGCGGGTTCCTGGAGCCCGGTCGCCTCCGGCCGCGACATCGGCTCCCGCATGGACTTCGCCTACAGCCGCTCCGGCCGGCTGGTGTACGGGCGGTACCTCGGCGGCCGGGACGGCCTGCAGCAGTTCTACGACCTCAACGGGAGGAAGACCGCGGCGCCCGCGAACGAGCGGTACCTGCGGTCGGACGTCCCCGCGCGGCTGTCCCCGAGCGGCGGGCTCGCCGCGCTCGGTCTGGCGAAGGAGGCCGGCGGCTCCCCCGGCCGGTCCTGGTCCTCCGTGCGTGATCCCCGCACGGGCAAGGAGATCACCAAGGTCCGCGGCGGCCACCTGCTCGCCTGGGCCGACGAGAAGCACCTCATCGCCTGGGAGCGGGTGACGAGCCTGGAGGAGGAGTACCGGCCCCGGCTGGTGCTGGTCACGATCGGCAGCGACAAGGTCGTACCGCTCAGCGGTGTCCAGGAGCCGTGGAAGCCGACCGATGTGCGGGAGCCGTGGGAGCCCGTCTTCGCCCGCCGCTGATCAGGGCGCGGTGAGCGCCTCGTACGCCGCCAGCAGCCCGTCGGCCGTCTCCCGGCCGGCGGGCAGCAGTGGTGCGCGGACCGGTCCCGCCGGCAGGCCGAGGCGGGCCAGCAGGGCCTTGGCGGTGACCGTGCCGGGCAGGTCCGCGCCCGTCACCGCCTCGATCAACGGCACGGCCGCAAGCTGGAGTTCCCGCGCCCGCGCGGTGTCGCCGGCGTCGAACGCGGCCAGGACCGCGGCGACATGGGCCGGTACGGCGTTCGCGATAGTGCTCACACAGCCCGCCGCGCCGACCGCGTACAGCGCCAGCACATGTTCGTCGCAGCCCGCGTAGTACGCCAACTCCGTCCGGGCCAGCACCTTCTGGGTGCCGAGGAGGTCGTAGGAGCAGTCCTTGACGGCCACGATCCGCGGGTGCCCGGCGAGCCGGAGCATCGTCTCCGGCTCGATCCGGGTGCCGGTGCGGCCCGGGATGTCGTACAGCATCACCGGGAGCCCGCTCGCGTCGGCGACCCGGCGGAAGTGCTCGGCCACGGCCTCCTGCGGGGGCCGGCTGTAGTACGGCGTCACCACCAGGACGCCGTCGGCGCCCGCCTTCCCGGCCGCGAGCGCCAGCTCCACCGTGTGCCGGGTGTCGGACGTGCCCACGCCCGCGACCAGCGAGGTCCCCGTGCCGACCGCCTCCCGGACGGCTGTGACCAGCCGCGCCTTCTCCGCGTCGGTGGTGGTGGGCGACTCGCCCGTGGTGCCGTTCAGCACCAGGCCGTCGCAGCCTTCCGCCACCAGCCGCGCGGCCAGCCGCTGGGCGCCGTCCAGGTCGAGCGAGCCCGCCTCGGTGAACGGCGTGATCATCGCGCAGAGCGTGCGACCGAACGGCGGGGGCGTGCGCGTATGCGTCATGGGAGTAGTCTCGGCAGCACGTCGATGAAGCTCTACTTAATTTTTCTACGAGGTATTGCTAAGTGATGCTGATGGGTTCTGGCCCTGCGGCCGGAGTCCCTGTGTCCAACTCGGCACCTCATGGGTCACTATGGCCGGAGGGTCACCTGCGTCAGGTCATGGGAGGCACCATGAAGCTCGGCAAGGCACTGGCCACCGGGGTCGCCGAGGAGCGGCAGCCGGTCCGTGAGGAGGAGGCGCCGCTCCCCGAGGAGACCGCCCGCACCGCACCGGCCGAGCCGGCCCGCGAAGAGGTCCCGGCCGCCCGATGAGGCTGCGGCTCCCGGCGGAACGCCCGACGGAGCCGCCGACCGGATACAAGATCGCCCACCCGGTGCTGTCCCAGGACGGCACCCGGGCCGGGTTCACCGGTGTGTCGCTCGGCGGCGCGCTGCCGTACGGCGTGCTCGACGACGCCTCCTGCGTCTACGGCCTGCGGCACCGCCCGCCCGTGCGCCGGTGCGACTGCGGCTTCCACTGCGTGCACGACCGGGCGGCGGCCGAGGCCCTGCTGTGCACCGCCGAACACCGGGGGGCCGTCCTGCTGGAGGTCTCCGTCCTCGGCGCCTACCTGCGCTTCGAGCGCGGCTTCCGCTACGCCCGGCAGCGGGTGCGCACGGCCGCGGCCGGACCCTGCGGCTGCGGCGCCCGGGCGGTCGCGCTGGCCGACGCAGGCTGGGGCCGACCCGGCTGGCGGGTCCTGGCCGCCGTCTGCGCGGGCTGTGTGCGCGGGCGTACGGCCGTCTCGCTCGCGGGGTTCGCCCGGCTGGCCGGGCACGGGCTGCGGATGACCCCTGGGGACGGCGGGGCGGGCGGGGCCGGCGCGGTGGCCGCGGATTCCGGGCTCGCCGCCGATCCCGGGGTGCCCGAACTCGTCGCCGAGGCGGCCCTGTTGCAGGCCCGTCTCGACTGGTTCCAGTCCCAGCTGGCACGCCTGGGCGACCGGGAGGGCGGCGGGCAGGGCTGAGCGCGTCCGGTCCGGGTACCCGTACGTTCCGCACAGCGAGGAGGCGGGACACGATGAAGAACAGCAATCCGCACGGCTCGGGCGCCAAGGGACCCGACGAGCTGCGGCAGCAGTGGGAGCAGGCCCGGGGCCGGCTCGGCGACACCGTCGGCCGGCTGGTGGGCCGCGCCGATATGAAGGGCCGGGCGCAGGCGCGGGCCGCCGACCTGAAGGACAAGGCCGGCGCCATGACCGTGCAGCTGCGCGCCGGGGCCGCCCACGCGGGGCACGGTGTGCAGGACCGGGCGGCCAGGGCCGGCCACCTGATGCAGGACGGCGCCCTGCGGGCCGGGCACCGCACCCAGGAGCGGATGACCGGGGTCGGCCATCTGATGCAGGAGCGGGCCGGGCAGGGCGGGCACGCCCTGCGGGACCGCGCGGCGCACGCCGGTCACGTCGTCCAGGACACCCCGCGGGTGCCGCGGCCGGTACGGGTCGCCGCGGGCGCCGCACTGCGGCACCCCGGGGCCGTGCTGCTCGCGGGCGCCGCGGGGTGCGGCATCGTCATCGCCGCCCTGCGCCGGCGCGGGTCCGGCCGGCGGCGGTGAGGACGGCGGGGCGGGTCCGGCCGCGCCGAGCGCACGGCCGGACCCACCGCCGGATCACGGACGGAACCGCAGCACCTGCGGGTCGTGGTCGCTGATCTGGTCGTTGAACTCCGAGTTGACGTGCACGCTGTCGTACTCGAAGTCGCCGTCGCGGCGGATCGCCGGGCTGATCAGGATCTGGTCCAGGACCTGCTGGTTGCCCTGGTAGTCATACGTGTAACGCTCGCTCTTCGGCAGCGACTTGATCGCCGACCACAGGGCGCCGCCGCCCTCCAGGATCTTCGTGGTGCCGGAGAACTCGAAGTCGTTCATGTCGCCGAGCGCGATGACGTCCGCGTTCTTCTGGGCGGACAGGATGTCCTCGACGAACGCGTTCACCGCGGTCGCCTGGGCGTGCCGCTGGGTCTCCGAGCTGCGCACCGGCGGCTGGTACTGCGCGGTCAGCGCCTGGTCGCCGCCCTTGGAGTTCAGATGGTTGGCGATCACGAAGACGGTACGCCCGCGGAAGACGAACTCGCCGGCCAGCGGCTTGCGGCTGCTCTTCCATGCCTCGTTCGCCGGGTCGACGCGGCCCGGCGAGGTCGTCAACTGCGCCTTGCCGTGCACCTTGGTGACGCCGACCGCGGTGGTCGAGTCGCCGCCCGCGCGGTCCGTGAAGGACACCCGCTCCGGGTTGAACAGGAACACCTGGCGGATGTTGCCGCCGGGCTCGCCGCCGTCCTGGTCGTTGACCGGGTTGATCGAGCGCCAGTCGTAGCGGGGGCCGCCCGCCGCGACGATCGCGTCGATCAGCTTGGTGACCGTCTCGTTCGCGTCGACCGTGCCGTCGTCCTTGGCGCCGTTGTTGTCCTGGATCTCCTCCAGGGACACGATGTCGGGCGACTGGAGGTTGTGCACGATCGCGGAGGCGTGCTGGTCGAAGGTGGCGTCCGACGGGTCGAGGTTCTCCACGTTGTACGTCGCGACGGCCAGCTCGCCGCGCGCCTGCTTGTGCGTGGTCTCCCGCCGCAGCCCGCCGCTCTTCAGCGCGCCCAGCTCGCCGGCGACCAGGGTGTAGCCGCCGAACTGGTTGAAGTCCAGCGGGCCGGTGGTGGCGCCCTCCAGGGTGTCGCCGACGTTCGCCTTCGGGAAGTCGGCGGTCGCGCCGAGCGACTGGATCTGGAGCCGGCCGGTGTTCTGGGAGTCGTAGGAGCCGTACAGCGTGCCACCGCGGTGGGTGCGGTGCTCGCGCGGCTTCACCGTCACCCACAGCTCGGCGTACGGGTCGGTGGCGGTGACCACCCGGGCGTCGGCGACCTGGACGTTCATGCCTTCCAGGGACTCGTAGTAGTCCAGGGCGTACTTCGACGGGTCCAGCGGCAGGCCGTTGACCGAGCCGCTCGCGGCCGTGTCGCCGGCCGGGGTGTACGCGCGCGGCACCGACCTGGCGTCGATCACGGCGGGTGCGGGCACCGCGTTGCCGGTGGAGACGGTGGTGACCGTGGGCTTGGTGATCTCCGTCAGCGACTGGTTGCCGGACGCGGTGCCGCCCGGGACGTACTCGGAGACCGTGCCGGTCACCGTCACCGAGTCGCCGACCGCGGCCTTCGGCGCGGAGCTGGTGAAGACGAACACGCCCTCGCTGGTGGCGGGGTCGGCGTCCGGGGTCGGGTCCTGGAGCCAGAAGCCCTTGGAGGACCCGTAGGTGCGCGTGGCCGTGACGATGCCGGGTACGTCCGCCACCTTCTGCCCGGCGAGCGGGGATATCCGGGTCGTGCCCTGGATGTCGTGGATGCGCACCGAATCGGCGTGCGCGGGCGAGGTGAGGACGACGGCGGACGTCGCGCTGCACACGGCGGCGACGGTGAGCGCGGCGAGGCGCGCTGAAGACCTGCTCGGCAAGGGTTCCCTCCGGGGACATACGTGAGCGCCGGGACGAGGGTGGAACGGGAGCGTGCGGGGCTCGTAGCCCTCAGTGACACGCGCAGAGCCGAGTGAACAGTTGTCCCCCCAACTTCTACGCGCGTCAATCTCCTGCCTGGGCGGGGGAGTTGTCAAGGTTTCGGCCATGGACGGCGGCTTACGGAGAGATGAACCGGGTGGCATGGGTGGAAATCCGTCTAGGCTGAGCGGCTGAGCCCGTATCACGGTCCGAGGAGAACCAGCCGATGTCAGACAGCTCCCCCCTGCCGCCCGCCCGGCTGCACCCCGAAGCGGAGCTGGCCCGCGCCGCGCTGTCCACGCCGCTGCTCTCCCGGGCCGCCCGCCTCGCGCGCTGGGCCGGCCCGGAGACCCGGGTGGACGCGGGCGGCAACCTGGCCGAGGAGCAGCTGCCCGCCGCCGTCGAGCTGCTCGCACTGACCGGTGACGACGCCGCCGCCTACGCCGGCGAGGCCTGGCGGGTGGCCGTGGACGCCGGTCTGGTCGAGATCGAGGACGAGGAGGCCGGCACCGTCCGGGCGGGGGAGGAGCTCGCCGTGCTCACCGGCGGCTCCCCGCGGGACGTGCTCGCCGTCTGGCTGGCCGCCCTGGAGACCGTCCTCGCCGACGCGGCCGTCCCCGATCTGGACGACCTGGTCGACGCGCTGGACGAGAACGGCGAGGTCGATTTCTCGTCACTCGACTGGGACCCGGAGGCCGAGGCGGAGTTCCTCGACGGCGTCCTCGGCAATCTCTACCTGCTCACCGTCAGCGAGGACGGCACCGGCGAGGGCCCCGTCCCGCTGCCCGCCCTCGCCGCCTCCATGATCGTGCCCGACGACATGGGCGAGCCGACCAACGACGTCCTGGAGCAGGTCTCCGACGCGATGATGCGTCTCGACGACCAGTTCCGGGTGCTGGAACCGGTCGGGCTCGTGACGTACCAGCCGGTGGACGAGGCGCTGATGGCCGACGCCGACGAGGAGCCCGCCGCCCCGGTCGACGACACCGACGTCTCCCGCTACGGCATGGTCACGCTCACCCCGCTCGGCGTGTACGGGCTGCGGGCGCGGCTGCTGGAGGCCGGGTTCGAGGCGCCGGCCGTCGGCGAGCTGGCCGACAAGGGCGCGGACGCGCTGCTCGACGGCACCTCCGCTTTCGGCCAGTCCGCCGCCCGGGCGGAGACCGAGCAGTGGCTCACCCGCCGCGAACCGCTCGCCGCGGCCAGGGAGTTGCTGACGGCGGCGCGGGGTGCCGACCCGGGGGCGCCGCTGCGCAGGCTGCGCTGCCAGCAGGCGCTCTCGCTGGTGGGCGACGCGGCCGAACCGGCGCTGCGGGAGGTGCTGGCCGACCCCGAGCTGGGCGGCCTCGCCCGGGTGTGGCTCAGCGAGCGGGGCGCGGCGGGCGTGCCGGCGCCCTCGCAGGAGATGGTGTTCTGGCTGACCATCGACACGGTGGCCGCGCAGCTCCAGGCCGAGGGCAACTCCGATGAGCTCCAGGCCCTGGTGGAGGGGCTGGCCGCGCAGCACGGCGGGTTCTTCGCCGCGGCCTGGCGGGTGGAGCACCCCGCCACCGCCGAGGTGCTGGACGCGATGGGACGGCTGCATCCGGACAAGAAGGTGGCCAAGGAGGCGCGGAAGGCCGCGTTCAAGGCGCGCTCCCAGCAGGGCGGTTGAACCGGCCGGGCCCGCCGGCTCGCTGAGAGTCGCTGAGGTGGGGTGACGCCCGGTCCGCCGTCCGGCGGGCCGGGCGTCGTCGTGTCCGCGGGGCGGCACGGTGCTGTGCCGGGTCCGGCGGTGCGGCCGGCACAGCCGGTGCTTGGGCCGTTCATGGGATGGCGCATACGGGTTCATGGAACCGAAGTCCCCGACGTGGCCGCGCGTTCAGCCCCCGTTCAACGGGCGGCGGAAGCGTGTCCGCCGAACCGGACCCCCCACCCTCCACGGCTCTTCCACCGTCCTCACAGGAGACACCATGTCGCTCACCCGCAGGGACTTCACCAGGAAATCCGCGATCACCGGTGCCGGGGTCGCCCTGGCGGGCAGCGTCGGCGCCCTCGCCACCGCGCCGAACGCCCTCGCCGCCACGGACCACGAGAGCGCCGGGGCCGAGGCCGGGGCCGAGCACGAGGCCGAGTCCGGGCACACGGGCCACCGCCACCGCGGTGTCGGCTACGGCCCGCTGCTCCCCGACCCGGACGGCATCCTCGCCCTGCCCGCCGGCTTCACGTACACGATCGTCACGTACAGCGGCCGGACCAGGCTGGAGTCCGGCGAGTTCACCCCCTCCAACCACGACGGCACGGCCACGTTCGACGGCCCCCGGGGCGCCACCCTCCTCGTCAACAACCACGAGCTGAAGGGCCCGCGCTCCGGCTGGACGCACCCGGTGCCGCTGACCGAGGGCCTGGTCTACGACCCCGCGGCCGCCGGCGGCTGCACGGTGGTCGAGGTCCGCCGCGACCACGTGGCCGAGTGGGTCGGCATCGCGGGCACCTCGCAGAACTGCGCGGGCGGAAGCACCCCCTGGGGCACCTGGCTGACCTGCGAGGAGACCGAGGACAAGGCCGGCAAGAACGGCATGACCAAGGACCACGGCTACGTCTTCGAGGTCGACCCCGCGGACCGCCGGGCCAACCGCGACCCGAAGCCCGTCAAGGCGCTCGGCCGCTACGCCCACGAGGCCGTCGTCGTCGACACCAGGCGCGGCCACCTCTACCTGACCGAGGACGCCGACACCCCGAACGGCCTGTTCTACCGCTGGACCCCGCCGGCCGGCTTCCACCACGGCCGCGGCAGGCTGCGCACCCTCGCCGACGACGCCGGCGTGCTCCAGGCCTTCAAGTGCTTCGACTCCGGCGGCACGTTCGTGGACGACCTGTCCCGCGCCACCAGGATCGGGACCGTCTACGGCGTCGACTGGGTCGACGTCCCCGACCGCGACGCCAGGACCGTCTCGGTGCGCAAGCAGTTCACCGAGGGCCAGGTCACCCGCGCCCGCAAGCTGGAGGGCATGTGGTGGGCCGACGGCGGCACCTACATCGTCTCCTCCTACGCCCGCGAGGAGAGCCCGCTCCAGCACGACGGCCAGGTCTGGTTCTACGACCCCAAGCGCCGCACCCTGACGCTGAAGGTGCTGCTCGGCGTGAACCCGGACCCGTCCGCAGACGGCGCCTTCGACGGCCCGGACAACATCACCGTCTCCCCGTACGGCGGCCTGGTCATCGCCGAGGACGGCGAGGGCGTCCAGCACCTGTTCGGCGCCACCGAGAGCGGCCGGACCTACCCGATCGCCCGCAACGAGCTGAACATCGGCACCGCGCAGGAGCCGGAGTACAGCGAGTTCACCGGCGTCACCTTCTCGCCCGACGGCAGGACCCTGTACGCCAACATCCAGACCCCCGGCATCATGCTCGCCATCACGGGCCCCTGGAAGCGGCAGAAGCGCGCCTGACATCCCGGCGGAATTAAATCGCTCGCCCGTCCCGCGGCTGCCCTCCTAAAGTGATGAACGTCCAGGTGCGAAGGCAGGACCTACTTCCACTGATAATGGGGCGGCCGCGGGTTCGAGTCCCGCCACCGGCACAACGGGCCGGTGTAGCTCAGGGGTCAGAGCACCTTGTCGGTTCCGCCGACTTCGATCTCTGGACACCGGAAACTTCACGCACCTCCCGGTGCGCAGGCTGCGGTTCCTTCTTTCTCAAAGAATCCATCACCGCCGCCGATCTGATCTCGGGAGGCGCGGCATTCGGCGGGTGCCCGGTGCGCAGGCAGCGGATACTTCGGTCACAGCAGGTCGCGGGTTCGAATCCCGTCAGCACCTTCGGGGTGCTGTAGCCCGGTGGTAGAGCAGCTGTATATGTTCCGTCGCCGACTCCTGATCTCGGACGTCCGCCTATTGCTGTGCCTCCCTCCGAAACGCAGACGAATTCGGGGGAATTCACCATGGCGCGATTCAACACACGGGCCTCCAGGGCGCAGCCCGCCTCGGCGGTGACCTCGACCGGCCGCGTGCTGCGGACGTACCAGGGCGGCGCGGGCCAGGAGCGCGAGCCGCGCTCCGAGCTGTTCCTGCTCGCCGTCTCCCATTTCGTCGCGCAGCACACCTTCTACGAGAACGGCGACGACCGCGACGACCGGTTCGTCCGCCTGGTCCGCGACCTCGCCGTCAGCGACCCGGAGTGGACGGCCGCCCTGCTCGGCTGGCTGCGCGGCGAGGGCAACATGCGCACGGCCTCGGTCGTGGGCGCCGCCGAGTACGTGCACGCGCGACTGGCGGCCGGGGCCGCCGGCGGCCCGTCGAACCGCGAGGTCGTGGCCTCCGTGCTGCAGCGCCCGGACGAGCCCGGCGAACTCCTCGCGTACTGGACGTCCCGGTACGGCCGCGCCCTCCCCAAGCCCGTCAAGCGCGGTGTCGCCGACGCCGTACGACGGCTCTACCACGTCAGGTCGCTGCTCAAGTACGACACCGCGTCCAAGGGGTACCGCTTCGGCGACATCCTCAACCTGGTGCACGCCTCGCCGGACCCGGACAAGCCGTGGCAGGGCGATCTGTTCCGGTACGCGCTCGACCGGCGGCACCACCCGGACACCGCCGAGCCGCCCGCGTCGCTTCCGGCGCTCGCCCTGCGCCGCGAGCTGACGGAGCTGCCCGTCGAGCGGCGGCGGGCGGTCGTCACCTCGCCCGACGGTGCCGAGCGGCTGGCGGCGGCCGGCATCACCTGGGAGGCGCTGGCCGGCTGGCTCCAGGGACCGATGGACAAGGCGGCCTGGGAGGCCGTGATTCCGTCCATGGGCGCCATGGCGCTGGTGCGCAACCTGCGCAACTTCGACGAGGCGGGTGTCTCGGACGAGGTCGCCGCCGAGGTCGCCGCGAAGATCAGCGACCCGCAGGAGGTGCGCCGCTCACGGCAGTTCCCCTTCCGCTACCTGGCCGCGTACCAGCACGCGCCCTCGCTGCGCTGGTCCTACCCGCTGGAGCGGGCGCTCGGCCACTCGCTGGCCAACGTGCCCGCGCTGCCGGGCCGGACGCTCATCCTGGTCGACCGCTCGGGTTCGATGTTCTGGTCGCAGGTCTCCGACCGCGCCCAGCTCACCCGGGCCGACGCCGCGGCGGTCTTCGGCACGGCGCTCGCGCTGCGGGCGGCGGACGCCGACCTGGTCCAGTTCGGCTCGACCAGCGGCCGGGTCGCGTTCCGCACGGGCGAGTCGGTGCTGAAGATCCTGGAGCGCTTCGGCGACCTGGGCGGCACGGACACCACCGAGGCGGTGCGCCGGCACTACCGCGGACACGACCGCGTGCTGATCGTCACCGACGAGCAGTACACCGCGCACCGGCACGGCGACCCGACCGCCCAGGTCCCGGACCGGGTCCCGGTCTACACCTGGAACCTGGAGGGCTACCGGGCGGGCCACGGCCCGGCGGGCACGGGCAACCGGCACACCTTCGGCGGCCTCTCCGACGCGGCGTTCCGCATGGTCGCCCTGCTGGAGAGCGGCCGGGAAGGCCGCTGGCCCTGGCTCGTCTGAGCGGCCGGAGACGGCCCGCGGGACCGGGGCCCGGGGGACGGCGGGCTAGGGCCGCCCCCGTCCGTGCTCGGTAGGATGCGGAGAGAGTCCACGGTTTCGAGGAGTGAGTGGATGACGCGGGCCAGACCCATGCGTGCGGACGCTCGGCGCAACTACGAGCGGCTGCTGAAGGCGGCGGCGGAGGCCTTCGCCGAGCATGGGGAGAACGCGTCGCTCGACGACATCGCCAAGCGGGCGGGCGTCGGCTCGGGCACGCTCTACCGGCACTTCCCGACCCGGCAGGCGCTGCTGGAGGCGGCGTACGTGGACCGGATCGAGGCGCTGGGGACGCGCGCCGACGAGCTGGCGGAGGAACTGCCGCCCGGCGAGGCCCTGACGGAATGGCTGTACGAGCTGTGCGTCCGCACCCTTCAGGTGCGCGGCATGAAGGCGCTGCTCGGTTCGGCCGTCACGGACGGGAGCGCGGTGGCGCCCACGGTGTGCGGGACCACGGTGAAGGGCGCGATGGCCCGGCTGGTGGCCGCCGCGCAGGCCGAGGGGTCGCTCCGCGGCGATGTGGAGTCCATCGAGGTGCTCCGGCTGGCCCACGGGGTGGGGTCGGCGGCGGAGCTGGCGGGGGCGGGGGAGCCGGAGATCCGGCGCTATCTGTCGCTGCTGACGGAGGGGCTGCGCGCCGGCTGACGCGGCCGCGCCCCAGCCGATCCGGCTGGGGCGCGGCGCCCGCCGCGGTGTGCCGGCGCTGCGGCTACAGCGCCCTGGCGCCCGGGTCCACCATGTTCCGGACCGTCCTGGCCTTGACGAAGTCGCCCAGGGCCGTCATGTCCCACTCGCCGGAGAACTGGCGGACGAGCTTGGCCATCAGGACGCCCGTCTGGGGCTCGGCGCCGGTGAGGTCGAAGCGGACCAGCTCCTCGCCGGTGGCCGCGTCGATCAGCCGGCAGTACGCCTTGGCGACCTCGGTGAACTTCTGGCCGGAGAAGGAGTTGACCGTGAAGACCAGGCCGGTGACCTCCTGCGGGAGGCGGCCGAGGTCGACCACGATGACCTCGTCGTCGCCCCCGCCCTCACCGGTGAGGTTGTCGCCGGAGTGCTTGACCGCGCCGTTCAGGATCGACAGCTTGCCGAAGTAGCAGCTGTCGATGGCGTTGCGCTGCGGGCCGTAGGCGATGACCGAGGCGTCCAGGTCGATGTCCCGGCCCCGGAACGCGGGCTCCCAGCCGAGGCCCATCCGCACCTGGGAGAGGAGCGGCCGGCCGCCCTTGACGAGGGAGACGGTCTGGTTCTTCTGGAGGCTGACCCGGCCCTTGTCCAGGTTGATCTTCCCGGCGCCCGGCACCGGAGCGGGCGGCGGGGCCACCGGCTGCGGCGGGGCGGAGGGCGCGGCCACCGGCTGCGGCGGGGCGGTGGGCTGCGGCGGGGCGGCGGGTGCGGCGGTGGGCTGCGGCGGGGCGGCGGGTGCGGCGGTGGGCTGCGGCGGGGCGGCGGGCGCCGCCGGGGCCGCCGCGGGCTCCTCCACCGTCACGCCGAAGTCGGTCGCGATGCCCGCGAGCCCGTTGGCGTACCCCTGGCCGACGGCGCGTGCCTTCCACTGGTCGCCCCGGCGGTAGATCTCCACGATCACCAGCGCGGTCTCGGTGCCGAGCTGGGGCGGGGTGAACGAGGCCAGCGCGGCACCGCCGTCCGCGTCCCGGACCGTGGCCGTCGGCTCGATGCCCTGGAAGGTCTGGCCGGCCGCGTCCGGGCTGGCCGTGACGACGATCTTCTCGATCTCCGGCGGGACGGCGGCGGTGTCGACCGTGATCGCGTCCGGGGCCGTGCCGCCGCCGGAGCGGTACGTCACGCCCGGGCCCGCCGGCTGGTTGTAGAAGATGAAGTCGTCGTCGGAACGCACCTTGCCGTCGGCGGTGAGCAGCAGGCCCGACACGTCGAGCCGCACCGGAGCGGTGACGTCCACCGTCACGCGCGCGGCCGAGAGAGGGATGTTCGAGCCAGGGGTCATAGCTGTCATGCCGGGTGAACGAACGACATCGCTTTACCGTTCCCTTACCAGCCGAACGGCTTACGCCTTCTTGTCGCGCCCGCCGCCGAACGGGTTCACGGCACCACCACAATCTTCCGGCCCACGCCCGCCGCGAACTGCTCCAGCGCCTGCGGGTAGCGCTCCAGCGGGATCCGGTCGCTGATGAACACCTCGGGGTCCAGCACACCGTTGGCGAACAGCTCCGCCGCCCGCTCGAAGCTGTGCAGCACCGCCATGGAGCCGGTGATGGTGATCTCCTGGTTGTAGATCCGGTACGGGTCGATGGCCACGCGCGTCGCGTAGTCGGCCACCCCGAACTGCAGGAAGGTGCCCGCCTTCGCCACCCGGCCGAGGCCGTCCTGGATCGCCGCCGCGTTGCCGGTCGCGTCCACCACCACGTCCCAGCCCTGCGGCCGGTCCAGCTCGTCCGCGCCGCCCGCCGCGCCCGAGACGCCGAGCCGGCGGGCCGTCTCCAGCCGGGCCGGGTTGACGTCCACCACGTCCACGCGGGCCGCTCCGGTCCGCTTGGCCAGCTCCAGCATCATCAGGCCCATGGTCCCGGAGCCGTAGATCAGCACATGGGCGCCGAGGCGGGAACGGAGCACGTCGTAGCCGCGCACCGCGCAGGACAGGGGTTCCACCAGGGCCGCGTCCTCGGTGCGCACGTGCTCGGGCAGCTTGACGCAGTTCGCCACGGGGGCCACCGCGTACCGGGCCGCCCCGCCGGCGGTGGTCACCCCGATCGCGGCCCAGCGCTCGCACAGGTTGTTGTGCCCGGTGCGGCAGTACCGGCACTCGTAGCAGTACAGGGAGGGATCCACGGCGACGCGGTCGCCGACGGCCGCCTCGGTGACCTGGGTGCCGACGGCGACGATCTCGCCGGCGAACTCGTGCCCGGGGACGATCGGCAGCTTGGGCGCGAACTCGCCCTGGAGGATGTGCAGGTCGGTGCCGCACAGGCCGCACGCGGCGACCTCGACGACGACCTCGCGGGGCCCTGGCGTCGGGTCGGGGACCTCGGTGACGACGGCACGGCCCACGGACTCGATGACGGCGGCCTTCATTTCACGGCTCCCAACGACAGGCCCTGGACCAGCTTGTCCTGGGCGGCGAACCCCGCGGCGAGCACCGGCAGGGAGATGACGAGCGACGCGGCGCACACCTTGGCCAGGAACAGGCCCTGGCTGGTGATGAAGCCGGTCAGGAAGACGGGGGCGGTCTCGGCGACCACGCCCGTGAGGACCCGGGCGAACAGCAGCTCGTTCCAGCTGAAGATGAAGCAGATCAGGGCCGTGGCGGCGATGCCGGGCAGGGCGATCGGGGCCACCACGCGGGCCAGCACGGTCGGCAGCCGGGCGCCGTCGATCTGCGCCGCCTCGATCACCGCGACCGGCACCTCGGCGAGGAAGGACTGCATCATCCACACCGCGATCGGCAGGTTCATGGAGGTGTAGAGGATGACCAGGAACCAGATGTTGTCGAGCATCCCGGTGTTCTTCGCGAACAGGTAGATCGGCAGCAGGCCGGCCACCACGGGCAGCATCTTCGTGGACAGGAAGAAGAACAGGACGTCCGTCCACTTCCTGACCCGCCGGACCGACAGGGCGTAGGCCGCGGGCAGGGCGAGGAGCAGGACGCAGACGGTCGAGGCCACCGACGCGACCGTCGAGTTGATCAGCGAGGGCCAGGGGCTCGCGCCGCCGCCGCTGCCGAAGAACTCCCGGTAGCCGTCCAGGGTGAGGGCGGCGCCGAAGGAGGGCGGGTTGGTCGCCGCGTCCGCCTCGGAGTGGAAGGACGTCAGCGCCATCCAGGCGATGGGCAGGAAGAAGACGATGCCGGCCAGCCAGGCCGTCAGGCCGAGCCCGAGACCCCGGTGCCTTCTGATCGTCGTGCCGATGCCGCTCATGCGCGGGACGCCTCCTCGCGGAACAGGGACGACACCACGCGCAGGGCGAAGGTCGCGATGATGATCGAGCCGATGACCACCAGGACGCCGGCGGCCGAGGCGAGGCCGTTCTCATGGGCCTGGTAGAAGCTCTGGTAGACGGTGTAGGGCAGGTTGGCGGTGCCCAGGCCGCCGGAGGTGATCGTGAAGACCGCGTCGAAGTTCTGGACGATGTAGATCGAGCCCAGCAGGGCGCCGAGTTCGAGATAGCGGCGCAGGTGCGGGAGCGTCAGATGGCGGAAGACCTGCCAGTCGTTCGCGCCGTCCACCCGCGCGGCCTCGATCTGCTCGGGGTCCCGGCTCTGCAGTCCGGCGAGCAGGATCAGCATCATGAACGGCGTCCACTGCCACACCAGGGAGACTTCGACCGCGAGCAGCGGCGTACGGGAGATCCAGTCGGGCTGCGGGCCGCCGA
Source organism: Streptomyces sp. NPDC015171 (assembly GCF_043079545.1). Taxonomy (NCBI): domain Bacteria; kingdom Bacillati; phylum Actinomycetota; class Actinomycetes; order Kitasatosporales; family Streptomycetaceae; genus Streptomyces; species Streptomyces sp. NPDC015171. Next base: position 51,190 of record NZ_JBIBUO010000030.1, read on the forward strand.
CATAGTGCAACAGGCCGTTGAGCAGGCCGTACTCGGGGTTGTAGAGGACGTGCTTCCAGAGCAGGGCCGCGGCCACCGGGACCACGAGGAACGGGGCGATCAGCAGGGTGCGGACGATGCCCCGGCCGCGGAACCTGTGGTCGAGGAGGAGCGCGAGCGCCAGGCCGAGGACCAGGCTGGCCAGGACCACCGTCACCGTGAGCAGGACGGTCGTCCAGACCGAGTGGCGCAGGTCCGCGTCGGTCAGGACCTGGCGGTAGTTGTCGAGCCCGGTGAAGTGGCGGGCCTTGGGATAGAGGGCGTTCCAGTCGAAGAAGGAGATCACCAGCGTGGCCACGAAGGGCAGCTGGGTCACCACGATCATGAAGACGAGGGCGGGCAGGAGGGGGGCCCGGGTGGCCCAGGCGCGCAGGCGGGGGGAGGGCCGCCGGGGGGCGCGTTCCGGTGTCGCCGCCCAGCGGGCTGTCGTCGCGGTCATCGTCCCTCGTACTCCTTGGAGATCTTCTCGGCGAGCTGCTGGGACTTGTCCAGGGCCGACTCGACGGACTGGCGTCCGGCGATGGCCGCACTGATCTCCTGGGAGACCTTGGTGCCGAGATCGGTGAACTCGGGGATGTCGACGAACTGGATGCCGGGCGCCGGGCGCGGCTGTACGCCGGGGTCGTTCGGGCGGGCGCCCTCGATGGCGTCCTTGGTCATCTCCTGGAAGGCGGCGGCCGACTCGCGGTAGTCGGCGTTGGTGTACGTCGAGGCCCGCTTGCCCGCGGGGACGTCGGACCAGCCGCTGGTCTCGCCGACCAGCCGCTCGTACTCCTTGCCGGAGGCCCAGGAGACGAACTTCCAGGCCTTGTCCGGATTGCGGGAGGCCTTCTGGATGCCCCAGGCCCAGGTGTAGAGCCAGCCGGAGGACCTGGTCCGCTCGACGGGCGCGGGGGCGTAGCCGAGCTTGCCCTTGACGGGGGAGCCCTTCGCCTCCAGCAGGCCGGCCGCCGAGGTGGCGTCGTACCACATGGCGGCCTTGCCCTGGGTCATGTTGTTGAGGCACTCGGCGAAGCCGGACTGGGCGGCACCGGACTCGCCGTGGCTCCGGACGAGGCCGACATAGAACTTCGTCGCCTTCTCGAAGGCGGGGGAGTCCAGCCGCGCCTTCCAGTCCTTGTCGAACCAGGTGCCGCCGAAGGTGTTCACGACCGTGGTGAGCGGCGCCATCAGCTCGCCCCAGCCGGGCAGGCCGCGCAGGCAGATGCCGCGCATGCCGGGCCGTGCGCCGTCCGCCCGGGCGGCGAGGTCGGCCACCTGCCGCCAGGTGGGGTGCGCCGGCATCGTCAGGCCCTTGGCGGCGAAGACGTCCTTGCGGTACATGAGGAAGGACGACTCGCCGTAGAAGGGCTGGCCGTACAGTTTGCCGTCGTTGCCGGTCAGGGACTCGCGCATCGGCTTGAGGACGTCCTGCTCGTCGTAGCCCGGGTCCTTCGCGACGTACGGGTCCATCGCGTGCAGCCAGCCGTTGCGGGCGTAGATCGGTATCTCGTAGTTGGACAGCGTGGCGACGTCGTACTGGCCGGCCTGGTTGGCGAAGTCCTGGCTGATCTTGTCGCGGACGTCGTTCTCGGGCAGGACCGTGAAGTTGACCTTGATGCCCGTCTCCTTGGTGAAGTGGGCGGCGGTCAGCTTCTGCAACTCGGTCATCTGCGGGTTGTTCACCATCAGGACGTTGATGGAGTCGCCGCCTGAACCGGACCCGCCCGCACCGGCCCAGCAGCCGGAGAGCAGCGGGGCGAGCAGCGTCCCTGCGGCGGCCATGGCGAGCCTGGCTCGCGGCCTCCGTCGGCTCGGGGTTCGCATGGATCGCTCCTGGATTTATGGGGATATAGAGGGCATCGAGCGGGATGGGTGCAGTGCATGGACGGGCGAGTCCATGGGTCAGACGCGCAGGACCTGGGGTCCCAGCAGGGCGTACCGGTGGGCCTCCGCCGTCGGCAGCTGGGTACTCGTCACGATCGCCTCCACCTCGGCGACCTCGGCGAACCGGCAGAAGCTGACCGCGCCGAACTTGGTGTGCACGCCCGCGAAGACCGTTCGCCGCGCGGCCCGGACAGCCTGCGCCTTGACCTCGCTGACCGCGGGGTCGGGGGTGGTCAGGCCGTGTTCGCGGGAGATGCCGTTGGCGCCGATGTAGGCGAGGTCGATCACGAAGCCGGCCAGCATCTTCGTCGTCCAGTGGTCGACGGTGGCCAGCGTGCCGGCCCGGACCCGGCCGCCGAGGAGCAGGACCGATATGTTCCCGGCCTCCGCGAGGGCGCCCGCGACCGGCAGGGACGCGGTGACCACGGTCAGCGGCCGGTCCCTCGGCAGTGCCTCGGCGATGAGCTGGGGGGTGAAGCCCTCGTCGACGAAGACGGACTCGGCGTCCGCGAGCAGTTCGGCCGCCGCGGCGGCGATCCGGCGCTTCTCGGGCACATGGCTGGTGGCCCGGAAGGCGAGGGTGGTCTCGAAGCCGGCGCTCTCCACCGGGTAGGCGCCGCCATGGGTGCGGCGGACCAGTCCGTGGTCCTCCAGGGTGCGCAGGTCGCGGCGGATGGTCTCCTTGGCCACGCCCAGTTCGGCGGCGAGCGCGGTGACGTCCACCGAGCCGGTGGCGCGGGCGGCCCGTACGATCTCGCGCCGGCGGTCGTCCGTCGTCCACATGCTCATGTCGTCACCCACTTCCCTGTGGAAGCGCCCGTTCGGGCTCCTGGGGGAAGTTCTACCGGTGCCGCGCGAGGCTGACCAGGCCTGTTGCGGGCCCGGTACTGCCCGATTATGCCCGTTCGGAGCGGGCCGCGCCCGGCGCGGACCTGCGCGGCTGTCCGGAACGCAGGGGGATCGGGCACGGCGGATGCCCGGACACGGCGGCGGGCGGGCCCGTTCGGTGCCCGCCCGCGCCCGTGGACGATCGTTTCCGGCCGCTTCGGGCCGCCTGAGAGCCTGGAACGGCCGGAAAAATACGGCCGGTTCGCTGCGGCCGGTCCGGTGCGGCGGCGGTTCAGTACGGCCAGATCGGCGGGTCGTTCACGAAGTGGCCGCCCAGGTGGCTGTGGGCCGGGTTCGCCGGGTCCAGCTCGCCCTGCTCGGCGATCAGCTTCGCGGCGTACGGTTCGGAGTCGTCCTCGGGCGCGTAGCCGAGCGCCCGCGCGCCGGTCAGGTCCCACCACAGGCGGGTGTTGGCGGAGGAGCCGTGGACGACCGTGTGGCCGACCCCCTCGGCGGTCAGGGCCGCGTGGAAGAGGCGGGCGCCGTCGGCCGGGCTCATCCAGACCGAGAGCATGCGGACGCTGGTGGGCTCCGGGAAGCAGGAGCCGATGCGCACGGAGACCGTCTCCAGGCCGTGCTTGTCCCAGTAGAGCTGGGCCAGGTCCTCGCCGAAGGACTTCGAGAGGCCGTAGAAGGTGTCCGGGCGGCGCGGGGTGTCGACCGGGATCAGCGGCTCGCCCGCGCGCGGGGCCGGGGTGAAGCCGACGGCGTGGTTGGAGGAGGCGAAGACGATCCGCGGCACGCCCTCCCGGCGCGCGGCCTCGTACAGGTTGTAGGTGCCCTCGATGTTCGACCTGAGGATCTTCTCGAAGGGCGCTTCCAGGGAGATCCCCGCGAGGTGCAGGACCGCGTCCACGCCGCGCACCGCCTCGCGCAGCGCCTCCCTGTCGGCGAGGTCGGCGGTGATCGCGTCCGGTTCGCCCTCGACGGGGCGGACGTCGAACAGCCGCAGCGTGTAGCCGTACTCCGGCAGCAGGGACCGCATCAGGGTGCCGAGCCCGCCGGCGGCGCCGGTGAGCAGGAGGGTACGGGGAGCGGGCATCCTTCGGTCTCCTTGACGTCCTGGGCGGCGGCGGGCCGGCGAGCGTGGCCGTATGTATGGACGCTATTCACATCCATGGACACGCTAGGGAGCGGTCGCCCGTCGCGTCAAGTGTGCCCCGACGGGCGGGAATCCGCTGCCGTGTTGCCCGCTCGCCCGCTTGACCCGCCCCAAGGGCGGCCCGTAGCGTGAAGTCGTTCAGAAATATAGACGTCGATCAGAAGCATGTTCCGACAGGGAGCGCCTGTGACGCCAGCCCCTCTCGCCGCCCGGCTCCGCGACCCGAGCGGACCGCTCTTCTTCCCCGTCACGGCCTACGGCCCCGGCGGCTCACTCGACCTGGACGTCTACCGCACCCATGTGCGCCGGGGTGTCGAGGCCGGTGCCGCCGCCGTCTTCGCCTGCTGCGGCACCGGGGAGTTCCACGCGCTGCTGCCGGAGGAGTTCGAGGCCTGCGTCCGCACGGCCGTCGAGGCGGCCGGCGGACGCGTCCCGGTCGTCGCGGGCGCCGGCTACGGCACCGCCCTCGCCGTCCGCTACGCCCGGCTCGCGGCGGGCGCCGGCGCCGACGGCCTCCTCGCCATGCCGCCCTACCTCGTGCTCGCCGGCCAGGAGGGCCTGCTGCGGCACTACCGGGAGGTCGCGGCGGCCACCGCCCTGCCGGTCGTCGTCTACCAGCGCGACAACGCCGTGTTCACCCCCGCGACCGTGGTCGAACTGGCCCGCACGGACGGCGTCATCGGCCTCAAGGACGGCCTCGGCGACCTCGACCTCATGCAGCGCTTCGTGAGCGCCGTGCGCACCGAGGCCCCCGGCGACTTCCTGTACTTCAACGGCCTGCCCACCGCCGAACAGACCCAGCTCGCCTACCGCGCGCTCGGCATCTCCCTCTACTCCTCCGCGGTGTTCTGCTTCGCGCCGGAGATCGCCCTCGCCTTCCACCGCGCCCTGGAGTCGGACGACCTGCCCACCGCGCACCGCCTCCTGGACGGCTTCTACCGCCCGTTCGTGGAACTGCGCGCCCAGGGCCGCGGCTACGCCGTCTCCCTCGTCAAGGCCGGGGTGCGGCTGCGCGGCCTGGACGTCGGCGAGGTCAGGCCGCCGCTGCACGAGCCGGGCGAGGACCACGTCAAACAGCTCGCCCAGCTGATCGAACGCGGCTGCGCCCTGCTGGAGGAGGACGCGTGAGCGAGCACGGCCGCGCCCGGCGCGGGGAGGGCGCGTGAAGGCATCGGCGTTCGTCTACCCCTGGGACGTCAACGGGGACCCCGGGGCCCCCGCACGCATCGCCGGACTCGGCGTCGAGCAGGTCACCCTCGCCGCCGCCTACCACTCCACCCGCGCCCTGACCCCGCGCCACCCCGGCCACCGCATCGTCACCGCCGAGTACGCGGCCGTCCTCTACCCGCCCGGCGACCGCTGGGCCGGCCGCGGCCTGCGGCCCTACCCGGCCGGCCGCTGGGCCCCGGGCCAGGCCTACGGCGAGGCCGCCGGGGCGCTCGCGGCGGCCGGCCTCGAGGTGCACACCTGGGTCGTGCTCGCCCACAACTCCCGGCTGGGCGCCGAGCACCCCGACACCTCGGTCGTCAACGCCTACGGCGACCGCTACCCCTGGGCGCCCTGCGTCGCCCAGCCGGCCACCCGCGCGTACCTGGCCGACCTGGCCGCCGAGGCCGCCGTGCGCCCCGGCGCGCACGGCACCGAACTGGAGTCCCTCGGCTGGTACGGGCTCCAGCACCTGCACGCCCACGACAAGACCGCCGGAGTGGGCCTCGGGGACGCCGGGCAGTACCTGATGTCCCTGTGCTTCTGCCCGTCCTGCCGGGCCGGCTACGACGCCGGGGGCCTGGACGCCGACGTCCTGGCGGCGGCCGTACGGGAGGCGCTGGAACCGCTGTGGCGGGGCACGGCGGACGACGAGGGCTGGCCGACGGTCCGCGAGCTGCTCGGCGAGGAGACGGCGGCCGGCACGCGCGCGTGGCGCGACACCACCGCCCGCACCCTCCAGGAGGAGGCGGTCGCCGCCGTGCGCGCCGCCGCACCCGACGGGTTCCAGGTGCTGCTCCACGCCGACCCGGTCTCCTACCACTGCGGCGCCAACGTGGGCGTCGACCCCGCCCACATCCTCTCCGTGGCCGACGGCGTGGTGGTGCCCTGCACGGGCGGTACGGCTCTGCTGGCGCCGTTCGCCGGACACGCGCGGGAGGGGACGGTGCTGGCCGCCAACCTCACCGTCGTCTCCGGGATGGGCGGCAGCCCCGGCACGCTCGCGGCGGACGCGGCACGCGCGCGCGCCGACGGAGCGACCGAACTGCGGCTCTATCACGCCGGGTTGGCGTCGGACGCCGACCTCGACGCGGTGCGCGCGGCGCTGTCCGCGCGCTGAGCCGCGAGGACGGCCGCCGTGCCGAGCAGCGCCGCGGCGCAGAGCGGCAGCAGCAGCCCGGGTCCTGCCCGCTCCACCAGGCCGGCCCCGAGGGCGAGACCGAGCACGTTGGGGGTGAACAGCAGCGTGTGGGCGGTCGCCGTCGCCCGGCCGAGCAGCGGGCCGGGGGCCTCGCGCTGGACCGCGGTGAGCGCGGCGATCAGCACACAGGGCAGGCCGAGGCCGGCCGCCGCCGAGGAGGCCGCCGCGACCGGGTCCCAGGGCACCGCCCGCGCCGCCACCGCGACCCCCGTCAGCGCGATCCCGGCCGCCGCGAACCGCCGCTCGCCCAGCCGGCGCAGCGCGGGCCCGGCGAGCAGCCCGACCGTCACCGACCCCGCGCCCTGGACGGCGTACAGCACGCCCGTGCAGGCGGGGGAGTGGCCGAGGCGGTCGACCACGGCGTACACCGTCGTACTGGCCAGCGCGGTCAGCAGCATCGTCGTACCGCCCGCCGCGACCAGCCGGCGCGGCGCGGGCAGCCCCCACAGGTACCGGACGCCCTCGACGGTCTCCCGCCACCAGCCGGCGCCGGACGCGGCGGGCCGCTCCCCGTCCGTCCGCAGCAGGGCGTACACCCCGGCCGCGAGGACGAAGCTGACCGCGTCGAGACAGGCCACGGCCCGGCCGCCGCAGGCCGCGTAGAGTCCCGCGCCGGTCAGCGGGGCGACGAGCTTCATGCCCTCGGTGAGCGTCATCCGCAGTCCGTTGAAGTCGGCGAGCAGGCCGGGGCCGACCGCGGCGGTCACGAGGGCGGACTCGGCGGCGTCGTGGACCGTCCCGGCCGCGCCGTACACCAGCAGGACGGCGAACACCAGCCACAGGCGGCCCGGGGAGTCGACGGCGAGGAGGACGAGGAGCAGACCGGCGAGGCCCAGGTTCAGGGTGATGAGCAGGGGCCTGCGGCGGACCCGGTCGGCGAGGGTGCCGAGCGCGGGGCCGGCGAGGGCGGGCGCCCACATGGCGAGCACGCACAGGGCGGCCAGACCGTCGGAGCCGGTCATGTCCTTCACCCAGATGCCCGAGGCGAGCCAGAGCGAGGAGGTGCCGAAGCCGGACACCACCACCGCCGTGAGACACAGCCGGGCGTCGCGGTCCCGCAGCACGCGCGACACGGTCAGGGAAGTCTTCATGCCTGGTCATCGTGGAGCTAAGACCCGGGCGCCGGGATCGGGAAGATGACCGGGTTCGCGGGGCGGCCGGGCGGCGGCAATCCGTCGGAACCTGTCGGTAATGCCCCTGGGACGCATCCGGCCGCGACCCTAGCGTCGGGCACATGCGCTACCTCGCCCCTCTCCTCGTCGGACTGCTCTACGCCATCCTCATGTCCCTCCTTCCCGAGCCCCGCCGGCGCCGCTTCAACGCCGTGATGGTGGCCGGCGCCGGTGCCGCCTACCTCAGCGGCGGCGGGCTCGGCGGCTGGGAGTTCGCGTTCACCGCGGTCGCCGCCTGTGTCGCCTACCGGGGCCTGGAGTCCTGGACGTTCATCGGCGCCGGCTGGCTGCTGCACACCGCGTGGGACGTCGTCCACCACCTCAAGGGCCACCCGATCATCCCGTTCGCGCACGACTCGTCGTTCGGCTGCGCGCTGTGCGACCCGGTGATCGCGGTGTGGTGCTTCGCGGGCGGCCGGCCGCCGTGGGCGCTGTGGCGGCGGCACCGCACCGATGAGTTCCGCGGGGCCGGGCGGTCAGCCCTCCGCAAGGAAACCGCACCCGTGGAGGAGTGAGCCATGACCACCGTGGACCTCGGCCCGCAGACCAGGATCGTGGCCCGGCTCGCCGGGGCCGTGACCGACGAGCAGCTGACCGCCGTCACCCCGTGCCCGGACTGCGCGGTGGGCGGGCTGCTCGGCCACCTGCTGACGCTCTCCATGGCCTTCCGGGACGCCGCCCGCAAGGACCTCGGCCCGACGACCGACACCGGTCCGAACGCCGTCGCCTGGGAGCTCGGCCCCGACTGGCGCGCGGAGCTGCCCGAGGCGCTGGACGAGCTGGCCGCCGCCTGGCGCGACCCGGCCGCCTGGACCGGCGCGACCCGGGCCGGCGGGGTGGACCTGCCGGGCGCGGTGGCCGGTGCGGTCGTCGCCGACGAACTCGTGATCCACGGCTGGGACCTGGCCCGCGCCACCGGCCAGGAGTACGCCCCCGACCCGGACGCCCTCGCCTCGGCCCACGGCTTCCTGCTGGCGGCGGCCCAGGACCCGAACCGCGGCAACGGCCTCTTCGGCCCGGTCGTACCGGTCCCGGAGGGCGCCTCGCCGCTGGAGCGGGCGGTGGGCTTGAGCGGCCGGGACCCGGGGTGGCGGCCCCAGCCGGGCTGAGCGGTCGCGCGGGGCTGGGGCGGGGTGTCCCGGCCGGTGTGCCGGGGATGTGGTGTCGGTTGGCTGGGCGGGGGCCCGGATCGTGGCGAGGGTTGTGGCGCTGCCGGAGGGCGCCTCGCCGCTGGTGCGGGCGCGGTCCGGGGCGGTGGGCTCAGCCCGTCTGAGTAGCCGCGCGGCCCCGGCATGAGTATCCGCGCCGGTGTGGCGGGAGCGCCGGGCCGGTTCACTGGCCGTATGACGACGACGCACCTCGCGACCACTGCCCCGGGCCCCGCCGGCAAGGACGAGCGGGATCCCCGGGCCTGGGTGGCCCCCACGGTCGCGACGGCCCTGATGGTCCCGCTCGCCCCGCTCGCCCTGGCCTTCGGCGGGCTCTCCGCCATGGCCACGGACAGCTGCGGTCCCGACCACTGCCCGGCCGCGCTGAACACGGCGCTGGCCTGCGTCTACGGCCTGCTCTACTACGGCTCGGTGTTCTCCTTCGGCGCCCTGCTCACCGCGTGGCTGCTGCCCTGGCGGCGCCGCTGGTCCACGGCGCGCGTCTGGGCCGCCGTGGCCGCGCTGCTGCCGCCGCTGTCCGTGGTGTACCTGGTGTGCACGCTCCCGGCGCCTTGACCGGCCCACCGCGTCGTCTGCCCCCGGCGCGCTCTGCGGCGAGCAGATCACCCGGGCGGACACCGGCCGCGACGCCGTGTTCCCCGCACGGCCGGGGCCCGGTGCGAGCCCCCGCGCGGCCTGAGGCGCCGTCGGCCGGGACTTCTGTATCGATCATGCAAAAGGTCTCGCGTCCGACGGGGTGACGCGCGTAGAAAATTGTCATGCATAAAACACTGCGGATCGCGGCGGCCGTCGCCGCCTGCGCCCTCGCCGGCGGCGCCCTCTACGGCGCCGGCACGGCCACCGCTCGTCAGACGACGGCGAACTCCACCCACGAGCCGTACAACATCGGCCAGCTGACGCAGGACATCGACGCCTACTACGGCACCGCCGCCGACGCCGACGGCGTCTACCAGGCATCCCCGGACAGCCGGTACGCCAAGGACCTGGCGCGCTTGGACGCCGACGCCAGGCACTACATCGACAAGGCCGCCCGCACGGCGCACCACCGCGGCGAGCGGCCCGCCGTCGTCTTCGACATCGACGACACGCTGCTGCTCAGCCTCGACTACGAGAAGCGCACCAACTACACGTACAACTCCACCACGTGGAACGACTACGTGAACAAGGCCGACCGCCCGGCCGTCTTCGGCAGCCCGGAGCTGGTGCGGTACGCCGAGTCCAAGGGCGTCGAGGTCTTCTACAACTCCGGCCTGAGCGAGGCCCAGCGCGCCGCGGCGGTCGAGAACCTGAAGAAGGTCGGCGCCGATGTGAACCTCGACGCCGGGCACATGTTCCTCAAGGACAAGGCGGCCCCGCCGGCCTACCTGAAGGACTGCGCCACCCCGGGCGCCTGGAACTGCACCACGGTCCAGTACAAGTCCGGGACGCGCAAGCACATCGAGGACGACCTCGGCTACGAGATCATCGCCAACTTCGGCGACCAGTACTCGGACCTGGACGGCGGTCACGCGAACCGCACGTACAAGCTGCCCAACCCGACGTACTTCGTCTCCTGATCCCGCCGGCCCCCGCCACCCTGCCGTGGCGGGGGCTCGCGACGCAACGCGCCTTCCTGGGAGCCGGTGGGACAGGGGGCGGTCCCGCAGAACCGCCCCCGCCCCGCGGCTACTTCAGCGCCGCCTGCATCATGGCCTTGGCGACCGGCGCCGCCAGTCCGTTGCCGCTGACCTCGGAGCGCGCCGCGTCCGACTGCTCCACCATCACCGCGACGGCCACCTCCTTGCCGCTGCTGTCCGACGTGCCGTACGAGGTGAACCAGGCGTACGGCGTCTTGCTGTTGTTCTCGCCGTGCTGGGCGGTACCGGTCTTGCCGCCGACGGTGACCCCGTCGATCAGCGCGTTCGTACCCGTGCCGTCCTTCACCACCGTCTCCATCGCCGACCGCAACTGCTCGGCCGTGCCGGAGCTGACGATCTCCCGCGTGTCCGCGCTGTCGTCGTAGTCCTTCAGCACATCGCCGCCGCTGTCGGTGATCTTCGAGACCATATGCGGCGAGACCAGCTTGCCGCCGTTGGCTATGGCGGCGGACACCATGGCCATCTGGAGCGGGGTCGCGGTGACGTCGAACTGGCCGATGCCGGAGAGGGCGGTCTGCGCCTTGTCCATGTCCGAGGGGTACACGCTGGCGTAGGCCCGCACCGGGACGTCCTGCTCCTGGTCGTTGAAGCCGAACTTCTCGGCCATCGCCCTCACCTTGTCCTGGCCGAGGTCGACGGCCATCTTGCCGAAGACGTTGTTGCAGGAGTAGCGCAGGGCGACCCGGATCGAGGCGTTCCTGCACGGGGCCGACTTGTTCTCGTTCTCCAGCGGGCGCGTGGTGCCCGGCATGGTGTACGGGTCGGGGCTGTCGGTGGCGTCGTCCACGTTCTCGTACAGCCCGTTCTCCAGCGCGGCAGCGGCCACGACCAGTTTGAACGTCGAGCCCGGCGGCAGCGGCTGGCGCAGCGCGCGGTTGGTGAGCGGCTTGTCCTTGTCCGCGTTCAGCGCCTTCCAGGCCTTCCCGGCCGTACCGGCGTCGGTGAGCGAGGACGGGTCGTACGAGGGCGTCGACGCCACCGCGAGGATCCTGCCGCTCTTCGGGTCGATCGCGACGGCCGCGCCCTTCGTGTCGCCCAGCGCGCGATAGGCCGCCTTCTGTACGGCCGGATCGATCGTCGTGAGCACGTCGCCCGGCTCGGCGCGCTCCCCGGTGACGGTGTCCATCACCGTCTTGAGCTGGTTGTCCGTGCCGTTGAGCAGGTCCGTGTAGATGCCCTCCAGCTGGGTGGGGGCGTACGCCTGCGAGGCGTAGCCCGTCACCGCCGCGTACAGCTCGCCGTCCTTGTAGGTCCGCTTGTACGCGAGGTCGCTTCCCTTCGTCCGTGTCGAGCCGGTGATCGAGTCCCCGGCCACGATGATGTTCCCGAGCGGCCGCGAGTACGTGGCGATCGCGTTCCGCCGGTTGTCGTTGTCGTCCGCGAGGGCCTGTCCGTCGTAGAACTGCAGCCATGTCGCCCTGACCAACAGGGTGAGCACGAGCAGCAGCGCGAAGACGGACGCCCGCCTGATCGTCTTGTTCATCCCGCCCGGAAGACGAGCGGGACCGGGGTCATCGTTCCCGTACGACCGGATTTCTCATCCGGTGTTCAGGAATCGGCCGGTCCCGTCCGTCCCGTCGCGGCCGTGCCGCGCGCTCAGAGCCTGCGGGTCGCCAGCGTGAGCCGGTCGCGCGCGTCGAACAGCGCGTCCTTGATCATCTGCTCGTGCGCGGGGGTGAGCCGGGCCACCGGGACCGAGCAGCTGATGGCGTCCCGGGCGGGCGTGCGGTACGGGATGGCCACGCCGAAGCAGCGCAGGCCCAGCGTGTTCTCCTCGCGGTCGACCGCGAAGCCCTGCTCCCGGACCTGGTGCAGCTCCTCGATGAGCCGCTCCCGGTCGGTGAGCGTGTGCTCGGTGAGCGCGGGCAGCGTCTCCGGCAGCAGCTTGCGCACCTGCTCGTCGGTGTAGGTGGCGAGGATCGCCTTGCCGAGCGAGGTGGAGTGGGCCGGGAGCCGGCGGCCGACGCGGGTGAACGGCCGCAGATAGTGCTGGGACTGGCGGGTGGCCAGGTACACCACGTTGGTGCCGTCGAGCCGCGCCAGGTGGATGGTCTCCGTGGTGTCGTCGGAGAGCCGGTCCAGGGTCGGACGGGCGGCGGCCACCACCTCGTCGCCGTCGATGTACGACGTGCCGACCAGCAGCGCCCGCACCCCGATGCCGTACCGCGTGCCGGTCGCGTCCGTCTCCACCCAGCCCAGCTCCACGAGGGTGCGCAGCAGCATGTACAGGCTGGACTTGGGATACCCCACGGCCTCCTGCACGGCCGCGAGGGAGTGCATCCCGGGCCGGCCGGCGAAATACTCGAGCAGCTCTACGGTCCGCACCGCGGACTTGACCTGCGCCCCGCCCCCTGTGTCGCCTGCCGTCATCGCCCTTGACCCCTTCGTTGCAGTGGGACCTGAGTTATATAGTCTCCGAGCAGCTTATTCATCATCAGAGACAGCGTTCAGTATATCGAACGCGCGCTGACGGTGGCCTGGACAAGTCCTCGATAGTGCGGCCTATTACTGGGAGGGACCCGCGGTGGCAGCAGCACCAGTCTGGAGTGTCGACCCGCGCACCGGGAAGCAGCGCGAACAGGTTGCGGCGGAGGCCACAGCCCAGGAGGTGGACGCCGCCGTCCGGGCGGCCCACGCCGCGCGCGGCGCCCTCGCCGGCCGCGCGGTCCGCGCCGCCTTCCTGCGTTCGGCCGCAGCGGGCCTGGAGGCGGCCCGGGACGGCCTCGTCGCGACCGCCGACGCCGAGACCGCGCTCGGTCCGGCCCGGCTGACCGGGGAACTCGCCCGCACCTGCTACCAGTTGCGCGCCTTCGCCGGCATCGTCGAGGAGGGGGCCTTCCTCGACGTCGTCATCGACCACCCCGACGACACGGCCACGCCGCCCGTCCCGGACCTGCGCCGCTACAAGGTGCCGCTCGGTGTCGTCGCCGTCTACTCCGCCTCCAACTTCCCCTTCGCCTTCTCCGTCGCGGGCGGCGACACCGCGAGCGCGCTGGCCGCGGGCTGCCCGGTGGTCGTCAAGGCGCACCCCGACCACCCGGCCCTGTCCGAGCTGGTCGCCGCGGTGCTGCGGCGGGCCGCCGCCGCACACGGCGTCCCCGAGGCCGCGATCGGCCTGCTGCACGGCTTCCAGGCGGGCATCGAGCTGATCAGGCACCCGCTGGTCGCCGCCGCCGGCTTCACCGGTTCGGTGCGCGGCGGGCGGGCGCTCTTCGACGCCGCCGCGGCGCGGCCGGTGCCGATCCCCTTCCACGGCGAGCTGGGGTCGCTGAACCCGGTCCTGGTGACCGAGGCGGCCGCCGCCGAGCGGGCCGAGGAGATCGGCGGCGGGCTCGCCGGGTCGATGACGCTCGGCGTCGGCCAGTTCTGCGTCAAGCCCGGCCTGGTGCTGGTGCCGTCGGGGGCGGCCGGGGACCGGCTGGTGAAGTCGCTGGCCGACGCGGTCGGCGACACCGGCGCCGGGGTGCTGCTCGACCACCGGATGCGGGACAACTTCCTCGCGGGGGTGGCCGAGCGCGTGCGGCTCCCGGAGGTGGACGCGCCGGTCACCCCGGGCGCGGGCGGCGACCACGGGGTCAGCGCGGGCTTCCTCACGGTGCCGGCACGGAGGCTGGCCGAGGAGGGGGCGTACGACCTGCTCCTGGAAGAGTGCTTCGGCCCGGTCACCGTGGTGGCCCGCTACGCGGACGAGACCGAGGCCGCGTCCGTCCTGGCGCGGCTCCCGGGCAACCTCACGGCGACGGTCCAGCTGTCCTCGGGCGAGGCGGCGGGCGAGGGCCGCGGCCCTGAACTGCTCGCCGAGCTGACGCCGCTGGCCGGCCGGGTGCTGGTCAACGGCTGGCCGACCGGGGTCGCCGTGGCGCCGGCCCAGCACCACGGGGGCCCGTACCCGGCGACCACGTCCACGTCGACGTCCGTGGGCGGCACGGCCGTCGAGCGGTGGCTGCGGCCGGTCGTCTACCAGGGGGCACCCGAGGCGCTGCTGCCGGAGGAACTGCGCGACGACAACCCCCTCGGCCTTCCCCGGCGGTTCAACGGGGTCCTGGAGCGCTAGCGCCGCGCAGCGCCCGGTGGCCGAGGACGAGGGGCGGCACGAACAGGGCCGCCCCCAGCAGCAGGCTCACCCGGGTGCCGGCGGCGAAGTCCCCGTTCACGAGCGAGCCGAACGCCGCGATCCCCAGCCCGCCGGCCACCTGCCGTGCCGCGTTGAGCACCCCGGCCGCCAGGCCCGCCCGCTCGGCCGGCACGGCGTCCATCATCACGGCCGTCAGCGGCGGGATGGCCAGCGCGCAGCCGAGGGCCAGCGGGACGAGCAGGACGGCCACCACGGCGGTGGGCGTGCCGGCCCCGGCCGGCAGCAGGCCCAGCAGACCGGCCATCGCCAGGGCCTGGCCGGCCAGCATCGGCAGGCGCGGGCCGTAGCGGCCGGCCAGCTTTCCCGACACCACGTTGGTCACCGCGATCAGCCCGGACATCGGGAGGAACAGCAGCCCCGTGTACAGCGCCGAACGGCCCTGCACCCGCTGGAAGAAGAGGGAGAAGAGGAACACCCCGCCGTAGAAGGCCACGCTGCACGCCGCCCCGGCCGCCACCGCCGCCCGTACCGCCCGGTCCCGGAACAGCTCAGGCGGAACCACCGGATGCGGCTGCCGGCCCTCGATCCGTACGAACAGGGCGCCGGCCGCCACCGCGACGGCGAGGGCCGCGACGCCCGTCATGCCGCCCTCGATGACCGCGAAGGTCAGGGCGGTCAGGGTGACCACGGCCGCCAGCTGGCCCGGCAGGTCGAGCGGGGCGGGCCGGCGCTCCGAGCGCGGGGTCCGCACCAGCAGGGCGAGGGCGAGGGCGCCCAGCGGCAGATTGATGAAGAAGATCCCGCGCCAGTCCCAGACCGTGGTCAGCGCGCCGCCCGCCACGGGGCCGAGCGCCACCGCGACCGAGCCGCCGGCCGCCCACAGCGCCACGGCCCTGGCCCGCCGCCCCGGCTCGGGGTACGCCTGCCGGACCAGGGCCAGCGAGGCGGGCAGGACCACGGCCGCCGCCGCGCCCTGCGCCACCCGCGCACCGACCAGCGCCGGGAGGTCCGGCGCCAGCCCGCAGCCCGCCGAGGCGAGCGTGAACACCGCGATGCCGAGGGCGTACGCGCGGCTCGCCCCGGCCCGGTCCGAGAAGGCGCCGGTGGAGAGCATCAGCGCGGCGAAGGCCAGGGTGTAGGCGTCCACCACCCACTGCAGCCCGGACATGCCGCCGCCGAGCGCGGAGCCGATCGCGGGGAGGGCCACGTTCACCACGGAGGCGTCGAGGGTGATCAGCGCGAAGCCGAGGAGAGCGGCCAGCAGCGTCGGCGTACCGCTGGTGAACTGCCGCTCTTTCAGGGGGAGTCGGGGTGTGCGTACGGTCTGGTTCGGTGACATGCCCTCATGCTGCTGATCTTTTCCCGCCTACAGTAGTGACCTGAATGCCATGCATCCGGAGGTTCTGGCCATGCTGCGTATCGCGGTCGTCGCGTCCCCGCCCGTGTCGATGTTCAACCTCGCCATCCCCGAACTGCTCTTCGACAAGGTGCGCGTCGACGGCCGTCCGGGCTACGAGGTGGTGATCTGCGCGCCCGACCCGGGGCCCGTGCCCACCACCGGCACCCTGGAGCTGCGGGTGCCGCGCGGCCTGGAGGCGCTGCGCGAGGCGGACACCGTGATCGTCGCGGGCACCGGCGAGCCCCACTCCCCGGACCCGCGGGTGCTCCAGGCGCTGCGCGAGGCCGCCGGGACGGGGGTGCGCATCGCCTCCATCTGCTCCGGGGCCTTCTCGCTCGCCGAGGCCGGCCTGCTCAAGGGCCGCACGGCCACCACCTACTGGGCGCACGCCGACGAGATGCGCCGCCGCCACCCCGACATCGACGTCCGCGGCGATGTCCTCTACGCCCAGGACGGTCCGTTCCTGACCTCCTCCGGCTACGCCGCCGGCATCGACCTGTGCCTGCACATCATCCGCACCGACTACGGCGCCGCCGTCGCCAACGAGGTCGCCAGGCTCGCCCTCGTCGCCCCGGTCAGGCCCGGCGGCCAGACCCAGTTCGCCCAGACCCCGCTGCCGCCCGAGCGCGGCACCACCGGCGCCGACACCCGCGGCTGGGCCATGCGCAACCTGGACAAGCCGCTCACCCTGACCGACCTGGCCCGGCACGCGGGCGTCTCCGTACGCACCCTGACCCGGCGGTTCCAGGCCGAGAGCGGGGTCAGCCCGCTGCAGTGGCTGCTGCACCAGCGCATCGAGCGCGCCAAGGAGCTGCTGGAGACCACCAGGCTGTCCATGGACCAGGTCGCCGCCGCCAGCGGACTCGGCAGCGCCGACTCGCTCCGCGCCCACCTGGTCCGCCGTACCGGCCTCACCCCGAGCGCCTACCGCGCCCAGTTCAGCAGGCATGGAACCGGCGTACCGGCCGGCACGTCCTCCGTCGCGTGATCAGTGAACGAACGGACGGCTCCCTGGTGATCCGGACCGCGCTGCCCGCCGAGACCGAGGCCGTCGCCGCGCTGCACGCGCGGGCCCGCGCCACGTACTACCCGGACGGCGTCCCGCAGGCCGACTTCGACTGGACCGACGCCTGGCGCGCTTCCCTCAACCGCCCCGACGGCCGTGTGCTGTGCGCCGTGGAGCGG
Organism: Streptomyces sp. NPDC015171; assembly: GCF_043079545.1. Taxonomy (NCBI): domain Bacteria; kingdom Bacillati; phylum Actinomycetota; class Actinomycetes; order Kitasatosporales; family Streptomycetaceae; genus Streptomyces; species Streptomyces sp. NPDC015171. The sequence continues at coordinate 68,129 of NZ_JBIBUO010000030.1, forward strand.
GGCCGGATCGTCGGCATCGCCTCCTTCCGCACCCCGGACGGCGCGAGCGCGGCGACGGTCAAGCTGTTCCAGTTCCATGTCGACCCGGACCACTGGCGGGCCGGCATCGGTACGGCGCTGCACGCGGCCTGCGTGGCGCGGTGGCAGGCGGACCGCCGGGCCGCGGCCGTGCTCGACGTGCACGTGGACAACCGGCGGGCCCAGGCCTTCTACGCCCGCCAGGGCTGGATCCCGGACCCGGACAACCCGCCCGCCGAGGGCGACCACCACCTCTTCCTGCGCTTCGCCGTGCCGCCACGGGAATGAAACGGCCTGCTTGAACGTTCACCTACCGGCCCTGGGAGAGTCCCGTGCCCGTACGACCTGAAGAGAGCCGAAGAATGCGCGTCGAGATCTGGAGCGACATCGCCTGCCCCTGGTGCTATGTGGGCAAGGCCCGCTTCGAGAAGGCGCTGGCTGCCTTCCCGCACCGCGCGGACGTCGAGGTGGTGCACCGCTCCTTCGAGCTGGACCCGGGCCGCGCCAAGGGCGATGTGCAGCCGGTGATCACGATGCTGACCGCGAAGTACGGCATGAGCGCGGCGCAGGCCCAGGCCGGCGAGGACAACCTGGGCGCCCAGGCCGCCGCCGAGGGCCTGGACTACCGCACCCGGGACCGCGACCACGGCAACACCTTCGACATGCACCGCCTGCTGCACTTCGCCAAGGAGCGGGGCAGGCAGGACCAGCTGATCCAGATCCTCTACCGGGCCAACTTCGCCGAGGAGCGGTCCGTGTTCAGCGAGGGCGACGAACGCCTGGTGGAGCTGGCCGTCGAGGCCGGCCTCCACGCCGGGGACACCCGCGCGGTGCTCGCCGACCCGGCCGCCTACGCCGACGAGGTCCGCGCCGACGAGCGCGAGGCCGCCCAGCTCGGCGCGAACGGCGTGCCGTTCTTCGTCCTCGACCGCGCCTACGGCGTCTCCGGCGCCCAGCCCGCCGAGGTCTTCAGCCAGGCGCTGACCCAGGCCTGGGGCGAGCGCTCCCCGCTGAAGCTGGTCGACCAGGGCGACGCGGAGGCATGCGGCCCGGACGGCTGCGCGGTCCCGCCGCGCGCCTGAAACCGCAGGTCAGCCTGGACGTATAAGCGCGGCTAAGGAAAACCACGTAAAAATCCGCAATGGACGGGGACTTCACGGGACCGCAGAGTGGACCCATGGAGACCACGGAGACCACGGAGACGTTCGACCGCCTCGTCCGCGCCGAGTTCGCCCCGAAGAGCGTGTACCTCAACACCGCGAGCAGCGGGCTGCTGCCGGCCCGCAGCGTCGCCGCGCTGCACGAGGCGGTGCTGCTGCGGGCCGAGGGCCGGCCGCTGACCTCGCTGTACGAGGACGTGGAGGCATGCCGTGCCGCCTACGCCCGGCTCGCCCGCGTCCCGGCCGCCCGGGTCGCCGCCGGCGCCTCGGTCGCCGCGCACACCGCCGTGATCGCCGCCTCGCTGCCGGCCGGCGCCGAAGTCCTCACCGCCGAGGACGACTTCACCTCCGTGCTGAACCCGTTCCACGTCCGCGGCGACCTCAAGGTCCGCTCCGTGCCGCTGGAGCGGATCGCCGAGTCCGTCCGCCCGGGCACCGCGCTGGTCGCGGTCAGCGCCGCCCAGTCCGCCGACGGACGCGTCGCCGACCTGCCCGCCCTGCGGGAGGCGGCCCGCGCGCACGGGGCACGCACCTACGTCGACTTCTCCCAGGCCGCCGGCTGGCTCCCGATGGACGCCGGGGCCTACGACTTCACCGCCACGGTCTCCTTCAAGTGGCTGCTCGGCCCGCACGGCGCGGCCTTCCTCACGGTCCCCGAGGACTTCGGCGGGCTGACCCCGCTGCTCGCGGGCTGGGTGGCGGCCGAGGCACCGTGGGACAGCTGCTACGGCCCGGTGGCCGAACTCGCCCACTCGGCACGCCGGTTCGACCTCACCCACGCCCTGTTCACCTTCGCGGGCCTGCGCCCCTCCCTCGACCTGCTCGGGGAACTCGGCGTGGCGGCCGTCCACGCCCACGACGTGGCCCTCGCCGACCGGTTCAGGACCGGCCTCGCCGCGCTCGGCCACACCCCCCTTGCCGCCCCCGGCTCCGCCATCGTCTCGGTCCCGGGGCTCGGCGACCGCCAGCCCGCACTGAGCCGCGCGGGCATCGAGGTCTCGGACCGCGCGGGCAATCTGCGCGCGGCCTTCCACCTGTACAACACGGCGGCGGACGTGGACCGGCTGCTGGACGCGCTGTCCGGCTGACCCGCGAGCCCCGCGAGAGGTCTGGTCCCCGTGACACACCCCAGGGCCTCCGGCGCGAACGCGCCGGAGGCCCTGGACGGGGTGACGGGGGGTGCCGCTCAGCTCACCCGAGGAGCGCTCGGCTCACCTCACGGGCGTGAAGTCCCGGGCCCCGATGAAGTCCGGGCGGCGTATCGGCGCGGCGAACGGCTCCACCGCCGCGTTCTCCACGCTGTTGAACACGATGAACACGTTGCTGCGCGGGAACGGCGTGATGTTGTCGCCTGAGCCGTGCATGCAGTTGCAGTCGAACCAGGTCGCCGAGCCGGCCTTGCCGGTGAACAGCTTGATGCCGTACTCGCCCGCCATCGCGGTCAGCGCCTCGTCCGACGGCGTGCCCGCGTCCTGCATCTGCAGCGACTTCTTGTAGTTGTCCTTCGGCGTGGCGCCGGCGCAGCCCAGGAACGTCCGGTGCGAGCCCGGCATGATCATCAGACCGCCGTTGGTGTCGTGGTTCTCGGTCAGCGCGATCGAGACGGACACCGTGCGCATGTTCGGCAGACCGTCCTCGGCGTGCCAGGTCTCGAAGTCCGAGTGCCAGTAGAAGCCGCTGGCGCCGAAGCCGGGCTTGACGTTGATCCGGGACTGGTGGACGTACACGTCCGAGCCGAGGATCTGCCGGGCGCGGCCGACCACCCGCGGGTCGCGCACCAGGTTCGCGAAGATCTCGCTGATCTTGTGCACCTCGAAGACCGAGCGGATCTCCTGGGACGCCGGCTCGACGATCGAGCGCTCGTCGGCGCGGATCGCCGGGTCGGCGACCAGCCGGTCCAGCTCGCGCCGGTACACCTCGACCTCGTCCGGGGCGATCAGCTGGTCCACGGCGAGGAAGCCGTCACGCTCGTACGACTGGAGGCCGGTGGTCGTGATCGGTCCCGGGGTGTCCGGGGAGCCCCAGAGGACCGGGTCCTGCCGGGGCACGGTCACCTCGGTGGCGCCGCGGCTGGGGTACAGATCGGTGACGGTGGCAGTGGTGGCAGTGGCCATCGTGTGTCACACCTCCTCGGGCTCGGTGAGCAGCGGGTAGACGCCGTTCTCGTCGTGGTCCTCCCGTCCGGTCACGGGCGGGTTGAACACGCAGATGCAGTGGAAGTCCTCCTTGACCCGCAGCGTGTGCCGCTCATGGCCGTTGAGGAGGTACATGGTGCCGGGGGTGATGGTGTACGTCGTCCCGGTCTCGCGGTCGGTGAGTTCGGCCTCGCCCCGGGTGCAGACGACGGCCTCGATGTGGTTGGCGTACCACATCGACGTCTCGGTCCCCGCGTACAGGATGGTCTCGTGCAGGGAGAAACCGACGCGCTCCTCGGCGAGCACGATGCGCTTGCTCTCCCAGGTCCCGGACGCGGCCTTCACATGCCGCTCGGTGCCTTCGATTTCCTTGAACGATCGGACGATCACGGTGCTGTGCTTCCTCCTCGGTGACGGGGACTAGGCGGTCTCGCGGACGGACCTGGCGAGGATGCTGAGTCCCTCGTCCAGCTCGTCCGGGGTGATGGTCAGGGCCGGCAGCAGTTTGACGACCTCGCTCTCCGGGCCGGACGTCTCGATGAGCAGTCCGAGTTCGAAGGCCCGCCGGGCGACGCGCGAGGCGCGCTCCTTGTCGTGGAACTCCAGGCCCCACACCAGGCCGCGCCCGCGGTACTCCTTCACGTCGGCGAGGTTCTCCTCGGTGATCGAGATCAGCTCCCGCTCGACCTGCTCGCCGCGCGCCCGGGTCTGCTTCTCCATGGCCGAGCCGTCGGCCCAGTAGGTCTCCAGGGCGGCGGTGGCGGTGACGAAGGCGGGGTTGTTGCCGCGGAAGGTGCCGTTGTGCTCGCCCGGCTCCCAGATGTCCAGCTCCGGCTTGAACAGGCACAGCGACATCGGCAGCCCGTAGCCGCTGATGGACTTGGACACGGTGACGATGTCGGGCACGACGCCGGCCTCCTCGAAGGAGAAGAACGCGCCGGTGCGGCCGCAGCCCATCTGGATGTCGTCGACGATCAGCAGCATGTCCTGCCGCTCGCACAGCTCCTT
>NZ_JBIBUO010000031.1:0-58789 GCF_043079545.1 Streptomyces sp. NPDC015171
GGTGGATGCGGTGGTGCCGGCTGTGGTGTCGGGTGAGCCGGAGTCTGCGGTGCGTGCGGGTGAGGTGTGGGTGCCGCGTCTGGTGCGGGTGCCTGCCGGTGGGGGAGTGGTGCCGGGGTTTGATGCGGAGGGTGTGGTCCTGGTCACCGGTGGTACGGGTGGTCTGGGTGCTGTGGTGGCGCGGTTCTTGGTGGTGGAGCATGGGGTGCGTCATCTTGTGCTGACGAGCCGTCGGGGTCTGGATGCTCCTGGTGCGGGGGTGTTGGCCGGGGAGCTGCGGGCTCTGGGTGCCGAGGGTGTGCGTGTCGTCGCGTGTGATGTGTCGGACCGGGATGCGCTGGCCGGGCTGGTCGGTGACATCGTGGCTGAACGGTCCCTCACCGCCGTCGTCCACGCAGCCGGAGTCGGCGACAGCGCCCTGACGAGTGCCCTCACGCACGCTCAGCTGGACACCGTGTTCGCGCCGAAGGTCGACGCGGCCTGGCATCTGCACGAACTGACGCGGGAGATGGAGCTGGCCGCGTTCGTGCTGTTCTCCTCGGCGGGCGGGCTGGTCCTGACCGCGGGGCAGGGCAACTACGCGGCGGCCAACGTCTTCCTTGACGCCCTCGCCACGCGCCGCGCCGCCGAGGGCCTGCCCGCCACCGCCATGGCCTACGGCCTCTGGGAAGTCGGCGGTGGACTCGGCTCGTACCTGACGGAGGTCGACCGCAAACGGATGACCACCCAGGGTGTGCCGCCCATGGACCACGACACGGGTCTCGCCCTCTTCGGCGCGGCCCTGCGATCCGGGCTCGCCACCGTCGTCCCCGTCCGGATCGACACAGCCGCCCTGCGTACCCGTACCGGCGAGGTCCCGGCCCTGCTGCGCGGCCTGGCGCCCGCCGTACGACGGGCCGCGTCCGGCGCGTCCGGCCCCTCGGCTGCTCCCGCCCTCAAGGAGCGGCTGGCCGGACTGTCGGCGGGCGACCGGCGCCGTACCGTGCTGCGGATCGTGTGCGGGGAGGTGGCGTCCGTCCTCGGCCATGCCTCGGCCGAGGCGATCGGCGCCGACCGGGCCTTCAAGGAACTGGGCTTCGACTCACTGGCCGCCACCGAACTGCGCAACCAGCTGAGCAGGGCCACTGGCCTGCGACTGCCCGCCACCCTCGCCTTCGACCACCCCAACGCCGACGCGGTCACCGACCTCCTTCTGGAGGAACTCGGCGAGTTCGCCGACGGCCCCGCCGCCGGTTCGGGCGATGACGCGGTCCGGCGCGCGCTCCAGTCGATCCCGATGAACCGGCTGCGCGACGCCGGACTCATGGAGAACCTGCTGGAACTGGCCGAGGTCCGCGTCGCATCGACCGATCCGGCAGACGCCGGCGATCCGGCCGATCAGCGGGACACCGGGGAACCCGGAGCCGTATCCGAGGCAGACCCGCGGTACACGCAGACCGCCGCCGACGACGACGGCGGCTACTCCGACGGCGATGGCGATGGCGACGGCGATGAGCTGAAGGCCGCCCGTCGTGAGACAGCCCGGCTGCGTGCCGACAACAGGAAGCTCGCCGCGCTGCGGCACGAGCCGATCGCCGTCGTCGGCATCTCCTGCCGCTACCCGGGCGGGGTGAGCAGCCCCGAGGACCTGTGGCGGCTCGTCTCCTCCGGCGGCGACGCGATCTCCGCGTTCCCGGCGGACCGCGGCTGGGACCTGTCCCCGCTGCGCGACCCGAACGCCGACGCCCCCGACACCTACTACACCCGCACCGGCGGCTTCCTCGACGGAGCCGCGGACTTCGACCCCGCCTTCTTCGGCATCTCCCCGCGCGAGGCCCTCGCCATGGACCCGCAGCAGCGGCTGACGCTCGAACTGTCCTGGGAGGCACTGGAGCGGGCGGGCATCGACCCCACCACGCTCAAGGGAACCCGCACCGGCGTCTTCACCGGCGTGATGTACCACGACTACCCGGGCAGCGACGGCAACGGCAGCGTCGTGTCCGGCCGGGTGTCCTACAAGCTGGGCCTGGAAGGACCGGCCGTCGCCGTGGACACCGCCTGCTCGTCCTCCCTCGTCGCCCTGCACCTCGCGGTGCAGGCGCTGCGCCAGGGCGAGTGCTCACTGGCGCTGACCGGCGGTGTGACCGTCATGGCCACTCCGGGCGTCTTCGCCGAGTTCGGCAGGCAGGGCGGCCTCGCCCCCGACGGCCGGTGCAAGTCGTTCGCCTCGGCGGCGGACGGGACCGGCTTCGCCGAGGGTGCGGGCTTCCTCGTGGTCGAGCGCCTCTCCGACGCCGTACGCAACGGGCACCCGGTGCTCGCCGTGGTCCGCGGTACGGCCGTCAACCAGGACGGCGCCTCCAACGGGCTCACCGCCCCGAACGGCCCCTCGCAGCGCCGCGTGATCCGCCAGGCCCTCGCCAACGCGCGGCTCGCCGCCGACCAGATCGACGCGGTCGAGGCGCACGGCACCGGCACGACGCTCGGCGACCCGATCGAGGCCCAGGCCCTGCTGGCGACGTACGGCCAGGACCGGCCGGAGGAGCGTCCGCTGTGGCTCGGCTCCGTGAAGTCGAACATCGGTCACTCGCAGGCCGCGGCCGGCGTCGCCGGTGTGATCAAGATGGTCATGGCGCTGCGCCACGGCACGCTGCCGTCGACGCTGCACGTCGACGAGCCGAGCCGGGAGGTCGACTGGACCACGGGCGCTGTCCGGCTGCTGACCGGTACGCGGGACTGGCCGGCCGGCGCGCGCACCCGGCGCGCGGGCGTCTCGTCCTTCGGTATCAGCGGCACCAACGCACACGTGATCGTGGAAGAAGCCCCGGCCACGGCCGGCACCGCCCCAACAGCCGCGGCCGAGCCGCAGGCGCCCCTCCCGGCACCGGTCGTAGTGACCGCCGCGAGCCCGGAGGCCCTGCGCGCCCAGGCCACGCGCCTGCTGACGGCCGTCGACCGCACGGAGTTGCTCCGCCCCGCCGACCTCGGGTACTCCCTCGCCACGACCAGGGCCGCGCTCACCCACCGCGCCGCGTTCGTCGCGACCGACAGGGAACAGCTCCTGGCCGGCCTCCGGGCACTGGCCGAGGGCGATCCGGCCGTACCGACGACGACGGCGACCTCCGCTCCGCTGGCCTTCCTGTTCTCGGGCCAGGGCTCGCAACGGCTCGGTATGGGACGGGAGTTGTACGGCCGGTTCCCGGTGTTCGCGGAGGCGTTCGACGCGGTGTGCGCCGGTCTGGACGAGCACCTGGATGGGTCCGTGCGGGAGGTGGTCTGGGGTGAGAGCGAGGAGCTGCTGAACCGGACCGTGCATGCGCAGGCCGCGCTGTTCGCGGTGGAGGTGGCGCTGTTCCGCCTCACCGAATCCCTCGGCGTCCGGCCGGACTTCGTCGCCGGCCATTCGATCGGTGAGGTGACGGCGGCGCATGTGGCCGGGGTGTTCTCCCTCGCCGACGCGTGCGCGCTGGTGACGGCGCGTGGTCGGTTGATGCAGGCGCTGCCCGAGGGCGGTGCGATGCTGGCCGTCCAGGCGACGGAGGAGGAAGTACGCCCGCTGATGTGCGAGTTGGTGTCCATCGCGGCGGTCAATGGCCCTCGGGCCGTGGTTGTCTCCGGTGACACGGAGGCGGTGGCGGAGATCGGGGCGCACTTCGAGGGCCGCAAGACGACCCTGCTGCGTGTCTCGCACGCGTTCCACTCGCCGCTGATGGATCCGATGCTGGACGACTTCCGCGCGGTGGTCGAAGGACTGTCCTTCGGCACGCCGTCCGTTCCGGTCGTGTCGAACCTGACCGGCCGTATCGCGACGGCCGAGGAGCTGGGCTCCGCCGACTACTGGGTGCGGCACGTCCGTGAGGCGGTCCGTTTCGCGGACGGCGTCCGCACACTCGCCGACGCCGGGGTGACCCGTTTCCTCGAACTCGGCCCCGACGGCACCCTGACCGCTCTGGCCGAGCAGTCGGTCACCGACGTCACCCTGCTGCCGTCGCTGCGCGCCCGCAGGCCCGAGGAGGTCTCGTTCCTCGACGCGTTGGCCCGGCTGCACCAGCACGGCGTCAAGGTCGACTGGACCGCCTTCTACGCCGGTTCCGGTGCCCGCCGCGTCGAATTGCCGACCTATCCGTTCCAGCACCGCAGGTTCTGGCCCCCCGTGATGCCGTACACCGGCTCGGCGGAATCCGTCGGGCTGCGGTCCGCCGAGCACCCGATCCTGACGGGCACGGTCGAACTGGCCGGATCAGAGGGCCAGTTGTTCACCGGACGGCTTTCGGCCCGGACCCATCCGTGGCTCGTGGACCACGAGGTCATGGGCACTGTCCTCGTCCCCGGCACCGCCCTGGTCGAACTCGCCCTGCGCGCGGGCGACGAGGTCGGCTGCCCCGAGGTGGAGGAACTGACGCTGGCCGCACCGCTCGTGCTGCCCGCGCAGGACGGCGTGCAGGTGCAGCTGTGGGTGGGCGAGCCCGACGGGTCCGGGCGCCGCGCCGTGCGCGTGCACTCGCGTCCGGACGACGGCGACGCAACCGTGTGGACCCTGCACGCCACCGGATCGCTCGGCACCGGCACCGGCACCCCCGCCACCGGCTTCGACGCCACGGTGTGGCCGCCGACCGGATCCGAACCACTGGACGTGACCGGCGTGTACGAGCGGTTCGCCGACGCTGGCTTCGGATACGGGCCCGTGTTCCAGGGCCTCAGAGCCGCATGGCGGCGCGACGGCGAGGTGTTCGCGGAGGTCGCGCTGGACCAGGACGTCGACGGCCCGGCGTTCGCCCTGCACCCCGCACTCCTCGACGCCGCCCTGCACGCCCTCGCGGCGACGGGCACCGGCGACGAGCTGGAGACGGAACCCGGCGGTGTGCCCTTCGCCTGGTGCGGCGTGTCCCTGTACGCACCCGGTGCGTCCGCGGTGCGGGTGCGACTGGTCCGCGCGGGCGACGGAGCGGTGTCCGTGGAGATCGCCGATGCCGCCGGGGAACCGGTCGCCGCGGTGAAGTCCCTCGCGGTGCGGCCGATCTCGGCCGAGCGCATGGGCGCCACGACCGCCTCCGGCATCGGCCGGGACGCCATGTTCACCCTGGAGTGGACCTCGGTACGGGTGCCCGCCGACGCCACCCCCGCGTACGTGGAGTGCGGTCCGGACGCGCTGCCGACGGACCCCTCGGACCTGGTCGTCGTACGCATGGACGGCATGGACGCCATGGACCGCATGCGCGGTATGGGCGGTACGGGCGGCACGGACGACGGTGCTGTGGTGGCATCGGTGCATGCGACGACAGCTCGGGCGCTGGAGCTGGTCCGGACGTGGCTGGGGGAGGAGCGGTTCGCCGGTTCCCGTCTGGTGTTCGTGACGCGGGGTGCGACGGCCGGTGTGGATCTGGCCGGGGCAGCGGTGTGGGGCTTGGTGCGGTCGGCGCAGTCGGAGAACCCGGGCCGGTTCGGCCTGATCGACGTCGCGGACGACGGCGCGTACGCCCGGCTGGACGCCGCCCTCGCGACCGAAGAGCCCCAGCTGTGCCTCCGGGACGGCGAGATCCTGGCGGCCAGGCTGGCGCGCGCCGCTGACACCGGCACGGACCGGCCGGTATGGGACACCGAGGGAACGACACTGATCACCGGTGGCACCGGCGGTCTCGGCCGGCTCCTCGCCCGGCACCTGGTGGCCGAGCACGGCGTACGGAGCCTGCTGCTGGTCAGCCGGCGCGGTGCCGACGCCGACGGAGTGGCCGACCTCGTCCGCGAACTCGGCGCGGCGGGAGCCGAGGTGACCGTCGACGCCTGCGACCTCGCCGACCGGACCGCCGTGGACGCCCTGATGTCCCGGCATGCGGTCCGGGCGATCGTCCACACGGCCGGAGTCCTGGACGACGCGGTGATCGGCTCACTGACCCCGGAGCGGCTCGCCGCCGTACTCCGGCCGAAGGCCGACGCCGCGTGGAACCTGCACGAGGCGTCCCAGGACCAGGGTGTCTCCCGGTTCGTCCTGTTCTCCTCGGTGGCCGGAGTGTTCGGCAACGCGGGCCAGGCCAACTACGCGGCGGGCAACGCGTTCCTCGACGCCCTGGCCCTGCGCCGGCACACTCTGGGGCTGCCGGGCGTGTCGCTGGCCTGGGGACCGTGGTCCCGTACGGACGGCGGGATGACCGGAACCCTGACCGAGGCCGACGTCGAACGGATGACACGGGCCGGCATGCCGCCGCTCGCCCCGGAACAGGGCCTCGCTCTCTTCGACGCGGCCGTCGCGGACGAGCGCCCGGCGCTCCTGCCGGTACGCCTCGACCTCGGCGCACTGCGCAGGCGCGGGGACACGGTCCCCGCCCTGCTGCGCGGCCTGATCCGTACGCAGGGCCGGCGGTCCGCGCCCGTCGCCGCCGCCCGCCTCACCCTCACCGCGCACCTGCGCGACCTCACACCGCACGCGCGACCCGAAGCACTGCTGGACGAGGTACGGACGCACATCGCGCACGTCCTCGGACACACCGGAGCGGCGGACGTCGACCCGACCCGGAACTTCCAGGAACTGGGCTTCGACTCGCTGACCGCGGTGGAACTGCGCAACCGCCTGGACGCCGCGACCGGCCTGCGACTGCCGGCCACGCTGGTCTTCGACTATCCGACGGCGGACACCCTCGTGAACCACCTGCTCACCGAGTTGTTCCGGACGGAGGCGGAGGCGGAGGCGGAGACGGGGGACACGCGGGCCGGTCGGCTGCCGGCGCCCGCCGCCACCGCCGACGACCCCGTGGTGATCGTGGGCATGGCCTGCCGCTTCCCGGGCGGCGTCACCACCCCCGAGGACCTGTGGCGGCTCGTCTCGGGCGGCGCGGACGCGGTCACCGGATTCCCGGCGGACCGCGGCTGGGACCTGGAGTCGCTCCACCACCCCGACCCGGCCCACAAGGGCACCAGCTACACCCGGTCCGGCGCCTTCCTGAGCGACGCGGCGGAATTCGATGCCGCGTTCTTCGGAATGAGCCCGCGCGAGGCCCTCGCCACGGATGCCCAGCAGCGCCTGCTGCTGGAGACGACGTGGGAGGCGATCGAGCGGGCCGGGATCGACCCGGTGTCGCTGCGCGGCTCGCAGACCGGCGTCTTCGCAGGCGTCATGTACAACGACTACGCCAACCTCCTCGGCGGCCCCGAGTTCGAGGGGCACCAGGGCAGCGGCAGCGCGGGCAGCGTCGCCTCGGGCCGGGTGTCGTACACGCTGGGCCTTGAGGGGCCTGCGGTCACGGTGGACACGGCGTGCTCGTCGTCCCTGGTGGCGATGCACCTGGCCGCGCAGTCCCTGCGGTCCGGCGAGTCCTCGCTCGCGGTGGCCGGCGGCGTGACCGTGATGTCGACACCCACGACGTTCGTGGAGTTCTCCCGGCAGCGAGGACTGTCGGAGGACGGCCGGTGCAAGGCCTTCGCGGACACCGCCGACGGCGTCGGCTGGGGCGAGGGCATCGGCATGGTGGTGCTGGAGCGGCTGTCGGACGCGCGCCGCAACGGGCACCGCGTGCTGGCGGTGGTGCGTGGCTCGGCGGTCAACCAGGACGGCGCGAGCAACGGCCTCACGGCCCCCAACGGTCCTTCGCAGCAGCGGGTGATCCGGCAGGCGTTGGCCAGTGGCGGGCTGAGCACCGCCGATGTGGATGTGGTGGAGGCACACGGTACGGGCACGACGCTGGGCGACCCGATCGAGGCGCAGGCACTGATCGCCACCTACGGCCAGGACCGGCCGGAAGGCCGGCCGCTGCTGCTCGGCTCGGTGAAGTCGAACATCGGCCACACCCAGGCCGCGGCCGGTGTGGCCGGTGTGATCAAGATGGTCATGGCGATGCGGCACGGAACGGCTCCGAGGACGCTGCATGTGGACGCCCCGTCCTCGCACGTGGACTGGTCCGCGGGGGATGTGGAGCTGCTGACGGAGGAGCGGGCGTGGCCGGAGACGGGCCGTGCTCGTCGTGCGGGCGTGTCGTCGTTCGGGATCAGCGGCACCAACGCACACATCGTCCTGGAACACTCCGAGGACGTGACCGTGGCCGACGAGGCCGCGGCGGTGGTCCCCGGTGTGGTCCCGTGGGTGGTCTCCGCCAAGACGGAGGAAGCGCTGCACGGCCAGGTCGACCGTCTGCTGGCCGGCCCGGCCGGACGCCCGGTGGACGTGGGCCTCTCGCTGATCTCCTCCCGCTCGGAGTTCGCTCACCGCGCCGTGGTTCTCAACGGCACCGACATCGTGCGCGGCCGTGCGAAGCCGGGTAGGACCGCCTTCCTGTTCTCGGGTCAGGGGTCGCAACGGCTCGGTATGGGGCGGGAGTTGTACGCGCGGTTCCCGGTGTTCGCGGAGGCGTTCGACGCGGTGTGCGCCGGTCTGGACGAGCACTTGGATGGGTCGGTGCGGGAGGTGGTCTGGGGTGAGGAAGCCGACCTGCTGAACCGGACCGTGCATGCGCAGGCCGCGCTGTTCGCGGTGGAGGTGGCGCTGTTCCGTCTGGTCGAATCGCTGGGCGTGCGGCCGGACTTCGTCGCCGGTCACTCGATCGGTGAGGTGGCGGCAGCGCACGTGGCTGGGGTGTTCTCGCTTGCGGACGCCTGTCGGCTGGTGGCGGCGCGTGGTCGGTTGATGCAGGCGCTGCCGGAGGGCGGTGCGATGCTGGCTGTCCAGGTGGCGGAGGAGGAAGTACGCCCGTTGCTGGGCGAGTTGGTGTCGATCGCGGCGGTCAATGGCCCTCGGGCCGTGGTCGTTTCGGGCACCGTCGAAGCGGTGGAGGGGATCCGGGCGTACTTCGAGGGCCGTAAGTCGAGCCTGCTGCGTGTCTCGCATGCGTTCCATTCGCCGTTGATGGATCCGATGCTGGACGACTTCCGCGCGGTGGTCGAAGGTCTGTCCTTCGGTACGCCGTCCGTTCCGGTCGTGTCGAATCTGACCGGTCGCATCGCGACGGCCGAGGAGCTGGGCTCCGCCGATTACTGGGTGCGGCACGTCCGTGAGGCGGTCCGTTTCGCCGACGGCGTCCGCACGCTCTCCGAGGCGGGCGTGACCCGTTTCCTCGAACTGGGCCCCGACGGCACCCTGACCGCCATGGCGGCGGCATCCGCAGCCGAAGAGGCAGTCCTCGTCCCCGTACTCCGCAAGGACCGAGATGAGGAGACCACTGCCCTCACCGCCCTGGCCCGCCTCTACGTCGACGGCGCCAAGACCGATTGGAAGGCCCTCTTCGCAGGCACCGGCGCCCGCCGCGTCGACCTGCCCACCTACGCCTTCCAGCACCGGCGCTACTGGCCCGTCGGCATCGCCGCTGGACGGGGTGCGGAGGCTGTCGGCCTGCGGTCCGCTGGACATCCGCTGCTCTCCGGGGCCGTGGAACTCGCCGGCTCCGACGGGTTCCTGTTCACCGGGCGGCTGTCGGCGTCGACGCACCCCTGGCTGGCGGACCACGTCGTCATGGGATCCGTCCTCGTACCCGGCACCGCGCTGCTCGAACTGGCGGTGCGCGCCGCCGACGAGCTGGGATGCGGAACCGTGGAGGAACTCACGCTCGCCGCGCCGCTGATGCTCTCCGGCGCCGGTGGGGGAGTGCAGGTGCAGGTGGGTGTCGGCGCCCCCGACGGCACGGGGCGGCGCACGCTCACCGTCCACTCCCGGTCCGGCCGGGGCGGCGATGAGCCGTGGACGCAGCACGCCAGCGGTGTGCTCGCGTCCGAGCCGGTCGCTCCCGCCGATTTCGACGCCTCGGTGTGGCCGCCGGCGGGAGCTGAACCGCTCGACGTGACCGGGGTCTACGACCGGTTCGCGGACGCCGGGTTCGAGTACGGTCCGGTCTTCCAGGGTCTGACGGCGGCCTGGCGGCTCGGGGACGACGTCTTCGCCGAGATCGTCTTGCCCGACGGCGGGGAGGGTGCCGGGGCCGGTGCGTTCGGGCTGCACCCGGCACTCCTCGACGCAGCCCTCCACGCGGTCGCGCTCAGCGGCGAGGACGACGGTGACGGTCACGCCGGTGTCCCGTTCTCGTGGTCCGGCGTGACCCTGCACGCTGCGGGTGCCTCGGCGCTCCGTGCCCGGCTCGGCCGGACCGATGCGGGAGGTCTCTCCCTGGCGCTCGCCGACGCCGCCGGTGTCCCGGTCGCGTCCGTCGAGTCCCTCGTCGTCCGGCCCATCAGCGCGGAGCAGCTGAACCCCGCGGGCGGTCCCGGTCATGACGCCCTGTTCCGGCTCGACTGGACCCCGGTCGAGACCGAAGCCGCCACGGGCGAAGGGATCGTCGTGGTCGGTGCGCGGGAAACGGCCGGGACGCTCGGAAAGTATCCGGTCCATGACGATCTCACCCGGCTCTCGGCCCTTGCCGACACGGGCTCCGGTCTCCCGGACGTGGTCCTCGTGCCCGCCTTCGGCGCCGGCGACCTCCCGGCCGGATCGCCGGAGTCCGTACACGGCCTGACGGCCGATGTTCTGGAACACGCTCAGGCGTGGCTGGCCGAGGACCGGTTCGCCGGCTCCCGTCTGGTCTTCGTCACCCGAGGCGCGGTCTGCGGCGCCGACCTGGCCGGAGCGGCGGTGTGGGGCCTGGTGCGGTCGGCACACTCGGAGGACCCGGACCGCTTCGGGCTGCTGGACCTGGACCCGGACCTGGACGGAACCGACACGGCGGGGCTCGTGCCGCGGGCCGTCGCCGCGCTCGCCGCGGGGGAGCCGCAGCTGGCGCTCCGCGACGGCGAGGTACTCGCGGCCCGGCTCGCCCGGGTGCCGGCCCCGGCACCCGAGGCCGTCAAGGCCGTCAAGGCCGTCAAGGCCCTCAAGGCGGTCGAGGACGGCGAGCACGGCGAGACCGGCCGGAGCGGCCGGAGCAGCCGGAGAGGCGGATTCGGCGGCGAAGGCACCGTACTGATCACCGGTGGCACGGGCGGGCTCGGACGCCTGCTGGCCCGGCACCTGGTGGCCGAGCACGGCGTACGCGGCCTGCTGCTCGTCAGCCGCCGGGGTACCGAGGCGGATGGCGTGGCGGAACTCGTCGCGGAGCTGGCAGAGCGCGGTGCCGAGACCGTCGTCGAGGCGTGTGACGTGTCCGACCCCGACGCGGTGGCCGGCCTGATCGCCCGCCACCCGGTGCGTGCGGTCGTCCACACCGCCGGTGTCCTGGACGACGGTGTCCTCGGCTCCCTCACCCCGGAGCGGATCGCCGGGGTGCTGCGGGCCAAGGCGGACGCGGCCTGGCACCTCCACGAGGCCACCCGGCACCTGGCACTCGACGCGTTCGTCCTGTTCTCCTCCGCCGCCGGCACGCTCGGCAACGCGGGCCAGGCCAACTACGCCGCCGCCAACGCCTACCTCGACGCGCTCGCCCGGCACCGCCGCGCGAAGGGCCTGCCGGCCCTCTCGCTGGCGTGGGGTCCGTGGACGGGTGCCGGCGGCGGTATGACCCGCGCCCTGAGCGAGGCCGAGGCCGAGCGGCTGGCGCGGGCCGGGATGCCGCCGCTCGACCCGGAGCAGGGGCTCCAGCTGTTCGACACCGCTCTCGACGGCGACCTGCCGGACCTGCTGCCGGTGCGGCTCGACCTCGCGGCGTTCCGCGCCCGGGGCGAGGTGCCCGCGCTGCTGCGCGGCCTGATCCGTACGCCCGTACGCCGTACCGCGGTCACGGGAGGCGTGCCCGGCGGCCTCGCGGCCCGGCTGTCGGCGCTGCCGCGGGCCGAGCGGTACGAGAGGCTCCTGGACGAGGTACGGGGGCAGGTCGCGGCGGTGCTGGGGCATGCGCGGGCGGCCGAGGTGGACCCGGAGCGGTCGTTCCAGGACCTCGGCTTCGACTCGCTGACCGCGATCGAGCTGCGTAACCGGCTGAGTGCCCTCGCGGAGGTCCGGCTGCCCGCCACCCTGGTCTTCGACTACCCGACGACCGGCGAGCTGGTGGACCACCTGTACGCGCGGCTCGACCTCGCCCCGGGGGCTGGGGAGGCCGGGGGGACGACCCTCCTGGCCGAACTGGCCGATCTGGAGCGGGCGTTCGGCGGGGCCGAGATCAGTGAGGAACTCTTCGAGCAGGTCGCGGGCCGGCTGGATGTCCTGAGGGAGAAGTGGAGCGCGCTGCGGGCCGGCCAGCGCGGCGGCACCGCGGAGCCCGGCGCGGGCGACGGGGCGTTCGACTTCGACGCGGCCTCCGACGACGAGGTGTTCGACCTGCTCGACAAGCAGCTGGGCCTGTAGCGGACGCCCGGGTGCGGGGCCCGCGGCCCCGCACCCGTGGAGGCGCCCGGGACGCACCTGTGGAGGTGCCCGGGACGCACCTGTGGAGGTGCCCGGGACGCACCTGTGGAGGTGCCCGGGACGCACCTGTGGAGGTGCGCGAAACGCACCCACGGAGGTGCCCGAGACGCACTCGTGGAGGTGCCCGAGACGCACCTGTGGAGATGCGCGAAACGCACCCGTGGAAGCGCCTGAGACGGACCGGGGCCCTGCCCGCCGAGACTTCCTCGGCGGGCAGGGCCCCAGAGCTTTCCGGTGGCCGGCCGGCGGTTCCCGAGAACGCCCGGGCGGGCCGGCCGTAGGTCACATCGGGCGCCGGAACCCGAGCACCGCGAGGGTGCCGCCCGCGGCGGCCACGGCGCCGCCGGTGAGCAGCGAGGGCACGATCGCGTCCCGGCCCGGGACGCCCAGCGCGAGCGCCCGCGTGGCGTCGATCGCGTACGTGAGCGGGTTGACCTCGGCCACGGCCCGCAGCCACGCGGGCAGATCCGCGACCGGTACGTAGGCGCTGGAGGCGAACATCAACGGCAGGATCGCGATGACCGCGAGGTTCTGCATCGGCTCGGCGCGGCGCAGCCAGGCGCCCGCCGCGATGAACGCCCAGCCGATGGACCAGCTCATGAACAGCGTCAGGCCGACCGATGCGGCCAGTTCGGCGGCCCCGCCCCGCGGCCGGTAGCCGAGCACGGCGATGGCCAGCACCATGATGACCACCGCCTGCACGGCACTGCGCACCAGGTTGGAGATGCTCCGGGCGACCAGCAGCGTGCCGGGGTTGATCGGCAGGGACCGCAGCCGGGCCACCACGCCGTTCTTGAGATCCTCCACGAGGCCCACGCCGGACTGCACGGCGGCCTGCACGGCGTTGTCCACCAGAACGGCGGGCAGCACGAAGTCGAGGTAGCTGACGCCGGCGGGGAAGTGCGGCGGTGCCCCCATCTTGCTGAAGACCTGGGTCAGGACGAAGAGGATGACGACGGGCTGGAGCAGTCCGAAGAGGACCACGCCGGGATCGGTCACCAGGGAGCGCAGGGACCGGCCGGTGAGCACCTTGATCTGGAGGAACACCGAACTTCCCTGCCACTGCGCGGGGTTCGGGGCCGGGGTGGCCGGCGGAGTGGTGAGCGCGGTCATGCCGCCGGACCTCCCGAGAGCGAGGGGACGAGGTGCTGGGGGCGCTGCCCGGCGAGGGTCAGGTAGACGTCGTCGAGGGTCGGTTCGCCGAAGGACAGCTCGGCGGCCTCGACACCGGCCTGGTCGAGTGCCCGGATGACGGTCGCCACGTCCTTCGAGGCCTCGATGGGGACGACGACCGTGCCCGCCCCGCGGGCCGCCGTCACCTCCAGCGCGGCGCCGCGCAGCGCGTCGACGGCCGCACCGGTGTCCTCGGCCGCCTCCAGCGTGACCGTGACCGTGCGCCGGCCCACGCGGGCCTTCAGCTCGGCCGGGGTGCCGCTCGCGATCACCGAACCGGAGGACAGGACGGTGACCGAGTCGGCCAGCCGGTCCGCCTCCTCCAGGTACTGCGTGGTGAGGAGCACCGTGGTGCCGTCGGCGACCAGCCCCTCCACGATCTCCCACAGCGTCAGCCGGCTCGACGGGTCGAGCCCCGTCGTGGGCTCGTCGAGGAAGAGCACCTCGGGACGGCCGACCAGGCTCGCCGCGAGATCGAGCCGCCGGCGCAGGCCGCCCGAGTAGGTGCGGGCACGGCGGTCCGCCACGTCCCGCAGGGCGAAGATCTCCAGCAGCTCGCCGGCCCGCGCCCGGGCCGCCTTCCGGCTCGCACCGAGCAGCCGGGCGATCAGCACCAGGTTCTCCACACCGGTCAACTGCCCGTCCACGGAGGCGAACTGGCCGGTCAGGCCGATGCGCCGGCGGACCTCGCGGGGCTGGGCCGCCACATCGAAGCCGGCCACCACAGCCCGTCCCGAGGTGGCCGGGAGGGCGCCGGTGAGGACGCCGACGAGGGTCGTCTTGCCCGCGCCGTTGTGGCCGAGCAGGGCGAGCACGGTGCCCCGCCGGGCGGACACGTCGACCGAGTCCAGCGCACGGACGGATCCGAACGCCCTGCTCACGCCGTGCGCCTCGATCATGGTCTCGGGGGGTGGTGCGGTCCGCGGGACCGCGCGGGGCTCGAAGAGCCGGGTCATCTGCTGACTCCCAAGGGTCGGACGGGCAAGGGGATTCAAGGGGATTCAAGGGGATTGCGGAACGCGAGAAGCCGACCGGCTGGAGGGGCGCCGGTCGGCTGCGGAACGGGGCGAGGGCACCGGCGGCTTAGCCGGCCGCGCCGTCCATGAGGCGGAACAGCTCCTCGTCGGACGCGCTGTCGAGATCCAGGCCGCCCGCCGGGCCGCCGGACAGCGCCGGATCCGCGCGTTCGGCCAGCTCCTTCAGGCGCGCGGCCGCCACGGGGTCGAGGCCGGCACCGGCCGTGAGCACGCGGTCCAGCGTGTCCAGGAGTCCGGCGACGGACGGCACGGACACCGGCTCCTCGGCCCGCACGAGGTCCCGCCGGACCAGAAGGGCGACGGCGTCGGGCGTGGGATGGTCGAAGACCAGGGTGGCGGGCAGCCGCGCCCCGGTGGCCGAGATGATCCGGTCGCGCAGTTCGACCGCGCTGACCGAGGTGACGCCCATGTCGGTGAAGGACGTACCGGCGTCGGACTCGGTCAGCGGACGCCCGCCGAGCACCGCAGCGGCCTCGTCCAGCACCAGGCGCAGCACCGTACGCCGTCGCTCGGCCTCGCCGAGCCCGGACAGGTGTGCGGCGAGCGCCGAGGGGCCGGGGCCGGCGGCGGGTGCGGTGTCCGCCTCGGACGCCGGCCGCCCGGCGGACCGCCCGGACGATGCCAGCCAGTATGTGCGGTGCCGGAACGGATAGGTGGGCAGCGCCACCCCGGCCGCACCGGGCAGGACCGCCTCCCAGGCCACCGGCACACCCCGCAGGTGCAGCCGGGCGAGCGCCGCGAGCAGGGCACGCTCCTCGTCCCGCGCCTCGGGTCCGCCCACGGCCGCGGCCGGTACGGCCGTGACGCCGGACGCGCCGGCCGCGCAGGCGTCGACCATCGGGGTCAGCGCGGCCTGCGGGCCCAGTTCGAGGAAGACGTCGATGCCCTCGCCCAGCAGCCGGTCCATCGCCTGAGCGAACCGCACCGGTTCGCGCACATGCCGCACCCAGTGGTCCGGATCCCGTGCCTCGTCCCGGGTGAGCGGGCGCCCGGTGAGACAGGAGACCAGGGGCACGGACGGCTCGGCGGCGTCGAGTTCGCCGACGGCGGTCCTGAAGTCCGCCAGCATCGGGTCCATCAGCGGGGAGTGGAAGGCATGGCTCACGGTGAGCCGCTTGGTCCGGTGGCCGGCGTTAGCCAGCCGGGCGGTCAGCTCCGTCAGCGGCCCCTCGGCGCCGGACAGCACCACGGAGTGCGGGCCGTTCACCGCGGCCACCGCGACACCGCCGGCCGGCTGCCCGTCGAGCCAGGGCGTGATCTCCCGCTCCGACAGCCGTACCGCCGCCATGGCCCCGCCCGCGGGCAGCGCCTCCATCAGCCGTCCGCGTGCGGCGACCAGCCGGCAGGCGTCCGGAAGGGACAGCGCGCCCGCCACCTGCGCGGCGGCTATCTCGCCGACGGAGTGGCCGACCAGCCGGTCCGGCACCACCCCCCAGGACCCCACCAGCCGGTACAGGGCGACCTCGTAGGCGAACAGCGCGGGCTGGGCGTACCGCGTACGGTCCAGCAGCTCCGCCGGACCCGACCACATCAGCTCCCGCAGCGACCTGCCCAGCAGCGGGTCGAGCACCGCGCAGACCTCGGACAGCGCCGCGTCGAAGACGGGGAAGGCACGGGCCAGGTCCCGGCCCATGCCGGGCCGCTGACTGCCTTGGCCGGTGAAGACGAAGCCGAGGCCCTGCGCGCTCGTACGGCCGCCCTCGACGTTCGGCGGGCGTTCCGCCAGGGCCCGGAGCGCGTCCAGGAGTTCGCCCCGGTCCCGGCCGACGGCGTACGCCTGATGGGAGTGCACGGCACGCGTCGTGGCCAGGGAGAACGCGATGTCGCGGGGCGACAGTCCGGGCCGGGCGGTGGCATGGGCGAGCAGTCTGACCGCCTGTTCGCGCAGCGCCTCCGGGCTCCGCGCGGACAGCATCCAGGGCACGGTCGCCCCGGCGGCGGGGCCGGCCCCGGCGGTCCGCGGCTCGTGGGGCGCCTCCTCCAGGATCACATGGGCGTTGGTCCCGCTGATGCCGAAGGAGGACACCCCCGCGCGACGGACCCGCTCCGGGGTCCGCGGCCACGGCCGCGCCTCCGTCAGCAGCCGCACCGCGCCCGCCGACCAGTCCACGTGCGAGGAGGGCGCGTCCACGTGCAGGGTCTTCGGCAACATGCCGTGCCGCAGCGCCAGCACGGTCCTGATCACCCCGGCGACACCGGCCGCGGCCTGGGTGTGCCCGATGTTCGACTTCACCGAGCCGAGCCACAGCGGCCGGTCCGCCGGGCGCTCCCGCCCGTAGGTGGCCAGCAGCGCCCGCGCCTCGATCGGGTCCCCGAGCATGGTCCCCGTGCCATGGGCCTCCACGGCGTCCACGTCGGCGGCCGCCAGCCGTGCGTCGGCGAGCGCCTCCCGGACGACGCGGCGCTGCGCGGTGCCGTTCGGGGCGGTCAGACCGTTCGAGACGCCGTCCTGGTTGACGGCGGACCCGCGGACCAGGGCGAGCACGGGGTGACCGGCGCGGCGCGCGTCGGAGAGCCGCTCCAGCACCAGCAGGCCGACCCCCTCCGCCCAGGCCGCGCCGTCGGCGGCGTCCGCGAAGGACTTGCAGCGGCCGTCCGGTGCCAGGCCGCGCAGCCGGGAGAACTCGGTGAACGACGACGGTGTCGCCATGACCGCGACACCGCCGGCCAGCGCGAGCGACGACTCCCCGGACCGCAGCGACCGGCAGGCCAGGTGCAGTGCGACGAGCGAGGACGAACAGGCAGTGTCCACGGTGACGGCAGGGCCCTGCAGACCGAAGGTGTAGGCGACCCGGCCGGCCAGGGCGCTGCCCGCGGTACCGATGCCCAGCAGCCCTTCGAGGGGGCCCGCCGCGCCCCGCGCGTCGGCCGCGTAGTCGTGGTACATGGCGCCGGCGAACACGGCGGTGCGGGAGCCGCGCAGGGTTCCCGGGTCGATCCGGGCCCGCTCCAGGGCCTCCCAGGCCGTCTCCAGCAGCAGCCGCTGCTGGGGGTCGGTGGCCAGCGCCTCGCGGTCGGAGAAACCGAAGAAGGCGGCGTCGAACGCGCCAGCGTCGTACAGGAATCCGCCCTCGCGGGTGTACGAGGTGCCGGGCCGGTCCGGATCGTCGGAGAAGAGGGTGTCGAGGTCCCAGCCGCGGTCGGCGGGGAAGCCGGAGACGGCGTCGGTCTCGCCGAGGACCAGCGCCCACAGGTCGTCCGGGCCCCGCACCCCGCCCGGCAGCCGGCAGGCCATGCCGACGACGGCCACCGGATCGTCCGCCACCGCACCGGAGACGGGACGCAACGCCTCGTCGTCCCCGGCGGCGCCGGCCGCCTCCGGCTGACCCGACGTCAGCAGCCGGGCCACCTCGGCGGGCGTGGGGTGGTCGAAGGCGAGCGAGGCGGGCAGCGGCAGACCGGTCGCCTCCGCGAGGAGGTTGCGCAGCCTGATGCAGCGGACCGAGTCCAGCCCGAGGCCGCGGAAGGTGGCGTCGGCCGCGGGCCGGGCCACGGGGCCGCCCTCGACCGCGGGGCCGTCCCCGGCGTCCGGCGCGAGCACTGTCCGCACACAGGCGTGCACCAGGTCGAGGGCCGCGCCGAAGGACCGCGGCGCCGCCGCGCCCGGCCGGCGCGGTGCGGCCCGCAGCCCGTCCTCGGCCAGCAGCCGTTCCAGCGCCCGGCGGTGCAGCTTGCCCGCCGGAGTGCGGGGCAGGTCGTCGACGACCAGCAGCTCCAGGGGGATCTTGTACTCGGCGACGCCGCGCTCCACGAGGAAGGCGGTCACCTCGTCGAGGCCGAGGGAGGCGTCCGCCCGGCCGGTGACGACCAGACAGGGGTACTCGCCGAGCCGCGCATCGGGCCTCGCGACCACGGCGAGCGGCCCGATGCCGGGCAGCTCGGCGAGCACGCCCTGGATCTCGGTGGCGTTGAACTTCCGGCCGCCCACGTTGATCAGCTCCGCTGCGCGCCCCAGGAACGCGACCCGCCCGTCGTGGCCGACGCTCGCCAGGTCCCCGGTGCGCAGCCACCCGTCCTCGGTCACCGCCGACCGGGTCAGCTCGGGTTCGCGATGGTAGCCGCGGAACAGACCGGGGCTGCGGTACCACAGCTCACCGGGTTCGCCCGGCGCGCACTCGGCTCCGTCCTCGGCGGCGATCCGCACCCGCGCGCCGTACGTCGGCCGCCCCACACTGCGCTCGGGCACATCGGCCGGGTCGTCGGCACGGGTACAGGTGCCGGTGCCGAGCTCGGACATCCCCCAGACGACGACGAGCGGGCTGCCCAGCGCGGCGCGCACCCCGGAGACCAGCGCGCCCGGGACCGCCGCGCCCGCCGTCCGGATCTCCCGGGGCCGGAAACCGGCCGGCTCCCCGCTGTCCGCGAGCCTGCCCACGACGTCGTGGAGCTGCGCGGGTACGGCGAAGACGACGGCGGGCTGTTCGGCGCGGGCCAGTTCCAGGAAGCGGTCCGGGTCCCAGCCGCGCAGCAGGACCTGCCGGCACCGGGTGAACAGCGCGGTGTGCAGGGACTGGAGGCCGAACAGATGGGTCAGCGGGCAGGCGGTGACGACCGGACCGGTGAAGGACGCCGCGGCGTCCTCGGCCACGGCGGCCGTGTTCGACAGCAGGCCGTCGTGGCTGTGCAGGCAGATCTTCGGCCGCGCCGAGGTCGTCCCCGAGGACGGCAGCAGGACGAAGGGCATCTCGGGCCGCAGCTCCACCGGCAGGGCGGGGTGCCCGGCCCACCGGGCGAGCAGGTCCTCCACCGGCACCGCTGCGCTGCCCTCGGGGGCTTCGCCGGCGACGAGCACGCTGTGCAGCGAGGGCACCGCCGAGCGCAGGGCGGCGACGGCGTCCGCGCCGGCCAGATGAGCGGAGTCGGCGGCCAGGACGGCGACCGAAGGGGCGGTCCGCTCCAGCAGCGCGCGCACATCGGCGCTGCCGTTGCCCTGGTGGACGGGCATCATCACGGCACCGGCCGCCGCGACGGCCAGGTGCAGGGTCTGGTACTCCCAGCAGTTCGGGAGCTGGACGGCGACCACGTCTCCGCTGCCGACGCCCAGCTCCTGCAAGCCGCGGGTCAGTGCGGCGGTGGCCGACCGCCACGCGGCCCACGTCCACGTCCGGTCGCCGTCGGTCAGGGCCGGCGCGTCCGGTGCGGCGGCCACGGCGGCCTCGAAGACCGCCGGCAGCGTCAGACCGCGCAGCAGCCCCTGTGGATCGGGGAGAGCCGCGGTTTGGAAATCATCGACATGGACGGACACCATCACTCCCGAGAAAGCCGGCCACTGGCGGTCGGCCCCATGCTGGGCTCGCCGCCGCAGGAAAAGCCCTAGAGGTGACCCGCGCCGGAACCGGCCGGCGGCCGCCGCGGGAAAAGCCCTGGACGTGTCCCGCGCCGGAACCGGCCGGCGGTCGGGCCCGGCCCTGGCGCGCACCGCCGCCGGGACCGGGCCTGTGGCCTCGCCGGGACCGGGTCGCCGGCCCGGCGTGCATCAGACCTGGGTCCGTGCCGGTACCGGGCCCGCGGTCAGACCGGAGACCGGGTCGGCGGGCACGCCCTCGGCGCCGACGCGCTGCCCCGGGATGCGGCAGCCCAGCAGCGCCCGCAGCGGAGCCGTCTTCACCACCGTCTCGTCGAACTCCGCCTCCGGGTCCGACAGCGCGATGATCGCGCCGCCGACGCCGTAGCGGAGCCGGCCGCCGCGCAGGACGACCGTGCGGATGACGATCGACAGATCGGCGGCGCCGTTCAGCGAGAAGTAGCCGATGGCCCCCGAGTAGACACCTCGCGGACCCCCCTCCAGACGGTCGATGATCTGCATGGTCCGGATCTTCGGCGCCCCGGTCATCGAGCCGCCGGGAAAGGCCGCCCGTACGCCCGCCACGGCACCCACGCCGGCGCGCAGGGTGGCCCGTACCGTGCTGACCAGCTGGTGGACGGTGGCGTAGGTCTCGACCTGGAACACCGGATCGGCCACCACGGAGCCGACCTCGGCGCACCGGCCCAGGTCGTGCCGGACCAGATCGACGATCATCAGGTTCTCGGCGCGGTCCTTCTCACTGGTCGTCAGGTCGGCGACCTGCAAGGCGTCCTCGGCGGGTGTGGCGCCCCGGGGCCGGGTGCCCTTGATGGGCTTGGACTCCATCGCGCCGTGCCGGTCGATCCGCAGGAAGCGCTCCGGTGAGGTGCTCAGCACGGACAGCTCGCCGAAGCCGAGGAACGCGGCGAACGGGGCGGGGCTGACCCGCCGCAGATGACGGTAGGCGTGCCAGGGATCGACGGCGGTGCTCGCCTCGATCATGTTGGTGAGGCACACCTCGTACGTCTCACCCGCCCTTATCTCCTCCTGGCTGGTGTCGATCAGCTTCAGGTAGGTGTCCCGGTCGTGGCGCAGCCGCAGGCCCGAGGTCTCGGCGCGCGGGGGCGGGGCACAGGGCGCGGGCGCGCGCCCGGCGAGCGCGCGGAGTTCCGCCTCGGTGGTGTCGAGCCAGGCTCTGGCCGCGTCCTCCTCGCCCTCCTCGGCGAGGGCGAGGAGGTGGGTGGTGCCGGTGACGTGGTCCAGCACGAGGGCGTGGTCGGCGAAGACCAGGCAGGCGTCCGGGTCGGGCGAACGGTGCGCCCGGTCACCGCCGCACTCGGCCTTCAGCTCGTAGCCGAGGTAGCCGACCCAGCCGAGGGCGAAGTCGAAGGGGAGGTCGGGTACGTCCGTGTGCAGCGAGCCGAGGTCCCGTTCCAGCCACTCCAGGAAGGGCGTGGTGACGGTACGGCTGTCCCCGGCGGCGGTGACGGTCACCGTGCCCTGGTACACATCGGCGGTGGCGATCCGGGCCAGCGGTCCGGAGGCGTCGCCCAGGACGGACAGCCGGCCGAGGACGCCGTCCGGCCTGCTGCTGTCCAGCCAGAAGGGATGCGGTCCCCTGCGGAAAAGCCGGTCGAAAACCACTTCGGCGTCCCACCGGGTGGGAACCTGGCCGGCGAGCACCCGCAGCCGGCGCCCCGGACGCTCCGGCTCCGCCCCGGCCGGCACGGCGGCACCGTCCGGGGCCGGTACGGCGGCACCGTCCGCGGACGGCGGCCGGACCGTGCGCCGTGCGGGCCGCCCGTGCCGCCGGGTGAGTTCGGCGAAGTTGGCCAGCAGCCGGTGGCCGCCCTGGGTGCCGATCGACTCGGGGTGGAACTGCACACCCCACAAGGGAAGTTCACGATGGCGTACGGCCATCACCAGGTCGTCGTCCGCGGACCGGGCGATCACTTCGAGGGCCGGGGGGATCCCGGTGGCGGCCAGCGAGTGGTAGCGGACCACCTCCAGCGGGTCGGGCAGCCCCTCGAACAGACCGGTGCCGTCGTGCCGTACCAGCGAGGAGCGGCCGTGCCGCGGTTCGGGCGCGCGGCCCACGGCGGCGCCGTGGGCGAGGGCGATGCCCTGGTGGCCGAGGCACACCCCGAGCACGGGCAGCCGGGCCTCCTCGGCGATCTGCGCGCACAGGCCGAAGTCGGCCGGGCGGTGCGGGGCACCGGGGCCGGGGGAGAGGACGACGTTGTCGAAGCCGTCGAGCAGACCGTCGTGCCAGTCCGGGTCGTCGTTGCGGATCACCACGGGTTCCCGCCCGTTGACCTCGGCCAGGTAGTGGA
Source organism: Streptomyces sp. NPDC015171 (assembly GCF_043079545.1). Lineage (NCBI taxonomy): Bacteria > Bacillati > Actinomycetota > Actinomycetes > Kitasatosporales > Streptomycetaceae > Streptomyces > Streptomyces sp. NPDC015171. Next base: position 22,054 of record NZ_JBIBUO010000031.1, read on the forward strand.
AGAGGTTGTAGGTGAAGGAGTCGTAGTTGTCGACGAGGAGGGTGCGCATCACAGCGTCCCGAGTGTGCGGTCGATCTCGTCGCACACCGCCGCAGGGTGCTCGCTGACGAAGAAGTGGCCGCCGGGGAACACCTCCAGCCGGAAGGCGCCCCGGGTGTGCCGCCGCCACGCCTCCGCCTCCGCCCGCGAGGTGCGCGGGTCGGCGTCGCCGGTGAGCGCGGTGATCGGGCAGGCGACGGTGCGGTCCGGCGCGCAGGTGTACTTCTCGATGGCCGCGTAGTCGCCGCGGATCGCCGGCAGCGCCATCCGCAGGATCTCCTCGTCGCCGAGCAGGTCCGGGTTGGTCCCGTCGAGCAGCCGCAGTTCGGCGATGATGCCGTTGTCGTCGCGGCGGTGCACCGACTCCGCGCGCACGGTCGAGGGCGCCCGGCGACCGGAGGCGATGACGTGCCCCGGGGCGTGCGAGCCCTTCTGCTCCAGCCGCCAGGCGGTCTCGAAGGCCAGGACGGCCCCCATGCTGTGGCCGAAGAACAGGGTGGGCCGCTCGTCCAGGAGCAGCAGCTCGTCGGTGATCAGGTCGGCCAGGCTCTGGATGTCCTGGACACAGGGTTCCCTGCGGCGGTCCTGGCGGCCGGGGTACTGGAGCGCGACCACGTCGACGCCGGGGGCGAACCGGGCCGACACCGGGTGGTAGAAGCTGGCGGACCCGCCGGCGTGGGGGAAGCAGACCAGCCGGACGGGTGCGTCCTCGGCCGGATGGAATCGGCGCAGCCAGAGGGCCGTGGAACGGTCCGTGCTGTACAAGGCGTCGGTCCTTTCGGGACAGGGCGGGGCGGGCGAGGGGAGCGAGGGTCAGTCCTCGTGGACGGTGATGGTGTGCGCCGGGCACAGGTCGCCCGCCCGCAGGACGGCATCGTGGTCCTCCGGGTCGGGGCGGTCGGCGAGGAGGGTGACCAGACCGTCGTCGTCCTGGTCGAACACCTCGGGAGCGGACAGCACGCACTGCCCGGCTCCGACACAGCGGTCGGTGTCGACGGTGATACGCATGGGCTCTCTTTCCTTGGGGTTGCCGGCGCACGGGGAACACCGGCGCGCGGGATCACCGGCGCTCGGGCTACCAGCGCACGGGGAGCGCGTGCAGCCCGCACAGCACGCCGTCGTACTTCAGCGGCAGTTCCTCGGCGGGGACGGCGAGTTCGAGGGAGGGGATGCGCTCGAAGAGCCTGCGGTAGGCGATCTCCATCTCGGCCCGGACGAGGTTCTGGCCGAGGCACTGGTGCACTCCGTAGCCGAAGGCCACGTGGTGGCGTTCGGTGCGGGCCGGGTCGAAGGCGTGCGGGCAGGCGAACGCCTCGGGGTCGTGGTTGGCCGCGGCGACCAGCGGGATGATGCCCTCGCCCGCTTTGATCGGCTGGCCGGCGATCTCCACGTCCTCCACCGCGACCCGCAGGGACACCAGATCGGCCACCGAGTGGAACCGCAGGGTCTCCTCGACGGCACGCTCGTCGCCGATCCACTCCGGGTTCAGCAGCAGGGTCACCACCCCGAGGGCGATGTTGTTGGCGGTGGTCTCGTGCCCCGCGATGAGCAGCAGCATCAGCACCCCGGTCAGCTCCTGCGCGGAGATGCCGCCGGTGGCCAGCAGCCGGCTCACCAGGTCCTCACCCGGCCAGTCCTGCTTGATGGCGATCAGCCGGTTGATGTACCTGAGCAACTCCCGTGACGCCAAGTCGCGTTGCTGCTCGGTGGAGGTGCGGATCGACACCAGGGTGCGGGTGCGGGACTCGAAGAAGTCGCGGTCGACGGGCGGCACACCGAGCAGGGCGGAGATCACCAGGGACGGGATCGGCAGCGCGAAGTCGGCCACCAGATCGGCCGAGTCGCCCGCGGCGAGCAGGGCGTCGATGCGCTCGTCCACGGTGCGCTCGATCGCCGGCCGCATGGTGCGCACCCGGCGCACGGTGAACTCGGGGATCAGCGCCTTGCGGAACCGGTCGTGCTCCGGGGAGTCGAGCCCGACGAACCAGCCGGGGATCTGCTCCGGGCGGGGCACCCCGATGGTGTCGCTGATGTGCGGAAAGCCCTCGTGCGAGGGGTTGGAGCTGATCTTCTTGCTGGTGAGAACGGCACGGACCTCCTGGTGCCGGGTCACCAGCCACACCTTGTTCCCGTTCGGGAGGTGGGTCAGGACCAGACCCGGATCGCGCCGGTACTCCTCGTACCGGGGCGGCGGGAAGGCCTCGCCGGGCACCCGCAACGGGAACTCCACCGACCGCGGTCCGGTGCCGGTCTCGCTGTTCGTCATGCTCATCGGTCTCCTCCTGGCCGGAGCCGGGGCGGCGGTCAGGCCGCGCCGTAGAAGGCGCGGATCCTCGAGGTCACGTACTCCTGGTCGGCGGCGGTCAGCCCGACGTACGTCGGCAGGTACAGCCCGTCCGCGCTGAACCGGGTCGCGTTGAGGTACGGCCAGACGGGATCGTGGTAACCGGGCTGCCTGCTCATGGGCTTGAAGAACAGCCGGGTCTCGATGCCCTCGGCCGCCAGGAACGCCCGCAGCTCCTCCCGCCGCTCGGCCCGGATGTCGTACATCCACAGCACATCGCGCGGCGGCATCAGGGTGATGCCGCGGACGTCCTTCAGGCCCTGGTCGTAGCGGCTCTCGATGGCGCGGCGCTCGGCGAGGATCTCGTCGATGCGCTCCACCTGGGCCAGCGCGACCGCCGCCTGCATGGAGGTCATCCGGAAGTTGTAGGCCAGCTTCTTGTGCAGGAAGCTGTGGTCCTTGGTGAACGCCATCGCCCGCAGATGGGCCAGCTGTTCGGCGAGCCTGCTGTCGTCGGTGAGACATATGCCGCCCTCGCCCGACGTGATGATCTTGTTCGCGTACAGCGAGAAGCAGGCGATGTCGCCGACCGGGCGGATGCCGTGCGCCTCGGCCGAGTCCTCCACCACGCGCAGGTTGTACTGGTGGGCGAGATCCATGATCGCGTCCATCGCGCAGTGCCGGCCGTAGACATGGACCGGCATGATGGCCTTGGTCCGGGGCGTGATCTTCTCTTCGATCTTCCGCACGTCGATGTTGAGATCGTCCGCGCAGTCGACGAACACCGGTGTCGCGCCGGTGTAGGTGACCGCCCAGGCGGAGGCGATCATGGTGAATTCCGGAACGATCACCTCGTCGCCGGGCCCGATGTCCAGGGCGCGCAGCGCGAGAGTCAGTGCCGCCGTCCCCGACGAGCAGGCCACGCCATGGCTGATTCCGTTGTAGTCCGCGAATGCCTGCTCGAATCGCTTGACGAACGGACCCTGAGAGGAGATCCACCCGTCCTTCACGGTTTCGGCGACATATTCACGCTCCCGCCCGTCGAGCGAGGGTCGGGAAACGGGGTACTTGTACGACATCCAGTCCTCGTTCTGTTCGTGTGCGGGCCGCGTCATGCCAGAGCGGGTAGTCCGAGCAGGAGGTCGGCGGCCGTCGTCCGGCCGCCCGCCGCGCGCTGCAACGCGCCGATGTGCGCGGCGCGTTCACGGAACGACGGGTCCCCGAGGACCCGGGTGAGCTTGTCGACGACGTCGTCCGGATCCATGTCCCGCGGACGGTCGAGGGTCAGGCTGATGCCCAGGTCCCGGCCGCGTACGGCCTGGTCGTAGCAGTCCACCCACAGGGGGCGCACCACCAGGGGCTTGCCGAAGTAGATGCCCTCGTGGAAGCCGTTGCCGCCGCCGTGGGTGAAGAACACGCCGATGTTCGGATGGGCGAGCACATCGAGCTGGGAGGGCACCCAGCTCTCGATCCGCAGATTGCCGGGCAGCGACTGCCGGGGCGGCAGCAGATGCTGCTGCTCGCGCGGCAGCTTCCACAGGAACTGGTGCCGGCCCTCAAGGCGCCGCGCGACCTCGACCAGCGAGCCGACCTGGTCCCGGGTGAGCCGGGTGATGGTGCCGAAGCCCATGTAGACGACGGACGACTGGGCGTCGAGCCAGTCCGTGAGGCCGTCGTCGCCGGCGTCCGGCCCCGTCTCCGGCAGCGGGGGCACCATGGCGCCGACCAGTTTCATCTTCTCCGGCACCGGGAAGGGATAGTCCAACTCCGCAACCGAATTGCACAGAATGATTTCGGCCAGCTTGACCCTGGTCATGGGACTCGGCTTCGGCAGCCCGAGTTCCTTCCGCATGCGCGCGTCCGCGGAGAGCACCTTTCCCATGGCGGGATGGAAGAACATCCCCAGGGTGCGCCACTTGAAGAGATCGTTACGGATCTTTTGAGTGAAGGTCATCGGGAAAGGCAGACCGGAGTGCGGGACCGGAAAACCGCGCGGTGTTCCGGACGGGCCGAAAGGATTCAGCGACGTCAGTACGTTGCTGGGCAGAAAAGGAACGCTGAGCACAAAGGGGATGCCCCGCTTGACGGCCAGGTCGACGGCGAAACCGCTTACGCAGTCGATCACCATGAGAGCCGGTCTCACTTTGTCCACGACGGTTTCCAGCCGCCGGTATTTGTCGGCCTGGAGGTCCGGCCGGTACGACTGGCGGACGACGGCGCGGTGCGCCCGGAAGCGCGAGGTCTGGGTGACCTCCCGGTACACCTCGTCGCTCCAGGTGACGGCGGACAGCTCGGAGAACACCTCACCGAGCGAGGCGAACTCGACCGGGCTGCCCGTGACCTGCCGCTCGACGTCGGCGCGGCGCGGTTCGTCCGTGGCGAACCACAGATCGGGCACGCCCCGCCGGGACAGCTCGCCGGCCAGCACGAGCAGCGGGTTGAGCAGGCCGCTTTCGGGGAGGCTCACGAACAGGATCGGCCGCTGCGGGGTGCTCATCGGACTCCTAGGGGCATGGCCGGGGGGCTGGTTGGCTGCACACCCACTGTGGTCTCATGGCCGGATCCGGGATTTCCTTAGTCTCGCCCGGCGGCCCGGTCCGCCGCCCCCTACGGACCCGCCCCGGCCGCGGCACCGGCTGTTCCCCCGGCTCCGCTCTTCTGTTCAAAGGGCAACCGTTCCTGATGTTCAAGTTTTCTTGGCTGGCGCTTCTTAATGGGTCCCTTATAGTCGGCCACATCTCGATCGGGTAACCTGGCCTGGTTCACGCAGCTTTGTGTCTTACTGCAAGGAGCTTCGACGGGGGCCGGCATCTTTGCGGATAGCGGGGGGAACGTGGTATTCAGCCAAACGGCGCCCGGTGATTCGTGCGGCGGTGCAACTTTCGGTCGCGCTGGCGAGATGTCGATGCTCGCTGCCCGGGCGCGGGACGCGCGGGAGGGGCGGGCCGGCATCGTGGTGGTGTCGGGGCCCGACGGAATGGGTAAAAGCAGCCTCCTGAAAGCGTTTTCCAGCGACCTCGGTGTTAAAGACATGACAGTGCTGCGTGGCAGGTGCGCCGGGAATGCGACGGCCGTGCCGCCGTACGCCGGAGTGCGCGCGCTGTACGGCGCCCTCGGCCTGGCCAGCGCGGGAGCGGCGGACCATCCGCTGCTGCGGGGTGCCGCCCGGCAGGCGCTGCCCGCGCTCGCCGCGCCCGCCGCCGGTGGCGCACAGCCCGCCGCGGGATCGGCCTATCCGGTGTTCCAGGGCCTGTACCGGCTCACCGTCGCCCTGGCGGCGCAGCGTCCGCTCGTCCTCGTCCTCGACGACGCCCACCGATGCGACCAACTCTCCCTGCGCTGGTTCGAGTTCCTGCTGCGCCGCGCCGACGGACTGCCCCTGCTGGTGGTCCTCGCCCGGCGGGGCGAGGACGACTCGGCGGGCACCGGCGTCTGGCCGTACCTCACCGCCAGCCCCGCCTGCTCCAGGCTGGTCCTCGGACCGCTGGAGGCGGACGCGATCGGTGAACTGGCCCGGCACGTCTTCGCCGCACCCGTCGACCCCGCGTTCGTCGCACGGGTCGCGGAGGTCTGCGGGGGCGCCCCCGGCACCGCCGCCCGCCTGCTGCGCGCACTGCACAGGGAAGGCACCCGGCCCGACGCCGACGGCTGCCGCCGCGCCCACGACCTCGGCATCGCGATGATCGCCCTCGCCGTGCGCAGACTGCTCGGCCACGGGCCCGCCTGGATGAGCGCGGTCGCCACCGCGCTCGCCCTCCTCGACGGCGCCGCGCCGGAACACATCGCCGCGCTCGCCGGAGTCTCCACCACGCTCGCCCAGGAGGCCCTCGCCTCGCTGCGGGAGACCGGAGCCCTCGCCCCCGGCCGGACCCGGCCGGTCCACGAGGCCGTACGGTCCGCCCTGCTCGCCCGGCTCGGCACCGACGCCCTGACCCGGCTGCGCAAGCGGGCCGCGCTGGTGCTGAGCGACGCGGGCCGCCCCGCGCAGGAGGCGGCCCGGCACCTCGTCGAGATGCCGGGAACCCCCGAACCATGGATGTCCGGCATCCTGCGCGACGCGGCCACGGAGGCCGAGGACCTCGGCGCACCCGCCGCCGCCGCGGCCTATCTGCGCCGGCTGCTCGGCGCGGCACCCGAGGACGACGGGGTGCGGCTGCGACTGGCCGGGCTGCTCGCCCGGACGGACCCGTTCGAGGCCGGACCCGCCTTCCGGAACGTGCTGGAGCGGGCCGCCGACCCGCGGGCCCGGGCCGGTATCGCCGTGTCCTACGCCACCACCTGCCTGGCCTCGCAACAACCCGGCGCGGCCCGGGAAGCGGCCGTCGCCGCGTTGCGCGCACTCGGCGCCGAGGGGGACGGCGGCGGCCCCGCCGGGCACCGGCTGCGCACCGCACTGGAGTCCGTCGTCCTCCTCACCGGCCGGGCGAGACAGGACGCGGCGGACGCCGTCCTTGCCCGCCTCGCACGCGTCCCCCCGTACCCCGGCGGCGCGGAGCCGCACGAGGACGCGCTCGGCGCGCTCGTCGCCGCCCTGTACGGCGGCACCCCGGAACTGGCCGTACGCCAGGCCCGGCGGGCCCTGGGCCGTCCGGGACAGCCCTGCGACGGATGGCCGCTGCTCGCCGCGTGCGCGGCGCTGGCCCTCGCCGACGAGACCGCCGACGCCCTGCACGCCGTGGACCGCGCCCCGCGGTCCGGCGAGACGGCCGCCCCCCGCTCCCGCGTCTTCGCCCTGACCGCACGCGCGTTGCTGCTGTCCGGCACCGGAGCGCTCGACGCCACGGTCACCGCCGCACGCGCCGCCCTCGACGCGGCCGGCGACACCGGGCGGGACACCCGCCCGCTGCTGCCTCGGCTGATCCTCGCCGGTGCGCTGACCGGCCGCGGCGAGGCATCCCGCGCCGAGGAGCTGCTCGCCGCGGTGAACCCGGCCGAGGCCACGCACTTCGCGCTGGACCACCAGGTCTACCTGATGACACGTGCCCGTGCCCGCTGGGCCCTGGGCGACGGCGAGACGGCGCTCGACCTCCTGCGCGCCAGCGGCCGCGCCCAGGAGGAGGCCGGCCTGGTCAACCCCGTCCTCGCCCCCTGGTGGGCGGACGCCTGCCACATCCTCGCCGCCCTGCGCCGCCCCGCCGAGGCGCGCGGCTACGCCGAGTTCGGCGCCGAGGCCGCACGCCGGTGGGGGACACCCCGCGCCCTCGGCGTCGCCGCCCTCGCCCGGGGCGTCATCGCCGCCCCCGCGGAGCGGATCGGGCTGCTCGCCGAGGCCACCGCCGCCCTGGGCCGCTCACCCGCACGGCTCGAACACGCCCGCGCCGAGTACGAGTTGGGGCGGGCCCTGCTGCACCGAGGGGACCGCTCGGCGGCCCGCCGCCATCTGCGCGCGGCGGCCGACATCGCCGGCGGCCACGGCGCGCTGCCCCAGGCGCGCGCGGCCCGGCGGATGCTGATCACCGCCGGCGGACGCATGGGCGCGATCACCGGGTCGCCCGCCGACCTGCTGACCAGGTCGGAGCGCACGGTCGTCGGCATGGTGCTGCTCGGCGCGAGCAACCGCAAGATCGCACAGCGGCTGTGCGTGACGATACGCACCGTGGAGACCCATCTGACCAGCGTCTACCGCAAGCTGGGCGTCACCGGGCGGGAGCAGCTCGCCTCGGTCCTGCACATACCGGCGACCCCCGGGGTCCAGCCGGCGCCGGCGGCCGGCGCGAGCTGAGCGGCGCCACGGCGACCACCTCACCTTCACGACGATCCGAAGACCCGGTACCACCATGTCTGCCTCCACCGCTCCCCGGTCGCACTCCGCCCCGCCCGCCCGCGTCCCGCGCCACCTCCGGCGCGAACTGGCCGTGCTCGGCTCCGTCCTCACCGACCTGAGCGCGGGCCGCTCCACCGCCGTCACCGTCATCGGAGCGACCGGCTTCGGCCAGGACGCCCTCACCCGCTGGACGTCCAGGACCGCCGAGGCCCGGGGCCTGCGCGTGCTCAGCGCCCGCGGGACACCGTACGAGTCCGGGCTGCGCTACGGCGTGGTGACGCAGCTGCTCCACCCGCTGACCGGGCCCGGCGCGGACCTCCCCGCCGCACCGCCGCACGAGGGGCGCCGGGACTGCCCGCCCGGACTCACCGAGGTGCTGCGCACCGCCCGCGGACGGCCCACCCTGGTCGTCGTCGAGGACGCCCAGTGGCTCGACGAGGAGTCACTGCGCTGGCTGCACCTGCTGATCCGGCGGGCCGCCGCCGCCCCGCTCGCCGTGCTCGCCGGCGGCTGCGGCGTCACGGTCAGCGGCCCCGACTGGCGGGAGGTCACCGCCTCGCCGCCCGCCGCGGTCGGCATGCGCGAGCTGGTGCTCGACCGGATGGCCCGCACCGACGTCGCCGACGTCGTACGGGACACCTGCGGCGTGCCGGGGGCCGACGCCTTCCTCAGCGCCGCCCACCACGCGAGCACCGGCAACCCCGCGGTGCTCGGGGACACCATGCGCCGCTTCGCACGGCGGGGACACGCACCCGACGAGAGCGGGGTGCCGGAACTCCGGACGATCGGCGCGGCCGTCCTCGGCGACCACGTCGAGCGGGGCCTGCGCGGCCTGCCCGCGGAGACCGTCGCCCTGCTGCGCGCCCTCGCCGTCTGCGGTGACCTGCTGGACTTCCCGCTGGTCTGCGGGCTCGCCGGTCTTCGGCACCTCGGCGGGGCCCGGCTGCGCTCCGCCGTGGAGGCGACCGGTTTCGTCACCACGGGCACCTCGGGACCCCGGATCGAAGCGCAGGTGCGCCCGCGGGTGCTGGAAGAGATGAGCCACCGGGACCGGGCGGAGCTGCACGCCCGCGCCGCCGAACTCGCCCACCGCGCCGCCGCGGACGACCGGGCCGTCGCCGCCCTCCTCCTGGGCGCCGGTCCGGTCGGCGCCCCCTGGGCGGCACAGGTGCTGCGGCGGGCAGCCGGGGCCGCCCGCCGGGAGGGCGACCACACCCGGTCCATCGCCTGCCTGAGCCGGGCGGTGTGCGAGACACCCGATCCGGCCCACCGGGCGGAACTCACCTTCGAACTGGCCGCCGCCGAGCTGGTGACCGCCCCCGAGGCCGGCCGCCGCAGACTCGGCGCGCTGGTCCGCGGTCCCGGTATCGCGCCCGGACTGCGGGTGCGCGCCCTCGCCCTGGCACTCGCCGACGGCGAGGCCGACACCCTGCGCCGTGCCGCCGCCGAGGCCCTGCCCACCGTCACGGGCCCCGAGCGGGACGATCTGATCGCCCTGTTCTGGGCGGCCGAACCGGCCGGACGCGAGCGCACCGAGCTGATGGTGCCCGAAGTGCCCGCGCTGCCCGACCTGCCCGCCTCGCCCGCCCAGGCCGGTCAGCGGGCCTGGCAGCTCGCGGTGCGCGGGGAGCGGCTCCCCGTCGTCCGGCGGCTCGCCCGGGCCGCCCTCGCCGCTCCCGCCGGCGGCGCGCTGGTCCTGCCCCGCCTCGCCGCCTGCCGGGCCCTGTTCCTCACCGAGGACTACGAGGAGGCGGAGGCCGGACTCGGCACCCTGCTGGCCGCACTCGACCACCGTGACATGGGCGTGGCCCTTCCCCGGGTGCTGGCGACACGGGCAGAGCTGAACCTGCGCCGGGGCCTGCTCGCCGTCGCCGAACGCGACATCGGCGCCGCCGAGCGGTCCCTGAAACCGTCCGGCCGGCATCCGGCGACGATGCCTCAGCTGAGGGCCGTCCGCGTCCTCGTCGACCTGGAGCGCGGCCACGCCCGCGAAGCCCGCTCCCTCGCCCTCGAACCCGTGCCCCGGGCCGCCCAGGACAGCGCGTACTGGCCCCATCTGCTCTTCGCCCGGGCCCTGGCGCACGCCTTCGCCGGCGAGGCACGAGCGGCGGCCGGCCTGATGAAGGAGTGCGGACGGCAGCTGCTGAGCCGGCACCACCTCAACCCGGCGCTGCTGCCCTGGCGTTCGTGCGCCGCCCGGCTGCTGCGCAGGACGGGAGGCGGCGCCGAGGCCGAGCGACTGAGCCACGCCGAGCGCCGCCTCGCGCGCGAGTGGGGCACACCCGGAGCGCTCGGCTGGGCCGAGCTGAACGCCGTGCCGGACGACGGCGCGGGCCGGCTCGCCGGGATCCGCGACGCCGTCCGCCTGCTCAGGAACGGTCCGGCGAGCCCCTGGTTCGTGCGCGCGCTCGCCGAACTCGCCGCCGCGGAGGCGGCGCAGGGCGGGGACCGGCGCACGGCCCTGGCCGCCGTGGACGAGCTGTCGGTGCTCACCGCCACCCATCCGCACAGCCCCATGGCCGCCCGGACCCGGCTGCTGGCACAGCGGCTCGAACCCGCGCCGAGGACGCCCGCCGCACCCTGCCCGCTGTGGGCCGCGCTCACGGCGTCCGAGGCGGCCACGGCGGTCCTCGCCGCCCACGGCCACAGCAACAGCCGCATCGCCGAGTTGCTGTCCGTGTCCCGGCGCACCGTCGAACTCCGGCTGAGCCGCGCCTACTCCAAGCTTCGCATCAGTGGCCGACAGGAACTGCGGGCGCTCGTCCGTGCGAGGGAAAGGAAGCTGAACGATGCTGGTCGAACGGGTCTGTGAGACGGAACGGGTACGCGAAGCCCTGCGGGCGGCCGAGGGCGGCACCTCGTCCCTGTTACTGCTGGTGGGCCCCCTCGGCATAGGCCGTTCGGCATGGCTGAGAGAACTGCCCTCCTGCTTCCCCGAACAGGACCTGTTCGTGCTGCGCGCCCACGCGGCCCCCATGGAGCAGGACTTCGCCTTCGGCGTCGTACGCCAGCTCTTCGACAGCCTGGCACCCGGCACGCCGCAGGACGCCCGCGAGGCGCTCCTGCACCGGGCGGGCGCCGCACGGCTGGTGTTCGGCGACGACTCCGCCGCGACAGCCGAGACCGACGGCGGCGCGGCCCCCGACGCGGTCCTGCACGGCCTCAGGGCACTGCTGGAACAACTCGGCACGCAACGGCCCCTGCTGATCCTGGTCGACGACGTCCAGTGGGCCGACGACTGGTCCCTGCGCTGGCTGGCCTACCTGGCCAGAAGACCGTACGGCCTCAGAGCGGTCATCGTGTGCGCGCTGCGGGAGGGCGAGCCGCGGACCCGCGACCCGCTGGTGCGGGAGGTCGCGGAGACGGCCACCGGGACGCTGCGCCTAGCCCCGCTCTCCCGGGCCGCCACCGCCGAGATCGTCCGGGACCAGTTCGGCGAGCCCGGCGACGACGCGTTCGTCCGGGCCTGCCACGAGACCTCGGGCGGCAACCCCGTCTTCCTGATGTCCGTGCTCGTCGGCATGGCGCTCGCGGGCCACCGGCCCACCGCCGACCAGGCAGCCGCGGTCAGATCACGGATCCCGGCGCACCTCAGGGAGCGTCTGGCGGCCTGCCTGCGCAACCAGCCCCGGCCGATCCGCGATCTCGTGGCGGCCATCGCCACCCTGGGGGAGCGGGGCACCCCCGACCTCGTCACCCGGCTGGCCGGACTCGACGCCATCGGATACACGGTGGCCGCGCGCGCCCTGCGGCAGCTCGGGCTGCTCGCCGGGGAGGAGGAGCCGCGCTTCGTGCACCGGGTCGTCCAGGAGGCCGCCGAGGCCTCCATGACGCTGGCCGAGCGCCAGCAGCTGCACGAGACGGCGGCGGCCCTGCTCTACCAGAGCGGACACCCCGCCGAGCAGGTCGCCGCCCAGCTGCTGGCCGTGGCCGCGTCCGGCAGCTCCTGGTCGGCCGGCGTCCTGCGCACGGCCGCCGACACCGCGCTGAGCCGGGGCGCCCCCGACACCGCTGCCCGCTATCTGCGCCGCGCCCTGCTGGCCGGCGCGGACGAGGGGGAGGAGCGGGCCCGGCTGCTGATCCATCTGGCCACGGCCGAGCGCCACTTCGACACCGCTGCCGCCGAACGCCACATCGCCCAGGCCATGTCGCTGCTCGGCACCGCCCGGGACCGGGCGGCGGCCGCGCTGCACGTCTCGCCCGGCTTCCTGGGCACCGCCGGCGCCGGCGCCCTGGACATCCTCCGGCGGGCCGCTGACGACCTGGGCTCCCCCGCCCGGCTGACCGGAACACCCCGCGATCTGGCCCTGCGCCTGGAGGCACGGCTGAGCCACTGCGCCCGTGAGGACCCCTACGAACTCGCTCTCGCGGTGCGGCAGTTGCGTGACGGGGCGCCGGAGCCCCAGGTGTGCTCGGCCGCCGAACGCGAGTGGCTCGCCGTACGCCTGCACGCCGTCACGCTCAGCGGCAGCCTCCCGGCGGCCCAGGTGGCGCGGCAGGCGGTCCGGGTGCTGGAGCGCGAACCGGTCAACTCCCCCGGGAGCCATGACGTCCTGCCCCTCGTGCTGTCGGCTCTCGCCGCGGCGGACGCGGTCGACGAACTGGGGCCCTGGCTCTGCGGGGCGGAGGCCGCCTGCGACGGGACCGCGCCGGGGACCGCGGGCCCGCTCCTGGACATCGGGCGGGCCATGCTGTCCCTCGCCAGGGGACGGCTCGCGCACGCCAGGGAGCAGGCCGAGCGCGCCTTCGTGCCGGCCGAGTCCGGCCGGCGCGAAGGGGCGGCCCTCGCCACCATCGTGCTGGCCGCCGTCGCCCTGGAGACCCGCGATCCCGCGCTGAGCGAACGGGTACGGGCCCACACCCTCGCGCGTCGGCCGCTGGGGCTCGGGTTCACCACGATGCTGCGGCTCCTCGACGCCTCCGCGGAAGCCCAACGCGGGGACACCGCACGCGCGTTGGAGACCGTGCTGGACTGCGGCCGGGGGCTGGAGGCGTCCGGGTGGCGCAACCCCGTGCTCTTTCCCTGGCGGCCCCGGGCGATCGCCCTGCTGAGCCGGCAGGGTGACCTCCGCGCGGCCCGGGCGCTCGCCGAGGAGGAGTACAAGCAGGCCCTCCTGTGGGGCGCACCGGTCGCGCTCGGCCGTGCCCAGCGGCTGAGAGGCGGACTGCGCGGCGACAGCGAGGGCGTCGCCCTGCTGCGCGACGCGGTGCACATCCTGCGCGGATCCGCTCACGAACTCGAACTCGCCCGTGCGCTACGCGCGTTGAGTCTGGCACTCGGCGGCGACGCCGAGGCGAGACCCCTGCTGCGTGAGGCGTCCGGACTGGCCGCCGCCTGCGGTGTGTTCTGGTGGCCTCAGCAGCCGGGGGGCGGGAGTGCCACCGGCACCGGGACCCGCCCCGACACCGCGCTCACCCCCACCGAGTCCCGTGTGTCGGCTCTGGCGGGCGACGGTCTCACCAATCAGGAGATCGCGGTGGAACTCGGCGTCGGATCAAGAGTCGTGGAAAAGCATCTGACCAATTCCTATCGGAAACTCGGGATATCCGGACGACGTGAACTCGGCCTCCTGTTGAAACGGTCCGGTACGGAGCCGCGCACCTGACGGGGACCGCCCCGATCCTTCGGTGGTCCGGTCATGGTGCGGTCGGTCCGAGCCCGGTCTTCGGTGCTCGGGCCGACCGCACCCGTCTGCTCCCGCCACTCTCCCAAGTCCGCCCTGAACTGGGGCGTCGTGCGGACCGAACCGCACCGAACCACCGAAGGCACCGACCCGCACCGCACCATGGCCGGTCACGGCCACGAACTTGCCCGTGCCGGCGTCACATGGCGTTGACCAGTCTGACGAACCGTCTTTATGGTTCTGACCAGAATTCCTCGGAAGCGCCTTTCTGACAAGCGCACGCACCCAGGAAGCCGATCGGCGCGAATTCCTCCTCACCCCGCATGCAGTGAAAGGAAACGAGTTCCTTGGCGACCTCCGCTCCCGCTCCGGTGAACCCGGTGAACCCGGCCACGCACGACCTGCCGGCGGACGCCCCCGGACCGGCAGAGGCACACCCCCTGTTCCACCAGCCCGGTCTCACGACGGCCTGCCTCGACCGCAACCTCGCGCTCCAGCAGGCGAACCACGAGTTCTTCCGCCGCTTCGGCGGCTCCGCCCCGCAACTCGTCAACCGTTCCTTCATCGACCTCGTGCACCCCAGCGTCCAGGAGCCGCTGCTGCGGCAGTTCGCCGGACTCACCGACGGCCGCCGCGACCGGTTCGCCACCGAGTTCATCGCGGCCGGCCCGGAGGACACCCCGTTCCGGGTCTCCCTCACGGCGTTCGCCGTGCGCGGCGGAACCCCCGACGTCTCGGCCATCTGGCTGATGATGACGGTGCCCGACGACGCGGCCGAGCCCGCCATGGCCACCCCCCGCAAGAAGATCCTCAGCGAGGTCGACGCCCGCATCCTGGAGGGGATAGCCGCCGGTGTCTCCACCGTCCCGCTGGCGGCCCGGCTGTACCTCAGCCGCCAGGGCGTCGAGTACCACGTCACCTGCCTGTTCCGTAAGCTCCGTGTCCCCAACCGGGCGGCGCTGGTCTCCCGCGCCTACTCGATGGGCGTGCTCAAGGTGGGCACCTGGCCGCCCAAGGTGGCGCCGGACTTCGTCAAGTGAGCCCCGCGTCCTCTCCGCCCCGCGGGCGGAGGGGACGCGCTCGTTCATCCGTCGATGCGGGCCCAGGCGCGGATCAGTGCGGGCGCCCAGGCCGACAGGTCCGGCGGGACAGCGTCCCCTCGCTCCGCACCGATGTCCCCGCCCTGCCGGGGGCCGTCCGCCGCCGCAGCGCCCCAGGCGTGCAGTGCGGCGCCCAGCGAATGGAGTTCGCCCACCCAGGCGAGCAGATCCCGCGTTCCGGCATCCCCGGTGGCAGCCATGATCCCGGTCCCCTTTCAGTGGACTCTCACTGGACGAAAGGCCCCGCGCGTACCCGGTCCGCCGCGGACCGTCACGACCCTAGGGAGGTCCCGTTAGTGAAAGTCGTAGGGACCGCCGTCCTCACAGGCGCTCCGCCGGGAGCGCCGCATAGGCCTCCCGGAGCGCCGCCGGCACGGGGTCGTCGTCCGGGAACCGCACGTCGTCGATGCGCTGGATCGCCCGTACGCCGACGGCGGCGCTCGTGGCGAAGGCGGCCCGCAGGGACGGCAGTTCGGTGCTGCGGACGGCGCGTGCGACGCCGGGCCCGTGGGCGCTGCGCAGCAGGCGCATGGTGACGCCCGGCAGCATCTCGGCGTCCGGCCAGATCACCTCTCCGGCCCCGTCCACGAAGCCGACGTTCCAGGTGCAGCCTTCGGAGATCCGGCCGTCGGAGTCGGTGAACAGGACGTCGTCGAACCCGTCGAGCTGTGCCGCACGCCGCAGCCGGAGCTGACCGAAGAGCGCGACGTGTTTCACGGCGGCGGCGTCACGGTGGAAGGGCAGGGCCGTGACGGCGAGCGGAGGCGGCGGCAGCGCCCCGGCCGGGCGCGTGGTCACGAGGATGTGCGGATCCGCCTTCCCGGCCGGATGCGCCAGGTCGAGCGCCGGGTCGAAGACGGTGACGCGGACGACCAGCGGGCCGGACTCCGCGCCGACCTCCTGCCGTACCCAGTGCAGGACCCGCTCCGGGTCGAGCGGCGCCCCGAAGACCTCGGCGCAGTCCCGCACGAGCCGGTCCAGGTGCAGCGAGAGCCCGCGGATACCGCCGTCCTCGAGCCGCATGGTCGTGAAATGCCCGTAGTTCGTCAGGGCGAGACACGTCATCTGCTCCACGGTCGCGGGCGCTCCATTGAGAGTAGCCATGGGGCAAGTCTGGCCGTTGCCGGATCCCTGCCGCGCGCGGTCCGCCGGCCACTAGGGATTCGCCCACCCTTCGGGGGCGGTGCGCCGCGGAGCGCCGGGACGGATGCGGGAGGCATGTGTTGCGCACGCCTCGGTCCGCGTCCGCGGGACGGGTCAGCTCCCGGCCAGCCGGACGGCATGGGCGATGCCCGTGAGATTGCCCTGCGCGACGAGTATCTCGCGCCGGTCCGATCCGTCGAGACCGGCCGCGTACACGGTGCCGGCCAGGTGCGCGGGGCCGGGGCGCGGAGGCCGCGTAGTCCGTCAGGCGGCCGTCAGCGGGTCGGCACCCTGCCACGCGGCCCGCAGCATCCGCCGTACGTCCTCGGCCGTCACCGGGCGCGGGTTGCCCGCCGGCACCGCCTCCAGGACGGCCGGCACGGCGTCCTCGACGTCGGCCTCGCGGAACCCGTGGTCGCGCAGCGCGACGGGCGCGTCCACCGCGCTCCGCAGCCGCCGCAGCCCCTCGACGGCCGAAGCGGCACCGAACGCCCCGGCGATCCCGCGTTCCGCCTCGGGCGCGGCGGGCGCGTTGAACGCCAGGACGTACGGCAGGACGACCGCGTGGGCCTGGGCGTGCGGCAGTCCGTACCTCCCGCCCAGCACATGGCAGATCCTGTGGTGCAGCCCCGAACCGGCCGAGGAGAACGCCAGGGCCGACAGATAGGCCGCGTACAGCACCTGTTCGCGCCCGTCGAGCCCGCCCGGGTCGGCGACCACCGCCGGCAGCCCGGCCGCCAGCGCGCGGATGCCCTCGCCCGCCAGCGCCCGGTCGACCGGGTCCGTGCGCGGGGCCCAGAAGGAGTCCACGCAGTGGGCGAGCGCGTTCAGGCCCGACGCCACGCTCATCGGCACCGGCAGCGACAGGGTCAGGCTCGCGTCGTACACGATGGCGCGCGGCAGCACCCGCGGGTCGCTGCCGGTGGTCTTGCGGGCCCCCTCGGTCAGCCCCCAGACGCTGGTGGCCTCCGAACCCGCGTAGGTCGTGGGGACGGCGACGATCGGGATCCCCGTGGTCAGCGCTACCGCTTTCGCCAGGCCGGTCGCCGCGCCCCCGCCCACGCTGACCAGCAGGTCCACCGCGTGCGCGGTCGCGGCGGCGCGGGCCCGCTCGGCCGCGGCGACGGGGACGTGCGTGACGGCCTCGTCATGGCGCACGACCACCGGCACCCGCGCGGTGATCTTCTCGGCCGGACCTGCGCCGGAGGCCGACGCGATCACCATCACCCGCGCGGCGCCCAGCCGAGCGGCCTCGGCGCCGACCGCGTCCGCCGCTCCACCGGAGCCGAAGTACACGCGCTGCGGCAGGGTTTCGTGCTCGAATCGCACGGGGCCTTCTCCTCTTCTGCCGGTGGCGGCGGCTGCCGGGGGAGCGGGTGGCCCTCACTGCCGCCGCAGCACGATGTCGAACCGTACGCGGCTCCAGCTCCGCCCCGACAGATCGCGTCCGCCCGGGGCCGGGGTGCCGGCCGGCTGCCGTTCGAACGGCCTGACGAGGGATTCCTTGACGCCGAACACGGCGTCGGAGTCCAGCGCGCCGTCACCGGCGACGAAGATGTGGGTGACGAGGGTGCGCATGCCGGGTGCCGTGGCCATGAAGTGCAGGTGGGAGGCGCGCAGAGGCGAGCGCCCCGTGGTGCGCAGGAGGGCTCCGACCGGTCCGTCGTGCGGGACCGGATACGGCGTGGGGGTCAGCCCCCAGAAGGCGTATCCGCCGTCGTCGCCGGTGTGGAGACGGGCCCGGCATGCGAGCTTCCCGTCGTCGTACTGCACGTCGTAGAGGCCGTCCGCGTCGGCCTCCCAGACGTCGAGGCGGGCGCCGGGCACCGGATCGCCCGCGGTGTCGGTGACGGTGCCTTCGATCCAGCAGGGTTCGCCCGGGGCGCCCGCCGCCATGTCGCCGCCCCGGGGGATCTCCGGGGAGTCCGCCACGAAGAACGGTCCGAGGACCGTGGCCTCGGTGGCGCCGTCGGCGGCTTCGTGGTTGACGTTGATGGTCTGCATGGAGGCACCGAGGACGTCCGAGAGCAGCACGAACTCCTGGCGGCGGTCGGTGGTGAGGTGGCCGGCCGCGGTGAGGAAGTCGACGGCCCGCTGCCACTCGGCCTCGGTCGGCCGGACCTCGCGGATGAACGCGTGCAGATACCGGACCAGGGCCCGCATCACCTCCTTGAGCCGGGGATCCGGTGTGTCGTCGAAGGACGCGAGCACCCTGCGGACCAGCTCGTCCTCGACCTGGCGCTGCTGGTCCGGCACGGCGGGGGTGGTGGCGGTCATGCGGAGGTTCCTCCTCGGGGCGGCGCGTGCAGGGAGTGTTCCCCGTGGGCCGCCGGCGGACGCCGCCGCTCCGCACCGGTCCACGGCGTCCCCCGCTGACCGGCGCGAGAACGGCGGGGCGGCCAGGGAGGTGCGGGCGGGCGTCTGGGACGCCGGCTACGGCCGCAGGGCGGGTGTGTCGGCGATGAAGCTGTCGAAGCCCCGCGGGGGGCGTCCGAGCAGGTCGGCGATGTCGTGCGTCTCCCGGTCGTACCGGTTCTCGCCGTGCAGCCGGGCCATCGTGGCGATGTGCTCGGCGACATGGGGCGGCAGCTCAAGCCCGTCGAGGTCCGCCAGCCACTCCTCGTACGGCACGTCGGCGTAGGTCACGGTACGGCCCAGGGCGGCGCTGAACTCGGCCGCGATGGCGGCCATGTCACGGGAACGGGCCCCGGTGAGTTCGTAGACCCGGCGGGCCGGCGGTGCCGGGGCGAGCAGGAGGTGGGCGACGACGTCCGCCGCGTCGGCCGCGGCGACCGGTGAGGTCCGGGCGGACCCGAACGGCAGCCGGATGGTGCCGTCCCGCAGGATCCCCGCGACCGCGACCCGGGAGAACAGCGGATTCTCCATGAACACCGTGGGCCTGACGTGGACGACCGGCGCCCCCGACCAGTCGAGGACGTGCTCGGCGAGCCAGTGCAGGCGCTGCTGCCGGGACTCGGTGTCGCTGGTGAGGGTCATCTGCGAGACCGTCAGCTGCGACATGCTCACCAGCAGTTCGAGGCCGTCCGCCGCCCGCGCCGCCGCGGCCACCGTCGCGGCGGCCTCCAGGAAGACGGGCGACACGCTCATCCCGAAGTAGCCCCGGCGGCAGCCCGCCAGCGCCCTCACCACGTCGGCGCCGCGGGTGAGATCGCCGACCACCACCTCCACGCCGGTCATGGCCCGCAGCGCCGAGGCCCGTTCGTCGTCGTGGTGCACAAGGGCCCGGACCGGCACGCCCTCGGCACGGAGGCGGTCGAGGACCGTGCGTCCGACGCCGCCGACTCCGCCGCCGACGCCGGTGACCAGCACAGGTGGGACGGGCACGGCGATCGCCTCCTGCCATTCGGACCGGCACATCCGGCCAGAACGGGATGATCTCACCCCAGGGGCCCCCGGCGGCACGTGCCGTGCCCGGCGGGTCCTGCCGCACCGGACGGGAGGCGGCGGGGTTCGCCGCACGGCCGGGGGGCGCCTTCAGCGGCGACGACGCCGCCGACCGGGTGGTCGCCCCCGCCCCCGGTGTCCGTCCGGCTTCCGCTCCCTGCCGCCGCCGTCAGGGGGTTGCCCTATGCGTCCAGTGGACGCAGAGTGGCGGCCGTAGCCGTGTCTCGCCGAAGGAGCCCCGTTGGACCTCGCCGACTTCCAGAACGAGATCTACCTCTCCGGCCTCGGTGGGGCCGTCCCGGACCTCCCGACCGATCTGCACCGGCTGGAGGAACTGGCGGCGGCGCGGCTGACCCCGCAGGCCCATGGCTATGTCGCGGGGGCGGCGGGGGCCGAGCGGACGGCCGACGCCAATCTCGCCGCGTTCGACCAGTGGCGGATCGTGCCGCGGATGCTCCGCGACGTCGCCGAGCGCGACTTCTCGACCACGGTCCTCGGCACGGAGATGCCCGCCCCGGTCATCATCGGCCCGGTCGGCGTGCTGCGGATCCTCCACCCGGACGGCGAACTCGCCGTGGCCCGCGCCGCCAAGGCGCTCGGCGTCACGGTGACCCTCTCGACGGCCGCCTCGACCACGCTGGAGGAGGTCGCCGCCGAGGCCGGCCCCCGCTGGTACCAGCTGTACTGGCCGAAGGACCGCGAGCTGGCGGCCAGCCTCGTGCACCGTGCCGCGGAAGCGGGCTACACCGCCCTGGTCGTCACCCTCGACACCTTCGCCATGGCCTGGCGGCCACGCGATCTCGACCGCGCCTACCTGCCGTTCCTCCGGGGGATCGGCGTACAGAACTACTGGAGCGACCCGGTCTTCCAGAAGGCGGTCGGCGGGCCGGTCACCGACGCCAATCGTGACCTCGCCCTGCTGCACTGGGTGGCCAACTTCGGCAACCCCAGCCTGACCTGGGACGACCTGGCGTGGCTGCGCCGACAGTGGGACGGCCCGATCGTGCTCAAGGGCATCCAGCACGTCGACGACGCCCGCCGCGCCGTCGACGCGGGCATGGACGGGATCGTGGTCTCCAACCACGGCGGACGGCAGGTGGACGGGGCGATCGCCTCCCTCGACGCGCTGCCCGCGATCGCCTCCGAGGTCGGCGCGCTGACCACCGTCCTGTTCGACTCCGGGATCCGCTCGGGCGCCGATGTGGCCAAAGCCCTGGCCCTCGGCGCGAAGGCCGTACTGATCGGCCGCCCTTACGCCTACGGCCTCGGCCTTGCGGGCGAGGACGGCGTACGGCATGTGCTGCGCTCCCTGATGGCCGAGCTCGACCTCACCCTCGCCCTGGCCGGCCGGTCCACGCTCGCCGACGTCGGTCCGGATCTGCTCAGCCGACGGCCCTGACGTCACGTCACCCGGGCGAGCGGAACTCTGCTTCTAGTCGCACCCGCACGCGTACCCGCACCCGTACTCGCGCGCACGGCCGCCCACCCCCGTCCGTCCGCGCCCGCTCTTGCACTATGCGTCCAGTGGACGCATAGTGGCGCCATGAAGGCGGGATCGGCGGCATGGTGGCGGGCGCGGTACGCGGCGCGGGAGCGGCAGCGGCCGCGCCCGGGCGGTCTCGAACTGCGCCGGATCACCCAGGCGGCGCTGGACATCGCGGACGCCGAAGGACTCGCCGCGCTCACCATGCGCCGGGTCGCCGAGGAGCTGGGGGTGCGGCACACCTCGCTGTACCGGCATGTGGCCAGCCGGGACGAGCTGCTGGTGGAACTCGTCGACCATGTGCTCGGCGAGGGGGTGCCGCCGGCCACCGGCGACGGATGGCGGGCCGACCTGGAGGCGGGCGCGCACGAGTTCCGGCGGGTGCTGCTCGCGCACCCCGCCGTCGTACCGCTGCTCACCATGGGACAGCTGCTCGGGCCGCACGCCCTGCGGGCCCGTGAGGTCGGCCTCGGCCTGTTGATCCGCGCCGGATGGGAACCGGCGCGGGCCGTCCGGATCTATCTGACCGTCGCCCACTTCGTCATCGGCACCGCGCTGCTGGGCGCCGGCGGCTCCGCACGCGGCGCCGGGGAGCGGGCCGCGATGACGGAACTCTTCGCCGGGCTGCCCGAGTACCCGCTCGTCAGACGACTCGCCGAACCGCTCAACCTTCCCGATGGCGACCAGGAGTTCCGCTTCGGCCTGACCGCCCTGCTCGACGGAGTGGGAGACCCCCGATGAACCTCACCGACTGGATCGCCGGCGGCGCCGAGGCGGAGGTGAACGGACATCGCCTGTTCGTCCGCCAGGACGGCACGGGCATCCCCGTGACACTGGTGCACGGCTTCCCCACCTCGTCCCACGACTGGGCGCCGGCCGTCCCGCGCCTGGTCGCGGCCGGATGCCGGGTGACCACCCTCGATCTGCTCGGATTCGGACACAGCGACAAGCCGCGCCGCCACCGCTACTCCATCCCTGAACAGGCCGATCTGATCGAGGCCCTCTGGCGGCGCCTGGGCATCGGCGAGACCGCGCTGGTCGCGCACGACTACGGGGTCTCGGTCGCCCAGGAACTGCTGGCCCGCGATCCCGGCCGGATCACCCGCACCGCACTGCTCAACGGCGGCCTCTACGCCGACCTGCACCGCCCGATCCCCGTGCAGCGCCTCCTGCACGGCCGGCTCGGCCCGCTCCTTGCGCGGTTCACCGACGAGAAGAGGTTCACCGCGAGCCTGCGCGGCGTCCTGGCCAAACCCGTCCCGGACGCGCTGCTGCACGACATGTGGACGTCCGTGGCCCGCGAGAACGGCCACCGTCTGGCCCCGCGTCTGCTCCGCTACATCGACGAACGCCGCGTCCACTTCGACCGCTGGACCGGCTCCCTCGAACGGTACGAGGGGCCGCTCCTGTTCGTGTGGGGTCCCGAGGACCCCGTCAGCGGCGCCCACGTCCTGGTCCGCCTGCGCGAACGCCGCCCCCGCGCCGCCTTCGCCGTGCTGCCGGGAGTCGGCCACTATCCACAGCTCGAAGCACCCGAGGAGACGGCCTCGGCCCTGGCCGCCTTCCTCGCGGGCCGGGAGTCCTGAGCGACCCGGCTCAGGGGGCGTGGTGCGGCGACGGGATCCCGGCGCTCGCGCCGCCGCCCCGCCCGGGCCCCCGCCGCCGAGGCCCCCGCCTAGGTTGCGCGGGCCCGCCCGGTGTCCGCATATGGGGGGTGGGGGACGCGTGTGGCGCGGTGCGTCACGGCCGGCCGTCACCGTGTCGACGGGAGGTGTCATGTCCGTGCGGGCCCGGGAGCGGATACGGCCCGCGTCGCGCTGGGCGACGTGGTTGCGCGACCGCGATCCGGATCTCGCGGCCACGCGGCGGGCCGGGCGGACCGCGCTGGTCATGCCGGCCCTGTTCGCCCTGTGCGGGGAGGGCTTCCACAATCCGACCATGGCGAGCTATGCCGCCTTCGGCTCCTTCTCCATGCTGCTGCTGGTCGACTTCGCCGGCCCCGTCATGGAGCGGCTGCGGGCGCAGGCCGGGCTCGCGGTGGCCTGGGCGGCGCTGATCTCCCTGGGCACGCTGGTGGCGCCCACGGTCTGGCTCGCCGTCGTCACGACGCTGCTGGTCGCCTTCGTGATCCTCTTCTGCGGCGTCGTCAGCTCCGTCCTCGCGGGCAGCGCGACCGCCCTCCTGCTGGGCTTCGTCCTGCCGGTCACCGCACCGGTGCCGCTGGCGCAGCTGCCCGACCGCCTCGCGGGCGCCGGCCTCGCGGCAGCGGTGGCGCTGCCCGCCGTGGGCCTGCTGTGGCCGCGTCCCGTCGCCGATCCGCTCAGCCGGCCCGCCGCCCGGGTCTGCGGCGCCGCCGCCGCGCACCTGCGCACGGACGCCTCCGGCCTCGGCGGACTGGGCCCCGCCGCCGATCCCGCGCAGCGCCGGGCGGCGGCCGAACGCACCGCCGACGCGAGTACGGACCTGCGGTACGCCTTCGACACCACCCCGTACCGCCCCACCGGCCTGGCCACGAGTTCCCGCGCCCTGGTCCGCCTGGTCGACGAGCTGACCTGGCTGAGCACCATCCTGGCGGACGAGCCCGACACCGCCGAGGAGCCCCCGGCCTGCGACCCGGCCGCGCGCACGGTACGGCTCGTCTCCGCCGACGTCCTCGACCGCACGGCCGACCTCCTCGCGGACCCCGGCCGGGACGTCGGACCGCTGCGGGCCGCCATGAGCGAACTGCGCACGGCCATGAACGGGATGGAGCAGAGCTCGACCTCCCGCCTGCCCTTCGGCCGCCCGGTCGACGGCAGCCCGGCGGCGACCTACGGATTCATCGCCGCCCTCGACCTCTCCTTCCGCGCCCAGGAGCTGGGGTTCGTGGTCCTGCAGATCGCCGGGAACGTCGAGCTGGCCGCCACCGCCTGGCAGCGCCCCTGGACCGACCGGCTGCTCGGCCGCGACCCGGGCGCGCTGACCGAACCCCTCGCCGCGGCGGGCGAGCGGGCAGCGGCCCATCTCGGGCCCCGCTCGGTGTGGCTGCACAACAGCCTGCGCGGCGCCGTCGGCCTCGGCATCGCGGTGCTGCTCGCCGACCTGACCGGCGTACAGCACTCCTTCTGGGTCCTGCTCGGCACCCTGTCCGTACTGCGCTCCAACGCGCTCAGCACCGGCCAGAACGCCCTGCGGGCCGTCCTCGGCACGGTGCTCGGCTCCTTCGTCGGCGCCGGGCTGCTGCACCTGATCGGGCACCACGGCGCCGCGCTGTGGTTCCTGCTCCCGGTCGCCGTGCTGGTGGCCGGCATCGCCCCCGCGGCCATCTCCTTCACCGCCGGCCAGGCCGCCTTCACGGTCACCCTCGTCGTGCTGTTCAACATCGACCAGAACCCCGACTGGCACATCGCCCTGCTCCGCGTCCAGGACATCGCCCTCGGCTGCGCGGTCAGTATCGTCGTCGCGCTGTTCTTCTGGCCGCGCGGCGCCGCGGCCGCCGTCCACCAGGCCCTCGCCGAGGCGTACACCTCCAGCGCCGCCTATCTCGCGGGCGCCGTGGACTACGCCCTCGGCCACTGCACCTCCGCGCCGCACACGGGCGAACCCGAGCGGCAGAACCGCGAGGCGGCGGCCTCCGCGCGCCGCCTCGACGACGCCTTCCGGACCTATCTGGCCGAGCGCGGCGCCAAGCCCGTGTCGCTGGCCGACATGACCACGCTCGTCACCGGAGTGGCCGCGCTGCGCCTGGCCGCCGACGCGGTCGTCTCGCTGTGGCGGGGCGCGGGCCCGCCGTCCCCCGTGGCCGGTCAGACCGAAGCCCACCGCGCCATCCTCGGCTCCGCCACCCGTGTCACGGAGTGGTACCGGGGCCTCGCCGCGGGCCTCGGCCGGAACACGCCCGTACCGGACACCCTGCGGCGCCGGCCCGAGATCGCGGCCCGCATGGTGGAGTCGGTCCGCACCGACCTCGTCGACGGCCGGGGCCGGGCCACGGCCACCGCCGTCCGGATCATCTGGACCGCCGACCACGTCGACGCCGCCCGCCGCCTCCAGCCCGGCCTCGCCGCCGCGGCCAAGGAGAGCGCGAGCCGGTGACCGCCCCGCCGCGGGCCGCGGGCCCGCAGGCGGTGACCGGCTGCCGCCCGGTGGTGTGCGATTACGATGCTGATCTTGGACACGGCCGCATCGAGGACAGGATGCGGCGGCACGAGCGCTGCACAGCTGCATAACGGGGGTGGGTCCCATCACGGGAACCGAAGGCGTCTTTCGCCCGCTGACGGCACAGGAACCGCGGGAACTGGCCGGCTACCGGCTGCTGGCCCGGATCGGGGAGGGCGGCATGGGATCCGTCTACCTCTCCCGCACCCGGGGCAACCAGCCCGTCGCACTCAAGATGATCCGCCGTGAGTACGCGGACGACAGCGAGTTCCGGCGGCGGTTCCAGCACGAGGTCCAGGCGGCGCGGCGGGTCCGCGGATACCACCTGGTGCCCGTGGTCGACCACGACACGAGCGGCGACCAGCCCTGGCTGGCCTCCACGTACGTACCGGGAGTCCCCCTCGACGAGGCCGTCGACCGGTACGGTCCGCTGCCCGCGGCCACCGCGCTCCAGCTCGTCGCCTGCGTCGCCCGCGCCCTGGACGCGGTGCACGCGGCGGGAGTCGTGCACCGCGACCTCAAGCCGGGCAACATCCTGCTGGGCGCCGACGGGCCGTGGGTCATCGACTTCGGCATCGCCCGGGCCGCCGAGTCCACCCGGCTGACGCGCAGCGGCGGCTTCATCGGCACCCCGCAGTTCATGTCACCGGAGCAGGGCACGGGCGGCGAGGCGGGTCCGGCGGGCGACGTGTTCTCGCTGGGCCTCATCGCCGCCGTCGCCGCCACCGGCCGGCATCCCTACGGCTCCGGCGGCGCGCTCGCCCTCGCCACCCGGATCGCCAACACGGCGCAGCGCCCGCCGGACCTCTCCGGCTACCCGGACGTGCTGCGCCCGCTCCTTGAGCGCTGCCTCACCGCGGACCCGGCCGCCCGTCCGGCGCCCGCCGCACTCGCCGAGCTGTGCGAACGGGCCTCCGGCCGCCCCTCGCGCGACGTCGCCGGCTGGCTCCCCGCACCGCTCGCCGAGGCGGTCGAGGAGCGGAGCCGGGCCGTACGCCGCCTGCTCGCCCCGGAGCCCGCCGAACGGGACCGGCCCGCCGCCGCCTACGTGCCCACGCGCGCCGACCACCCCCTGCACCACGCCCCCACCGAGGCCGCCCCCTCCCGGCCCACGGCGCCACCGCGGGCCGCCGCCGGGCACGCGGAGCGGCACTCCACCGTGTCCCGGTTCCGGCGCGGCCCTGCCAAGCGGCGTCCCGTGTACCTCGCCGTCGGCGCCGCGGTGCTGGCCGCCGCGGTCGGCACGGCCTGGTCGGTCTACGGCGACACCGGCCATGACACCAGGACCGGGGCGGGCGATCACCCGGCGCAGGCCACCGCCTCGGCCGGCCACGGCACCGCCGGGGGCGAGAAGCCGTCGGCGCGGGCCCGGCGCAACCCTCCGGCCACGGCGTACGAAGTCCTCGTCAAGGACCGCGCGCTGACGTTCGGGCCGCCGGGCACCGGGCAGGTCATCACCGTCGACCTGGACAAGCCCGTGGTGAACCCGAACGGCGAGATCGGCGACGACGCCGCCGAGATCCAGTACATCTACCAGTACCTGACCTTCCGCACCGCCACCGCCAAGAGCCCCGGCACCGCCCCCGAGACCTGCCGGCAGTCCGTCGACAGCGCGCCGCTTCCCGCGGAGCTGCCCAACGACGCGCTGGACAAGGGGGAAGCCCTCAAGAAGGGCGACGTCCTGTGCACGGTCACCTCCGAGGGCGATCTCGCCATGCTCCGCCTCACGGACGTCGTCTCCTCGGGCAGCACGTCCTTCGACCCGCCCGGTTACACGGCCCTGCTCACCGTCTGGAGGAAGGCGGCGGGCTGACGCGGCCGTCCCGCCGGCGGCCCCGGGCCCGCACCGCTGCTCCCGCCGATCGGCTATTCTAGGTAGGTCGACCTACCTAATCTGGATGCTGACGAGGGAGCCCGGTGTGAGTACGGCGGAGAGCGGACGGCGGCGTCCGGCGCGGGAACGGCTGCTGGCCGCGGCGGCTCGCCGCTTCTACGCCGACGGCGTCGCGGCGACCGGCATCGACACCATCACCGCCGACGCGGGCGTGGCGAAGATGAGCCTCTACAACAACTTCTCCTCCAAGGCCGACCTCGTCAGGGCTTATCTGGACGCCCGGCACGAGGAGTGGCTCGGCCTCTACCGGGCCCGCCTGGAGCAGGCCGGCAGCCCGCGCGAGGGCGTGCTGGCGGTCTTCGACGCGTACGCCGACCACGCGGAGTTCGCCTACGAGCGCGGATTCCGCGGCTGCGGGCTGCTGAACGCCGCCGCCGAGCTGCCGGCCGGCGACGAGGGCCGGGCCGTGGTGCGCGCCCACAAGGAGGAGGTCGAGCGCCTCATCGCCGGCCACGTGACCCGCCTGCTGCCCGAACGCCCCGACGAGGCACGGGTGCTGGCCGAGCACCTGGCCTTCCTCCTGGAGGGCGCGATGGCCCGGGCCGGCCTCGACGGGGACGGCGAACGGCTCCGGCACGCCCGCTCGATGGCGGCGGCCCTGCTGGACCGGCTGTGAAGCGGCCCTCGCGTCCCGGCCGGTCCGCCGGGACGGGAGCGCTGTGCGTGCTCGCGGCCTCCGTGCTGTGGGGTACCACGGGCACCGCCGCCACGTTCGCGCCGGACGTGGGTCCGCTCGCCATCGGCGCCGCAGCCATGGGCCTCGGCGGGCTCCTCCAGGCCCTCGCCGCCGCCGGACGGATCGCCCGGCACGCACCCCGTCTGCGCGAGCGGCGCGGCTCGGTACTGCTCGGCGCGGCATCGGTGGCGGTCTACCCCCTGGCGTTCTACAGCTCCATGCACCTGGCCGGCGTCGCCGTGGGCACGGTGGTGTCGATCGGCACCGCCCCCCTCGCCTCGGCCCTGATCGAACGCTTCCTGGACCGGCGCCGGCTCACGCGCCGCTGGACGGCCGCCGCCGCCCTCGGCCTGCTCGGCACCGTCCTGCTGTGCGTCGCCGAAGCCACGGGTGCCGGTGCCGGCACCGGACCGGCGTCCCCGGCGGCCACCCTGCTCGGCGTGGGCCTCGGTCTGATCGCCGCCGTGACCTACGCCCTGTACTCCTGGGCCGCGCACCGGCTCATCACCCGCCGGATCCCCTCCCGCGCGGCGATGGGCGCCGTCTTCGGGCTCGGCGGACTGCTCCTGCTGCCCGTCCTGCTGGCCACCGGTGCCCCGCTCGTCAGCTCCTGGTCCAACGCGGCCGTCGGCACCTACATGGCGCTGGTGCCCATGTTCGCGGGCTATCTGCTGTTCGGCTGGGGACTCGCCCATGTGCCCGCCAGCACCGCCACCACGCTGTCCCTGCTCGAACCGGCCGTGGCCGCCGTACTCGCCGTCCTGGTCGTCGGCGAACGCCTGCCGGCGGCGGGCTGGGCCGGCATCGCCCTCGTCGTCGCCTGCCTCGCCGTCCTCACCAGCCCCACACCCGCCGGCCGCCGCCGGCAGCGGCCGGACGAGTCGGTTCGGGGGGATGTCCCGGCGGACGGCGACCCGGCGGCACTCCACCGGACGCCGACCTGACCCCTGCCGGAGCGGGGCGCTACGGGGCCGGTCGCCCGGTGCGGGGACGAGAGAAGCGCGGGCCGCGCGTGCGGTTGCCCCCCAGGCCTCGGCCGCCGCCACCTCTTGCGCGGGACCCGTGCCGTACGGGCGTGCGTGCGGGGGCGGACGGGCCGGTTCTCGTCGGCCGGCGAGCCGTTCGTACCCGACCGTCGCCCCGCGCGGCTCGCACGGCCCGCGCGAGGCGCACGGGCCACGCGGCGGAGGCGGGCGGTCCTGCCCTGACGGCTCGACCGCTGCCACCCCTGCCGCGCGACCCGTGCCGTACGGCCGGTGCGGGTCGGACCGCCCGGCAGGGCCGGTCGTCCCCGCTCAGCCGGCGGGGTTGAGGACGACCTGGAGTTCCGCCAGGCCGCGGAAGGCCGGGAAGGGGACCTCCAGCCAGTGCGGCCCAGCGGCGGGGTCGGCCAGGGCCATGCCGGGGAACCGCTCGAACAGCCGGGTGAGGGCCAGCTGCGTCTCCAGCCGGGCCAGCGGCGCCCCCAGGCAGTAGTGGCTGCCGTGCCCGAAGCCGATGTGCGCGTCCTGCGCGTTGCCCGGCCGGGTCACGTCCAGCTCGTCCGGCGCGTCGAACTTCCGCGGATCGCGGTTGGCCGAGCTGATCGCGATCTGTACCAGCGCCCCCTTGGGGATCCGGGTGCCGCCGTACTCCACGTCCTCGGTGGCGTAACGGAAGGTGGCGCTCTCGACGGAGCCGTCGTAGCGCACCAGTTCCTCGACCGCCGCGCGGATCAGCTCCGGGTCCTCGCGTACGGCGCGCAGCTGAGCGGGATGCGTCAGGAGGTGGTGGACGGCGTTGCCGATCAGGTACGCGGTGGTCTTGTGGCCCGCGAACATCAGCAGGAACGCGGTGGAGACCAGTTCGTTCTCGGTGAGCCCGCCGTCGCCGTCGCGGACCGCGGTGAGCGCGCTGAGCAGATCATCACCCGGACGGTCGCGCTTGGCGCCGATCAGCTCCGAGAAGTACGCGTGCAGGTCCTCCTCCGCCTGCTGCTGGGCCCGCTTGGCCTCCTCGCCGAAGCCGGTCTGCGCCACCGTGGTGGACAGGTGCTGCATCCGCGACCGGTCCTCGGGCGGCACGCCGAGCAGATCGCAGATCACGATGATCGGCAGCGGGAACGCGAACGCGGGCAGCAGGTCGAACCGCTCGCGGGCGGGACACGCGTCCAGCAGGCTCTGGACGATCTCCTCGATCCGGGGCCGCAGCGCCTGCACCCGCCGCGGCGTGAACGCGGAGTTGACCAGCCTGCGCAGCCGGGTGTGCTTGGGTGCGTCGGAGTTGAGCATGTTGTCGTCCAGCGCGACGGACGAGTCACCGAAGATCCTCCGGTAGGCGTCCATGGCGCCGTACATGTCCTTGCTCAGCCGCGGGTCGGACAGCGCGGCCCGCGCGTCCTCGTACCGGGTGACCAGGTACGTCTCGTTGCCGTGCGGCGGCCTCATGGGGCACACCGGCGCCTCGTCGCGCAGCTGGGCGTAGACGGCGTGCGGATCCCGCCGGAACTCCGGTGTGCACCGCTCGGCCGCTGCGACGGCCTCCTGCGTCGTGGTCACGGCCGACTCCTCAGGTCGAAGAGGGCCTCGGCGTTGCCGCCGAGGATGAGCTGCTGGGCGGCCTTGTCGACCGGCAGCTTCTCGATCATGCGGATGTAGTCCTCCAGCGGCGCCGCCATCGGTGGCGAGTCGGTGCCGAACAGCATCCGCTCGGGGCCCAGCACCTCGGCGTTCAGGCCCAGATGGGCCGCGCTGAACGGGCTCGTGTCGACGTACATGCGCCGGAGCGCGGCGATCGGGTCGGACGCCGGTTCCCGCGCCACGGAATTCCCGGCCGTCGGATTCCCGGCCGTCGGATTCCAGGTCGCGGGCCGCGCTGCCGCCGGCGGGGCGGAGGCCGCCCCGGGCCGGCCGGAGGGCGGTGCGCCCCCGGCCCAGTGCCGGGGACGCGCCGCCGTCTGCAGGCGCTCCGGCAGCAGCGCCATCGCGCCGCCGCCGGTCGCGCCGATCAACCGCAGACCGGGGTACTTGTCCAGCCATCCCGCGAACGCGATCATGGCCATGCCCAGGGTGACGTCGCCGAACCGGCCGATCTGCTCCACGAAGCCGATCTCGTCGACCCGCTCGGTGCCGACCGGTTCCGCCGGGGCGTGCACCAGAACGGGCACGCCCGCCTCCGCCGCCAGCGCGAAGAAGGAGTCGGCGCGCGGCGAGCCGAGCAGCTCGCCGTGGACGCTGGACGTGGTGATCAGGCCCACGAAGGCCGGATCCGCCAGGGTCTCGCGCACCCCTTCGAGGTGATCGTCGTCGCCGAACGGGTTGGCGTACACGTAGCCGCGCAACTGGTCCGGGAACCTGCGGATCAGGCCTGACATCCAGGCGTGGAAGCCGCGCAGCCGGTCGCGTGGCTGTGCGTAGTTGTCGACGCCCGGCACCCGCGCCATCGCACCGGCCCCCACGGGGCTGCCGATGATGGTGAGGTCGATCCCGGCCTCGGCGCGGGCGGAGAGCATGCCGTCGACGTCGGTCAGGCTCGGGGGCATGGGGAAGCGCTTGGCCGCCTCCGGTGGGGACAGGTGCCCGTGTATGTCGATGATCACGTGTCGGTTCCCGGTTTCGGTGTGAGTGCGCGGACGACCGCGGCGCAGTCCTGGTCGCCCAGTCCTTGCTCGGTGGCGCGGACGTGGGTCTCCGCCGCGGCGTTCGCCAGCGGCAGACTCAGGCCGACTGCCGCTGCCTGCTTGGAAGCGAGCATGAGGTCTTTCGCCATCAGCCGCAGCCGGAAGTCCGGCTCCTCGAAGCGGCCGGCGGCCAGCCGCCGCGACTTGAACGCCATGACCGGCGAGGCGAAACCGCTGCCCGCGATGGTCTTGAGGACCAGCTGCCGGTCCAGTCCGCAGGCCGCCGCCAGCTCGCTGGCCTCGGCCATGGCCTGCACCTCGATGCCCATCAGCAGGTTGAGGAGCAGTTTCATCCGCATGCCGGAACCGAGTGCGCCCAGATGGACGACCTCCTTGCCCAGCGTCTCCAGCAGCGGGCGGACGGTGTTGAACGCCTGCTGCTCGCCGCCGGCGAAGAGCCGCAGCTCTCCGTCCCGGGCGTGGTCGCGGTTGCCGAGCATGCCGACGTCCAGGACCGAGGGGGCGTCGCCGGCGATCTGGACGACCTCTTCGGGGGAGACGGTGCTGGCGCAGATCAGGACACCTGGGTAGCGGCCCTTGGCCAGCACCCCGTCGGGTCCGCGCAGCACGGCGCCGAGCGCCTCGCCGTCGGCCACGACGCAGATGGCGGCGCTCGTGCCGGCCACGGCGTCGGCGGGGTGCGCGGCGACGTGGGCGCCCGCCTCGGCGAGCGGAGCGGTCCGGTCCGCCGTACGGTTCCAGACTCGTACCTGTATGCCCTGGTCGAGGAGGCGGCCGGCCAGGCCGGCGCCCATCGTGCCGAGGCCGAGTACGGCTACGGGGCCGTGGGTCGTGCGTGTCACGACGCCACCCCCTTGGTCTCCTTGACGATCCGGAACCGCAGTGACTGCCGCTGGTCCACCCACTGGCGCAGCGGGGCCACCAGCTCGCGGTGCTCCTCGCTCTGCTGCCAGGCGAAGAAGTGCTCGGCCGACTCCCACTCGCTGGTGATCACCCACTGACGGGAGTCGTCGGCGGGCTCGCCGAGCCTCTCGACGATGTGGCCGGGGGAGCCGGCCACCGACTTCCGGAGGTCCTCGTACAGCTCCAGGAAGCCCTGCTCGCCGCCCTCGATCACCCGGACGGCGAATACGACGCTCAGCTTGTCGGCCGAATGGCCCTTGTGGTTGGTGCCCATGTCTCCTCCTGATTGAGATCCGGCAGGACACGACTCCAAGGACTCATGTCGCCCGTACGGCTGCAACTCCGAATGGGGGAGGGGCCAGTGGGGACAAGGGGTGCACGTTCCGTCATTAGTCACATCGGGTGAGTCGCGAGCCTCCTCCGCCCCCCGGGCGCCGGGGGGCGGACGGCCGCCCACGAACGGGTTGCCGCGCCTCATCCGGACGGCTGAGTCCGGGCTCCGGGCCGGCCGCCCGGGAACGCGTCGCGCGCCGCCCGGGGAGAGACCGGACACGCCTCCCTGCGAACGGCACCGCCTCGCCGGACTCGACCTGTCCGCGGACTCCGTGGCGCCGGCACGACGCCGACCGGCGCTCGCCGGGGCGCGGCTGGAGACGGGCCGCGCCCAGGCACTTGCCCTTCGCCGACGACGGCTTCGACGCCTGTGTCTGCCCCATGGCCCTGATGCTGATGGGGGAGATCGAGCTGGTCATGGCCGAGATCGCCCGCGTGCTGTCCCCCGGAGGGGTGCCGGCCTGCGTGGTGGGCGGCGGGCCGCGGGCGGAGAGGCCTATGAGCGGTTCCTCGCGCTGCTGCGGAGCACGGTCGAGAGGACGCCCGTCACGCGACGCATCCCGGCGCCGGGCGACAGGAGGACACGCTGCCGCGACGGGCTCGACGAGGTCCTCGCTCCGGCGGGCTTCGGCCCGGTGGACTGGGAGACCGTTCCCATCGATCTGAGCGGCCCGGTCGCCCGGGTCTGGGCGGCCGTCTCCGGACTCTACGACCTCGGCCCGCTCGACGCGGTGACCGTCGAGCGGCTGCGCGCGGACTTCGTCGCCGAGGTGCGCGACATCACCACACCGGAGGGTGTCGTCCCCCGCGCGTTCAGGATCCACCTCGCGACGGCGCGGCTGGGCGGGCCCGCCGGCGGGTGATCAACGGCTTCGTAGGATGCCGCCATGACGCTCACCGACCGGGAACAGCCCGTCATACGTGTGCTGTACGACGAGTTGCGCCCCGACCTTCGAGAACCGGGGCGTCCGCGTCCCGTCCGCCTCTACCAGTGGGAGCCGGACCGTCCGGCCGCCGAGCCGGCCCCGCTGGTCGTCGTCTCGCACGGCACCGGCGGCTCGGGCGGCGACATGGAGTGGCTGGTACGACCGCTGTGCGAGGCGGGCCTGCGCGTGGTCGCCCTGGACCACCACGGCAACAACTTCGTCGACGGCTACGAGCCGGAGGGCTTCCTTCATGTGTGGGAGCGGCCCCGGGACGTCTCCTTCGCCCTGGACGCGCTCGCCCGGGAGCGGCCCCTCGGCCCGGTCGGCGCGGCGGGCTTCTCCGTCGGCGCCTATACGGCGGCCGCCCTCGCCGGGGCCCGCGTCGATCCGCGCGTCGTGCGGGCCCTGCTGACCGGAGCGGTGCCCCCGCCGGAGATCCCCGAGTTCCCCGGTGTGCTGGAGGCGCTGCGCGCGAAGCATCCGGACGACGAGTCGACGCGGCACGCGCTGGACGCCGCGGGAGCGGACCTGACGGACCGGCGCGTGCGCGCCGTCTTCCAAGTGGCCCCGGGAGTCGGCGCGTTAGTGACGCCGGAGAGCCTGGCGGGCGTGCGGGTGCCGGTGGAGATCCGCTGGGGCGGTGCGGACACCGTCACCCCGTACGACGTCGACACCAGGCCGTACCTGGAACACATTCCCACGGCGAGCGGTCGCTCGGCCGGTCCCGGGGTGCGCCACGACGACTTCTTCGCGCCGCGACCCGCCGACCCGGATGCCCGGTTGCGGGTCGGCGGGGAGGCCGCCGCCTTCTTCCTGCGGCAGCTGAGCTGACCTGCCGCCGCCGGACACCTCTTGTTGTCCGGCGGCCGGGTGACGGGGGCGGTACCGGCGATGGGATGATGATCGACGACATAGGGCGACGGCGGTCCGAGGAAGCCGGTGTGAATCCGGCGCGGTCCCGCCACTGTGACCGGTGAGCGCGTTCCGGCAGGCCACCACCCGGACCCGGGTGGGAAGGCCGGACGAGCCGCGCCCCGGGAGCCAGGAGACTCACGCGGTCGCCTCCTCACACGACACCGGGGCGGATCTCCCCGGGAGGGGAGTGGTGCGGCATGCCCGAAGGACCGCTGGACGAGACGCCGGCCGAGGCCGTGGCAGGGGGCGGCCCGGCGCCGTGCCGGGTCGTCGTGTGCCGGGACTGCTGCTGCGGCAGCCCCAAGGTGACCGGGATCGACCACGCGGCGCAGACCGCGCGGCTGCGCGCCGAGGTACCGGTGCGGATCTCCGACTGCCTCGACGTGTGCGACCAGGCCAATGTCATCGTCGTCCAGCCGTCCGCCGCCGGGCGGGCCGCCGGCGGCCGGCCGGTCTGGCTGGGACTCGTCAACGACCAGGACGCGACCGAGGACATCGTCGGCTGGGTCCGGGCGGGCGGGCCGGGCGTGGCCCCCCTGCCGGAGATCCTCGACCTCTACGCCTTCACCGCGCCGGGGCGGCGCGACGAGGCGTGAAGACCTGGCTCAAGGACGTCAAATCACCCTAGAATCGGGCCGGTTCGCGCCATGCGCCGTGACGAACGTGATCGGCGTACGCGCGTGAACCGTCCGCACCACGACCGCATAGGTGCGTGACCGGGGGAAGCCGGTGGGAATCCGGCGCTGACCTGCAACCGTGTGCGGCCGGCCGGCCGCGAGTCGGAGCACCCGGCGCGTGCCGTGAACCGCTTCCCACTGTCATGGTCCGCAGCGCGAAGCCGAGAGCCTCGTCCCGGTGCCCCGGGGCCGGTGTGCCGTCCCGTGCGCGGGTCCCGCCGTCCCCCGCCCCGGGGCCGCTCGCTCGGTGACGGGCCGCGGACCGCCCTCCACCGGAAGGCTCCCACCGTGCACCGCACCTCCGCACACCGCACCGCGCTCGCCGCGACCGCTCTCGGACTCGCGCTGGCCGCCATGCCCGCCACCGCCCACGCCCACAGCGCGCCCGGCACGAACGCCCCCGTGAAGGTCACCCTGACCGTGAACGGACCGGACGGCCTGCTGTTCAAGGGAAAGATCAGAACCCGCGGACATGACGTCACCACCGCCACCGGCGGCACCCACAGATGCGACGGCACCAACGGCGCCGCCCACCCCTCGGCCGTGCCGACGCCCACGGCGGCCCTCGACGACGCCGCCCGCAAGCACCACTTCCGCTGGGACGGCACCTGGTACGCCTCGTTCGACGACTTCTCCGTCGACACCATCAAGAAGGTCAGCGGCGGTGGCGCGGCCTACTGGAACATCTCCGTCAACGGCACCCCCACCCCGGTGGGCGGCTGCCAGTTCCAGCTGAACGCCGGAGACGCGGTGGCGTTCACCTGGACGGCGTTCTGACCCCCGCCCCAGTCACCGGCCGGGGAACGCGACCACCTCGGCCGGTGTGACCGGCTCCCCGGCCCGCACCCCGTGCAGGACCTGGGCCAGCACCTCCGCCCCGCGCACCACCCGCGGCCCGGGCCGGTTGAAGAAGGACGGGCCGTCCAGCACCACGACGCGGTCCGACCGGACGGCGGGCAGCTCCGCCCAGCCCGGCAGCCGGGTGAGCAACCCGGCCTCACGCAGGGTGCGTTCGGGCGGAAAGCCGCACGGCAGGACGAGCACCGCGTCCGGCCGTGCGGCGCGCACCGCCTCCCAGGTCATCGGCTCGGTGTGCTCGCCGGGCGCCGCCAGGAGCGGCTCGCCGCCGGCCGCCGTGATCTGCTCGGGCACCCAGTGCCCGGCGGGCCACAGCGGGTCGAGCCATTCGATCGCCACCACCCGGGGCCGGTCCCGGCCGGCGACCGCGGCACGCACCCGGTCGAGCCGGTCCCGCAGCTCGGCCCGGCGCCGCTCCGCGCGCTCGCGCACACCGAGCAGCTCGCCGACCGTGACCAGGCAGTCCAGTACGTCGTCGAGCGTGCGCGGCTCCAGACTGACCACCCGGGTGTCCGCGTCGAGCAGCCGCACCGCCCGGCTGACCCTCTCGTACGACACCGCGCACACGTCGCACAGATCCTGGGTGAGCACCACATCGGGCCGCAGGGCCGCCAGCGCCTCGGTGTCCAGCGTGTACAGAGAGGAACCGGAGTGCGCCGACCCGCCGACCGCGTCCGAGATCTCCCGGCTGGTCAGCGCGTCCTGGTCCAGGTCCGCCCCCGTCACCACGGGGACCGAGGTCACCGCACGCGGCGGCCAGTCGCACTCGTGGGTACGGCCGACCAGCCGCGCCGACAGTCCGAGCTCGGCGACGATGTCGGTCGCGGCGGGCAGCAGGGAGACGATGCGCATACCCCGACTCTAGGCAGTGTCTTCAAATGATCTTGCCTGGTGGATCATGGTGGCGTGATACGTCGTCATGAACTGTCGGATGCCGAGTGGGAGTTCGTCCGGCC
>NZ_JBIBUO010000032.1:0-36384 GCF_043079545.1 Streptomyces sp. NPDC015171
GTCTGGTCAACCATGTGGCCTGGGCGGCCCGTGAACTCGCCGCGCGCGGCACCGGAGGTGCCCCGCTGTTCTCCTCGGTCGCCTTCGACCTGGTCGTGCCCAATCTGTGGGCACCGCTGGTCACCGGGCAACGGGTGTTCGCGGTACCCCAGGACACCGAGCCCGGGCAACTGGGCCGTGCGCTGCTGGCCGAGGCGCCGTACAGCTTCGTCAAGCTGACCCCGGGCCACCTGGACATGCTCGCCGAGCAGCTCACCACCGAGCAGGCGGAAGAGCTGGCGGCTGTGCTGGTGGTGGCGGGCGAGGCGCTGCCCGGCACCACGGCGGACCGGTCGCTGGACATCCTCGGCCCCGGGCGCCTGATCAACGAGTACGGTCCGACCGAGGCGTCCGTCGGCTCCACGGTCTTCCCGGTGACGGAGCCGGTCGGCCACGAGGTGGTCCCGATCGGGCGTCCGTTGCCGAACATGCGGACGTACGTGCTGGATTCGGGGATGCGTCCGGCTCCGGTGAGTGTGCCGGGTGAGCTGTATGTCGGCGGCACGGGTGTGGCGCGTGGGTACGCGGGCCGCCCCGACCTGACCGCGGAACGCTTTCTGCCCGACCCGTACGGTGATGAGCCGGGCGCCCGTCTGTACCGCACCGGCGACCTGGTCCGTCAGCTCCCCGACGGTGCCGTGGAGTTCCTCGGCCGTATCGACGACCAGGTCAAGATCCGCGGCTACCGCGTCGAACTCGGCGAGATCCAGGCCGTCCTCACCGAACACCCCGCGGTCCGCGAGGCGTTCCTCACCGTCCACGAGCCGATTCCGGGCGACCGCCGCCTGGTGGCGTACTGGACGGCGGCGGGCGAGGCGGGCATGGAGCCCGAGGCCCTGGCCGAGCACTGCGCGGTGCGCCTGCCCGACTACATGGTGCCCGCGGCCTTTGTGGCCCTGGACGCCTTGCCGCTGAACGCCAACGGCAAGGTCGACCGGCGTGCCCTGCCGGTGCCCGACCGGGGTGCGCTGCGCACCGGCACGGACCATGTGCCACCCCGCACGCCGACGGAGAAGGCGCTGGCCGCCATCTGGTCCGAGGTCCTCGGCGTCGAGCAGATCGGCATCCACGACCGCTTCTTCGACCTCGGCGGCCACTCTCTGCTCATGATCAAGGTCCTGGCCGCGGCCCGTGCCGCCGGCCTGGCGGTCTCGATCTACCGCATGTACCAGCACGACACCCTGATCGACCTGGCGGCGGCGGTGGACGCGGACGCGGACGCGGACGCGGACGCGGACGACGTACGGCCGCAGGCCGTGGCCTCAGGCACGGTCAAGGTGCCCGCCGAGTTGCTGGCGCAGCTGCTCCGGCAGGTCGGCGGGGACGGCGCGGAGCAGACGAGCGAGGCGGTGACGCAAGCCGCCGCGCTGCTCGCCACCGCGCCGCGGGACCAGGCCCCCACTGCGACGGGTGGACTCGTCGAGGACATCGACGCCGTCATGACCGAGCATCACGTGCCCGGTGTCGCGCTCGCCGTTATCCGCGACGGCGCCGTGGCGGCCGTCGAGGGCCACGGCGTGCTGGCGGCCAGCAGCGACGCGGCGGTGACGGATCGGACGCTGTTCCAGGTCGGCTCCCTCAGCAAGCACGTCACCGCGCTGGGTGTGCTGTGTCTGGTGGACCGGGGAATCGTCGAGCTGGACGTCGACATCGAGGACTACCTGAGCTCCTGGCACCTCGAGGAGACACCGGACACTCCGGGTCGTGTCACCCTGCGGATGCTGCTCGGACACCGCGCCGGGCTCGCCCAGTACCGCGGCTTCAGATGCCGTCCCGGTGAGCCGGTACCGAGCCTGCTCGACCTGCTGGAGGGCAGGCCACCGGTAACCACCCCGCGGGTGCGCCGCGAGCTGCCGCCGGGGGACGTGTTCCGCAAGAGCAGCACCCACTACTGGGTGGTCCAGCAGGTGCTGGAGGACGTCACAGGTGAGCCGTTCGAGCCACTGATGCGGCGCCTGGTGCTGGACCCGCTCGGCCTCGCCGACAGCAGCTTCGACCAGGGTCACCCGCACACCGCAGGCCTGCCCGTGGCCCTCGGCCACGACGCCCACGGCGCCCCGCTCAAGGGCGGCTGGCGCGCACGCGCCCACCTTGCCGCTGCGGGGCTGTGGACAACGGCGGCGGACACGGCCCGGTTCGCGGTCGCGGTGCGGGACGCTCTTCTCGGTGCCCCGGGCGCACTGATCCCTCAGGCCCTGGCCCGGGAGCTGCTGGCGGGCGAGACCGGCACGTTCTACGGGCTCGGGACCATCGTCGACGACAGCGGCGACGACCTGGAGTTCGGGCACGGCGGCGAGCCCTCGGGATACCGGAACATGGCGATCAGCCTCCTGCACGGCGGCACCGGATTCGTCGCCCTGACCAATGCCGACTCCGGCATGACCGTCGTCAAGCACCTGGCAGCCGAACTGGGCCGCATCCATGCCGGTTTCGGCAGCGGCCGCCTGGCCTACGACTGGCGCACCGCCGAGGGCGGCGACGGGCTCCCGGCGGTCCTCATACCGGCCGTCACCGGCGAGGAACAGGCGTGATCCCCGCTCCCCGTACGGATCGCATGGCCCGCGCACCACACTGCACGTCACTGTCGGCACGCCTACACCCTCGAAGGAAGAGGAGGAATCCGTGGCATCCGTACGGCATCTGATCTCTATCAACGACCTCGACGACGCGGACCTGCGCGCCCTGGTCGACCGGGGGGCGGCGTTCTCGGCCGGCACCGCGGGCCACCCCGCTCCGCTTGCCGGGAATGTCGTGGGCGTCTACTTCAGCAAGACCTCCACCCGTACCCGCACCGCCTTCTCCAGCGGCGCACTGCGTCTGGGCGCGCAGATCATCGCGTACGGCCCCGACGACCTTCAGCTCAACACCGGTGAGACCAGTGAGGACACCGGCCGGGTGATGTCCCGCATGCTCGACGTCCTGGTCGCCCGCACTGCGGGCGACCCCGCGGAGATGCGCGCTTGGGCCGCCCAGGACCGGATGGCCGTGATCAACGCAATGAGCGCCGACGAGCACCCCACCCAGGCACTCACCGACCTGACCACGATGCGCAGGCAGTTCGGGCGGATCGAGGGGTTGCGCGTGCTCTACGTCGGCGAGGGCAACAACACCGCCTCCGCGCTGTCCCTCGCCCTGACCCGCTTCCCCGGCGTCGAGTTCGAACTACGCACTCCGCCCGGCTACGGCCTGGCCCCCTCCTACCGCGAGCGCGCAGCCGAGCAGGCCGCACGGTATGGGGCGGTGTTCCGCGAGTGCCACCACATGAACGAGCTGCCCGCCGACCTGGACGTCGTCTACACCACGCGCTGGCAGACCACCGGCACCAGCAAACCCGACCCGGACTGGCGCACGGTCTTCGCCCCGTTCCAGGTGACCGAGGCGCTCTGGGAGACCAGTCCCAAGGCCGTCTTCATGCACGACCTGCCTGCGCACCGGGGCGACGAGGTCACCGCCGAGGTCCTCGATGGCCCCGCGAGCATCGCCTTCGCGCAGGCCGAGAACAAGATGCACAGCGCGATGGCGGTCCTGGAGTGGTTCCGGGCATGACACTCGTCGGGGACGCCGAGACCGGCGGCGGGCCCGCCGCCGGCTCCACGACGGCCGAGGAGGCGGGCCCGGATCGTCCGCTGCGCCGCAACCGGGACTTTCTGCTGCTGTGGTCGGGGGCCAGCCTGTCCTTTCTCGCCGCCCGGGTCACGGCAGTCGCCTACCCGCTGATCGTGCTGTGGCACACAGGCTCCCCGCTAGCTATGTCTGTGGTGTCCACCGCGGCCCTGCTGCCGTTGCTGCTGGTGCAGTTGCCGGCCGGCGCGCTGGTGGACCGCTGGGATCGTCGGCGGCTGATGCTGGTATGCGAGGCGGGCCGGCTGGTCGCGGTCGGCAGCGTCGCGCTCGCCCTTGCAGCGGGCCGGATGACGGTGGCGCACCTGGCGGCCTCGGCCTTCGTCGAGGCGTCCCTCGCGGTGTTCTACCGGCTTGCCGAACGGGGCGCCGTACGCAACATCGTGCATCCGGCGCACCTGCCGACCGCTCTCGCGCAGAACGAGGCGCGCGGACGGGCGGCCGGGCTGCTCGGCCAGCCCGGCGGGGTGCTGCTGCAGTCGGCGGCCCGCTGGCTGCCGTTCGGGTTCGGCGCGCTCGGCTATCTGGTCTCGCTTTTCTCCCTGTTGCTGATCCACAAGGACTTCCAGCAGGAACGCGCTGACGACACCGGCGGGCGCCGGATGGTGACGGAGGTCGCGGAGGGGATGCGCTGGCTGTGGCGGCAGCGGTTCCTGCGCGCGGCGCTCGGGTACGTCGCCGGCACCAACGTGCTGTTCCAGATGCTGGCCCTCGCCCTGATCCTGCGGATCAAGGAGGCAGGGCTGCCTTCGGCGACCCTCGCTGTCGTCGTGGGCATCGGCGGCGTCGGCGGCCTGTGCGGAGCACTCGCGGGCGGCCGGATTCAGCGCCGGATGCGCCAGCGCACGCTGCTCATCGGCGGGGCCGTGGCCTGGGCGCTGCTGATCGGCACCATGGGCTTCACCAGCGAGCCTGTGCTGCTGGGCGCGCTGTACGCCGGCACCGGGTTCGTTGGCGCGGTGTTCAACGTCGGCGCGTCCGTCTACCAGGTCCGCACCACCCCCGACGCGCTCCAGGGCAGGGTCGCCGCGACGGCCGGACTCATCGGCTCCGGGACCAACGCACTCGGCTCGTTCGCGGCAGGTCTGCTCCTCGCGGACTGGGGCGCCGAGACCACGGTCCGCGCGATCGCCGCCGCCATGGCCGTACTTGCCCTGTTCGCCGTCCTGGCGCCGGACTTGAAGGGAGAGATCACGGATGACAGGACCGACACGGGCACCGGCAGTGCCACGGGTGGCTGAGCGGTCCGGGTGGGGGGACCCGTGGCTCAGGACTTACCCGGCCGCGTCCGGCCGGGAGCCCCGGATTCGGCTGTTGTGCTTCCCGCACGCGGGCGGAACCGCCCAGCTCTTCCACGGCTGGGCGGCACTGCTGCCCAAGGACGTGGAACTGCTCGCAGTCCGCTACCCGGGCCGTCAGGAGCGGCTGTCCGAGCCATTCGCCGAGGACATGGCCGAGCTCGCCGACGCCGTCACCGCCGCACTGCTGCCCCGCCTCGACCGCCCGCTCGCCCTGTTCGGGCACAGCATGGGCTCGACCGTCGCCTACGAGACCGCCATGCGGCTGGAGCGCAGGCACGGGGTCGTGCCGCGCCGGCTGATCGTCTCGGCCCGCTCGGCGCCCCACCGGTTCCGCCGCACGGGCCTGCACCTGCGCGGCGACGACGAACTGCTCGCCGGGGTACGCCGGCTGGGCTCGCTGGGCTCGGAGGCGTACGACATCCCCGAGCTGCGCGAACTGCTGCTGCCGGCGCTGCGCGCCGACTACCGGCTTGTCGAGAACTACCGCCCCGCGTCACCGCCCGTGCCGACGCAGGCCCCGATCACCGCGTGTCTCGGGCTCCAGGACCCCGGCTGCGACCCCGACTCCGTAAAGGCCTGGTCCGAGCTGACCCGGGCCGGTGACTTCGCCCTGCGCACCTACCCGGGCGACCACTTCTACCTCGCACCCCGGGAGGCGGAGCTGGTCGCCGACATCACCAAGGATCTGGAGGCATGAACTGATGACACGGACCGACATCTGGACCCCGCTGGAGATCGAGGCCGAGTTCGGCGGTGACGCCGGCGAACTCGTCACCCGTCTCAAGGACATGGGGCCGCAGGAGCTGACCCGGCTGCTGACGGAGGAGAAGGGCCTGGTCTTCCGCGGCTTCGGGGTCACTCCCGACCATCTGGACGAGGTACTGGACCTGCTGCTGCCCAACCGGCTCGCCTATGTGCACGGCAACTCGCCGCGCACCAAGGTCGGCAGCAACGTCTACACCTCGACCGAGTACCCGCAGGAGTTCACCATCTCGATGCACAACGAGATGAGCTACGCCCACGCCTGGCCGGCCCGCCTCGCCTTCTACTGCCAGATCCGGCCGGGCAGCGGCGGCGCCACCCCGGTGGTGGACGCGGCGCTCTGGCTGAACTCCCTGGACGCCGAGGTGCGCGAGGCCTTCGCGGGCGGCGTGCGCTATGTGCAGAACCTGCACGACGGCTATGGCCTGGGCAAGAGCTGGCAGGACACCTTCGAGACGAACAGCCGCGCCGACGTGGAGGCGTTCCTCGACCCGACCGGCGCCACCTGGGAGTGGCGGGCCGACGGCGGGCTGCGCGTCTCCTCGGTGCGCCCGGCCACCACCCGCCATCCGCTCACCGGCACGGAGGTGTGGTTCAACCAGTCCGACCAGTGGCACCCGGCCGGCCTCGGCGACGACACCGCGGCCGCCCTGGCACAGATCATGCCCGAGGACGACCTGCCACAGAACGTCACCTTCGCCGACGGCAGCCCCATCCCGGCCAGGTACGTCGAGCAGATCCGCGACCGTGGCCTGGAGCACGCCGTC
Source organism: Streptomyces sp. NPDC015171 (assembly GCF_043079545.1). Taxonomy (NCBI): domain Bacteria; kingdom Bacillati; phylum Actinomycetota; class Actinomycetes; order Kitasatosporales; family Streptomycetaceae; genus Streptomyces; species Streptomyces sp. NPDC015171. The sequence goes on from NZ_JBIBUO010000032.1 coordinate 6,491, forward strand.
GACGTCGACTGGCGCACCGGGGACCTGCTGGTGATCGACAACGTCCTGCTGGCCCATGGCCGCCGCCCCTTCACCGGCGAGCGCCGGGTCCTGGTCGCGATGTCGGACTGAGGCGATGACCACCGCATACGAACGGCTCAGGGACCGCAACGCGGTCCACATCTGGCGGGGCTGGGCCCCCGACGCGCTCGCACCGGGCGACACCGACCTGCTGTCGGAGGCAGAACGGCACAAGGTCCGCCGTCTGCCGAACCCGGCCGCGGTGCGCTACGCGGCCGCGCACGCGGCGCTGCGCCGGGTGCTCTCCCACTACCTCGCCGTGCCGCCGCGCGAGGTGGTCCTCGGCAGACGTCCATGCCCGCGCTGTGCCCACCCGCGGCACGGCCGGCCCCGGATCGAGTGGCCGCCCACCGGCCTCGAGTTCAACCTCTCGCGCTCCGGACCGCACTGGCTGCTCGCCGTGGTCGCCGGCCATCGGGTCGGCGTCGACCTGGAAGGCGACCGCAGCCTGGACGTCGACGGCGCGTCCGAACTCGTGATGAGCGCCCCGGAGCTGGCACATGTCTGCTCCCGGCCCGACGAGAGCGCGCGCACCCGCGCCTTCTTCCGCTGCTGGACCCGGAAGGAAGCGGTGGTGAAGGCGATCGGCGTCGGCATCGTCACGGATCTGAGGGCAGTCGACGTACAGGCCTGCCAGGACGGCCCGGTGCTGGTCGACCACACCGAACCGAACAGCCCCGACACGTGGCTCGTGCAGGACCTGCCGATGGCCGACGGGCTGTTCGCAGCACTGGCCCGTGAGGCAGGCGCCGCTGCCGGTCCCGTAGAGATCCACCGGTACGAGGAGCTGGTTCCCAGCATGGAGACAGGAGTGCTGGTCGCATGAACGCGATCGAGTTCACCGCAGAGCCGGGCACCACGGTGCACGAGTACATCGCCGCTCACCGCGAGAAGCTGCGGACCGTCCTCGGCGAGAGCGGGGCGATCCTGCTGCGCGGCTTCGAGGTCGGAGGCGTCGACGGGTTCGAAGGCGTGGTGCGCGCCTTCTCCGGCAGTGCCCCGCTGCGCTACGCCGAGCGTTCCTCGCCGCGCTCCACCATCAAGGGACAGGTCTACACGTCTACGGACTATCCGGCCGACGAGGAGATCTTCCTGCACAACGAGAACTCGTACCAGGCGACCTGGCCGAACACCCTGTACTTCTACTGCATCGAGCCCGCGCACACACTGGGCGCCACCCCGCTCGCCGACATCCGCGAGGTCTACCGGCGCATCGACCGCGGCGTACGGGAGGAGTTCGAGCGCAGAGGCTGGCAGGTCGTCCGCAACTTCCACGCCGAGTTCGGCGTGCCGTGGCAGGAGGCGTTCGGAACCCAGGACCGGGCCGCCGTCGAGGAGTACTGCCGTGGCAAGGGCATCGAACCGCACTGGCGGCCGGACGGCGGACTGCGTACCGCCGCCGTACGCCGGGCCGTGCACACCCACCCCGCGAGCGGCAGCCGCGTCTGGTTCAACCACGCCACGTTCTTCCACGTCACAACGCTCGCCCCGGAGGTCCAGGAGGGCTTGCGGGAGATCTACGCCGAGGAGGACCTGCCCACCAATGCGTACTACGGCGACGGTGGCCGCATTCCCGACGAGGTGATGGACCATCTGCGGGCCGCCTACCGGGCCGCGTCCACCCGCTTCGACTGGCAGCGCGACGACGTGCTCGTCGTCGACAACATGCTGGTCGCGCACGGCCGCGAACCGTTCACCGGCCCCCGCAAGGTGGCCGTCGCCATGGCCGAACCATGGGACGGATGACAGCCGGTGCGCATGAGGTGACAGCAGACGGCCCGGCCCCTCTGCGGCGGAACCGAGACTTCCTGCTGCTGTGGTCCGGTGCCGCCATGTCCCTCCTGGGCACCAGGATCACGGGGGTCTCGTATCCGCTGATCGTGCTCTGGCACACCGACTCACCGCTTGTGATGTCGGCGGTGTCGTTCGCCGCTCTGCTGCCGCTGCTCCTGCTGCAGCTGCCCGCCGGAGTCCTCGTCGACCGCGGGGACCGGCGACGGCTGATGATGGTCTGCGAAGGGGCACGGGCCGTGGCGCTCGGCAGCGTCGTCGTCACGCTCGCCACCGGCCGGTTCTCCGCGGTCCAGCTGGCCACGGTTGCATTCCTCGAGACCAGCCTCGCCATCCTGTACCGCCTCGCCGAGCGCGGAGCCGTACGCAACGTCGTCCCCGCGGGCCAACTGGCGGCCGCCCTCTCGCAGAACGAGGCGCGCGGGCGCGCTGCCGTGCTGCTCGGCCAGCCCGGCGGCGTACTGCTGCAGAGCGCGGCCCGCTGGGCCCCCTTTCTCTTCTCGGCGGCGGCTGGACTCGCTTCGCTCGGCAGCCTGCTGCTGATCCGCAAGAACTTCCAGCAGCAGCGCAAGGCGCCGAAGAAGTCCCTGCGCACCGAACTCGCGGAGGGACTGCGCTGGCTGTGGGGGCAGCGGTTCCTCCGCACGGCCCTCGCCTTCGTCGCCGGCAGCAATCTTCTGCTGCAGGTGCTGCCGCTCGCCCTCTTCGTGCTCGTCAAGGAGGAGGGCCGACCGCAGAGCGCCGTCGCCGTCCTCGTGGCCGCGGGTGGAATCGGCGGCATCGCCGGGGCTCTGAGCGGAAACTGGTGGCAGCGCAGGATCAGCCTCCGTACAGTCCTTGTCGGCGGACTGTACGGCTGGGCGGCCCTGATCACCCTCATGGCCCTCGCCCCACGGCCACTCGTACTCGGCGTCCTGTTCGCCGGGACGGGATACATCACAGGCGTATTCAATGTCGCCGCCGCCGTGTACCAGGTCCGCACCACCCCCGACGCCCTCCAGGGCCGGGTCGCGGGCACCTCGCACGTCATCGCCACCGGAGCCAATGTGCTGGGCGTCCTGCTCGGGGGTCTGGCGCTCTCCTCCTGGGACGCGGCCCTCGTCTTTCTGCTGATCGGCGGCGCCATGTCGGCACTGGCCATGGCCGCGGCGACCACACCGGCGCTGCGGGACGAACACGCCGCCACGACCGCCACGTCCACCGAGACAAGGGAGACCGAGCATGGGCACGAGCGCGCACAGTGACCGGGATGACCTCCGCGCCGAACTGCTCAGGCGCAGACTCGCCGGAAAGAGACGCGGTCACAAGCGACGGGATCCGGTCCGCGCCGACCGCAACGGCCCGCTGCGCCTGTCCCACGGCCAGCAGCAGATGTGGTTCCTGAACCGGCTGGAACCCGACAGCCCCGAGTATCTGGTCCCGCTGGTCCTGCGGCTGCGGGGCCCTCTCGACGTCCCTGCCCTCGGCCGGGCCTGGGATCGCTTCCTCGCGCGGCACGAGATCATGCGTACCCGGTATGCATGGCAGGGCACGGAGCCCGTCCAGGTCATCGACCCCGTGCGCCCGGTGGAACTCCCCGTCGAAGACCTCTCCCGGATCCCCGACATGGAACGGGAGGCAGCGGTACGGGAGCGTATCGCGCGGGCCTCCGAGCGGCCCATGGACCTGGAGCGGGAATGGCCGGTCCGCGGACAACTCCTGCGTCTTGCGGCCGACGAACACATGCTGATCGTGGTTGTGCACCACATCGCCTGCGACGCCTGGTCGGCGCACCTCTTCGCGGAGGACATCAGCGCGTTGTACGCGGCGGGGCCGGAGGAGGGCCCGGAGCCGCTCCGCTTCCAGTACGCGGACTACGCGGTATGGGAGCGTGAGCAGCTCGCGGGCGAGATCGGACAGCGCAATCTCTCCTACTGGCGACGGCAACTGGCCGGCCTGACCCAGCTCGACCTCCCGACGGACCGGCCACGTCCCGCCGTGCGCGACCACCGGGGCGACTCGGTCGTGCACGCCCTGCCGGCCGAACTCGCCGACGCCGTGCGCGAGCTGGCCAAGCGCCACGACACGACCCCTTTCACCGTGTTGCTCACTGCCTTCCAGGTACTTCTGGCCCGGTACACCGGCGAGGACGACATCGCCGTCGGCACCCTGCTGTCGGCACGGAACCGCCCGGAGTGGCAGCGCCTCTTCGGCTACGGCATCACCAGCCTCGTCCTGCGCGGCCGCCTCGACGGCGATCCGGCCTTCTGCGATCTGCTGTCCGCCACCCGCGCCACCGTGCTCGACGCCTTCGAGCATCAGGATGTGTCGTTTCTCCAGTTGGTCACGGAACTCGAACCCGAACGCAACAGGTCGCGCACCTCGCTCTTCCAAGCACTGTTCACCTTGCGTGAGGAGACGGTCGACGACTACCGACTGCCGGGCGTCTCCATGACGGCCGTCCCGCCCGCGGCTCCTCCGGCGCGGTTCGATCTCTCCCTGGTGATGAACGAGGGACGGGACGGAGCACTGTCCGCACGGCTGGAGTTTGCGACGGCGCTGTTCGACCGCGCGACAGCGGAGCGGATGCTGAGCCATTTCGTACGCATCCTCGCTGCCGCGGTAGCCCGGCCGGGGACCCGGCTTTCGCGGCTGGACATGCTCGGCGAGGAGGAACGGACGGCGCTGCTGGAGGTCGCGGGACCGCAAGGCGCGAGTTCCGTCACGCGCCGGGTGCACGAGCTGTTCGAGGAGCAGGTGCGGCGTACGCCGGATGCCCCGGCGGTCTCGTTCGCCGGGGAGACGCTGTCGTACGGGGAGCTCAATGCCCGTGCCAACCGTGTCGCCCATCTGCTGCGTGCGAAGGGCATGGGCCCGGAGGACCTCGTCGGTCTGTGCCTGGAGCGGGGCATCGAGCTGATGCCCGCGCTGCTCGGGGTGCTGAAGTCCGGAGCTGCCTATGTCCCGCTGGACCCGGCGAACCCGCCCGACCGCCTGGCGTACCTGGTGCGCGACACTGCGGCTCCGGTGGTGCTGACCACATCGGCGCAGTCCGGCGTCCTGGGGGGCCTGTACGAGGGCGAACTCGTCCTGCTGGACCGGGACGCGGAACTCGTCGCCGCCCAGCCGGACACCGATCCGGACGTGGACGGCAGCCCGCAGAACCTGATCTACACGATCTATACCTCCGGTTCGACGGGGAAGCCCAAGGGTGTCGCGGTCACGCACGCCAATGTGGTGCGACTGATGGAACAGGCGCGGCGCCATCTCGCGTACGGCGAGAGCGATGTGTGGTCGCTGTTCCATTCGTACGCGTTCGATGTGTCGGTTTTCGAGATGTGGGGTGCGCTGCTGCACGGCGGACGGCTGGTCGTGGTGCCGTTCACGGTCGCCCGCTCGCCGGAGGAGTTCCTGGACCTGCTGGTGGCGGAGGAGGTGACCGTTCTCAGCCAGACGCCGTCCGCCTTCCGCGGTCTGGTCGCGACCGCGGGGGAGCGTCGGCTCCGCGTACGGGCTGTGGTGTTCGCGGGCGAGAAACTGGACGTCCAGGAGCTGAAGCCGTGGACCGAGCGGCTGAGCCCGGACCGCGTCGCCCTGGTGAACATGTACGGGATCACCGAGACCACGGTCCACACCACCTACCACCGGCTGACCGAGCAGGACCTGTCGGCCGGCGCAGGCAGTGTCATAGGCCGCCCACTGGATGATCTGTCCCTCCATCTGCTGGACCGCCACGGCCGGTTGGTGCCGGTCGGGGTGCCGGGAGAGATCCATGTCGGCGGTTCGGGGGTGGCCCGCGGCTATCTGAACCGTCCCGAGCTGACCGCCGAACGGTTCGTGCCGGACCCGTTCGGTCCCGCGGGCTCCCGTCTGTACCGGAGTGGTGACCTGGCTCGTCGGCTCCCGGACGGGCAGCTGGAGTTCCTCGGCCGGATCGACGACCAGGTGAAGATTCGCGGCTTCCGCGTCGAGCTCGGGGAGATCGAAAGCGCGCTGGGAGCTCATCCCGCGTTGCGCGACGCGGTCGTCGTCCGCGACGAACAACTGGTGGCATACGTACTGCCGGTGGATCACGTGCCGAAGCCGGCCGAGCTGCGGGCTTACCTGGCAGCCTCGCTGCCCGAGTACATGGTCCCCGCGGCCTTCGTCGCCCTGGACCGGCTCCCGCTGACCACCAACGGCAAGCTCGACAAGCGTGCCCTGCCCGCGCCCGGCCAGGACGCCCGGGGCAGCGACCGGGCGTACGCCGCTCCGCGCACCGTCGTCGAGGAGCGCATCGCCGAGGTCTGGCAGGAGGTGCTCGGCCTGGACCGAGTGAGCGTCGAGGACAGCTTCTTCGACCTCGGCGGCGACTCCATCCGGGCGGTCGCGCTCGTCGGCGCCCTGCGGGCGGCCGGATACGACGTCGCCGCCCGGGACGTCTTCGATCACCGCACGATCACCGGGCTGGCCGCACTCGTGGCGGGGCGTGCGCCGGCCATCGTACGGGCGGCGGTGGAGCCGTTCGAACTGATGACTGACGAGGACCGTGAGCGGCTGCCGGCCGGGCTGGCCGACGCGTACCCGATGTCACAGACGCAAACAGGCATGGTCGTCGACATGCTGGCGCACGACCGGCACAGCAACTACCAGAACGTCGCTTCCACCAGGATGCGCGACGAGGTTTCGTTCGACGTCGACGCGCTGCGCGCGGCCGCTGCGATGGTCGTCGAACGGCATGACGTCCTGCGCACCTCCTTCGACCTCGCGTCTTGCTCGGTGCCGGTCCAGTTGGTGCATCCGACGGCGGAGATGCCCGTGGCGGTGCGTGACCTGCGCGGTCTCGGCGCCGCAGAGGTGGAGCGCAGCCTCGACGTCTTTCACGCGGAGGAGAAGGCCCGTCTCTTCGACCTCGCTGAACCCCCGCTGTTCCGGCTCACGGCACACCTGGTGAACGGCGGATGGTGGCTGTCGGTGACCGAGTTCCACGGCATCGTGGAGGGGTGGAGCTACCACTCCCTGGTCCGGGAACTGCTCACCTGCTACCGGGAGATGCGCGAGGGCCGGGAACCGGCTCCCTACACGCCGTCCAGTGTCAGGTTCGCCGACTCCATCGCCGGGGAACTGCGCGCCCTGGCCTCCGACAAGGACCGCACCTACTGGGCGCGGACGATCGCAGGCCCGCAGAAGTTCTCCCTCCCCGAGAGCTGGGGTGAGCCCAACCGGCCCGCCGAGCACTTCTGGGTGTCCGTGCCCTTCGACGATCTGGAGGACGGGCTGCGCACCCTGGCTGCCGAGGCCGGCGCCTCGCTCAAGAGCGTGTTGGTCGCCGCGCACGGCAAGGTGCTGAGCACGCTCACCGAGCAACCGGAGTTCACCAGCGGCGTCGTGGTGCACACCAGGCCGGAGGCGGTGGACGCCGACCGTATCTACGGCATGCACCTCAACACCGTTCCGTTCGCCTTCGGACGGACGGCCCGCACCTGGCGTGAACTGGTCGCGCAGGCCTTCACCCAGGAGGCCGAACTCTGGCCGCACCGGCGGTTTCCCATGCCGGAGATGCAACGCATGGCGGGCGGGCGGCGACTGGTGGACGTGCTGCTCAACCATGTGGACTTCGACCGCTTGGAGAGCGACGCGGTCGACCTGGACAGCGTGCTGGCACCCGGGAGGACGGAATTCGACCTCGCCGTCACCACGATCTCCCGGCGCATCGGACTGAAGAGCAACACGCATGCCTTGAGCCGGCCGAACGCGGCCCGGGTGGCGGCGCTGTACAGATCGGTGCTGGAGTCGATGGCGGCGAACCCGGAAGGGTCGGCGCAGGAGTCCCCTCTGCCGGAGCCGGAGCGTCGGCGTCAGCTGGTGGAGTGGAACGACACCGCGGCAGAGGTGGAACCGGTGTCGGTGCTGGAGCTGTTCGAGGCACAGGCGGCGAAATCGCCGCAGGAGGTGGCGGTACGCAGCGGGAACGTGACGGTCTCGTACGGAGAACTGGATGCCGAGGCGAAACGAATCGCGCACTGGCTGCGCGGTCTCGGAGTGGGCACGGAGTCGCGGGTCGCGGTGATGCTGGACCGGGGTCCGGCTCTGGTCGCCTCGCTCCTCGGGGTGTGGAAGGCGGGAGCGGCGTATGTGCCGGTGGACCCGTCACATCCGGCCGAGCGGGTGGCCGCGATCGTCGAGACTGCCGGCGCCAAGGTGCTCCTGGACGAGGCCGCCCTGTCCGTGGCGGAATTCCCGGCCACGGCACCCGCACGGGCCGACGATGATCTGGACCGGCTGGCGTATGTGATCTTCACGTCCGGCTCGACCGGTACGCCGAAGGGTGTGGAGGTAACTCACCGGGGTCTGGTCAACCATGTCGCCTGGGCGGCACGTGCGTTGGCATCGCGGGGAACGGGTGGCGCGCCCTTGTTCTCGTCGGTGGCGTTCGACCTGGTGGTGCCCAACCTGTGGGCGCCGCTGGTGTCGGGGCAGGCGGTGCACACGGTGTCCCAGCGTGTGGACATGGCCGATCTGGGCAGCCAGCTGTCCGCCGGGGCACCGTACAGCTTCATCAAGCTCACCCCTCGTCACCTGGATGTGCTCGCGTACCAGCTCACGCCGGCCGATGCCGCCGCACTCGCCCCGGTTCTCGTCGTCGCGGGCGAGGCGTTCTCGCGGGCGACGCTGGAACGGTGGCGTGCTCTGGCCCCGAAGACGCGGCTGGTCAATGAGTACGGTCCGACCGAGGCGTCCGTCGGCACCTGCGTCTTCGAGGTGCCGGCCGAGACCGACCCAGAGGTGCTGCCGATCGGCAGGCCACTGCCCAATATGACGATGTACGTCCTGGACAGTCTGCTGCAGCCGGTTCCGGTGGGTGTCCCGGGTGAGTTGTATGTCGGCGGCACGGGTGTGGCCCGCGGCTATGCCAACCGCCCCGACCTGACGGCCGAACGGTTCCTGCCCGACCCGTACGCCGCCGAGCCGGGCGCTCGCTTCTACCGCACCGGTGACCTGGTGCGGCGGCGCGAGGACGGGACCGTGGAGTTCCTGGGTCGGCTCGACGACCAGGTCAAGATCAGCGGCTTCCGGGTCGAGCCCGGCGAGATCCAGGCCGTCCTGGCCGAACACCCCGCCGTCCGCGAGGCCTTCGTCACCCTCCACCGGCCGGAGAGCGGTGAGAAGCAGCTCGCCGCCTACTACGTCTCCGACGAGCAGGACGTGCCCGACCTCGCCGAACACTGCGGCCGCCGGCTGCCCGACTACATGATCCCCGCCACCTTCACCGCCCTGGAGGCCATGCCCCTCAACGCCAACGGCAAGATCGACCGCCGGGCACTGCCCGCCCCCACCGAGGCCGCCACAGACACCTACGTCGCCCCCCTTGCCGGCACGGAGGAGCAGATCGCCGCCGCCTGGCGCAAGGTCCTGGAGCGCGAACGTGTCGGAGCCGAGGACAGCTTCTTCGATCTTGGCGGCGACTCGATCCGTGCCGTCGCCCTCGTCGGAGCCCTTCGCGCGGCCGGGTTCGATCTCGACGTACGGGACGTCTTCGACTGCCGTACGGTCGCTGCTCTGGCCGTCCTCGTCGCGGACCGCGCACCTGCGGACGTCCTGGCCCCGGTGCAGCCGTTCGAGCTGCTCGCCGCCGAGGATCGTGAGCGGCTGCCGGCCGGTCTCGTGGATGCGTACCCGATGTCGCAGACCCAGACCGGCATGGTCGTCGAGATGATGGCCGACGAGAGGCTGCGCCGCTATCACAGCGTGACATCGTTCCGGATCCGGGACGGGCTGCCCTTCGAGCCCGCCGCCCTGATCGCCGCCGCCCGCACGGTCGTGGAGCGGCACGAGGCCCTGCGTACCTCCTTCGACCTCAACTCTTTCTCCGTGCCGGTGCAGTTGGTGCACCTGACCGCCGAGATCCCGGTGTCCGTGCACGACGCCACGTCCCTGGACATCCAGCAGGCCCTGCGCGACTTCCAGGCCGACGAGCGTTCCCGCCCGTTCGCTCTCTCCACCCCGCCGCTGCTCCGCCTCGCCGCCCACCTGGAAGGCGAGGGGGCGTGGTGGCTGTCGATGGTCCGCTGCCATGCGATCACCGAGGGCTGGAGCCACTACAACCTGCTGATGGAGCTGCTGAACTGCTACTGGCGGTTCAGTGACGGCGGCCAGGGCGAGGCCATGGCGCGGGCCGACGAACCTCAGCTCCGGTACGCCGACTTCATCGCGGCCGAGCAGCAAGCCCTGGTCTGCGACGAGGACCGGGCCTACTGGGCCGGGATCGTCGAGAGCCATCCCACGTTCTCGCTGCCAGCCGGCTGGGGACACCCGGACGGGTCGGCGGAGGAGAGCCAGGTCAGGCTCCGCATCCCGATCCACGACCTGGAGCCCGGACTGCGTACGCTCGCGAGCCGGGCCAGGGTCTCGCTCAAGAGCGTGCTGCTCGCCGCCCACCTCAAGGTGCTGAGCGGTCTCACCGGCGAGCGTTCTTTCATCTCCGGCCTTGTCTGCGACTCCCGGCCGGAGGCGGTGGGCGCGGACCGGGTCCACGGCATGTACCTCAATACCGTGCCGTTCGTCCACGACCGCTGCCGGACGACGGGCAGCTGGCTGGACCTGGCGCGGTCGACCTTCGACCGCGAGGTGGAGCTGTGGCCGCACCGCCGCTTCCCGATGCCGGAGATGCAGCGCATGGCGGGCGGCCGCCGTCTGGTCAACGTGTCGTTCAATTACCTAGACTTCCACCAGGTCGACCAAGAGCTGGTGGACGTGGCGCCGACGCTCGCCGAGGGCGGCACCGAGTTCGACCTCGCCGTGACGACGCTCGCCGGACACCTCGCCTTGAGCAGCCGCACCGGCGTCCTGACCCCCGCCGCCGCGCAGCGGATCGGGGCGATGTACCGGCAGGTGCTCGAAGCGATGGCGGCCGATCCCGACGGGGACGCGGGAGAGGAGGTCTTCCTCTCCGCCGACGAGCGGTCCTTGCTCGCAGGACTCGGCAGCCCGGCGTACCCGACCGGACCGCAGCCCACCCTGCCCGCCCTCTTCGCGGATCAGGCCGCCCGCACCCCGCACGCACCGGCCCTCGTCCACGGCCCGTCCACCGTCTCGTACGCACAGGTGGAGGCCCGTGCCAATCGCATCGCCCACCACCTGCGGGCGCGGGGCGTGTCCGCCGGGTCACCCGTGGGCGTGCTCCTGGACCGGGAACCGGACCTGGTGGCCTGCCTGCTCGGAGTGTGGAAGGCGGGTGGGGCGTACGTCCCGCTGGACCCCGCCTCGCCCCTCGACCGGCTGGAGTTCATGCTCGCGGACGCAGGCGCGCGGCTTCTCCTGACCCGGCGCGAGAATGCCCCTCAGGGGCTGGACCACCCGGGAAGCCTGTTCCTGGAAGACGTGCCCTTCGAGACGTACCCGGCCACGGCGCCTGCCCGGGAGACCGATGGCGAGCACCTCGCGTACGTCATCTACACCTCGGGCTCCACCGGCCGCCCCAAGGGCGTGCAGATCACGCACCGGGGGCTCGCGCACCGGGTCTCCTGGGCGGTCGGTGAACACGGCCTCGGCCCGGCCGACCGCATCCTGCACAAGACGTCGATCGGCTTCGACGCGGCCGGCTGGGAGCTGTTCGCCCCCCTGGTCTGCGGCAGTGCGGTGGTGCTCGCGCCGGCCGGGGCGGAACGGGACCCGGCCGCGCTGCTGCGTTCCGTCGCCGACCACCGGGTGACGGTGCTGCAGGTGGTGCCGTCGGTGCTGCGCCTCCTGGTGGAGACGGAGGGCTGGGGCTCCTGTAAGGCGCTGCGGCTGCTGTGCTCGGCGGGCGAGCAGCTCGACGGTGAACTGGCTGCGCGCCTACAGGTGTTGTGCCCGGGCGTGGAGCTGTGGAACACCTACGGCCCCACCGAGTGCACCATCGACGCCACCGCGTACCGGGTCCCGTCCGGCCTCGCCGCGGGGCCGGTGCCGATCGGCCGTCCCCTCCCGCACGTCGGCGCCCGGGTTCTGGACGCCGACATGCGCAGGGTGCCGGTCGGGGTGACCGGTGAGCTCTACATCGGGGGCGACGGGCTGGCGCGCGGCTACGCGGGCCGGCCAGACCTGACCGCTAACCGATTCGTGCCCGATCCGTACGGTCTGCCCGGCGCCCGCCTCTACCGGACCGGTGACCTGGCGCGGGTGCTGCCGGACGGCGGGATCCAGTACGTCGGGCGGACGGACGACGAGGTCAAGATCAACGGGGTGCGGGTGGCGCCGGCGGAGACCAGAGCTGCGCTGCTCGCCGCGCCTGGCGTACGGGACGCGGTGGTGGTCCCGTGGCGGGACCACCAGGGCGACCAGCGGCTGGTGGCCTACGTGGTGGCCGAGGACGCCGAGCCGGTCCGGCTGCGACGCTTGCTCGCCGCCACGCTGCCCGCCTCCTTCGTACCCGCCCTCTTCGTCCCCCTCGAACGCATCCCGCTCACAGTGAACGGCAAGCCGGACCGGGCCGCCCTCCCGGCGCCCGAAGCGGCTGGGGACCGTACCCACGTGGCCCCGAGTACCCCCATCGAGCGGGCGATCGCCGAGATCTGGTCCCGGGTGCTCGGCCGGGAGCGGGTGAGTGCGCACGACAACTTCTTCGACTACGGCGGGGACTCCCTGCTGGTCATCAGGGTGATCGGCGCGGCACGCCGCCGTGGTCTGCCGCTGACCCTGCGGATGTTGTACGAGTACGACACCTTGGCCGCCCTGGCCGAGGCAGTCGACTCGCTGATGGAAGGACACGGCATGACAACCGATGTGCACCCGACCCCTGAGCCGGCCCCGGCCGTCGTCTTACCGCGGACATTCCGGCGGGAACTCCAGGAGCTCATGGCGGTACACCACGTCCCCGGGGTGAGCATCGCGCTGCTGCGCGGCGGCGATGTGGTGTCCGTGGAAGGGTACGGAGTGACGGCCGCCGACCGCCCCGAACCGGTCACCTCCCGCACCGCTTTTCAAGTGGCCTCCGTGAGCAAGCACGTCACGATGCTGGCCGTGCTCCAGCTCGTCGGTGACGGTGTGCTCAACCTCGACGCCGACATCAACCAGTACCTCACCACGTGGCAGGTACCGGACGGCGCCCGGATCACTCTGCGCGAGCTGATCAGCCATCAGTCGGGCCTCAGCCATGTCCCTCCGACCAACTACCTGCCCACCGAGCCCATGCCGGAGATCCCCGAGATTCTCGCCGGCCGCCCGCCCGCCACCAACGCCCCGGTGCGGGCCGAGCACCCGGCCGGCACCGTTTTCAATAAGACGAACATCAACTTCTCGGTCCTGGAACAGTTGCTCCTCGACGTCACCGCAGAGCCCTTCGAAGCGATGATGCGGCGTCTCGTCCTGGACCCGCTGGCCATGGCCGACAGCAGCTTCGACCAGAACCACCCCGGCGTCGCACCGGCCCCGGTGGCTGTCGGCCACGACCCGAACGGTGCCCCGATACCCGGCCGTTGGCGCGTCCGCAACGAGGTCGCGGCCGGCGGGCTGTGGGCGAGCGCCGAGGACCTCGCCAAGGTGGCGCTGGAGATCCGCCGCGCGTACCTCGGCGAACCCGGCACCCTGCTGAGCCGCCCGCTGGCGCAACAGATGTTGACGGTCTGGCATCCCGGCAGTTTCTACGGCCTCGGCACCGTCGTCGACACCACCGGAGGCGAGGTGGAGTACGGCCACGGTGGCCGCACTGTCGGCTACCGCGTCGGCACCTTCACCCGCGTCGACAGCGGTGAGGGCCTCATCGTGCTGACCAACTCAGAGAACGGCAAACAGGTCAACACCTTCATCGCGGACACCGTCCGCCGGGCGGGCGGCGGCCTCGGCACCGGGGAGATGATCGCCACATGGGCGCACGCCGAGGACGAACCTGTGGAACGGGTGGTGTCGGGTGAATGAGGCGCTCGAACAGGCCGTGGGCGGGCGCCCGGACGACGAGGCCACCGCGGTGCTCCTGCGGGTCGAAGGACCGCAGGGCCCGTGGGCGGCGGCGGCCGGGGTGGCCGACCTCACCACCGGGGAACAGGCCGGCCTCGACCACAGGTTCCGCATCGGCGGAGTCACCAAGACCTTCGTCGCGGCGGTCGTGTTCGGGCTGGTCGACGACGGTCTGATCGCCCCGGACGAGCCGGTCGAGCGCCACTTGCCCGGGCTGCTCCAGGCACCCGTGACCGTACGTCAGCTCCTGGACCACACCAGCGGGCTGGCCGACGACAGCGACGTCCGCTACAACGACACGCCCTGGTTCCTGCGCCACCGATTCGACGTCTTCACTCCCGCGCAGCTGATCGACCTCGCCCTCCGGGAGCCGCTCACCTTCGCCCCCGGCACCCGGCAGCAGATCACCCGTGCCAACTACGTGGTGGCCGGGATGCTCGTCGAAGCGCTCACCGGACGCCCGTACGCGCAGGAGATCGAGGAACGCATCCTGCGCCCCCTCGGGCTGACCGCGACCACGGTGCCGGGCGCCGACCCCACCATGCCCGCACCGCACATCCGTGGGTATGAGAACGGGGTCGACATCACCGAGCACAGCCCGACGATTCACGGTGCCGCAGGTGAGATGATCTCGTCCGTCCCGGATCTCGACCGGTTCCTGGCAGCCCTGTTCGGCGGTGAACTCCTTACCCCGCAAAGCATCGCGCACATGTTTCGGGTCCCGGACGTCCCCTATGTCAGAGGCGGCCGGGCCTTCTGCGGCGCGGGACTCGACAGCATGGTCCTGCCCGGCGGTACCACGGTGTGGGGCATGGCAGGCGTCGTCCACGGTTACCTCAGCGGCATAGGGGCCACCCAAGACCTGGAGCGCCGCGCCGTGTACATGATGAGTCCGCGCACCCGGGGGACTCTACGGGTGCCGCCGACGGTCCAGTCGCTGCTCACGGCAGCCCTCACAGCCAGCCACTGACGCGCACCGCGGGCGCGGCACTCCACGGAGTGCCGCGCCCGCGGTGGCCGTGGACGGTCGTCGCGGAACCCTCCGCTCCGCGCCCACTCACCCGGACGAGGCCGACGGCGGGGACGCCTCCCAAGGCGTCCCCGCCGTCATGCGTCCGCGCCGGCGCCACGAGGGTGTCGCGCGACGCGGAGGCAGCGCCGGACGGAACGGGGGAATGACCGCTCGGCGCCGGGTCAGAAGGTCACTCGTGTACGCCCGCCAGCTCCACCGCCCTACGGCGCAGGGAGAGGCCGGCCGGAGCGACCGCCGAGATCACGGCGAGCACCGCGCAGGCACCCAGGGCCGCCGCGAGCGTCGCCCACGGGATCTCGATGGACGTCCACACCGAGAGCAGGCCCAGCGCGCTCCACATGCCCACCAGGTTGAGGCCGGCGACCAGCGCTCCCAGCAGTCCGCCGACCATGACCACCATCAGCGCCTCGGCGCCCACCAGCCGCAGCACCTGCCATCTGGTGGCGCCGGCCAGCCGCAGCACGGCAAGCTCGCGGACCCGGTCGGAGGTCGCCATGACCATCGTGTTGGCCAGCGAGATGCCGGTGTAGAGGAGAGCGATCCCGAGGACCAGGAAGAAGCCCATCCGGGTCGTCCGGTTGGTCTCGGGGTACGTCGCCCGAACCCAGGCTTCCCTGGTGAGCACCTCCCCGCCCGACGCCCACACCGCCTGACGCAGACCGGCGGCCACGGTGCCCACGTTGGCACCGTCCGCGAGGCGTACGTCGACCCGGTCGACGGGCGCCGCGGGGGCGTTGCGCGGGGTGACGTAGACGCCGTTGTTGCCGGTGCCGATGGTCATGACCGCAGCGATCTTCAGGGACTTCCTCGTGCCGTCACCGAGCCACACGCCCACCCGCTCGCCCACGGTGTGCTTCTCCCACTCCTCGTTGACGATGATCGAGTCGTCGTCCAGATCGCCCACCTTCCCCGCGGCGAGCGGGAGACGGGTCGTTGCGGCGAGCGGCTCCGGCTCGACGGCCCTGGCATCGGACCTGATGAGCGCCACGCCGTCCTCCAGGACGTACACGGCGCTCGACGAACTCGCCGAGACCTCGGCACCGGACACGGCCCGAAGCCGCTGCAGCGTCGCCTCGTCGAAGCCGGCGTCGCCCGCCGGAGTGACCACGAAGTCGGCGGCCGTCTGCTCGCGCACCTCGGTGGCCTTCGCCTCGTTGAGGGTGGCGGTGGCGCCGAGCAGCGAGCCCGCCAGCGCTACCGTGACCAGCACGGGCGCCGCGACGGCGGCGGTACGGCGGACCCCGGCGGCGGCGTTCTCCCGCACCAGCATCCCGCCGGCGCCCGGCAGTTGGGCTGGCAGCCAGGCGATCAGCCGGGCCAGTGGCCGCACCAGCACCGGCGTGAGCAGCGCGACCGCGGTGATCAGCAGCATCGGCCGGCTCACATAGGTCTTGCGCTGCAGCAGGTCGCCCGGGTTCGTCACCAGGGCCAGGGTCAGCGTCACCGCGGCGGTGATCAGCAGGGCCGCACCGAACAGCCAGCGGCCCCATGTCATCGGCCGGGTGTCGACGGATGCCTCGCGCAGTGCCTCGGTGGGACCGGTGCGCCCGGCCCGCCAGGACGCGGCCAGCACCCCGCACAGGGCCACGAACAGGCCCGTCCAGAAGGCCATGTGGTAGGGCCAGGTGTAGTCGCCGATGGTGAACCAGCGGGGCGCAAGGTTCTCGTCGACCGCCCACGCGGCGAGCTTCGGAGCGCCGTAGGAACCGAGCACACAGCCGGCGGCTGAGGCGAGCACACCGACCGCGAGCGCCTCGTAGACGACCATACGGCGGATCTGGCCCGGCGTCGCCCCGGCGGTGCGCAGCAGTCCGAACTCGCGGCGCCGCTGGGCCACCGCGAACGCGAAGGTCGAGGCCACGACGAACACCGACACGAACCCGGTGACGCCGCCGGCCGTGCCGAACATGGCATTCATCGCGGTGAGGGCCTCGCTGTCTCGGTCGGGGTCGGCGTCGGCGTACCGGCGCGCGTCCCCGGTGAGGACTTGGACGCCTTCACTGCCGCGCACCACTTCGCGCACGGCCGCTGCATCGGCGTCGACCACGAGCTGGAGGCTGCGCGGCGACAGTTCGGCGGCGCGGGCGTCGGTGTAGAACGCAGCGTTCTCGAAGCCGAGCCCGCCCACGGTGCCGACGACGCGCACCGTGCCGCCGTCGGTCCGCACCCGGGTGCCCGGACGGGCCCAGTCACCGCTGACGACGACCTCGTCCGCGGCATCGGGCGCGCGTCCCGCGTCGAGGTGGTACGCCGCGAAGGCCGCCGTGGACCAGGGATGACCCACCAGATCGGCGGGCCCGCCCTCGGCCCGCACGGCGAACGACCGATCCTCGACGACGGTCCCGAGATCCCGCAGCTTCGCGACCACGTTGTCGGGCACGGCACGCGGCTGCGCGAGCTTCTGGGTGCGGTCGCCGATCGAGGTGGGCACCTCAAGGGTGTCCTGGCCCTTGACGACGACCGGCGCGGCGGCGAACCGCTCCGGCCCCCGGTCGGGAGCGTCCAGCGAGGACGCCAGGGCCAGCCCCATCACGGCGATCAACGCCACGCCCAGGGAGAGGGCGACGAAGCTGCCGACGAAGGTGACCCAGCGGGTGCGCAGGGTGCGCAGGGTGGTGCTCAGCACGGCGCCGCCTCGAGCTTGGTCATGCGGGCTGCGATGTCCTCGGCGGAGGCGCCGATCAACTCACCGTTGATCCGGCCGTCGACGAGGAAGACGAGGCGGTCAGCGTAGGAGGCCGCGACGGGGTCGTGGCTGACCATGATGATCGTCTGGCCGTCCCGGTCGACCATGCCGCGCAGCAGGGTCAGCACCTCGCGGCTGGTCTGCGAGTCGAGCGCGCCGGTCGGCTCGTCGCCGAACAGCACTTCGGGGCGGGTGATCAGGGCGCGGGCCAGGGCAACTCGCTGCTGCTGGCCGCCGGACATCTCCGTCGGGCGGTGCCGCGACCGGTCGCCGAGTCCGACCTGTTCGAGCACCTCGCGCACCTGTGTCTTTTTCGGGCGGCGGCCGGCCAGCCGCAGCGGCAGGGCCACGTTCTGCTCGGCGGTCAGCGAGGGCAGCAGGTTGAACGCCTGGAACACAAAGCCGATGCGCTCGCGGCGCAGCAGGGTCAGCTTGGTCTCGCTCAGCCGGGTCAGCTCGGTGTCGCCCACGGTGACCGAGCCGGACGTGGGCCGGTCCAGGCCTGCGGCGCACTGCAGCAGGGTCGACTTGCCGGACCCGGACGGGCCCATCACGGCGGTGAACGTCCCCCTCGGGAAGGTGAGCGATACCTCGTCGAGGGCGGTGACGGACGTACCGCCCGAGCCGTACCGCCGGGTCACGGAGCGCAATCGGATCGCGTCGTTGCTCATGTGTTCCAACTCGTGTCGGTGTCGGTCATCCCGCACACCTCGGCGGGACGGAAGCTTCGTGGAACGGCGCAGTACCGGCCGTTCGCGGGGCGGGCCGGTCACCCGGGCCCGGCCGGGCCCATGACGTAACCGATCAGGACGAAGGCAGGGGCCCAGACCGCGCTGCTGAGCACGGACCAGAGCAGATAGCGGCGCAGCGGCATCCTGGTCGCCCCGCACAGGGTCGGTACGAGGGTGCGCAGGACGGCGGTGAAACGGCCCACGAACACCGCGCCGCCGCCTTGACGCTCGATCAGCCCCAGGGCGCGCTCGGTGAACCGGCGATGACGGGTGCGACTCGTCATCCGGGCCATCAGCCGCTCCTTCCAGCGGCTTCCGATGGCGTACCCGGCCAGGTTGCCCAGCACCGCGCCGACGAGCGCGGTCAGCAGCGCCGCCGTGACCGTGACGTGCCCGTGCCAGGCGAGCACCCCGCTCAGCACCACCGCGGTCTGACCGGGCAGCAACGCGCCCACGACCGGGAGCGCCGCCTCCAGAGCGGGCAGCACCAGCACCGCGGCGAGGATGCCGAAGCTACTATGCACCAGCATCTGCTCAGCCAGCCATGCCGTCATGGGGCGCCGCCTCCCTCGTCTGCGCGCTGCCTCCACGAAACCGCGGGGGACCCTCGCGACGCACTGCGGCAGGGACGAGACTTGGGGTAGTGCCAAACCTACCTCCAGGGGTCGGGCCCGACTCACCCTGGCCGCGGTCACCGGCGCAGTTCCCGGGGCGGCGGCGCCGTTCAGCCCACCCGCAGCAACTTGCCCTCCTCAGGGAAGTGCTCCAGGCTCGCCGCAGTGAGACGCAGCAAGGGGTGGAAGCAGTAACAAGGCGCGCCGGTGGCGTCGATGCCACGTGTCTCCAGAAGTGACGCCTCGACCAGCCGTTCCAGGAACTCCTCGGCCGCGTTCTCGGGCAGCCTGAGCAGCGCGGCAGTCGTCACCGCAGTGAACTCGGCTCCCGCGCGGACGGCGAGTCGGTGAATCAGCTCCCGCTCCGAAAGCGGACATTGCCGCAAGGCTGCGGACAGTATCTGCCTTGCGTCGAGCGTGCTTACCCGTAACTCCTCGATGCGGGAGGCCGGATCAGCCAGGCGACGCGCGAGCCGCGTCATTTTCCAGTGCGGCCGGGCGGCGAGCCGGCGGCGGCCCGCAGCGCGAGTGGCAGCCGCCCGCATGCCTCAACGACGGCGTGGGCCGCCTCGGGCTCCGCGGCGATCCGGTCGCCCCCGGCGATCACGGAGAGCAGGTCCAGCGACTCACTGGTCTCCATGGGCTCCAGCGCCACGGTTCACGAACCGGGCACCGCGGGGAGCCGGTTGCGGCTCGTCACCAGGACGGCGGCGTCGGTCGTAGCCGGCAGCAACGGGTCAAGCTGCAACTCGTTCGCCGCGTCATCCAACAGGATCAGCAGTTTACGGCCCGCCGTCCGGGTCCGATATCTGTGGACCAGCTCCTCCGTCCGGACGGGCTCGCCGTTCGGGGTCAGCAGGTTCTCGGAGGTCTCGCCGAGCGCCCGCAGCAGCGCGACCAGGACCTCGCCGCAGTCCGCGACGGTGCCGTCGTCGGCGCGCAGCCGGGCACACAGTAAGCCGTCCGGGAACTCCCCAGCCACGAAGTGCGCGACCTGTACGGCGAGTGCGGTCTTGCCGACGCCCGGCATCCCGGTGATCAGCAGTCGGCGCGGCTGGAACGCAGCACGCCCGTTCGCCGGCATCAGCGTCAAGCGCCTGCACGGCACGTCGAACTCCCGCTCCCGGCCCCTGAAGTCGGTCGGCGCCGACGGAATCATGACAGGCGACGCGGCCACTGTCGGCATTCCATGCGTCAGGCTCGGTGCGGGCTGCGGGACGGAGTCCAAGTCTCCGCTCAGCAACGACTGATAGACGACGGCGAGATCAGGCCCGGGGTCCACCCCCAGTTCCTCCGCGAGCACCTCGCGTCCCTCGTGATAGGCGCGCAGCGCCTCTGCCTGCCGCCCACACCGGTACAGCGCGGTCATCAGCTGCGCACGCAGTCGTTCCCGCACTGGGAACTCGCTGACGAGTTGAGTGAGTTCGGGGGTGAGCTGGCCATGCTTGCCGAGGGCGAGGTCCGCCTCGATCCGGTGCTCCAGAGCGCTCATCCGCGCCTCTTCCAGTTGCGGAATCTCCGTTTCCGCGAGGTGCGGTGTGACGTTGGCCAGCGTCGGTCCCTGCCACAGATCAAGTGCTTGACGAAGCGTGTCGGCGGCCTGCGTGAACCGCCGCTCCTCCATCGCACGCCGCCCGAGCCGCTCGAGCCTCTCGAACTCCACTACGTCGACGTGCGCCCCGTCAGCGACCAACTGATAGCCGGGCTGGCGGCGGACCAGGTCGACCTCGGGTCCGAGGAGCTTTCGCAGCCTCGATGTGTAGGTGTAAATCTGAGCGTTCCATGTGGCAGGCGGATCCCACCCCCACAGCAGTTCGCTCAGTCTCCCGTCGCTGACCACGCGACCACGCGCGAGCAGCAGCACGGCCAGAACCGTGTGCATCTTGGTGCCCCCCAGCGCGATGCGACGGGCCCCGTCTCTCACCTCGACTGGACCTAGAAGATGAAATTCCACTTTAAATCCCCTATTTACTCGATAGTGGTCGAATCAAGGCGGCCACATCCGGATCGGAACGCCGGAACGTCGGTCTTTCGACCATTGCTTGCGCCACAAGTTGGCTGAACTGAGCCCTCCTGTTGGCAGCGGTCCGCGGTGGCAAGCCCCTGTATTCCCGGCCCCGTGACCTCCGGGTCCGGTACGGGGGTGGGGCTGGCCCTACCCTCGATCCGCGTCCTGGACCGATGGCACCGGATGGGTTCGCCCACCTACGGTGATCCCCATGCACCCTCGGAATGTGTGGCAGGCCATGTCCGGGCCCGGCTTTCTGCTGTCGGTCTGGCCATGGCGCTCCGTCGCGTATCTGCTCACCGGCGCGGTGACCGGCGTCGCCGCCCTGGTGGCGATCGTGACGGTGGCTGCTGTCTGCGGGACACTCGCCATCACCGTGGTGGGGCTGCCCTTGCTGGCCGTGGTCGCCCTCAGCGGGATCCCAGTGGCCTGGGTCGAGCGGCGAAGGCTGCGCCTGGTCGATCGCGATCCGGTGGTCGGCCAACACCAGGAGCCGGCCGCGCCAGGACTGGGGATCTGGCTGACCACCCGGTTGCGCGAGCAGGCGACCTGGCGGGAACTCGGGCATACGCTGCTGTTCGCCGGGTTGCTGTGGCCGGTCGACGCCTTGGTGGTCACGGTCGCTCTGCTCGTTCCGCTGTCCATGGTCGCCGCCCCGTTGATGATGGCCACGGTCGGTGACGGCTACGAGACGAAGGTGCTCAAGCAATGGACGATCACCACATGGCCGACCGCGTTCGGAGTCGCCGTGCTCGGCCTGCTCCTCATGGGCCTGTGCTGCTATGTGCTCGGCATCGCGGCGGGCGCCCGCGCCGAGTTGACCCGGTTGCTGATTGCCTCCCGCGAGAGCGAGCTCGACGCGAAGGTGGTCGAACTGGCCCGCTCCCGCTTCCGTCTGGTGGACGCCTTCGAGGCGGAGCGGCGGCGCATCGAGCGCGATCTGCACGACGGTGCGCAACAGCGGCTGGTGGCCCTGACGATGACCCTCGGTCTGGCCCGGCTGGACGCACCGCCCGGCACGCTCGCCGACCAACTCGCCAAAGCCCACGACGAAGCGGGCAAGGCGCTCGAGGAACTGCGCGAGCTCATCCACGGCATCCACCCCAAGATCCTTGCGGACTACGGCCTGGAGGCCGCCGTCGCCGACGCGGCGGACCGCTCCGTGGTCCCCGTCGACGTCGACCTCCGACTGCCGGGTCGGCTGCCCCAGGGGGTCGAGGCCGCGGCGTACTTCGTGGTCTGCGAGGCGCTCGCCAACGTTGCCAAGCACAGCGGGGCCGACCGCGCGCAGGTGAGCGGCGGTCATCGCGACGGCCGCCTGTTCCTCCAGGTGCGCGACGACGGGCGAGGTGGCGCGGACCCCTCGGCGGGCAGCGGACTCACCGGCCTGGCGGACCGGGTAGCGGTTCTCGATGGCAGACTTGCCCTGTCCAGTCCACCGGGCGGACCAACCCTGTTACTTGTGGAGTTTCCTTGCGAGTTGACCAAAGCGGCCGACCGCTCCGCGTAGTGCTGGCCGAGGACAGCGTGCTGCTGCGCGAAGGGCTGGTCGGCTTGCTCAGCCGCTGCGGAAACGAGGTGGTGGCGGCCGTGGGGGACGCGGATGCGCTGATTGCTGCGGTTGAGGAGCACGCCCCCGACATCGTGGTGACGGACGTACGCATGCCGCCCGATTTTCAGGATGAGGGACTGCACGCGGCAGTGCGACTGCGCGCGAGCCGGCCCACGCTGCCGGTCCTGGTCCTCAGCCAATACGTGCAGCGAGCTTACGCCTCCGAGCTCTTGGACTCCGGCGACGGCTCGGGCGTCGGCTACCTGCTGAAGGACCGCGTCGGCCAGGTCGAGGAATTCATCGACGCACTGCACGAGGTCGCGGACGGTGGGACGGTGGTCGACCCGGAGGTGGTGCGCCAATTGCTGCGCCGCCGTCGTGATCCGCTGGCGCGCCTCACGCCGCGCGAGCGTGAGGTACTGGCATTGATCGCGGAGGGTAAGTCCAACGGCGCAATCGCAAAGGAGCTGATGGTCTCCGAGGCCGCGATCGGCAAGCACATCAGCAGCATTCTCACCAAGCTGGACCTGCCGCCGACGGATGAGACCCACCGCAGGGTGCTGGCCGTCCTCACCTATCTGCGGGCCTGACCGATGGCTTGGGTGTCTCGGGTCACCATACGGCCATTGAGAGCTGTCCGAGGCTCTCGCGGAAATCACGCCCGATCTCGTGTCCGACCTTTCGATCTCCAAATGCGACACCCCCGTTGGCTGAGCTGTACTGACATTTGTGGAGCCGTGATGCGGTCCTGGCCGTGGTGGAGACGACCCGTGCTGGTGATGCCTCTCACCGATAGGTGCGCAGGTGAGTGGCAACGTTGGTGTGGTCGACGCACCCTTCGGCACGGCCTATGTCCGGCCCCGGCCGTCACACGACCTTGGACCTCTGTGGCCTGCACCGACCCACTTCCTGCGAGAAGAGGGTCGTTCTACAGTGACTGGATTCAGCAGTTGAGCCGCAGCCAGCCACCCCGTCGATCACTAAAAGGTGAAACTATCGCCTTCTGGTGATCCGATCAAGTGGTTAGAGTGTCTGCACGAACCCTATGGAGTACCTGTATGCCCGACCGCGTCTTCGACGGCAGCAAGCTGCGCGATCGTCGCGTGGCCAAGCGCCTGTCGCAGGCCGACTTGGCCGCAGGCTTGAGCGTCAAGACAAACGCCGTCTATCGCTGGGAAAACCGGTTGGCTACGCCGCCGCAGGAACGCCTGCCGGCCATCGCTGCGATGGTCGGGGCCGAACTCGACGAGCTCTTTCCGCGGCTGGGGCCGCCCAACCTCGCCGATCTGCGCTGCGACGCCGGCATGAGGCAGTCGGACACCACGCGCTACACCAAGACTGCGTCGCCGATGCCGATCCGCGCAGCCGAGCAGGGGAAGCGAACGCTGTCCGATGAGGCGGTGACGGCGCTGGCTGCCGCCTACAACGTCACCCGTGCAGAACTGCTGGCGGCGCAGAGGCGGTCGTTCGGTCACGACGTGCCAGCCATAGAGCCAGAGAAGGCGACGCCGTCGCCACAGGTCGTCGACACCATCGCTGGGAAGATCAAGTACTTGCAGACGGAGCTGTACGATGGGGCTCTGCTCTCGGACGCGGACCTCGCCTCGTCCGGTAACCGTAAGAGTGGCCGGTCTCTTCTGACGGAAGAACTGGTAAGGAACTTGCGCGTGGGCGGACTGACCACCGCCCCGGACGACGTTCTTGAAGCCCTGGCTTTGGCTTTCGACGTCCCTCCGGTGTTCTTCCGCAGCAGCGATCCGGAGATCGGCCGCTTGGTCGTCTCGACGCGCGCCGTGCGCAGCCAGTTCACCGTCATGGCCGCGCGTGGCGGTGAGCAAGAGATTTCGCAGGATGTGCGGGATCAACTCCGGGACTTCATCAGCGACACCATGGCGGAGATCCTCGGCTCTGATGCGGACGACGTGCCGACGTAGCAATCTGCCCACACCGTCGGTATCTCCTAGCGCACGACCTCGAGGTAGACAGTGCTGCCGTCGGTGAGTGCGCAGAGCGCCGCGTCCCACAGGGGCCTGCGTGACGGCGGGATCTCGTCCGGCGAGATCTCGCCAGGTGCGCTGAAGCGGAAGGCTGTGAGCTCGCTTTCCTGCAGCACGATCGCCTGCTTCTGCTCAGTGGTGAGCGTTCCGCCGTCGAACACCCAGTAAATGTGCGCGCCGTCCGCAGTGTGCACGTAGGCGGACAGAAGGAGTCGTCCAGGCGTCTGGTCGATGCCGAGTTCCTCCTTGAGCTCACGCCGACATGCCTGTCTGGGCGTCTCGCCCTCGTCGACTCCGCCGCCTGGCAGATTCCAGCCGTCCTTGTATCCGGGCTTGACGATGAGGTACTCGCCATCGCCATTGTTCAGTACGGCCGCAGCCGACATGGTCGGTCGAGCGGGGCCGACGTTCATCAGTTGCTCCTTGCTTCTGAAGATCAAGCGTAGTTGGGAGTGGTCGTCGCCAGCAGGGCGCGGGCGTCGGAGTTGCGGATGCGGCCGTAGGCGGCGGCCACAGCCCGCAGGTGCGGCACTTCCTGCTCTGGATCGGTACCTGGGTCGAAAGGGTACGGCGCCAGAGTGGCCGACTTGCCGAGAAGCGCAGGCCCTTCGCACAACAAGGCAGAGCGGATCCACAGTGCCTCGGCCCGGACCTCGCTGCGGTGGAGGCTATCCGGCACACTCTGCGCATGATCGCGGGCCCGCTCGACAAGATCTGCCGGGGCTCGTCGTCGGAGTTCGAAGATCACGTCGCGGATGTCGACCGTGAAGCGGTTGAGGCGCACGAGCAATGAAGCGTCGGGGCTCGCGAACACGTCGCGGAAAGCATCGAGGGCCTGGCCGACGAACGGCAGACGCGCGAAGAGCTGGCTGGGCCTGTAGCGGACGACGTCAGGTGCGGCCATGGCCAAATCCCTCCAGAGCCAGTGCAACGAGAGGAGACTGCGGGCCGCCCGGTAGCGCTCGGCGCCCGCTCGGCTGACAGGTGCTATGGCGCCGATCCCCCAGAGCAGTGAAAACAGGTAGAGAAGGGAGTCGGTGAGTGCCTCCTGGGTCTGGCTGACGCTGTCGGACACCGTCGTGACAGTGATCACCACCACGAATGCGGTGCGCAGCAATACGTAGAGCACGGCCAGCACCATCGCGCAAGACATGAGGAGCATCCCGATACGGACCGAGCGAACCGGGGTCGCTCGGGCGGCGCCGCCCCACTGGACGGCGCAGACCGCGGCGGCCGCACCCATGTAGAGGTAGAAGAGGCCCATGTAGATCGGCAGACCCAGGTCTCCCTTATGGCGCTCCAGGAAGAACAGGGTGCTGGTGTCCGGTGGATTCAGCAGGAAGAAGAAGGTGGCCACCATGACGGCGATCGTGCCGACCGAGGCGCGCGCAGCGGTCCGGTGCACGATGGCGGACAGGCGCGCGCTGCGTCGCACGTCGGCATCCGCGTCCGCGTAGACCGCGGTGACATAGCGGAGCAGCACGCAGATTCCGACGATCGCAGTGACGTGCTTGACCAGGAAGCCGAGATCAGGGATTCCTGTCGCGTCCAGGAGATCGTTGACGACCGATGTCCGGCACAACCAGCTCACCGCAAGCGCGGCGAAGGCGCCCCACAGTGAGCGCTCGCGACGGCGCCCGTTCAAGATGGACTTGGCCCTCAGGACGGCCTGGATGATCAGAAGGGCTGCGATCGCGTAAGCGAACGCGTCGGTCACAGTCATGGGTTCCTTACAGGGCGGTATCGCTACTGAACGGGTAGGCGAAGTCTTCTGCGAGGCGTCGGGCTACAGAGTCCTCGATGAGGTCGGAGCTGATGGCTCGCTGGCTGATGAGGGCGGCCGCATCCTCGGTGCGCTGCTCGATGGCGGTGTCATAACGGCGCCGGCCGGCGGCCTGGCCTGCAGCTACCAGTTGCTCGACTCGCGCTGATGTGAGGTCGCGCAGGACCTCGTCGGTGCCGATGACGCCAGTAGAGTCGTCTGCCCAGAGGTGGACGAGCTCGTGCACTTTGATCTGCCGCTCGTGCGAGGGCGAACCGCCCTCGAGGTGAAGGATCAGGTCGAGCGGCCGGACGTCGTGCTTGATCCAGAGACCGCAGAAGCCAGTCAGGCTGGCGAGGTGTACCGGCATCGGCTTCAGGACAATACGTCGGCCGCGGGCCTGCTCGATATTCGCAACGAACTGATCGAGATCGAAGGGCTGTGGGATCGGCATGGAGGCCACCAGGCGCTCGGTCTCACGCCGCAAAAGGCGTCGTCTGCGCCGGACGCGCAACTGGTCGAGGGCACCGTTCATGATGCCTAAGCCAGGGTGTCGTCTCGTATGCGTCATCATTCACGCCCATCCTCGGCCTCATGCCCGAAGAGAAACAGACAGTCCGCCCAAACAAGGATGGACGGCAGC
The DNA here is from genome assembly GCF_043079545.1 of Streptomyces sp. NPDC015171. Taxonomy (NCBI): domain Bacteria; kingdom Bacillati; phylum Actinomycetota; class Actinomycetes; order Kitasatosporales; family Streptomycetaceae; genus Streptomyces; species Streptomyces sp. NPDC015171. The sequence continues at coordinate 33,260 of NZ_JBIBUO010000032.1, forward strand.
GCAACAAGCGTATTCAAGCTCGATATCGCGCCAGACAGTGCTGTAGCGAGGAGCCAGAATCTTCCAAAATCCAACTCGCCGGGTATTCTTGTGAGAAACAAAGGGCGGAAAGTGCGGAGATCTGGGGTTACCTGAACGACTCCGCCATCCGATATAGGCGCGTCTATTCACGCCTCGCCCCCATTTAATAGTCGACCACTTGGCTATAGAACTCATCGATTGCCGGCTCGACGATCGCATCTGACTCAATCACTGTCTGAGCACCGGCACACTCCTTGACAGTAAGGTTGGCGAGAATGACCTCTGTCGATGGCGCGTTCGATTCGATTCATCGCGGCGCCGTCATCTGCCGCATCCACGATGTGTCTCAGCCCTTCCCGGATCGGCTAGCCAGGCCTAGCCACCCCCGCCCGCTGGGTGGGGGGAGTGGTGTTGCCGACAGTGTTGATCAGAATGGTGGGAAACGATCTACATCAGCGTGGGAAACGATCTATGAAGGCCACCGTTTTGCCGCTGACCAGCGAGTTCCGTCGGTGCCCGCAGAGTTCGGAGCCTGTATGGCCAGGCCGGCCCCGCCGCGCCCCGTCAGTCGCTTCAGTCGCTTCGGTCTACTTGGGACACAGCGACTGAAGCCCAGCGACCCAGCTGCGCATCAGTCGCTCACTGCCTGCACGGTAAAAGGGCAGGTCAGATGGGGTGCATCCCGAAGTTAGCGACTGAAGCGACTCATCCTCCGTACATATGAAGACATTCGCGTGTGCGCATGTGCGTCATATATAGAGAGCTTCAGTTGCTTGAGTTGCTGTTCCAGATCTGTCAAGCTTCTGACCTGCTTCTTTACCTTGGCGACTGTGTCAGCGACCGAAGAGACGCCAGTCGCTGGTCCACCAAGTCAGTCGCTACCCGTCCCTTGCCGAGCCCTGCCCATCGACACGGGCACATGCTCCCCACACGCCGCCGCTGTGTTCGCTAAGGTGTTTCCGTCATTGAGTCGCTTCAGTCGCTACCAGGGGGGCGCATGTCTGCTGAGCTGCAGTTTTCCCGCAGCGACTCACAGCAGCCCACGCTCCGCCCCTCAGCCGCTCATCGGTCACTGGCCACAGCGAAGTGGTGCGCTCGCAGGGGCTGGCCCGTCCACCCGCTTGCCGCAGGCCGCAAGACACCCGCAGCGAACTGCCAGCATTGCCGCGAGCTCGGGCACTCCCGTGCAGGCTGCGCCTGTCTCCCGGCCGGCCGCTGGTGCCACGCCTTCACGCCGCCACCCTCGACCAGCGGCGTATCGAGCAGTGGTGGGGAACCCACCCCGAATTCGGAGTAGGCGTCGCCTGCGGCCCTGCAAGCCTGGTCGTCATCGACATCGATGCCCACGATGCCCAACCGCCCAGTCGCGACCGGATCCTGCCAGGGATTCCCATCGGCGACCACGTCGACCTCACCGGGCTGTCCACGGGCTTTCACACCCTCGCGGTGCTAGCCGCCCTACGACGCAGCTCCACGGCATCCCTGGTGATTCTCGTCCTGCCCGCTCACCAGCACCTGTGCTGGCGTCACCAACGCTGGACCCGTTCGACCCACGACATCCCGCTCACACATCTGCCGGAGGTCATCCCAGCTCAGCGACGACTCGATCAACTCGCCCGCCGCCACCGGCACCTCGGACAGGCTCTCGACCTTGCGCGGAAGATCGTCGAGGAGTGGTCTTTCTCCGGCATGCCGATCGACCTCGCCAGCGAATGGACCGACCGCCTCGATCGCATCGAGAGGCACCCCGCCAGCATGAGGATCCCCGCCGAGGACCGCCACCACCTCGCGGCCTTCCCCGAGATCGCGGTGCTGGCGAACCTGATCCTCGACCCTCCCACCCACACCATCGATCCCAAGGAGCTCTACATCGCCACGACAGCAGAACTGAGCCGACGATTCGCCCGGATCTACACCACCTTCGGAACCCAGGACCCGCTCTAGCAGCGCTTCTGCAAACCCTTCGCAGCCCGGACACCCGATTGATCAGCCTTCGGACAAGCGGCAAGCTCGCTACCATTTCCACCCTGTTGGCTCACGGCCTGCGAGCCTACGGCGTCCAGGACTGCCGTCTTGCCGGGCGCCGAGATCTACTGGAGATCCCCTCAACGCGGAGCCGGAACGGCACCATGTGACCATGCCGATATGACATCTGGTCGGATAATCTTCCTCAATGGCACCTCCAGTTCAGGGAAGTCGAGCATCGTCCGGGAGCTTCTGGACATCCTGGATGACGGCGTCTTCTTCCACCTGGCGGTCGACAGCTTCAACGCGATGCGCAGCAAGCGGGAGCTCGGGGCGGAGGAGCTCGACGCTGCACTGCGGCGGACCAGGATGGGCTTCCACCGCTCGATTGCGGCCATGGCCGAGGTGGGCAACGACATCGTGGTCGACCATGTGCTGAGCGAGCCGTGGCGACTACTCGAATACCTGACGGTGCTGCCACCCGAGGACGTACTGTTTGTCGGCGTCCACTGCCCGCTGGACGAGCTGGCCCGCCGCGAGCTGGCCCGGGGCGACCGCCCACCGGGCCTCGCGGCACACCAATACGACATGGTCCACGCCCACGGCGACTACGACGTGGAGTGCGACACCAGCACGGCAAGCCCACGCGAATGCGCACAGCGCATCAAGGAACTCCTCCCGCACCGCCCCAGCCCCGCCGCCTTCACCCGCCTTCGACGACGCTACTGAACTTGATTGGGTGATGTCGGAGACGTTCGCCTGACCGCGGCCGGTCCGCTCCGGTAGCCCTGGACTGTGAGATACGCACAGGGTGGCGGTTTGACCGACGCCGGGCGGGCCGCGAGGGAGCGGGTCCGGCTGCAGGCCGTGGAACGCTTCGAGGGCGGGCAGAAGAGCAGGGAGATCGCTGCCACGCTGCGGGTCAGTGAGCGGTCGGTGGAGCGGTGGCGCCGCCAGTGGCGCGAGCGTGGTGAAGAGGGGGTCCTGTCGAAGGGATCACCGGGGCGGCCGAGGCTCTGCGACGCGCAGGTCGCGAGGCTGGAACGGGAGCTGGACCGCGGGCCGCTGGTCCACGGCTGGGCCGATCAGCGGTGGACACTTGCACGGATCAGGACGCTGATTGGCCGGCTGTTCCACGT
>NZ_JBIBUO010000033.1:0-34972 GCF_043079545.1 Streptomyces sp. NPDC015171
ATCCTTCTGCAGACCGTCCGTCACCCGGAACACACCACCGAGCTTCCCGACGTCCTCACCCATCACCAAAACCTTGGGATCGGCATCCAGAGCACGCCGCAACGACTCGTTGATGGCCTTCGCCATCGCCATCTTCTCGGCCATCTCAGTGACCCCCTTCAGCATCGGCGAACGACGCCTGGTAGGCGGCGAACTGGGCGCGCTCCTCGTCGACGAGCGCGTGCCCGTCCGCGTACACGTTCTCGAAGATGGCGAAGTGGTCCGGGTCGGGCATGGCGCGGACCGCTTCGCGCACTCGCCTGCCCAACGTCTCGGACTCGGTCTCGAGTTCCGCGAAGAATCCCTCGTCCGCGTGGTTCGAGGCCTCCAGGTACCGGCGGAGGCGCAGGATCGGGTCCTTCGCCTCCCAGGCGAGCCGCTCCTCGTCGCCGCGGTAGCGGGAGGGGTCGTCGGAGGTGGTGTGGGCGCCCATCCGGTAGGTGAACGCCTCGATCAGGGTCGGGCCCTCGCCGTTGCGGGCGCGCTCCAGCGCCGACTTGGTGACCGCGAGGCAGGCCAGTACGTCGTTGCCGTCGACGCGGACGCCGGGGAAGCCGTAGCCCTGGGCGCGCTGGTAGAGCGGGACGCGGGTCTGCTTCTCGGTGGGCTCGGAGATCGCCCACTGGTTGTTCTGGCAGAAGAACACCACCGGGGCGTTGTAGACCGCGGAGAAGGTGAACGATTCCGCCACATCGCCCTGGCTGGAGGCGCCGTCGCCGAAGTAGGCGATGACCGCCGAGTCCGCGCCGTCCTTGGCCACGCCCATCGCGTAGCCGGTGGCGTGCAGGGCCTGGGAGCCGATGACGATCGTGTACAGGTGGAAGTTGTTGCTGTTCGGGTCCCAGCCGCCGTTGTTCACGCCGCGGAACATGCCGAGCAGGTTGGTCGGGTCGACGCCGCGGCACCAGGCGACGCCGTGCTCGCGGTAGGTCGGGAAGACGTAGTCGTCCTCGCGGGTGGCCCGGCCGGAGCCGATCTGGGCGGCCTCCTGGCCCAGCAGGGAGGCCCACAGACCCAGTTCGCCCTGGCGCTGCAGGGCGGTGGCCTCGGCGTCGAAGCGGCGGGTGAGCACCATGTCGCGGTACAGGCCGCGCAGTTCCTCGGGGGTGATGCCGGCGACGTAGCCGTCGTACTCGGCGTTCTTGACCCGCTTGCCCTCCGGCGTCAGGAGCTGCACGAGTTCGGGTTCGGCGCTCTTCTTCGCGGTGGTGCGGGTGGTGCGGGTGGTGCGCTTGGCGCCGGTGGCACCGGTCTTGGCGCCGGCCGTGCCGGTCTTGCCGCCGGTGGCGCCGCCGGTGGTGTCGGCCTTGCCTGCGGCGGTGCGTCGCGGCTTGCGCGCGGCACTGCTCTCCACGGTCACGTGTGCTCCTCCGTCGTTCCGGCCCCCGGGGTTGCCGGTAGGCCAGTGCGGCTCACCTGTTTCGACCACCGGGCACGGGGTGGGTGCCACTCGGCCGGGAACAGGCGTGACAGGTGCCCCGGCGAGCGCCCTGCAACCATCACGTTACCCAGTGCTTCACATTTCTGTGAAACCCCGTTTGACCTGCGATTTTGCTTGGATTTCCAAGTAAATCGAGACGATGGGAAAGCGTGCTGGTCACAGCCTTGCGGCAGTCCGGAGCAACCGCACGTTATCCCGCCCACCCAGGTCACGGGAAGAGTTCCATGTGAGACTTACCTCGTGCGCGAAGACGGAAAAATCAGGGTTTTTCTACTCGATGACCACGAGGTCGTCCGCCGCGGTGTCCACGAGATGCTGTCCGTCGAGCCGGACATCGAGGTGGTCGGCGAGGCCGGTACGGCGGCGGACGCCGTCGTACGGATTCTGGCCACCCGGCCCGACGTGGCGGTGCTGGACGTGCGGCTGCCGGACGGCAGCGGCGTCGAGGTGTGCCGGGAGATCCGCTCGGCGGACCGGTCCGTACGGTGCCTGATGCTGACCTCGTTCGCCGACGACGAGGCCCTGTTCGACGCGATCATGGCGGGGGCCTCCGGTTATGTCCTGAAGGCGATCCGCGGCAATGAGCTGCTCCGGGCGGTCCGGGATGTCGCCGCCGGGAAATCCCTGCTGGATCCGGTCGCCACCGCGCGCGTGCTGGAACGCCTGCGCGACGGCGGCGCCGCGCACACCGATGAAAAGCTGGCGCGGCTCACCGAACAAGAACGTAAAATTCTCGAACTGATCGGCGAGGGATTGACCAATCGCCAGATCGGAGAACGGCTGCATCTGGCCGAAAAAACGATCAAGAATTACGTCTCGGGGCTGCTGTCGAAACTCGGCATGCAACGGCGCTCCCAGGCGGCTGCATATGTCGCCCGCATGCAGGCGGAAAAGCCCACGTCATGACCGAAAGCGACCATCGGCGACTGCCTGTGACAACCCCCAGCTCACAGGGCCTGTGCTTGCCCTAGCATCTGCCGCGTGCCGCGCTCATGTGTACCACCCCTCATGCCCCATGCGCCCCCTCTGGGCGCCCTGCTGCGCCTGTACGCCGCGGGTACCGCCCTCACCTGTGAGCCGGTGGACCAGGGCCTGCTCAACCGCGGCTACCGGCTGTGCACCACCCGCGGCCGCTATTTCCTCAAACACCATTTCGACCCGGACACCGCCGACCCGGCCGCCATCGAGCGCCGGCACCGGGCCACCCAGCGCCTCGCCGACCTCGGCGTGCCCGTCGCCCCGCCGCTCGCGCACCGCGGGGGCCGCACGGTCGCCGTGGTCGGCGGCCACGCCTACGCCCTGCACCCCTGGATCGACGGCAGGCACCGCCACGGCGGCCAGCTCACCCGCGGGGAGAGCGCGCGCCTGGGGGCGCTGCTGGGCGCCGTGCACGCCTGTCTGGAGCGCGTGATGCCCCCCAAGGGGCGCACGCGCCCGGCGACGAGCCCGCACCCCGTGGAGAGCGCCGACCCGGCCGACACCTTCGCCCTCATCGACGACCTGCTCGCCCAGGTGCGGCGGCACCGCCCCGCCGACGCCTTCGACGAACTCGCCCGGCACCGGCTGCTGGAGCGCCGCGCGCTCCTGGAGCAGCACACGGACCGGCGCCCGCCGCGCGGCGGCTCGGTGGGCTGGGTGCACGGCGACTTCCACCCGTTCAACCTGCTCTACAAGGACGACGCCCCGGCCGCCATCGTGGACTGGGACCGGCTCGGTGTGCAGCCGCGCGCGGAGGAGGCCGTACGCGCCGCCGTGATCTTCTTCGTGCGGCCCGGGGGGACGCTGGACCTGCCGAAGGTGCGCGCCTACGCGCGCACGTACCGGCGCGCGGCCGGGGCCACGCCCTCGGAACTGGCGGCGGCCGTGCACCGGGTGTGGTGGGAGCGGCTGAACGACTTCTGGATGCTGCGCTGGCACTACGAGCGCGGTGACACGCGCGCGGACTGCCAGTTCCCGGCGTCGTCGGCGCTCGTGGTGTGGTGGACGCGCGAGTACGACGCGGTGTGCGACGCGTTCGTGCGGTGAGCCGGGCGGCCGGTCCGGGACGCCGTCAGCTCAGGGAGCCGCCGTCCCGGGCACCGGTGGTGCGCTTCAACCGGCGGTGTCGCCCACGCCGCCGTCCGTCGTGGCGCCCTCGGCGGTGCCGCCGTCCGCCGTGGTCCCGTCCGTGGTGCCGCCGTCGGCGGTGCCGCCGTCCGTGCTGCCGTCGGTGGTCCCGCCGTCCGTGCCGCCGTCCGTCGGGTCCGAGGACTCCGAGGGAGGGGTCTCCGGGTCCGACGGCTCCTCGCTCGGGGTGGTGCTGGCCGAGTGCGACGGGGTGTACGACGGCGTGTTGGCCGGCGGCCAGTCGGAGCCGCTGCCCGTGCCGGTGCCGGTGTCCGTGGAGGGGTCCGAGGGCGCGTCGGTGTCCTTGTCGGACGGGGTCTCGGAGGGCTTCTTGTCCTTGGTGTCCTTGGAGTGGGTCGACGTCGGCTTGGTGTCGGTGCCGCTGCCGCCGCCGTTGCCGCCCGTGCCCTTCAGCGCCAGCGCGACGCCCGCCGTGATCGCGATGACCGCGAGGACGGCGAGGATCCAGAGCTTGCCGCGTCCGCTGCCCTTGTTGCCGTGGCCCTCGAAGCCGCCGTCGTCGCCGTTGCCGTAGCCCGTGGGCAGGATCGGCTGCGGGATCTGGGTGGTGCCGTGGCCGAAATCGCCGGGGTGCTGCATCGCGGTCGTGCCCGCGAAGCCGCCCGCGGCGGCGGAGCGGCCGTCGTGCGTCCCCACCGGGCCGGTGTTCCAGGTGCCGGTGTGGCCGCCCTGGTCGTACAGCATCTGCAGGCCGTACTGGACCATGCCGCGCATCTCCTCGGCCGTCTGGAACCGGTCGTCCGGTTCCTTGGCGAGCGAGCGCATGACGAGGCCGTCCAGCTCCGGCGGGCAGCCGTCGGAGTGCGCGGAGGGCGGGGTCGGGATGTCCTGGACGTGCTGGTAGACCACCGAGAGCGGGGTCTCACCGGTGAACGGGGGCCGCAGCGCGAGGAGTTCGTAGAGCAGGCAGCCGGTCGCGTACAGGTCGGAGCGGTGGTCGACGGCCTTGCCGAGCGCCTGCTCCGGGGAGAGGTACTGCGGGGTGCCCATGACCATGCCGGTCTGCGTCATCGTCGTGGACGCGCCGTGCAGGGCGCGGGCGATGCCGAAGTCCATCACCTTGACGGCGCCGCTGTGGGTGATGATGACATTCGCCGGCTTGATGTCACGGTGGACGATGCCGTGCTGATGCGAGTAGGCGAGCGCCTCCAGCACACCGGAGACGATGATCAGGGCCTGCTCGGGACCCGGCGCCTCGGCGTTCAGCAGCAGGTCGCGGATGGTGCGGCCCTCGACCAGCTCCATCACGATGTACGGCACGGACTGGCCGCCCACCACGTCCTCGCCGGAGTCGTACACGGCGACGATCGCGTGGTGGTTGAGGCCCGCGACGGACTGTGCCTCGCGGGTGAACCGGGCCTTGGAGACCGGGTCCTCGGCCAGGTCCGCGCGGAGCAGCTTGACCGCGACCGTGCGGCCCAGGCGGACGTCCTCGGCCGCGAACACCTCGGCCATACCGCCCCGGCCCAGCCGGTGCGTGAGCCGGTAGCGGCCGTCGCCGACGAGCCCTCCGTTGCCCCACATCTCCGGCGCGTCCGACATGCCGCCGCCAGTCGCCTCGGGGTCGGACGGGCCCTGAGAGCGCTGCGTCTGTGCCATCAGTCCTCGCCGTCGTTTCTGCCCGCGGTGCGCGCGGTGTTGTCACGGTCTCCGTCGGCCACGCTACAGCCTCCATGGGGGCGGCCGGTCCGGAACGAGAACCGGGACCGACCGGGGACGGACCGGCCATGAAACCCGTAGCACGCGCTGTCGTGCAAATTCCGTGTGCTGGTCGTACGCCCCCTGTAACGCTTGCGCGACGCTTCTTGCGCGTACGGTCACGGAACGGGCACCGCGCTTGACGTGTCAGTGCCCTCGGGCAGACTTGGCCGGGAATGACACATTCGATCAAGGCCTGTTCGCTGGATGACGGCGCCGGACGGCCAGTGGGGGACGCGGAGAGATGAGCCAGGACGGCGCACACGGCCGGTATGCGGGGCAGGCGCTGGCCCAGGGCCGCTACCAGCTGCGCGACTTGCTGGGCGAGGGCGGCATGGCCTCGGTGCACCTGGCGTACGACGCGGTGCTCGACCGCCAGGTCGCGATCAAGACGCTGCACACCGAACTCGGCCGCGAACAGGCGTTCCGCGAGCGCTTCCGCCGTGAGGCGCAGGCCGTGGCCAAGCTCACGCACACCAACATCGTCTCCGTCTTCGACACCGGCGAGGACGTGCTGAACGACATGGCGACGCCGTACATCGTCATGGAGTACGTCGAGGGCAAGCCGCTGGGCTCGGTCCTGGAGGCGGACATCCGGCAGTACGGCGCGATGCCCGCCGACAAGGCGCTGAAGGTCACCGCCGATGTGCTCGCGGCCCTGGAGATCAGCCACGAGATGGGGCTGGTCCACCGCGACATCAAGCCGGGCAACGTGATGACGACCAAGCGCGGCGTGGTCAAGGTGATGGACTTCGGCATCGCCCGCGCCATGCAGTCCGGCGTCACCTCGATGACGCAGACCGGCATGGTCGTCGGCACCCCGCAGTACCTCTCCCCCGAGCAGGCCCTCGGCCGCGCCGTGGACGCCCGCTCCGATCTGTACTCGGTCGGCATCATGCTGTTCCAGCTGGTCACGGGGCGGCTGCCGTTCGACGCCGACTCACCGCTCGCGATCGCGTACGCGCATGTGCAGGAGGAGCCGGTGGCGCCCTCCTCGATCAACCGGGCGCTGCCGCCCGCGGTGGACGCGCTGGTCGCCCGCGCGCTGAAGAAGAACCCGAACGAGCGTTTCCCGACGGCCGAGTCCATGCGGGACGAGTGCCTGCGTGTCGCGGCCTCCTTGCAGGCCGCCGCGCCGAGCATCGTGCCCGGCGCCGGGCCGACGCAGAGCGGCTCGGGCGTGAGCTCCGCGGTGTTCCCGCCGGTCGACCGGACGGCCCCGGCACCGCACGGTCAGGTGCAGACGCCGTACCAGCCGCAGCACACTCCGGCCCCGACGCCGAACCCGTACGGCCAGCCGACGCCCCCGGCCTACGGCTACCCGCAGCAGGGCGGCTACCAGACGCCCCCTCCGGTGGGCTACGGCCCGCAGACCGCCCCGCAGACCCCGCCGCCGTACGCGATCTCGCCGCAGCAGGGCGGGCAGCAGGCCGGCGGCCGGAAGAAGCGGCCCGCGGTCATCGCCTCCGCCGCGGTGGCAGCCATCGTGGTCGTCGGCGTGATCGTCGCGGTGACGCTGAAGAACGCCGGTGACGACCTGGAGGGCAAGGACGGCGGTTCCAGCACCTCGGCCTCCGCGTCCCACCGGGCGGGCTACCGCGGGCCGGACGCCAGTCGCGCGATGGACAAGGCCAAGTGCACCGACCCGCAGGAGTCGTACTCCGACCCGGACAAGATCAGGCTGCCCGACTTCCGGTACAAGGACATCGGCTCCGTGAAGAAGTGCCTCCAGGCCGCGGGCTGGAAGTGGGACATCAAGCACGTGGACGACAACACCTGGGGCGACGGGACGGTCATGAACCAGTTCCCCAGCCAGGACACCGATGTCGACCAGGACGACGTGGGCACCATCGAGCTGAGCGTCTCGACGGGCAATCCCCCGCAGTGACGCGCGGCAGGGCGTAGACCGGGGCCGGTCCCGGCGGTCCGCGCACGAGTCGGGCCCGGCGGTTCTCCGCCGGGCCCTTCGTGTGTCGTGGACGGGTGGGGGCGGGCCGCCCGGGGTGCGGGCGGGCCCGGGGCGGTCCGGCCTACAGGTACGGGCCGCCGGAGCGGGCGCCCGGGTGGGGCTCGTCGCCCTCGTGGCCGGACACGCCCGGCGGCAGGGCTCGGCGCATCTGCTCCAGCTGGGCCCGCGCGGCCATCTGCTGGGCGAACAGCGTCGTCTGGATCCCGTGGAAGAGCCCCTCCAGCCAGCCGACCAACTGTGCCTGGGCGATCCGCAGTTCCGCGTCGCTCGGGGTGGCTTCGTCGGTGAACGGCAGCGAGAGCCGTTCCAGTTCCTCGACCAGTTCGGGGGCCAGACCGTCCTCCAGCTCCTTCACCGAGCTGGCGTGGATCTCCTTCAGCCGCACCCGGCTGGCCTCGTCGAGAGGAGCCGCGCGCACCTCCTCGAGGAGCTGCTTGATCATGCTGCCGATCCGCATGACCTTGGCCGGCTGTTCCACCTGTTCGGTCACCGGGATCTCCCGGGGGTCCTGGTCCCCGCCGCCGAGCGCCATCCCGTCCTGACCCACGACGAGGATCTGGGGGTTCTCCGTCGACCGTTCGTTCCTCGGCATCTCCATGCCGCCATTCTCTCGCACGCCACCACCTCATCACCGTGGTGCCCCCTTGTGCGGGTGATCCACCGTTTAGGCCCTACGGAGCAATCCGGAATGCTGTCTTTGGCATTGAATGTGAGGCTTGTTCCCGTTGGTCATCCATCGGTCACGACACCTGGGCTCCGGGAGGTCACCGCCGTGACTCCATGCCTGCGCCGCACGGTCCGCTGCCTGCGGCCACTGGTCGTCCTCATGGCGGCGGCCCTGCCCGTGTACGGCGCCGCCATCGCCTACGGCAGCACGCCCCCGTACACCGCCGAGCCGGGCTCCGTACGCCCGGCCCCGCCGGAGTACGGGGAGCAGCGGCCCCGCCCCGCGGCCGACGCGAGCCCGGAGCAGACGTCCGCCGCGCCCGCCGATCCGGCGGCGCAGGACCCGCCCGCCGCCGTTCCCATACCGTCCGACTCCGCCTCGGCGTCGGTCCACCCCTATCAGCCGCTCGCCGTCGTCTCCGCCGAGCCGTCGCGCGCGGGCAGCCGGGCCGGTGAGGGGCGGCTGCGGCCGGGCCGCCGGGACGGGGCCGTCGCCCAGGTGGAGGGCGACGACGACCCGGCTCCGGCCACCCCGGCCGCGCAGCCCGCCGAGCCGGAGACGACGGTCGTGCCGGGCGCCTCCGAGCCGCCCGGGCAGGACGGCCTGGACTCCGCGGCGCCTCCGCCGCAGCCCACCGCCCAGCAGGCGGCCCAGCAGGGCGAGGAGCCCACCGAGCCGGTCCTGCAGATCCTCCCGCTGGGCAGCGGCCTCGTTCTCATAGGCCTGGGCCTCGGCCTGGCCCTCCTCGGCCTGCGACTGCGCAGGAACTGACCGCAGGAACCGACCACAGGGACCGACCACAGGGACCGACCGCAGAGACCGCCCGCAGGAACCGGCACACCACCGGCACCGGCCTCCCCCGACGACCAGCGCGACCGGCACGCCCGGCACGATCCGCCGCTACGGCGTCACCAGCAGCACCTTGCCGACGTGCCCGCTCTCCTCCAGCAGCCGGTGCGCCTCGCTCGCCTGCGGCATCGGCAGCTCACGGTCCACGACCGGCCGCACATGCCCGGCGGCGAACAGCGGCCACACGTGCTCGCGCACGGCGGCGACGACGGCCGCCTTCTCCTCCAGCGGACGCGCGCGCAGCGAGGTCGCGGTGATCGCGCCCCGCTTGCTCAGCAGCGCGCCGATGTTCAGCTCGCCCTTCACCCCGCCCTGCATGCCGATGATCGCGAGGCGGCCGTTGACGGCGAGGGCCTGGACATTGCGGTCCAGATACGCGGCCCCCATGTTGTCGAGGATGACATCGGCGCCCGCGCCGTCCGTGGCCTGCCTGATCTCGGCGACGAAGTCCTGCTCGCGATAGTTGATGAGCACGTCCGCGCCCAGCTCGGCGCAGCGGTCCAGCTTCTCCTTCGTCCCCGCGGTCACCGCGACCCTGGCTCCGACGGCCTTGGCCAGCTGGATCGCCATGGTGCCGATGCCGCTGGAGCCGCCGTGCACCAGCAGCGTCTCGCCGGGCCGCAGGTGGGCGATCATGAACACGTTGGACCAGACCGTGCAGGCCACCTCGGGCAGCGCCGCCGCCTGCCTCAGGTCGACGCCCTCGGGCACGGGCAGCAGCTGCCCGGCGGGTACGGCGACCTTCTCGGCGTACCCGCCGCCCGCGAGCAGGGCGCACACCTCGTCGCCGACGGCCCAGCCGGCGACGCCGGGGCCGAGCGCGGCGATCCGGCCGGAGCACTCCAGGCCGGGGTAGGGGGAGGCGCCGGGCGGGGGGTTGTAGAAGCCCTGGCGCTGCAGGACATCGGCACGGTTGACGGCGCTGGCCACCACGTCGACCAGCACTTCACCCTCGCCGGGTACCGGATCGGGGACCTCGCCCCACACCAGCGCCTCGGGACCACCAGGTTCGGGAATCGTGATCGCATGCATGCCGGTGACGCTACTCCCCGCCGGTGCCGTCACCCGTGCGGGAGGGTGCGGGTGTCCGGGGTGACCTGGGCGCGGGGGGTGGCGCGGACGATGGTGATCAGCCGGTCCGTCAGCTGGAGGGTGCCGACGGACGGATCGTCGTAACCGAGCACCCGGTGGCCGCGCAGGACGCTCACCACGAGGTCGTCCGTCTCGCGCGGTGCCTTGCCCACCTCGCGGCGGACCACCGGCCGTTCGACGAGATCGAGGCCGCTGCCCTGCTGGATGAGGTCCTCCATCACCATGCCGGCGGCGGGGCTGAGCACCGAGAGGCCGAGCAGCCGGCCGGCCGCGCCGGAGCTGGTGATGACCGCGTCGGCCCCGGACTGCTTGAGCAGCGGGACGTTCTCCTCCTCGCGCACCGCCACCACGATCTTCGCGCCGCGGTTGAGCTGGCGGGCCGTGAGCGTGACGAGGACGGCGGTGTCGTCGCGCTGCGGGGCGACGATGATCTGCCGGGCCTTGTGCACCTCGGCCCGCTTCAGGACCTCGCTGCGGGTGGCATCGCCTATGACGCCCGCGTAGCCGTCGGCGTTGGCCGCGTCGATCACCTTGGAGCTGGGGTCGACCACGACCACCTGCTCCTTCTTCAGCCCGGTGGCGCAGACGGTCTGGATGGCGGACCGGCCCTTCGTGCCGAAGCCGACGACGACGGTGTGATCGCGCAAGGCGGACCTCCAGCGGTTCAGGCGCCACTCCTCACGGGTGCGCTCGGTGAGGACTTCCAGGGTGGTGCCGACCAGGATGATCAGGAACAGCACGCGCAGCGGCGTGATGACGAAGATGTTGGTGAGCCGGGCGGCGTCGCTGACCGGGGTGATGTCGCCGTACCCGGTGGTGGAGAGGGTGACCGTCGCGTAGTAGAACGCGTCGAGGAGATCGACGGTGCCGTCGGCGTTGTCGTGGTAGCCGTCGCGGTCGGCGTAGACGACGAACGCCGTGGCGACGAGCACCACCAGGGCCATGACCAGCCGTTTCGCGACCTGGAGGATCGGGCGGTCCACCACTTTGCGCGGAAGTTCCACCCGATGGGTTACCAGGTGTTCGCCCGCGTGGCGGGCGATGGCGTCATGGCCCGGAAGTTTCACGTGAAACACACCCCGATCCCGGCCGCCGCCCACGGCAGGTCCAGCAGCTCGGCCTCCTCACCCGGCCGGGCCCCGCTCGGCGGTACGACGGCCAGGGCGTCGGCGGTGGCGATACCGCGGAGCATGGCCGGGCCGTTGTAGTGCAGCGGCACGGCATGGTCACCGCGCAGCACCACAGGGACGAGCCGGGTGTCGTACGGGTGCCCCTGCACCGCCTCCTTGAGCGGCATCGCGTACGGCTCGGGGGCGGGGTGGGCGGCGAGGGTGCGCAGCAGCGGTTCGGCGAGGGTGAGCAGACCGGAGACGGCCGCGAGGGGGTTGCCCGGCAGGCCGACGAGGTGCTGGCGGTCCTTGACGCGGGCCAGCAGCATGGGGTGGCCGGGGCGCACCTTGACGCCGTCGACGAGCAGCTCGGCGCCGATCTGCTCCAGGACGGGGTGGACGTGGTCGACCGGTCCGGAAGCGGTGCCGCCCGTGGTGACGATCAGGTCGGCGTCGGAGCCGGTGACGGCCTTGCGGAGCGCCTCGGCGTCGTCGCCGATCCGGCGTACGGCGGTGACCTCGGCGCCGAGCGCGCGCAGCCAGGGCGGCAGCATGGGGCCGAGCGCGTCCCGGATCAGCCCGTCGTGCGGCTGCCCCTCGGTCAGCAACTCGTCGCCGAGGACGAGGACTTCGACGCGGGGGCGGGGGACGACGGTGACCGTGTCGTAGCCGGCCGCCGCGGCGAGGCCCAGTACGGCGGGGGTGACCAGGGTGCCGAGGGGCAGCAGCTGGTCGCCGCTGCGGCACTCCTGGGCGCGGGGGCGGATGTCCTGGCCGTGGAGCATCTCGCGGGTGGTGTGCAGGCGGCCCTGGGCGTCGGTCCGGCCGTGCTCGGTGCGCAGCACGGCGGTGGTGTCGGCGGGGACGCGGGCACCTGTGGCGATCCGGACCGCCTGGCCGTCGGTGAGCGGCTCGGGCTGCGCGTGTCCGGCGAGCACCCCTTCTTCCCGCACCTGCCAGGGGCCGGGCCCGGCGACCGCCCAGCCGTCCATCGCGGAGGTGTCGAAGGAGGGCAGGTCGGTGAGCGCGTCGAGGGGCGCGGCCAGGGCCAGTCCGAGGGCACCGGCGAGCGGTACGGAGACGGGTGCGGGGCGATTTCCCGAGCGCGCGGCGCGGGCGGCGATCTCACGGGCGCGGGACCAGGGGGTGGCCCGGTGCCGCTCGCCGGGATGCCCGCCCGGCGTCTGGGGAGCCGGCACCGGGCGGCCGGTGCCGTCGTCCGCGCCCTCGTCCCGGGCTTCGCGGTGGGCTTCCCTCACCAGGGCCAGGGCCTCCTCGACATCGAGGTCGTCGGTGTCCTCGGCGGGCGCGTCGGCGCGGGTGCCGGGGGCGGTCATCCGGCGTCCTGGGCGCTCGGGCCCCCGCTCTCGCCGTCCTGGCCGCCGCTCTCCTCCTGCCAGCGCAGGGCCAGGGCGGCGGCCTTGCGGGCGGCCTCGGCGACCGCCTCGGGGCCGCCGTCGCCCCGCGCCGCCGCGTAGCCGACGAGGAAGGTGGTCAGCGGGGCGGCGGGGCGGGCCACGCCGTGCGCGGCGTCGCGGGCCAGGTCGAGCAGTCCTCGGGTGTCGACGTCCAGGTCGATGCCCAGTTCGTCCTTGACTGCGGAGATCCATTCATCCAACACGTGCCCATGCTCCCTGATCCGTGCCCTGGCGTCGGCGATGTCGTCCCAGGTGTCGCAGTCGAAGGAGGCGAGCGGATCCGGGACGCGGGTGAGGCGGAGGGCGCCGGTCAGCCGGCGCAGGGGCAGCCCGGCGAGGGCGCCGTGCGCCGTGGCGAGGGCGGTCAGCTCACGGCGCAGGGCCGCGGTGCGGTAGGCGGCCACCAGCGGCTGGTCGCGGCCGTCGGCATCGGTGAGCAGCGCTCCGTCGGCGCCGGTGTCCTGAACGGCGGTCAGCAGGCGCCGGAGCGTGTCCTGTCCGAGGAAGGGCAGGTCGGCGGAGAGGACCACGGTGTGCCCGGCGGTGGTGAGCCGCAGGCCGGCCTCCAGCGCGGCGACCGGCCCGCCGCCGGGCGGCTCCTCGCGCGCCCAGCGCACCGGGCGCGCGGTGGGCCGGGGCGCGGCCACGACGACGGTCGTCCGGGCGTCCGCGCAGGCCGCGAGCGTCCGGTCGAGCAGCGTGCGGCCCCCGATCCGGACCCCGGGCTTGTCGGCCCCGCCGAGCCGCCGGGCGGCGCCGCCCGCCAGCACGACGGCGTCGTACACGGCGGGTGTCGCGGGTGCGGCGGGGGCGGTGTCGGTCACCCTCCGAGTATGTCCTGCCGGGCCCGCCCGCCGAACCCGGCCCGCCTCGGACGCTCGCGGCGCCGTGCTGTCCCGCCCGGCACGCGCGCCGCGCTCACAGGGTGCGCAGCAGCACCGCCGGCTGTTCCACGCAGTCGGCCGCGTACCGCAGGAAGCCGCCCGCGGTGCCGCCGTCGCACACCCGGTGGTCGAAGGTGAGCGAGAGCTGGACGACCTGGCGGACGGCCAGCTCGCCCTCGTGCACCCAGGGTTTGGGGATGATGCGGCCGACGCCGAGCATGGCCGCCTCGGGGTGGTTGACGATCGGGGTGGAGCCGTCCACGCCGAAGACGCCGTAGTTGTTCAGCGTGAAGGTCCCGCCGGTGAGGTCCCCGGGCGTGAGCGTTCCGGTGCGCGCGGCCTCGGTGAGCCGGGCGAACTCGGCGGTCAGGGACTCGGCGTCGCGGGTGTGGGCGTCCCGGACGACCGGCACGACCAGGCCGCGTTCGGTCTGGGCGGCGAACCCGAGGTGGACCTGGGGGAGCTGGACGACCTCGCGGGCCTCGGTGTCGACGTAGGAGTTCAGCTCGGGGAAGCGGGCCAGGGCGGCCGTGCAGATCCGGGCGAGGAGCGCGAGGAGGGAGATCTTCGGCCCTCCGGACGCGTTCATCGCGGCCCGTGCGCGCAGGAGTTCGGTCGCGTCGGCGTCGACCCAGCAGGTCGCGTCGGGGATCTCGCGGCGGCTGCGGGAGAGCTTGTCGGCGACGGCACCGCGCACGCCCTTGAGCGGGATGCGGACCTCGCCCTCGCCGCGGGGCGCCGCCACGGGGGCGGGCACGGCCGGTTCCGCCGCCGGGCGGACCGGCGGGGCGCCGGCCCGCAGCGCGGCCTCGACGTCCGCGCGCAGGATGAGCCCGTCCGGCCCCGAGCCGGTCAGCTGCCGCAGGTCCACCTCGTGGTCGCGGGCGAGCCTGCGCACGAGCGGGGAGATCACCGGGACCGGTCCCACGAGGGCGGCGGGGGCGGGCTGGGGCGTGGTGGGCGGTGCGGCCGGTACGGGCAGGGGCGCGCGGGGCGCCGCCGCTGCGGTGCCGGGCTGCCGCGCCGTCCCGTTGGCGACCGTCGTGCCCGTCCGGACCCGGCGCCTGCGGGCCGCCGGGGCCTGGGTGCCGTAGCCCACCAGGACGTTGCCCGAGCCCTCCGGCTCCTTCGCGGGTTCGCCCACGGCGACCGTCAGGAGCGGGGCGCCGACGGGCAGTTCGGAGCCCTCCTCGCCGAAGCGGGCGGTGACCACGCCGCCGTACGGACAGGGCACCTCGACCATCGCCTTGGCCGTCTCGACCTCGACCACCGGCTGGTCGACGGCGACCACGTCGCCGACCTGGACGAGCCAGCGGACGATCTCCGCCTCGGTGAGCCCTTCACCGAGGTCGGGCAGCTTGAACTCCAGCACCTGAGCCATCAGCCCTCGGCCTCCCACTGCAGCCGGGCCACGGCGTCCAGGATGCGGTCGACGCCGGGCAGGTGGTGCCGCTCCAGCATGGGCGGCGGGTACGGGATGTCGAAGCCGGCCACGCGCAGCACCGGCGCCTCCAGGTGGTGGAAGCAGCGCTCGGTGATCCGGGCCGCGATCTCGCCGCCGGGGCCGCCGAAGCCGGTGGACTCGTGGACGACGATGGCGCGTCCGGTGCGCCGGACCGCCGCGCAGACCGTCTCGTCGTCGAACGGCACCAGGGAGCGCAGGTCGACGACCTCCAGGTCCCAGCCCTCCGCGCGGGCGGCCTCGGCGGCCTCCAGGCAGACCGGCACGGACGGGCCGTAGGTGATCAGCGTGGCGCTGGTGCCCGGGCGGCGGACCACCGCGCGCCCGATGGGCTCGACGTCGGCGGGGTGCTCGGGGTCCCAGGTGTCCTTGGACCAGTAGAGCCGCTTGGGCTCCAGGAAGACGACCGGATCGTCGGAGGCGATGGCCTGGCGCAGCAGCCCGTAGGCGTCGGCGACGGTCGCGGGTGTGACGACATGGAGGCCCGGGGTCGCCATGTAGTAGGCCTCGGAGGAGTCGCTGTGGTGCTCGACGCCGCCGATGCCGCCGCCGTAGGGGACGCGGACGGTGATCGGCAGGGGCATCCTGCCGCGCGTGCGGTTGCGCATCCGGGAGACATGGCTGATCAGCTGCTCGAACGCCGGGTAGGCGAAGGCGTCGAACTGCATCTCCACCACCGGCCGCAGGCCGTACATCGCCATGCCGACGGCGGTGCCGAGGATGCCGGCCTCGGCGAGCGGGGTGTCCGTGCAGCGGTCCTCGCCGAACTCCTTGGCGAGCCCGTCGGTGACCCGGAAGACGCCGCCGAGGGCGCCGACGTCCTCGCCCATGACGTGCACGGCGGGATCGGCGGCCAGCGCGTCGCGCATCGCGCGCGTGAGGGCCTGCGCCATGGTGGCGGGCTTCACGGCCACGGTGGTCATCGGGTGCCGCCTTCCGGTGCGCCGGCCCCGTGCTCGCCGTGCTGCTCCTGCTCGGCGTCCAGCTCGGCCTTCAGCAGGGCGCGCTGCTCGCGCAGCTGCCCGGTGGCCTCGGCGTAGACGTGGTCGAAGAGGTCCATGGGGTTGAGTTCAGGGTCCCGGTTCATGCGTTCCCGCAGGTCGGCGGCCATGGTCTCGGCGTCCTGGCGGGCGGCCTCGATACCGGCCTCGTCCAGCAGCCCCCGCGTGGTCAGTTCGCGTTCCAGCAGCTCGATCGGGTCGTGGGCACGCCAGGCCGCCACCTCGGCCTCGGCCCGGTAGCGGGTGGCGTCGTCGGCGTTGGTGTGGGCGTCGATGCGGTACGTCACCGCCTCCACCAGGGTCGGGCCGCCGCCGGCGCGCGCGTGCCGTACGGCGTCGCCGAGCACCTCGTGCACGGCCGCCGCGTCGTTGCCGTCGACCAGCCGGCCCGGCATTCCGTACCCGACGGCCTTGTGGGCCAGGGAGGGGGCGGCGGTCTGCTTGGCGAGCGGGACGGAGATGGCGAAGCCGTTGTTCTGCACCAGGAAGACGACCGGGGCCTGCCAGACGGCGGCGAAGTTCAGCGCCTCGTGGAAGTCGCCCTCGCTGGTGCCGCCGTCGCCGATCATGGCGAGCGCGACCACGTCGTCGCCCTTGAGGCGGGCCGCGTGGGCCAGGCCGACGGCGTGCGGCAGCTGGGTGGCCAGCGGGGTGCTGAGGGGAGCCACCCGGTGGGCACAGGGGTCGTAGCCGGTGTGCCAGTCACCGCGCAGCAGGGTGAGCGCCTCGACGGGGTCCACGCCCCGGGCGACCACGGCGAGCGTGTCGCGGTAGCTCGGGAAGAGCCAGTCGCGCTCCTCCAGGGCCAGGGCGGCGGCGACCTCGCAGGCCTCCTGGCCGGTGCTGGACGGGTAGACGGCGAGCCTGCCCTGCTTGGTGAGGGCCGTGGCCTGCGTGTTGTAGCGGCGCCCGCGCACCAGCTGGGCGTAGAGCAGGCGGAGCAGGTCGGGGTCGGACTTGGCCGCCGTGTCGGTGCCGAGGACGCGGTACGGCTCGGCGTCGGGCAGCAGCGGCGCGGGGTCCATACGGGGCTGCCAGGCGGGCGGCGGCGATGGCCGGTAAGCGCCCCGCTGCTCCAGAACCGTCATGACGGCACCTCCTCGTGGGAGTGGCTACGGGAGGCGCGTCGGCTGTGACTCGCCTCACCAACCGATTGTTCGGTCGTCGGCACATTTTGGCTACAGGCGGGTCCAGGCTGTGGACAAACGGTTCTCCACAGCCTGGAATGAACGCAGGACGTCCACGGCGACGAAGCGGGGGGACATGGAGCCTGAACAAATGGCCGACGGACCACGGGAGGGTGCCGTGCCGCCGCCGCGCCCGCTGGACGCCATCGATCAGGACATCCTGAAGATCCTCCAGGCCGACGGCCGCTCCTCGATACGGTCCGTGGCCGATCGCGTCCATGTCTCGCGGGCCAACGCCTACGCGCGCATCAACCGGCTCGTCGAGGACGGCGTGATCCGGGGTTTCAGCGCCCGCGTGGACCACGAGCGGGCGGGCCACGGCACCTCCGCCTACGTCACGCTGAAGATCGTCCAGAACACCTGGCGCACGGTCCGCGAGCAGCTCAGGCAGCTGCCCGGCGCCTCGCACATCGCCCTGGTGGGCGGCGACTTCGATGTCCTGCTGCTCGTGCACACGCCCGACAACAAGGCGCTGCGCGAGCTGGTGCTGACCCGGCTCCAGGCGATTCCGGAGGTGCTCAGCACCCGCACGCTGCTGGTGTTCGAGGAGGAGGACCTGGAGCCCGAGGGCTGAGGCCGGCCGGTCAGCCCTGGCGCAGCCCGGCGAAGACCAGCCGGACCACGGCGTCGGCCACCTCCCGGCCGCTCGCGCCCCGCGACTCCGGCCGGTACCACTCCACGATGGAGTTGATCATTCCGAAGACCAGCCGGGTGGCCAGGCGGACCTCCACGTCGCCGCGCACGTCCCCGTCGGCCGCGGCGGCCTTCAGCAGCTCGGCGACCCGGTGGTCGAAGTCGCGGCGCCGCTCCAGCGCCCACCGCTCGGTCTCGGTGTTGCCGCGCACGCGCAGCAGGAGCGTCACATGGGGCAGCTCGGCTATGAGCACCTCGACCATGCGGCGCACCACGTGCTCCAGCCGGTCGACGGACCGCCCCGTGCGCGCGCCCTCCTCGTCCAGGATGGCGAACAGGCCGTCCAGGGCGCGGCTGACGGCCCGGCGCAGCAGCTCCTCCTTGCCGCTGACGTGGTGGTAGATCGACGACTTGGAGATGCCGGCCGCCTTGGACAGGTGCTCCATGGAGGTGCCGTCGTAGCCGCGCTCGTTGAAGACCCGCACGGCGACGGAGAGCAGCGTCTCGGGGGTGTAGGTGTCGCGCTTGGCCGTGGTCATACGGCGCCCTCCCGCTTGTCGATGGCATAGGCGTGGCGGTAGAGCGCGAGGGAGGGCGCGTAGCGTCCGGACGGGTCGCGCTCGTGCATCTCGTCCAGGATGTCGAAGGCGAACGTGCGGCCCAGCCTGCGGTCCCAGGCGAACGGGCCGAGGGGGTAGTTGACGCCCAGGCGCATCGCGGTGTCGATGTCCTCCTCCGTGGCCACGCCCTTGGCGACGGCGTCGTGGGCGAGGTCGATGATGCGGGCGACCGTCCGGGCGACGATCATGCCCGGGACGTCGCCGATGACGCTGACCTCCTTGCCGAGCGCCTGGAACAGGCCGGTCGCCTCGGCGAGGGTCGCGGGCGAGGTGTCCTGGCAGGCGGACAGGGCGATCCGGGTGGCCGCGCGGTAGTCGAGGGCGAGGTCGAAGTGGACGACGTCGCGGAACTCGGCGGAGGTCTGGCCGTCGGCGAGGACCAGGTGCCCGCCGCTGGGCAGCACCAGGCGGGAGCCGCCCTCCTCGTCCTCCTCGCGGACCCGGATGCCCGCCTCGCGGGCCAGCGCGAGCAGCTCGGCGGCGGGGCCCAGGTCGCCCTCGGCGACGAGGTGGGCGGGCGGGCGCTCCTTGTCGGCGGTGTGCGGCTCGGGCCGTTCGGCGTCCGGGGCGTGGTCGTACCAGCCCTGCCCGCTCTTGCGGCCGAGCCGGCCCGACTCGACCAGCCGGCGCTGGGCCAGCGACGGGGTGAAGCGCACGTCCTGGAAGAAGGACCGCCACACCGACTCGGTGACCGACTCGTTGACGTCCTGGCCGATCAGGTCGGTCAGCTCGAACGCGCCCATCCGGAAGCCGCCGCACTCGCGCAGCACGGCGTCGATGGTGGCGGGGTCGGCGGCCTGTGCCTCGTACACCGCGAACGCCTCGGCGTAGAAGGGGCGGGCGATGCGGTTGACGATGAAGCCGGGGGTGTCCGCGCAGGCCACCGGGGTCTTGCCCCAGGCGCGGGCGGTCTCGTACGCGCGCGTGGCGGACGTGACGTCGGTGGCGAACCCGGAGACCACCTCGACCAGCGGCAGCAGCGGGGCCGGGTTGAAGAAGTGCAGGCCGAGGAAGCGGCCGGGGTGGCGCAGGGCGCCGCCGACGGCCGTCACCGACAGCGAGGAGGTGTTGGTGGCGAGCAGGCAGTCCTCGGCGACGATCTCCTCCAGCTCGACGAAGAGCCGCTGCTTGACGTCGAGCCGCTCCAGGACGGCCTCCACGACGAGTCCGCAGTCCGCCAGCTCCGCGAGGCTGTCCACGGGGGTCAGACGGGCGCGGGCCGCGTCCCGGTCGGCCGCGGCGAGGCGGTCCTTGGCCACGAGCCGGTCGAGGCGGGCGCCGATCGCTTCGGCCGCGTCCCGGGCCCGTCCCGCGGCGGCGTCGTACAGCCGTACGGGATGGCCGGCGACCAGCGCGACCTGGGCGATTCCCTGGCCCATGGTGCCGGTGCCGACGACGGCCACGGGGCTGCTGAGGTCGAGTGCTGTCATGTTCGCGATCCTCCCGCACGGGGTTTTCCACAGATGCGGCGGACCCCCTTGAACCGACCGATCGTTCGGTTACTCTAGCTCTGACCGTTCCGTTCCGCTGCTCTTTCCGCCAGGTCCGGAACTCGACGCAGAGTTCCCCAGACGAGGAGTTGGTCCCGCATGTCCGCCGAACTGACCGCCCACGAGCTGATCGAGAAGCACCGGCCGACGCTCGAGCAGGCCCTGGAAGCGATCCGCACCCGCGCGTACTGGTCCCCGCACCCCGAACACCCCAAGGCCTACGGCGAGAACGGCAGCCTGGACGCCGCCGCGGGCAAGGCCGCCTTCGACGCCCTGCTGGGCACCCGCCTGGACCTCGGCCAGCCCGGCACGGACGACTGGGTGGGCGGCGAGGTCTCGCCGTACGGCGTCGAGCTGGGCGTGACGTACCCGCACGCCGACGTCGACGTGCTGCTCCCGGCCATGCGCGCCGGGCAGCGGGCCTGGCGGGACGCGGGCCCGGAGGTCCGCGCCGTGGTCTGTCTCGAGATCCTCAAGCGGATCAGCGACCGGACCCACGAGTTCGCGCACGCGGTCATGCACACCAGCGGACAGGCGTTCATGATGGCCTTCCAGGCCGGCGGCCCGCACGCCCAGGACCGCGGCCTGGAGGCGGTGGCGTACGCGTACGCGGAGCAGGTCCGCACGCCCGGCACGGCGGAGTGGAGCAAGCCGCAGGGCAAGCGCGACCCGCTGGCCCTCACCAAGCGGTTCACCCCGGTCCCGCGCGGCATCGGCCTGGTCATCGGCTGCAACACCTTCCCGACCTGGAACGGCTACCCGGGCCTGTTCGCCTCCCTGGCCACCGGCAACGCGGTGCTGGTCAAGCCGCACCCGCGCGCGGTGCTGCCGCTCGCGCTGACCGTGCAGGCCGCCCGGGACGTGCTGGCCGCGAGCGGCTTCGACCCGAACCTGGTGGCCCTGGCCGCCGAGCGGCCCGGCGAGGGCATCGCCAAGACCCTCGCCACCCGCCCCGAGATCAGGATCATCGACTACACCGGGTCGACGTCCTTCGGTGACTGGCTGGAGGCCAACGCGGGCCAGGCGCAGGTCTACACGGAGAAGGCCGGCGTCAACACCGTGATCGTGCACTCCACGGACGACTACCAGGGCATGCTGTCCAACCTGGCGTTCTCGCTGTCCCTGTACAGCGGCCAGATGTGCACCACCCCGCAGAACCTGCTCATCCCCCGCGAGGGCATCGCCACCGACCAGGGCGCCAAGACCTTCGACGAGGTCACCGCCGACCTCGCCCGCGCGGTCGACGGCCTGCTCGGCGACGACGCGCGCGCGAACGCCCTGCTGGGCGCGATCGTCAACCCGGACGTCAAGGCCCGCCTGGAGGCCGCCGCCGGTCTCGGCGAGGTCGCCCTCGCCTCCCGCGAGATCAGCAACCCCGAGTTCCCGGGCGCGGTGGTCCGCACCCCCGTCGTCGTCAAGCTGGACGGCGCCAAGCCGGACGACGAGGCGGCCTACATGAGCGAGTGCTTCGGCCCGGTCTCCTTCGCGGTCGCGGTCGACTCGGTCACGGACGCGGTGGAGCTGCTGCGCCGCACGGTCCGGGACAAGGGCGCGATGACGGTCGGCGCGTACACCACGGACGCGGAGACCGAGCGGGCCGTCGAGGAGGTCTGCCTGGAGGAGTCGGCCCAGCTCTCCCTCAACCTGACCGGCGGGGTCTACGTCAACCAGACGGCGGCCTTCTCCGACTTCCACGGCTCGGGCGGCAACCCGGCGGCGAACGCGGCCCTCACCGACGGGGCGTTCGTGGCCAACCGCTTCCGCGTGGTGGAGGTGCGCCGCCAGGCGTAGCCGACCGCCTTGCCGGACACGGCACTTGCCCCGGCGAGCGACTCCGTACGGCCGCCGGCCGGACCACCGCCGGCCGGCGAACGGTCCCGACGAACCGGTTCGGTCCGTCTCGACGAACCGGTTCGGTCCGTCTCGACGAACCGGGACCGGTTCGGTCGGTCCGACGGGTCGCAGCCGGACGCCCCGCGACCGATCCTGGAGGTGTCCGGGCCCGCGGTCGCGGGTTCTCCGACTGCCGGAGCGAGCTTGATATGGACACCATGCACGCGGTGCGCGCGCACAGCCGTGGCGGCCCCGAGCGGCTGACGTACGAGACGGCGCCTCGGCCGCGAGCGGCACCGGACGAGGTGCTCGTCGCCGTGCGGGCCGCCTCCATCACCGCCGACGAACTCACCTGGGACGCCACCTGGACCGACAGCTTCGACGGGACGGGGGCGGATCGCACACCGATCATCCCCTCGCACGAGGTGTCCGGGATCGCGGCCGCGGTCGGCCCCGGAGTCACGTCGGTGGCCGTCGGGGACGAGGTCTACGGGCTCATCCCGTTCACCCGGGACGGCGCCGCCGCCGAGTACGTCAGCGTGCCCGCCGACGCGCTGGCCGCCAAACCCGCCGGCCTCGACCACGACCGGGCGGCGGCCGTGCCCCTGGCGGCGCTCACCGCCTGGCAGGCACTGGTGGACCATGCCTCGGTGAAGGCGGGGCAGCACGTGCTGATCCACGGTGCGGCCGGCGGGGTGGGATCGTTCGCGGTGCAGATCGCGGCCGCTCTGGGCGCGAGGGTCACGGCGACGGCGGCGGCCCGTGACCGGGACTTCGTGACGAGCCTCGGCGCGGAGCGGGTCCTGGACTACGCCGGCGCCCGCTTCGAGGACCAGGCCGGGGACGTCGACGTCGTCCTCGACCTGGTGGGGGGCCGGACGCAGGAGCGGTCGTGGGCCGTCCTGCGGCCGGGCGGCGTCCTCGTCAGCATCGTGTCACCGCCGGATCCGGAGCGGGCCGCCGAGCACGGCGCCCGCGGCACGTTCTTCATCGTCGAGCCGAGCCACGACGAGCTGGGTTCGATCGCCCGGCTCATCGAGAACGGCCGGCTGATCCCCGTCGTGGACCATGTCGTCGAGCTGGCCGACACACGCGAGGCGTACGAGACCCTGCGCGGGGAGCATCAGCGGGGAAAGGTCGTGATCCACGTCCCGGCGGCCCCGTGAGCGGAACCAGCCGCCGCACCGCACGGGGGTGTGTCCGCCGCGGAGGTCGGAAACGGGCACGGCCGGGCGGGAACGGCGGCGGACGTCAGGAACCCGGACCTGACGCGGCATCTGCCGGGTGATCCCGCACAGCAGTCCCGTGCGGGCCGGTCGCGCTCCAGTGGTACAGCGTCATCGCCACGCTGGTGGCCAGGTTGTAGCTGGAGACCTGCGGACGCATGGGCAGGCGCAGCAGGTGGTCTGCGCGGGCACGCAGGTCCGGGGAGAGGCCCGTGCGCTCCGAGCCGAAGGCCAGCACCGCGTCGTCGGGCAGCTCGGTGCCGCGGATGTCCTCGCCCTCCGGGTCGAGGGCGAACAGCGGGCCGGCGGGCAGTTCGTCGACGCCGAGGCGTTCCACGGCGGTCGCGAAGTGCAGACCCGCGCCGCCGCGCACCACCGTGGGGTGCCAGGGGTCGAGCGTGCCCGTGGTGATCACGCCGGTCGCCCCGAAGCCCGCGGCCAGCCGGATCACCGCTCCGGCGTTGCCCAGGTTGCGCGGGTTGTCCAGGACCACGACGGGGGCGGTGCGGGGCGTGCGGGCGAGCGCGCGCAGCTGGGCCTCGCGGGACGGCCGTACCGCGAGGGCGGCCACGCCGGTCGGATGGGGGCGCGGGACGAGGGAGGCGTACGTCTGCTCGGACACCTCGGTGAGCAGGGCGTCCAGGGTGTCCAGGACGTCCCCCGCCAGCTCCCGGGCGAGGGCCAGCGCGGCCCCCCGGTCGGTGGTGACCGCGACCGGCACCTCGGCCCCGAACCGCACCGCGTGCTTCAGGGCGTGGAAGCCGTCGAGCAGTACGGCGGTGTCGGCGTGTGCCCGCCAGCGGCTCAGCGGGTCGCTCATGCGGTGAACCCTACGCGGTCCGCCGGGCTGCCCTCACCGCCCTCACCGCCCTCGCTGTCCTCGCTGTCCTCGCTGTCCTGCGGGGAGCGCGGGCCGGGGACCGTACGGCCGGCGCTCCGGACGAGCCGCCCGCGCGCGCGTGCCGCAAGGCCGCCCAGCCGGCGCAGGAACGACGTCGGCAGGAAGACCGAGTCCGCCGCGATCATGGCCAGCGAGAAGAACGGCAGGCCGAGGACGACCGCGATCACCGCGTGCTCGGTGATCATCAGGACCAGCAGGACGTTCTTGACCCGCCGGTTGAACAGGGTGAACGGGAAGGCGACCTGCAGCATGACCGTCGCGTAGGCCGCGACCATCATGATCGTGCCGCTGGCGGACATCAGGTCGGCGAGTGCCGGCCAGGGCGAGAAGTAGTCCAGGTGGAGCGGGTAGTAGACGGCGGTGCCGTCCTGCCAGCGCGAGCCCTGGATCTTGTACCAGCCGGCCGTGGCGTAGATCAGGCACGCCTCGGCCATGATCACGACCAGGGCGCCGTTGTGCAGGATGTTCGCGATGACGTCCAGCAGCGTCCGGGGTTCCTGCCAGGCCGGGCGCCGGCCCACGGCCCACCACAGGCCGAGGGCGGCCCAGGCCGTCCACAGCAGCGCCGGGATCAGCCAGCCGTTGTCGAACCGCCCGGTCAGCGTCGCCGTGCCGAGGGCCAGGCCGGACACCGCCCACAGCACCGGTCCCACCCGGTCGGCGGGCACCCGCTCCCCGCGCGCGCTGGCCGCCGTGTCACGGGCCGCGCGGCGGGCGTCGAGGGACCACACCTGTCCGCAGCGCGTGAAGACCAGGTAGAAGGACATCAGGTGCAGGACGTTGTCGCCGCCGTCGCCGACGAAGACGCTGCGGTTCTGCAGCGACAGCACGCCCAGCATGAACAGCAGGGACGCCGTCCGGGTGCGCCAGCCGAGCAGCAGGGCCACGCCGGCGAGGACGGCCAGCGCGTAGCAGCACTCGAACCAGAGCCGCCCGTCGGACCACAGCAGCGCCGTGAAGGCGTGGTTGTCGTCGGTCAGCTGCTTGGCGAGGTTCCAGCCCCATGGTCCGGAGGGGCCGTACAGCTCCTGGCGGTGCGGGAACTCGCGCAGCAGGAACAGCAGCCAGGTGCCGGCGAAGCCGATCCGGATCACGGCGCTCTGGTACGGCCCGAGGGCGGCCTCGGTGACCCGGGCGACACCGCGCGAGAGCTTCGGGGAGAGACCGTTCATCGCACGCCTCCCGCGGCTTCGTCGGCCGTCGGGGTCCACCAGGGCATCAGGCGGTAGACGGGCTTGTCGGAGACCCGCTCACGGCTCCAGGACGGCGGCTGCACATTGGTGGTCATGGACCGCACCTGCACGCGCTGGATCACGCCCCCCGGGCCCGTCGCGTCGTCCCGGTACAGGCGCATCACCACGATCCGGCGCAGGTACTGCTCGGAGAGGGAGCCGCGCATGCCCACGGGCCGGTTGTCGGTGCCGTGCGTGGCGGCGAAGAAGTCCCAGGCCCGGCGCAGCTCGTTCTGCTGGGCGTGGCTGGGCACCGGGTTGCCGTCGATCGCGGCGCCGTCCTGGGCGGACAGGTCGGTCCACCCGGTGGTGCGCAGGCCGCCGTCCTTCACCCGCACCTCGGCGCGGACCTGTACGGCGATGTTCTGCTGCAGCGGGTTCGGGGCGAACAGCTTCCAGTTCTGCTCGAACTCCGGGTACACCCACTCCTCTATCGCCTTGCCGTGCTGCTTGGTCACCGTGTTCGCGGGCGCGAGGCTGAGGAACACCATCAGCAGATGCACACAGGCGGCCACGGCGACGGCGGCGAGCGCCAGCGCGGCGCCGATCTGGTAGCGGGGGGAGAGCGCGGCGACGCCGGTGCGCGGCCGGTCCCCGGCGGCGGACGGCGCTGGCGGGGGCGGGGGCGGGGGTTGCGGGGGGTCTTCCGGGAGACGCGTCCCGGCCGACCCGTCGGGGGCCTGCGGGCCCCGCGGGTCCTCGTCGTACGCGTCCATTCCGTTCCGTCCCCCGTCTCGGCTCATGCGGGGCGGCTCGGCGGCGCGCTGTCCGTCACAGGCGCCGCATGCCGCACGAGCGCCACGTCGGGGCGCCCGCACGGAACGGTACTCAGCCCGGGGCACCGGGCGCAGCCCCGGGTGGGGGCCGGCCTCGGTGGTCCTCGCCACGTGACCGGCCCTGGGTGACTGCCCGGCTCCGCACCGTTCCCTTCTTCTAGAACCTGTTCTATCTTGACGGACCGTCAGACATGACGTCGGGATCCGCCAGGAGGACAGGCCGTGGACTTCACCTTCACCGAGGAGCAGCAGGCGGCGGCCGAGGCGGCGCGGGGGGTGTTCGCCGGGGTCGCGCCGGACGCGGTGCCCAGTCCGGCGCTCACCACCGGCGCCGTCGCCGAGGGCTTCGACCGGGCGCTGTGGTCCCGGCTCGCCGACACCGGCCTGCTGAGCCTGCTGCCGGCCGAGGAGCACGGCGGGGCGGGCCTCGACGCGATCGCGCTCTGCCTGGTGCTGCGCGAGGCCGGCCGGGTGCTCGCCCGGGTGCCGCTGCTGGAGCACAGCGCGGCGATCGCGGCCGTACAGGTCTACGGCGGCCCGGAGCGGGCGGACCGGCTGCTGGGCCGGGCGGGGCGGGGCGAGCTGGTGCTGACCGTCGCGGCACACGGCCGTACCGGCCACGATCCGGCCGAACTGGCCGTCGGCGCCCGGCGGGACGGACAGGCGTGGCTGCTGGACGGGGTGCAGACGGCGGTGCCGTGGGCGTACGACGCCGACCTGGTCGTCGTACCGGCACAGGTCGAGGCCGCGGGCGCGGGCGCCGGCCGGACCGTGCTGGCGCTGGTGCCGCGCGCGGCGGACGGGCTGGAGCCGGCCGAGCAGGTGTCCACCAGCGGCGAGCGGCTGGCCGAGCTGCGGCTGCGGTCCGTACGGGTCGGTCCGCAGGACGTGATCGAGGCGGACGGCGCCTGGGAGTGGCTGCACGCGCTGCTGGTGACCGGGACCTGCGCGCTGGCGCTCGGGCTGGGCGAGCGGGTGCTGCGGATGACCGGCGAGTACACCGGCAAGCGGGAGCAGTTCGGGCATCCGATCGCGACGTTCCAGGCGGTGGCCGTGCAGGCCGCCGACCGGTACATCGATCTGCGCGCCATGGAGGCCACCCTGTGGCAGGCCGCCTGGCGGATCGCCTCCGGGGCACCGGGGGCGCTGCCCGTCGCCGGGGACCTCGCCGTGGCGAAGATCTGGGCGGCGGAGGGGGTACGGCGGGTGGTGCAGACGGCACAGCATCTGCACGGCGGGTTCGGCGCGGACACCGACTACGCGCTGCACCGCTACCACGCCTGGGCCAAGCACCTGGAACTGGCGCTCGGCCCGGCGGCGGCGTACGAGGAACGGCTCGGCGACCTGCTGGCCGCCCATCCCCTCGGCTGACTACAGGACGATGCCGGGCCGGCCGTCGTCGGTGATGACCGGGCGGCCGTCCGTCTGCCAGAACTGCATGCCGCCGTCGACGTTCACGGCGTCGATGCCCTGCTGGACCAGGTACATGGTGACCTGCGCCGAGCGGCCGCCCGAGCGGCAGATGACGTGGACGCGGCCGTCCTGCGGGGCGGCCTCGGTCAGCTCGCCGTAGCGGGCCACGAACTCGCTGATGGGAATGTGCAGGGCTCCCTCGGCGTGGCCCGCCTGCCACTCGTCGTCCTCGCGGACGTCCAGCAGGAAGTCGCCGTCCTTGAGGTCCGTGATCTGGACCGTGGGCACACCAGCTCCGAAATTCATGGCTCCGACGCTACCCGACCCGGCGGACGGCTCAGTCCTGCCCCAGCACGGTGGCCAGTTCCGCCTCCCGCTGGGCGATGTCGGAGCGCAGCCGGCCGGCGATCTCCTCCAGCAGGCTGTCGGGGTCGTCCGGGGCGAGGCGGAGCAGGCCGGCGATCGCGCCCCCCTCCAGCTCGGCGGCGACCAGGGCGATCAGTTCCTTGCGCTGGGCGAGCCACTCCAGGCGGGCGTACAGCTCCTCGGCGGGGCTCGGGCGGCGCTCCGGCGGCACCGGGCCGGCCGCCCATTCCGCGGCCAGCTCGCCGAGCAGGGTCTCGTCGCCCCGCGCGTAGGCGGCGTTGACCCGGCTGAGGAACTCCTCGCGCCGCTTGCGCTCCTCTTCCTCCTGGGCCAGGTCGGGGTGCGCCTTGCGGGCGAGGTCGCGGTAGAGCCTGCGGGCCTCCTCGCTGGGCCGCACCCGCTGCGGGGGCCGCACCGCCTGGTCGGTGAGCATGGCGGTGGCCTCCGGGAACAGGCCGCCGCCGTCCATCCAGCCGTGCAGCAGGTCCTCCACGCCCGGGATCGGCAGCACGCGCTCGCGGGCCTCGGCGGCACGGCGGATGTCCTCGGGGTCGCCGGTGCGGGCCGCCTTCGCCTCGGCGATCTCCGCGTCCAGCTCCTCGATCCGGGCATAGAGCGGGCCGAGCCGCTGCTCGTGCAGGCGGGAGAAGTTCTCGACCTCGACGCGGAAGGTCTCCACGGCGATCTCGTACTCGATCAACGCCTGCTCGGCGGCCCGTACGGCCCGCTCCAGCGGTTCCTCGGGGCGCGGCGGCTGGGGCTGGTCGGCTTCGGGGGTCGTCACCCGCCCAGCGTAGCCGCTGCGCTCGGCTTGGCTCGGGGGTGCGGCGCCTTTGTCCGCGGGGCGGGGGGGGCGTGCCGGGTGCGGGTGCGTGGGGGCGTTCGCGCAGTTCCCCGCGCCCCTGAAGGGGGTCCGCCGCGCCGCCGCCCGGTGCGGGGGCATGGGGGGTGCTCGCGCAGTTCCCCGCGCCCCTGAAGGGGGTCCGCCGCGCCGCCGCCCGGTGCGGGGGCATGGGGGTTGCTCGCGCAGTTCCCCGCGCCCCTGACGGGGTCCGCCGCGCCGTCGCCGGGTGCGGGGACATGGGGGGTGCTCGCGCAGTTCCCCGCGCCCCTGAAGGGGGTCCGCCGCGCCGCCGCCGGGTGCGGGGCCGTGGGGGTTGCTCGCGCAGTTCCCCGCGCCCCTGAAGGGGGTCCGCCGCGCCGTCGCCCGGTGCGGGGCCGTGGGGGGTGCTCGCGCAGTTCCCCGCGCCCCTGACGGGGCGCGGCAGACGGCCGGGGGGCGGTTGCGGCGTCTCGCCGCGGGACTACCGGGAGCGTGCCGGGTGCGGGGGCGTGGGGGTTGCTCGCGCGGTTCCCCGCGCCCCTGACGGGGCGCGGGTGGGGGTCAGGCTTCTGTCTCTGCTGCTATGCGGCCCGTCCGTATGCCCGTGAGCAGGTCCGCGTGGTCCGCCTCGGTGCGGTCGGCGTAGGCGACGGCGAAGTCGGCGATCGCCTCGTCCAGCTCCTCGTTCTTGCCGCAGTATCCGGCGATCAGCCGGGGGTCGGCGCCGTGCGAGTGGGCGCGGGCCAGCAGGGCGCCGGTCATCCGGCCGTAGTCGTCGAGCTGGTCCGGGGCGAGGGCGGCCGGGTCGACGCTGCCCTTGCGGTTGCGGAACTGGCGCACCTGGTACGGGCGCCCTTCCACGGTGGTCCAGCCGAGCAGGATGTCGCTGACGACCTGCATCCGGCGCTGTCCGAGGACCACCCGGCGCCCCTCGTGCGCGGCCGGCGGGGTCGCGAAGCCGGCCGTGGCCAGGTGCGGGAGGAGCGCCGAGGGGCGGGCCTCCTTCACCTGGAGGACCAAGGGCTCACCCCGGTGGTCGAGGAGCAGGACGACGTACGAACGGGTGCCGACGCTGCCGGTGCCGACCACCCGGAACGCCACGTCGTGCACGGCGTGCCGGGCGAGCAGCGGGCGGCGGTCCTCGCCGAGCGTCTCCACGTACGGCTCCAGGGCGGCGGCGACCGCCGCGGCCTCGGCGTCCGGGACACCGCGCAGCACCGGCGGTGCGGGCACGAACCGGCGCCCGCCCTCCGCCACCTCCTCGGTCGACTTCGCGGCGAACCGGCCGCTGGTGTTGGACCGGGCCTTCGCCGAGACCCGCTCCAGCGTGCCGAGCAGATCATGGGCGTCGGTGTGGGAGACCAGCTCCTCGTCCGCGATGGCGTTCCAGGCGTCGAGCACGGGCAGCTTGGCGAGCAGCCGCATGGTGCGGCGGTAGGCGCCGACCGTGTCGTGCGCCGCCGAGCGGCAGGTGTCCTCGTCGGCGCCCACCTCGCGCCCCGCCAGCACCAGCGAGGCGGCGAGCCGCTTCAGGTCCCACTCCCAGGGGCCCTCGACGGTCTCGTCGAAGTCGTTGAGGTCGATGACCAGGCCGCCGCGGGCGTCGCCGTACAGGCCGAAGTTGGCCGCGTGGGCGTCCCCGCATATCTGGGTGCCGATCCTGGTCATGGGGGTGCGCGCGAGGTCGTGCGCCATGAGCCCGGCCGAGCCGCGCAGGAAGGCGAACGGGCCGGCCGCCATCCTGCCCACCCGCAGCGGGGTCAGTTCGGCGATGCGGCCGGCGTTGGACTCGGTCACCGCGCTCACCGCGTCGGGGCGGGCGGTGTCCGGGTCGAGGGTGCGGTGGGCGGAGCGCGGCACGCTCTCCCGGAGCGCCTTGCCCTCCCGCTTCGGCGAGCCCTGCGCCGGCCACCGGGCGAACCCGCGCACCCGGGGCAGCCGGTGCGTGCCCAGGTCCGCCGCGTCCGTCGCTTCCACACCGGTTCCGGTCACCACGACCGCCTCCCCCGTACTGCCCGCACGCCTGTGATCAGGCGCCGGTACGAACATCAACTCGGGGAAGACCGTACAACCGGCGGCCGGAAAGCGTCAGATCCCCTGTGCGCTCCCGCCGGGGGCGGCCCCGGGGTCCGCCGCCGCGGGCACCGGCGGGAAGGCCGCGCTGATCGCGTGGGAGTCCTCGTACATGTGGTACGCGGTGATCAGGCCGTCGGTCACGGTGATGTGCAGGGCGAAGTCGTTGGTGAACGTCCTGCCCGTGGCCCGCACCCCGAAGCGGCTGCGGCCGAGGACCACCACGTGCGGCCCCTCGGCGACCGTGGTGTGGAGGGTGAACTCCTCCGCCGCCGTCAGCTGCCCGCCGAGCACGGCGAAGAAGTCCGCGATCTCCTGCCGGGTGCCGCGGCGGCCGGCCCAGGGCACGTTGGCCGCCCCGCCGACCCTGAAGTCGACGCGCTCGGCGAAGAGTTCGAGGGCTCCGGCGATGTCCGCGCCGCCGAAGCGGGCGAAGAAGGAGTCGACCACCGCGCGGGCGGTCGGCGTCGTCGTGGTCATGGCTGCCTTCTCTGGGTCTCGCCGGTTCAGGACTGCGCGGGCCGGGCCGGCTTGATGTTCTGGTTCACCCGGAACACGTTGTTCGGGTCGTACTTCGCCTTCAGCTGGGACAGCCGCTCGTAGTGGCCGCTGCCGTAGGCCGACAGGATCCGCCGGTCGCCCTCGTCGAGCAGCTCGTTGACGTACACGCCGCCCGAGGTGAACCGCTGCATCCGGTCGTACACCGCGCGGCACCAGGCGGTGTTGGCGTCGTCGTCCTTCTCGTCGGTCCAGCCGCCCAGCAGGGTCACCAGGAAGCCCTCCTCGCGGTGCGGGAACGCCGTCGCCTCCGGCGCGACCCGCGCCACCTGCCCGCCGAGCAGCATCATGCCCGCCTGGGTCAGCGGCGACCTGCGCTCCCGGAAGCCCTCGATCAGCGTGGCGAGCGCCTCGCCGGTGACGGTGGGGATCATGAAGGAGCGGGTGTAGTAGCGGCGGTGGTGCACCATGTCCGCGTCGCCGAGCTGCTGGACCTTCGGGTAGTCCATGGTCTCGGTGGTCCGCATGACCGGCTCGGGGCCGAACCCGGCGAGGGCGTCGATCAGCGCGTCCGTGTCCTCGGCGGGCGCGGTGTCGACGTAGCGCAGGGCGATGCCCGTCTCGCCGTCCTCCAGGTCGAGGAAGCCCAGCGCGAGGCCCAGCCGGTCGGGAGCGGTCCGGGCGAACGCGGACACGCCCTCGGCGACGGCGCGGTGGTCGGCGCCGCGGTAGACGACGACACCGGTGCGGCAGGCGCCCTGGGGGTGCAGCCGGTACTCGAACGACGTCACGACACCGAAGTTGCCGCCGCCGCCCCGGATCGCCCAGTAGAGGTCGGCGTCGTCGTCGGCGCTGGCCCGGCGCACCTCGCCGTTGGCGAGGACCACGTCGGCGGCCACCAGGTTGTCGACGGTCAGGCCCTGCGACCGGCACAGCCAGCCGATGCCGCCGCCGAGGGTGAGCCCGGCGATGCCGGTGTGCGAGATCTGGCCGCCGGTCACCGAGAGCCCGAACCGGTAGGTCTCGTCGTCCAGGTCGGCCAGCAGCAGACCGGGTTCGGCGATGGCGACGCCCCGCTGCAGGTCGACCCGGATGCCCTTCATCCGGGTCAGGTCGACGACCAGTCCGTCGTCGATGGTCGAGTGCCCGGGGTAGCTGTGGCCGCCGCTGCGCACGGCCAGCAGTACGTCGTGCCGGGTGGCGAAGCGCACGGCCTCGACCACGTCGGCCGCGCCCGCGCAGCGCACGATCAGCCCCGGGGTGCGGTTGAAATAGCCGTTCCACACCAGCCGGGCCTGGGCATAGCCCTCGTCGCGCTGTCCGAGGACGTCACCGCGTACGGCGGTGCGCAGCGCGTCGATCTCCTCCTGGGCTACGGGCTGTCCGGAACGGTTCTTCAGCGTCATGGTCTCTCCTGCGGGGCACGTCGGCCGGTGACGTCGTGCCGACGGGACGGGTGGGTGGGGAGGGGATGCGGCGGCGAGGTCACGCGGCCGGGGCGCCGGCGCTGATCAGCGCGACGATGCCGTTCACGCTGCCCGCCTCCAGGAGCTCGTCCTCGGGGATGCGCGGGCCGTACTCCCGCTCGATGATCACGGAGAGCTCCAGCATGACCAGCGAGTCCAGTTCGAGCCTGGAGAAGTCGGTGGCCGGGGTGATGTCGTCGTCCATGGCGAACTTCTCCACGAGGATGTTCACGATGTGCCGGGCTATGGCGTCCATGGGGGCCTTTCGAAGGTCTCGGAGGTGTCGGGTCAGCAGTCCGGGGCGGGGGCGAGTGCCTTGAGGTCGGGCCAGGTCAGGGCCGTGGAGCCCCAGCTCAGGCCGCCGCCGAAGGAGGTCAGCAGGACCCGCTGCCCCGGCCGCAGCCGGCCGCCGGCCGCGGCGTCGGTGAGCGCGAGCGGGATGGAGGCGGCGGAGGTGTTCCCGACCCGGTCCAGATGGAGCAGCACCCGGGCGCGGTCCACGTGCATCACGTCGGCCACGGTGTTCAGGATGCGCGCGTTGGCCTGGTGGCCGACGAACCAGTCGAGGTCGCCGGTGTCCCAGCCGATCCGGCGGAGCAGCGCGGCGGAGGAGCCGGACATCCGGTCCACGGCGTGGGTGAAGATCTCCTTGCCGCGCATGGCGAGGTAGTTGTCCGCCTCGCGCAGCGGCTCCCGGCGGGAGCGCTGCCGCGATCCGCCGGCGGGCAGCACGGCCAGGTCCTTGTTCGCGCCGTCGCTGCCGAGGTCGAACCCGGCCAGCGCGCCGGGCTCGCCCGGGTCTCCCGCCCGCAGGACGGCGGCCCCCGCGCCGTCGCCGAAGATGATGGCGGT
The DNA here is from genome assembly GCF_043079545.1 of Streptomyces sp. NPDC015171. Classification (NCBI taxonomy): domain Bacteria; kingdom Bacillati; phylum Actinomycetota; class Actinomycetes; order Kitasatosporales; family Streptomycetaceae; genus Streptomyces; species Streptomyces sp. NPDC015171. Next base: position 33,146 of record NZ_JBIBUO010000033.1, read on the forward strand.
CGCCCGGTCCTGCGGGTCGAGCCGGGTGGACCAGATGTCGGCGCCGATCACCAGGACCCGCTCGCAGGTGCCGGACGCGATCGCCCCGGCCGCCGCGTGCAGGCCGTAGATGAACCCGGCGCAGGCCGCGGAGAGGTCGTAGCCGGGGGTGCCGGCGAGGCCCAGATCGGTGGCGACGCGCGGGGCGGTGGCGGGCATCGGCTGGTCCGGGGTGCTGGTCGCCATGATCACCAGGTCGACCGAGTCGGCGCCCGCCGACTCCAGGGCCCGCCGGCCCGCCTCGACCGCGAGGTCGCCGGTGCTGACGCCGGGGGCGGCCCAGTGGCGGCGCCCTATGCCCGTCCTGGTGCGTATCCACTGGTCGTTGGTGTCGACCAGGGTGGAGATCTCGTCGTTGTCCACCATCCGGTCCGGGACCATGGCTCCGATGCCGGTGAGGACCGCGGCGCGGCTCATGACCGGCCTCGGCTGGTGTGCGAACGGTGGTCGCCGTTCATCGTGGTGTTCCTTCCCGTGACGGGCGCTACGGCAGCCGGTGCGCGGCCGAGCAGCTGACGGACATGTGCTGGAGCTCCCCGACGATCTGGACGGATCGCCAGGTGTCGCCCTCCCGTGTGGTCAGCAGCTGGGAGTCGGCCAGCCGGACGGAGAGCGGGGCGGGGGACGTGACCGGGCGCCGGGTGTCGGCGACGTCGAGCACGGTCTGGCGCATCCAGAGCGTGTTGCTCTCGGACCGCGGTACGCCGTCGAGTTCGTAGAGCAGGATCTGCCCGAGCTGGATGGCGGCGACGAAGACGTCGACCAGCGAGGTGGCCCGGTGGCTGTAGCTCTCCAGTCCGCGCACCGGCGGCCCGTCCGGCGCCGCGGTGCGGGAGCTGACCGTGGCCTGCGCGCGCTGCTCCGCGAGGTCCACCCGCAGATCCTCGATGAGCTGGGTCTTGCACTTGTGGGCGTCCCGGAACGGCCGGAGTCCGGCGGGGCCCAGCAGCTCGTCCGGGCCCGGGTAGGCGGCCGTGCCCGGGCGCACGGTTCCGGCCGGGTGCTCGATCTCGCACCGCACCCGCAGCGCCCCCACCTGGCAGTCGGCCACGGAGACCCGCGCACCGGTGTCCGGTTCGGCGGGCAGCGCGGTGACGGTGGCCCGGACGTCGAATCCGTCGAGCGCTTCCTCGACCGGGCTGGTGCCCGCCTTCATCCGGACCCGGCGCAGCCGCATCTCGCTGCGGCGGCCGACGTCGAGGCCCAGCGCGTGGGTCAGGTACAGCTCCGCGGCCTCACCGGCGAGCAGCAGCACGTCGATGCTGCTGAGGTGGGGCGCCTGGTTGCGGCGGCCCTTCTTGGACCAGTCCTCCGGGTAGCGCACGGCGGCCCTGGCCCGCACGGTTCCGTCGCCGTCCGGGCCCACCTCCAGCACGATGTCCCGGAGGGTCTGCTCGGCGCGCTTGTAGCCGGCTCCGAAGAACCGCTTCTCGCCCGGTCCCAGATAGTCGTCGACGGTACGGCGTACGCGTTCCGGGGCGGTGGTCGTCTCTGTCATGTCGTTCCTCCCGAGCGGTGGTGCGAGGGGCCGCCGGTCCTGGTTCACCCGGCTCATGAGTGCGCGCGGCTGCGTGCCGGTGGCCCGCGGCGGATGTCCGGCCGTCCGGTTCCGGGCGGGGTGCCCGTGCCGGATTCCGGCGAGGGCCTGCTTCAGGCCCAGGTGATGAGGCGCTTGGGCTGTTCCAGGATCGCCGCGACATCGGCGAGGACCTTGGAACCCAGCTCGCCGTCGACCAGCCGGTGATCGAAACTCAACGCCAGCGTGGTCACCTGACGCGGCTTCACCTT
>NZ_JBIBUO010000034.1:0-34726 GCF_043079545.1 Streptomyces sp. NPDC015171
ACGCGGGCGGCCTGCGCCTCGAACAGCTGGAGCACGGAGGCGGTCTCGGCCTCGTGCGCAGTGTCGTTCCAGGTCACCAGCTGCCGCTCCAGCTCACCCTCGGGCAGGAAGGTGACCTGGGCGTCGCCCTCGGGATCCGCGGCCATCGCCTCCAGGACCTGGCGCAGCATCTGGGCGAGCCGGTCCGTGGCGCTGCGGCTCAGGGCACGCGGGGAGGCGGTGAGGACGAGGTGGCCGATGCGGGCCGAGACGCCGAGCGGGAACTCCGTGGGGCTGTCGTCGATGCTCGCCAGGTAGTCGACCTGGTCGTGGTCGACCTGGTCGAAGTCGTGGTAGCTGAACCGCATCTCGACCAGCCGTTCGGCGTCGGCGAGTTCCCGCTGGATGGCCGGCATCGGGTAGGCGCGGTGCGGCCACAGCTCGACCTCGCGGGCGAAGACGGCGGTGACCAGCTCGCGCCAAGTGGCCGCGGAACGGTCGTACGCGAACGGCAGCGTGTTCAGGTGCATGCCGTAGACCCGGTCGGCGCCGAGCACCTCGGGCCGTGCGTTGCAGACCAGACCGGTGAAGAAGCGCTCCTGCTCCGTGAGCATGCTGAGCGTCTTGAGGTGAGCCGCGTGCAGCACGCTCTTGAGCGAGGAGCCCGCCTTGGCGGCCAGTGCGCGCAGCCTGTCCTCCAGCTCGTGGAAGGGCACGGGGACGCGATGGGGGGCGCCGGCGTCGTCCGGGTCGCCGTGCCACGCGGCGGGCACGGCCAGCGGCGGGTAGCGGTCGACGACGGACTGCCAGTAGGCGCGGGACTCCTCCGAGTCCAGGGCGTCCAGTTCCGCGGCGATGAAGTCGGCGAACCGGACGGCCGGAGCGCCGGACCCGGAGGACTCCCGGCCGTCGCGGATACGGCCGTACTCCTCCAGGATCTCCATCAGCAGCGAGTGGTGGCTCCAGCCGTCCAGGATCGCGTGGCACTCGGTGTTGGTGATCCACCAGCTTCCGTCACCGGCCACGTGCGCGTGCAGGCGCAACAGCGGTGGCGTCGTCAGATCGAACAGGGCGGCGCGTTCCCACCGGACGAACTCCCGCAGCTCGGCCAGGAGCTGGTCCTCGGACAGATGGGAGACGTCACGTACACCGATGGGCAGCTCCGCGGTCGCGTGCACCAGCTGCATCGGTACGGAGTAGCCGGTGAGATCGAAGGAGGTGCGCAGGACGTCGTGGCGGGCGGCGACCGCGGCGGCGGCCTCGCGCAGCGCCTCGGCGGAGAACGGCTGTTCGTCGCGGATCCGGAACGACGTGGCGTTGTGGTACGGGTGCCTGCCGTCGTCGGTGAGCATTTCCACGACCATGCCGAGCTGCACCTGCGACAACGGGTAGGCGTCGGCGACGCCCTCCGGGAGCCGGGCCGCGTCCTGAGCCGTGATCAGCGAGAAGGGCTCCGCCGTGCGGCCGGTGTCGGTCGGCGCCGGGCGGCCGGTGACCAGTTCGGCGATGCGGGCGACGGTGCGGTGCTCGAAGACGTCGCGCACCGCGAGGTCGTAGCCGGCGGCCCGCAGCCGTCCTACGAGGGCGACGGCACGGATGGAATGCCCGCCCAGCTCGAAGAAGCCGTCTTCGACGCCGACCTGCTCCAGGCCCAGGACCTCCGCCCACACGACGGCGATGCGCTCCTCGGTGACCGTGCGGGGGGCGACGGAGCCCGTCGGTCCCAGGGCCTCCCGGCCGGGCGCGGGCAGGGCCCGCTTGTCGAGCTTGCCGTTGGTGGTCAACGACAGCGCGTCCAGGACGACGAACGCCGCCGGGACCATGTACTCGGGCAGCCGGCCGGCCAGGTGGGAGCGCAGGGCACCCGGAGTCGGCACCGCCCCGTCGGCCGCGGTCACATATGCGACCAGCCGCTCGTCGCCGGGAGTGTCCTCGCGCACCAGCACGACCGCGTCCCGCACGTCCGGGTGGGCGGCCAGCGAGGTCTCGATCTCACCGGGTTCGATGCGGAAGCCCCGGACCTTGACCTGGTCGTCGATGCGGCCCAGGAACTCCAGGCTGCCGTCCGCCAGCCGGCGGGCCAGGTCACCGCTTCGGTACAGGCGGGATCCGGGCGGCCCGTACGGGTCGGGCACGAACCGCTCCGCGGTCAGCCGCGGCCGGTTGAGGTAGCCGCGCGCCACACCGGCGCCACCCACGCAGATCTCACCGGATACGCCCAGCGGCACGGGCCGGCCGTCCCTGTCCAGCAGACGGACGCTCAGGTCCGCCAGCGGCCGGCCGACCGGACTGGCCGCCTGCGCCTCCAGGTCCTGCCCGGTCACGCGGTGGTAGGTGGTGTGGACGGTGGTCTCGGTGATCCCGTACATGTTGACCAGGGCGATCCGGTCGAGACCGAACCGCTCGGCCCACGGCCGCATATCGGACACCTCCAGCTTCTCGCCCCCGAAGACCACCGCGCGCAGGGCCAGCTCCGCGTCGGTGCCGATCAGGGCGCGGAATGCGGTCGGCGTCTGGTTCAGGAACGTGACCCGTTCGCGCACCAGGAGGTCGAGAAACTCCTCGGGCGAGCGCACGACCGAGTCCGGGACGACGACGAGGTGCCCGCCGTACAGCAGCGCTCCCCACATCTCCCACACGGAGAAGTCGAAGGCGTAGCTGTGGAACAGCGTCCACACGTCCGTCTCGGTGAAGGCGAAGTGCTCGTGGCCGCGGTCCATGAGGCGGACCACGTTGCCGTGGGTGAGCGCGACTCCCTTGGGCCTGCCGGTCGAACCCGAGGTGTAGATCGTGTAGATCAGGTTCTCCGGACTGCCGGCGACGGCCGGATCGGTGTCGGGCTGCGCCGCGATGAGGTCCTCGTCCCCGTCGAGCAGCAGCAACTCCCCCGCGAACAGCCCGGCGTGGGCGCGCGTGGTGACGACGACGGGTGCCTGCGCATCGTCCACGATGTAGGCGATCCGGTCCGCGGGGTTCGCCGGGTCCAGCGGCAGGTACGCGGCACCGGACTTCAGGATGCCGAGCAGGGCGGGGATCAGCTCGGTGCCGCGCTCCAGGCTGAGCCCAACCAGGGTCTCCGGGCCGGCCCCCTTGGCGATCAGGGCATGGGCGATGCGGTTGGCGCGGGCGTTGAGTTCGGCGTACGTCAGAGTGGTGCCCCCGAAGGAGACGGCGACGTGGTCCGGGGTGCGCGTGGCCTGTTCCTCGAACAGCTCGTGCACACGACGGGTCACCGTGCCCGGCTGTTCGGCCGGGCGGATCAGCACGGCCCGCTCCTCGTCCCCGATGATCTCCAGCGCGGACAGCTGTGCTCCGGGGGCAGCGGCGATGCCGGCGAGCAGGCGCAGCAGATGGCTGCAGAACCGCTCCACCGTCGTACGGTCGAACAGCGCCGTCGCGTACTCCAGGTGCCCGCCGAGCGAGCCGCCCGCGCCCTCGCGCAGCTGTAGGTCCAGGTCGAACTTGGCGACCTGTCCCGAGCCCTCGAAGGGTGACACCTCGATGCCGGGCAGCACGAACGCGGCATCCCGGTCGCCGTGCAGGGTGAACGCGACCTGGAACAGCGGGGTGCGCGACAGGTCGCGCTCCGGCCCGATCGCCTCGACGACCCGGGCGAAGGGCAGCTCCTGGTGGTCGTAGGCGTCCAGAACCGTGGCGCGGGTGCGGGCCAGCAGCTCGGTGAACGCCGGGTCGCCGGACAGGTCGCCGCGCATCACCAGGGTGTTGATGCCGTAGCCGATCAGCTGCTGCAGCTCCGAGCGTCCGCGGCCGGAGACCACGGTGCCGACGGCGATGTCGGTGCGGCCCGTGTAGCGGGCCAGCAGGGTCTGGTAGGCGGCGAGGAACAGCATGAACAGCGTGCTGTCCTGGGCGGCCGCCAGCTCGCGCAGCCGGGCCGCGAGCGGTTCCGGCACCTCGAACGGCACCGTGGCGCCCGCACCATCCCGCACCGCTGGACGCGGTCGGTCCGCGGGCAGATCGAGCGGAGGGAGGTCCGCCAGCTGGTCCGTCCAGTACTCGATGTGCCGTGTCATCACGTCCTGGGTGAGCTGCTCGCGCTGCCAGGCCGCGTAGTCGGCGTACTGCACGGCGAGCGGGGCCGGGGCCGTGCCGTTGTACAGCTCGCTCAGCTCCTGGCCTAGGACCTGGGTGGACCACGCATCGCAGGCGATGTGGTGGAAGGCCATGGCGAGCACGTGCTCGTCGGCGGACAGCCGGATCAGCCGCCCGCGCACCGGCCAGTCGCGGCCCAGATCGAAGGTGCGGGACAGGTCTGCCTCGACCAGGGCGTGCGCCGCCTTGTCATCCACGGCCCGAGAACGCGCCAGCGGCAGCGGGCGGGGGGCGTCGACGACCTGGACCGGCTCGTCGTCCCGCAGGACGTAGCGGGTGCGGAGGATCTCGTGCCGCTCCACCACCCCCTGCCAGGCCAGATCCAGGGCGTCGGCATCCAGTGGGCCGCGCAGCCGCAGCACCAGCGGCACCAGGTACTCGGGGCTGTCGGGCTCCAGCCGGCTGAGGAACCACATCTGCTGCTGTCCGTACGACAGCGGCAGCGGGGCGCTGCGGTCGGCGCGCGGGATCCCCGTACGGCGCGGTGCGGCGGCACTGCCGCCGGCAAGGCGGCGGCGCAGCAGCTCAGCACGGAGCGCGTCGGCATCGGTGCCCGAGACGACAGGCGTGTCCATGTTCCCGGTGCTCATGCCAGGTGCTCCTTGGTCCGCGATGTGGTGTCGGCGGTGGGAAGGGTGCCGACGGCGTTCAGCAGTTCGGTGTCGGACAGCGCGGCCACCTCTGCGGCGACGCGCTCCTCGACGACGGCCGCGAGCTGGGCGACCGTCGGGCCCTCGAAGACCGTGCGGACGGCAAAGTCGATCCCGTACTCCTGCTGGATCCGGGAGATCAGGCGGATCGCGAGGATCGAATTGCCGCCGATGTGGAAGAAGTTGTCGTGCGCCCCGGCCTGGACGCCGAGCAGCTCGGCCCAGATCTCCGCGACGGCCTCCTCGACCGGACCGCGCGGCGGGACGTGCGCGTCACCGCCGGGCAGCCCGGGTGCGGGCAGCGCCCTGCGGTCGACCTTGCCGTTGGCGTTGACCGGGACGGCCTCCAGCGCGGTGAAGGTCGCCGGGATCATGTACTCCGGCAGCCGCGACGCGCAGTGCGCGGCGAGGTCGGGCAGTTCGGTGCCGGGCTCGGCGGGCACCGCGTAGCAGGCCAGCGCGGGCTCGCCGCCCTCCGGCCGGTGGACGACGACCACCGCCTCGCGCACCGCGGGGTGTGCCGCCACCACGGCCTTGATCTCGCCGAGTTCGACGCGATAGCCGCGGATCTTGACCTGGTCGTCGAGCCGGCCCAGGAAGGACACGGCGCCGTCGGGCAGCCGGCGGACCAGGTCCCCGGTGCGGTAGAGGCGGGCGCCGGGCTCGCCGGCGTACGGGTCGGGTACGAACCGCTCGGCGGTCAGCTCGGGCCGGCCCGCGTAGCCGCGGGCGACACCCGTGCCGCCCACGTACAGCTCCCCGGCCACGCCGACCGGGACCGGCCGCATCGCCGCGTCCAGCACGTACATCGTCATGTTGGGCAGCGGTCGCCCGATCGGCAGGACGTCCGGAACCGGCCCGGCGCCCTCGGGCGGCACGGGGTGGACCGAGGTTCCGACAGACGCCTCGGTCGGCCCGTACTCGTTGATCAGTGTCGTGTCCGGGGCCAGCTCCCGCCAGCGCGTGAGCGTGTCACGGGTGAACGGCTCGCCCGCCACCACCATGACCGGGGTGAGGGCGCCCGCCTGGGCGGGGGAGAGCTGGTGGGCGAGGATGTCCAGATGCCCCGGCGTCAGCTTCAGGAAGCTGAACGGGGCGGCCTCCGCAAGGCGCTTGCCCAGCTCGGACATGTCCGTGTCCTGCGGCAGCAGGACCAGCCGCTGGCCGGTGACCAGGGGCGCCCACAGGTTCGGCACCACCAGGTCGAAGGCGACCGAGGAGAACAGCGCCGCGCCGCCGTAGTCCCGTCCGGCCAGCTCCCGCGCGGCCCACGCCACATGGTTGGTCAGCCCCCGGTGGGTGACCTCGACGCCCTTGGGCGTGCCGGTCGAGCCCGAGGTGAAGACGGTGTACGCCAGCCGGTCCAGGTCCCTGGTGCGTGCGGGCGCGTCGGCAGGGCGTACGGCGATCTCGGCTGCGTCGGCGTCCACCCGCAGCACCCGCAGCCCGGGCGCGGTGAACCGCTGCTCGTACGCCGAGGAGGTCACCACCACCCGTACCCCGGCCGCCTCGCACATCGCGGCGATGCGCTCCGCCGGGTACGACGGGTCGACCGGAACGTAGGCGCTGTCGGCCTTCCACACCGCGAGCAGCGCGGTCACCAGGTCAGGGCCCCGGTCGAGCAGGACCGCGACGCGTGACTCGGCGCCGTCGCACAGGGTGCGCAGTTGGTGGGCGAGCCGGTTGGCGGCGGTGTTCAGCTCCCCGTACGGGACGGTTCGGGCGCCGAAGGCCAGGGCGGTGCGCTCGGGGGCGGCACGGGCCTGCTCCTCGAAGCGCTCGACGACGGTGCGCCCGTCGTGCTCGTACGCCGTGTCGTTCCACTCGGTGACCAGCAGACGGCGCTCGTCGTCGCCGAGCAGCTCCAGCTCGCCGAGGGGCGTCCCGGGGTGCTGCGCGACCCGGTCGAGCAGAGTGAGGAAGTGGCCGGCCATCCGCTCGGCGGTGGCCCGCTCGAACAGCGAAGTCGCGTACTCCAGGACACCGTCCAGGGCGCCCTCGGGGGTCTGCCGCATGAACAGCGACAGGTCGGTCTTCGCCACCTGCCAGACCTCGGTGAACGCCGCCAGGTCCGAGTCGTCGGTGACGACGGAGGTCACGCCCTCGCTGTGCAGGTCGAAGGCGGCTTGGTAGAGCGGCGTGCGGGACAGGTCGCGTTCGGGCTGGAGCTCGTCGACGAGCCGCTCGAAGGGCAGTTCCTGGTGGACGAAGGCCGTGCGGGCGGTGTCCCGGACCCGCCGCAGGGCCTCGGTGAAGGTCAGTTCGGCGGACAGTGCGCAGCGCACCACCAGGGAGTTGAGGAAGAAGCCGACCATGTTCTCGGTCTCGGGCCGGGTGCGGCCCGCCACCGGGGTGCCGACGGGCACGTCCCACTGGCCGCTGTAGCGGGCCAGAAGCGTGGCGTACGCCGTCAGCAGCGTCATGAACGGGGTCGCCCCGTGTGCACGGCCCAACTTGGCGAGGCCGGCGGCCGTCTCGGCCGGGACCCGAAAGCGGACCATCGCGCCGCGCGGGTCGCGGACCGCGGGACGGGGACGGTCTGCCGGCAGGTCGAGCGGGGCGATGCCGTCCAGGGCGGGCCGCCAATGGGCCAGCTCGCGCTCGACGACCTCCTCGGTCAGCCGGGCGTGCTGCCAGGCGCCGTAGTCGGCGTACTGCAGGGTCAGAGCAGGCAGTTCGGGTTCGCGGTCGTCCTGATACGCGGCGCACAGCTCCCGCAGCTCGCGGTCCAAGACCACCGTCGACCAGCCGTCGCAGGTGATGTGGTGCAGCGTCAGCAGCAACAAGTGGTCCTCGCCGGGCAGCCACACCAGCAGCGCCCGCCACAACGGCCCCTCGGCCAGGTCGAAGCCGCGCGCGAACTGCTCGCCGAACAGCGCGGGCACCTCGGCGCGCCCGGCGTCCTCAACGCGCAGCTCGACCCGGGCTGCACCCGGTTCGCCGATGATCTGACGGGGCTCGCCACCATCGGCGACGTACCGGGTGCGCAGCGGCTCGTGCCGGGTGGCCAACGCGTCCAGGGCGCGCCCCACCGCCTCCGGTGCCAGCTCGGCGGGCAGCCGCAGGAACAGCGGGGCCACCCACTCGGGGCTGCCGGGGTGCATCCGGTCCAGGAACCACAGACGCCGCTGCCCGGAGGACAGCGGAAGTTCACCGGACCGCGACACCGGCAGGACCTCGGGCTCGTCGTGGGCCGGGGCGAGCCGGGCGTCGGCGGTGGTGCCGGGCTGATCGGTCTGGGCGTCGGCCGTTGCGGCGGTCCGGGTCGTGGTCGTGGTGGTGGTCGTCGGGTCGTCCTGCGTCCCGGCCGGGGGCGCGGTGAGCATCTTGGCCTGGGCCTCGACCGTCGTGGCTCCGAACAGGCCTCGCAGCGAGACCTTCTCGCTGGACGCGGCACGCAGTCGCGCCCCCAGCCGGGTCAGCTGCAGGGATGTGCCGCCCAGGGCGAAGAAGTCGTCGAATGCGCCGACGCGCTCCCTACCGAGCAGTTCGGCCCAGACGCCCGCCACCATCTCTTCTGCGGCGTCGCGCGGGGCGGTATACTCCGGCTGCCGGGCGGCGGCGATCTCCTCGGGGCCACGCAGCACGGCGCGGTCCACCTTGCCGTTGGGCAGCTGCGGGAAGGCGTCGAGCGTGTGGAAGAAGGACGGAACATGGCTGTCGGGCAGCCGCCCGGCCAGGAACACGCGCAGCTCGGCGGTGTCCACGGCGGCGCTCGCCGTCAGATGCGCGGCCAGCCGCTTGCCGCCGTCCTCGGCCGGATACGTGGTGACGACCGCGCCGGTGACCGACGGGTGGGCTACGAGCGCGGCCTCGATCTCGCCCGGCTCGATGCGCACCCCGCTGACCTTCACCTGGTCGTCGAGGCGGCCCCGGTACTCCAGGGTGTGGTCGGCACGCCAGCGCACCTGGTCGCCGGTGCGGTAGAGGCGGCCGCCGGGCTCGGTGGCGTACGGGTCCGGCACGAACCGCTCGGCGGTCAGGTCGGGGCGGCCGGCGTAGCCGCGGGCGACCTGCGGGCCGCCGACGTACAGCTCGCCGGGGACGCCCACCGGCACCGGGGCGCCGTTCGCGTCGAGGACGAGCAGCTTCGTGCCGGGCAGCGGCCGGCCGATGGGCACCGCGCCAGTGGTGACCGACGGGTCGGCCTGCTGCGCGGTGACGTCGATGGAGCACTCGGTCGGGCCGTAAGTGTTCCACACCTCGACGCCCTCGCTGGCCTTCTCCCGCAACCGGGCGACCAATTCGGCATGCAGGGGCTCGCCGGCCGAGAACAGCAGCCGCAGCGCGCCGCAGCGCTCCCAGCCGTCCTCCGCCACCAGCAGCCGCAGTACGGACGGCACCACCTGCAGCACGGTCACCCCGAAGTCGCCGACCGCGCGCAGCAGCGCCGCCGGGTCCCGCTCGGCACCCGCCGGGGCCAGCACCACGGTGCCCCCGCAGACCAGCGGGGCGAAGATCTCCCAGCCGGCCGCGTCGAAGCCGACGGTCGTCTTCTGCAGCACCCGCTCGCCGGGACCGAGCCCGTGCCGCTCCACGGTCCAGCCGACCCGGCGGGCGATGCCCGCGTGGGTGACGACCACGGCCTTGGGGCGGCCGGTGGAGCCGGAGGTGAAGATGGCGTACGCGACGTTGTCGGGGCCCGCGGCGGCGACGTCCCCGGAATCGTCGCCGCCCTCGGGAAGCTCATCGGGATCGACGCGGCGGGCGCCGGCCTCGCGCACGGCGGCGTCCAGCTCCGGTGCGGCCAGCACCAGGCCCGCCCCGGAGTCGCGGATCAGGTCCGACAGCCGCGCCGAGGGCTGGGCGGGGTCGAGCGGGACGTAGCCCGCCCCGGCCCGCCACACGCCCAGCAGCGCGACCACCAGGTCGAGCCCGCGGGGCAGGCTCAGCCCGACGAGCGTCTCGGGCCCTGCGCCCAGGTTCCGAAGGCAGCGGGCCATGCGGGCGGACGCACGGTCCAGCTCCTCGTACGTCACCGCCCGGGCGCCGTCGACGACGGCAACAGCTTGCGGCGTACGGAACGCCTGCTCGGCGAAGCGTTCCGGAAGCAGTTCGGCGTTCACGGCAACTCCTGTCACAGACCTGGGTGTCGGGCGGTGGCGGACTCAGGCCGCGGAGGACTCGTCCATGCGGCGGCGCAGGCTCAGCGGGCGCATGTCGGTCCACACCTCTGCGATCCGGGCCAGGCACTCCTCCCGGGATCCCTCGGTGCCCTCGGCGTGCCAGCCGGCGGGCAGCCCCCGCCCGACGGGCCACAGCGAGTACTGCTCCTCGTCGTTGAACACCACGCGCTGGCGGGGGCCTTCGGTCTGCTCGGTGGTCATGGGAACTCCTTCAGGCATACGAGTGGACGGGTGGAGTCGGGCAGGGTGGGCAAGGTGCCCAAGGGGGACGACCGCAGGCGGGCAGCCGGCGTGACGTTCAAGCCGGCAGGAAGTCCTCGACGCGTACGCCGAGCCCGCGCTGTTCGGCCTCTTCGCGCACGTACTCGGCCAGCGCGATGTCCAGCACGCCCAGGCCGAACGGGGAATAGACGACGGGCCGTTCCGGGACGCGGCGCAGGATCGCGGTGCCGCGCAGCAGCGCGCCGATCTCGGCGGCGACGAAGTCCCGGTTCCCGGTGGCTTGTTGGGCCAGGTCGAGCGAGGTGCGCTCGCGACAGACGTGGTCGGTGTCGTCGACCACGTTGGCCGCGCCGAGGATCGCCCCAGCCGTCAGGTCGCGCAGCGAGACGTGCAGCACGGTGGTGTCCGGGCCGCATGCAGTTAGGTCCATGTGCGGAGTGGCCGCGGTGGTGGCCAGCGACACCAGACGGTGCTCGCCGAGGGCCGCCGCCAGGTCGGTCACCGGGTGGGCCTTCACTTCGGGCGCGGCCTCGGCGCAGCGGTCCGCGAACGCCTCGGCGCGGGCCGGGTCGGTGTCGTACAGGGCTGCCTCGCGCAGCCCGGGCAGGGCGGCGGCCAGGAAACGCAGGATCTCCAGGTTGATCACGCCGCAGCCGATCAGCAGCACGGAGGCCGGGGGCCGCTCGGCGGTGAGCTCCGCAGCGGCGAGCGCGGCACTCGCGGCGGTGCGTTTGGCCGAGATCACGGCGCCCTCGACGAACGCGACCGGGCGGCCGCGGTCGAGGGAGTTGAGCACGATGGCGGCACTTGCCCGCTCGATGCCGGCGGCGATGTTGCCAGGGAAGGAGGCGATCCACTTCATCCCGGCCGCCGGGCGCTCGCCGCCGCGGTAGGCCGGCAGTCCGATGATCCGGTCGCTGCGGTGGTGCTCCTCGGGGAAGCGCAGGAACGTCGAATGCGGCAGGGCCGTCTGCCCGGCATCGTGCAGCCGGTAGGTGTCGGCGACGAGATGGGTGATCTCCGTCTCCCGGCCGGACAGCACATCCGCCACATCGGTGCGCCGGAGGATCAGCATGGGGGTTCCCTCTCTGCGGGACGAGCGAGGACAAGGGCCGGCAGTGATGGCAAGAACAGGCCGGAGGCGGCAGGGCAGCGCCTGTGGTGATGCAGCGATGGTGGGCTCCGGTGCTATATGCGCCCTATACGTCCCGTGCCGCTGCGCCCGGTGCCGACGCGGTCATCACTCCCGCACGGCCTCCAGCTCGTACAGGCCCGTGCCCGCCAGCAGAGGATCCTGGTGCACCTCCAGCGTGAAGCCGTGGCGGTGCAGCAGGTTCTGGACGGCGGTGAGGCGGCCGGCCTGTCGTGGACCTCGACCACCACCGTGTGGATCAAGGGCCAGTGGAGGTCCTCGATGCCACGCAGGACGTCCAGTTCCGCGCGTTCGACATCGACCTTGAGAAGGTCGACGCGCGAGACGGCGTGGCGGCGCAGCAGGTCGGAGACAGTCAGGGCGGGGACAGTGCACTCGACGCCCTCGTGCAGGCCTTCGACCATTTCGGCGGCGTCCTCGGGAGCCACCCCGCTGTTGCGGAGGAAGATCAGGCTGATCTCGTCGTCGGCGGTCCGGTCGGCGTCGAGGCCAGAGTTGCCGGGGGCCTCGGGGTAGTACGTGAAGCGCAGCCCGGCCGGGGCGGTCCGCGACGGCCGCGCACTCTGCCTCCCAGCCCGGCGCCGCGTGCTCGGCGAGATTGCGCACCAAGCAGGCGTGCAGCGCGGGCGCCGGCTCGGCCGCGATGACGCGGACGTGCCGCCGGGGGCGCGCGCAGAGAACCGACAGCAGCCCGATGTTGGCGCCGACGTCGACGACCGTGCCCCCGTCCCGCAGCCCGCGTGCCGCCCGGTCGTACGCCCCCGGCGGCAGCATCTCCCGCCACATGGCCCCCGCCGCGGGGCCGTTGGTGCACCACACGGCGGGGCCGTCGGGCAACTGCTGCCGCATGGGACCGCCGAGGCGGGGGACCGTCGCCTCGGGGCCGGTCCCTCCTGAGGCGCTCATGCCGCCCCCGACCCGAGTGCGAGCAGGAAGGCCAGATCGTCGTAGGCGACGAGGGACACGTCGGCCACGCGGGTGCCGGGGGTGTCGAGGGAGGTGTCGAGCAGGCGGTGCCAGGTCTCCCCGAACCGTTCGATCGTGGCCGCGTCGAACAGGTCGGTGTTGTAGCGCAGCACCGCCCGGAAGCCGTTGGCACCTTGGAGCACCTCAACGGTCAGGTCGAGCTGTCCCTCCTGCTGCGCCACGTCGCACAGCTCGGCCCGCAGCCCGCCGAGCCGCACCGGCCCCTCGTACAGCCCGGGCACCGGCAGCCGGTCCGCGGCCAACAGGGTGCAGGAGATCCGGAACAGCGGCCCGCGCGAGGGCCCGCCGGCCAGCAGCTCCACGGGATGGCGGGCGTGTGCCATCCCGGTGCGCAGCTGCCGCTGCGCCGACTCGATGACCTCCAGCAGCGTCGTCGCGGAGGTGAACCGCCCGACGACCGGCAGCGCGTTGACGTAGTAGCCGACCGCCTCCCGGGTGCCGGGCGTGAACCGTGTGGTGGCCGGGCAGCCGATGAGGAAGCCGTCGCCGGCGCCGCAACGGTTCAGGGCGGACTGAAAGGTGCCGAGCAGCCACGCGAACGGAGTGACGCCCCGGTCCGCGGCCGCTTCCCGCAGCCGATGCGCCGTCGCCGTGTCCAGCTTCATCTCGTGGGTGGCGCCGTTGAGGGTGCGCTGCGCCGGCCGCGGCCGGTCGGTGGGCAGCTCCGCCGCCTGGACGCCGGCGCACACGTCCTGCCAGTACGCGGCGGCCCGCTGTCCGCGCGGTGAGACGACGAAGTCCCGCTCGGCGCACACCTGTTCGTCCCAGGGCGTGACCGCACCGGGCGCGGCGGCGGGTGCGCCCTGCCCGGTGCGGGCGCCGTACTCGGCGAACAGGTCGCGTACCAGCAACCACTGTGAGGTGGCGTCGCTGACCAGATGGTGGGCGGCGGTGACCAGCACCGCGTCGTCGGGCGCCCGGCGCAGCAGCACCGCGCGGAACGCCCCGGACTCCATAATGCGGAACGACTCCTCGCCCGCCCACCGGGCGAGCCGGAACAGCCTCTCCTCGTCGGTGTCCGGCACCTCCCGCACCTCGAGCCGCACCGACTCGGGCGCCATGAGCAGCCGTACGGGCCCCTCGTCGGTGGCGGGGAAGCGGGAGCGCAGCAGTTCGTGCCGTTCGACGAGCGCTGTCAGCGCCCGCTGCAGGACCTCGGTGTCGACGCGGCCACGCAGCCGCACCGCGAGGACGACGTTGTACGCGGAGCTGTCCGGATCGATCCGGTGGGCGAGCCAGAGCGCCTCCTGGCCGGTGGACATGAGCATCCGCGTTCACCCCTTCCACAGGTGTGCGACGTCGCCGAAGTTCTCGCGCACCCAGGAGTCCGAGTAGATGGTGTCGAGATAGCGGTCGCCGCCGTCGGGGAGGATGAGGACGCAGTTCGAGCCATCAGGTATGCGGTGCCTGATCTTCCACAGTGCCGCCACGGTGGCACCGGACGAGCCGCCCGCGAGGACCGCCTCCCGGTCGATGAGCCGACGGCAGGCGGTGACGCACTCCAGGTCGGAGATGTGCACCACCTCGTCGGCGGCCGAGGCATCCATCAGCGGCGGTACCACGGACGCTCCGTGCCCCGGTATCAGGCGCTGGGTGGACTCCAGACCGAAGATCGCGCTGCCCATCGCGTCGACGGCGACAATGGTGGTGTCCAGACCGCGCGCTCTGATGTGGTCCCGGCATCCGCGCAGGGTGCCGAAGGTGCTGACCGAGCAGAAGAGGAAGTCGACCTTGCCGTCCAGGGCCTCCTCGATCTCCCGCATGGTCGTCTCGTGGGCCTTGGGGTTGAGCAGGCTAGAGTACTGGTTGGGCCAGTACGAGTCCGGTATCCGGTCGACCAACTCGCGCACCCGGCGCAGCCGGACCGGCAGGAATTCGCCGGTCAGCCGGTCGCGTTCGGTCACCACCTCCACCTCGGCGCCGAAGGCTTTGAGGATGGCGAGGTTCTGCCCGGTGGTCTTGCCGTCCACCACACAGATGAAGCGCAGTCCGAAGTACCGGCAGATCTGCGCGAGTCCGACAGCGAGATTGCCGGAACTCGACTCGACGATCACCGAACGGCCCGGCTCCACGTCGCCGTTGCGGATGGCCGCGAAGAGCATGCCGAGCGCGGATCGGTCCTTGATGCTGCCCCCCGGATTGCATCTCTCGATCTTCCCGAACACGCGGGAGCCCAGGCCCGGTAGCAATTTTTCGAATGCGACGAGCGGGGTGTTTCCTACGGTTGACAGAATGCCAGGGAACGTTTTCTCGGGCATGGCTGTTCGCCCCTTCCCGGAGAAGCGGTGCGGAAATGGGCCGGTGTCTAGTGGGCCAGCTCGGCGGCAAGGTGGGCGGTGATCGCGTCGATGGTCGGGTGGTCCCAGGCCATGGTGGGCTCCACGACGAGGCCGAAGCGGTCCTCGACGTCACCGCACAGGTTCAGGGCGTACACGGAGTCCAGGCCCAGCTCGGCGAGTTCGGCGCTTGCGTCGATTTCGGCCGGAGTGCGTTCGAGGTAGTAGGCGACCCGGTCGACGAGCCAGCTGCGGATGGCCTGCGGCGAGGTGGCGAGGTCTCGGGCGGCTGATGTGCCGTCGGCAGCGGTGTCGGTCACGGAGGATTCGATCACGGGGCAACTCCCTTGACGAGTACGGCCCGCGGGGCGAGCCGGGTGCGGAACAGGTCGAAGGTGCGGGCGTCGTCGTGGCGCGCGGACAGCTCATCGAAGAGCGCCCCGGCGGCGGCCTGGGACAGCGGCCCGCGGCGCGGGCCGAGCCGCCCGGCGAGCCGGTGCAGCGCCGCCGTGGCCCATAGCGGGTCGGCGAGGAAACCGTCGGAGCGCCGCGCCGTCCGCCAGACGCCCAGGCAGGCGGCGACCGCGAGCAGCAGCACATACCGCTCGGCCAGCAGGAAAGAGCGGCGCCCGGCGACCGGGGTCCGCTCCAGCGGCGGCAGGGCGGCGCTGCGGCGCGCCAGGTCGACGAGCGCGTCACTGAACTCAGCGGCTAGAGAGGCAAGTTCGGCCAGCTCGGGACGGATGGCCGCCTGTCTGGCCAGGTCCCGGGCGAACAGGGGGAGCCGGCCAGCCAGACCGTCGGCCCCGCGTGTGGTGAGCTCCAGTCGGCCGAAGTCGAGCGGGGGCAGCGGGTCGTGCAGGCGGAACAGCGCCTCGTCGCCGTCCTGGCCAGTTGTATGAGCGTCCAGCGCCGGCTGCCAGGAGCGCTCGGCGAGCCGGGGTAGCTGCGGAGCGATGTTCGCCAGACACACCGCGCCGCTGGCGTGCGCCAGCGCCACCACGGGCAGGTCGCGCGCCGCCTTCTGGAACGCCGCGTACGGCCCTTCGCGTACGTAGCTGCGGGCGCCCAGCACCACGCCGAGCCGGTAGGAGTTCTCCTGGAGCAGCTTGGGCACGAGGTATTTCACCGCCGCCGAGCGCACGCTCGCCTCGGCGGGCCGCAGGTGCAGGGTGCGGGCGGCGACCATGGACAGCGCGTCACAGATCAGCAGGTCCACGAAGGCGTCGGTGAGCACCGAGCGGGGCAGCGGCAGCGCGCTCACCGAGGCTCCGTACAGCTGGCGTTTCCTGGCGAAGGCGAGGACCGTGCGCAGCTGGCTGTCGCCGACACCGACGACCATGCCCGGCAGTACACAGCGGGTCACCTGGAAGGCCTTCAGTACGGTCTCCATGGCGCCACCCTCCTCGCCGAGCAGGGCGTCGGCCGGGACGGGGCAGGAGTCGAAGCGTGCGCCCCCCAGCAGACAGCCGCGGACCCCGGAGGTGGGATAGCGGACACTACGGTCGACGTGCCCCGCAGGCAGGGCGTCGAGGTCGACCAGCAGATGCGAGTGGCCGCGGCTGCCGGGCCGTTCGTCGGTTCGGGCGAAGAGCACGGCGGCCTCGGCCCGGCCGATGTTGTTGACCAGCTGCTTGCCACCGTCGAGGAGATAGCCACCGTCGGCCGCGGGGCGCGCGGCGAGCGAGATCCGGGTGAAGTCGCTGCCGTGGTCGAGCTCGGTGTAGGCGGCGACGATCCGGCCGCCTGCGCAGAGCAGATCGGCCGCCCGCTGCTGCTGCCCGGCACTTCCGTCCGACCAGATCGGCAACCCCGCGATGAAGCTGGTGACGCCGTGACCGATGCCCAGGGCACAGTCCCGGCGGAAGATCGCCCGCATCAGCAGCGCGAACCGGTCGGAACGCTCGAAGCGGCCGCCGAGCGCGGCCGGCGCGAACTCGGCTCCCAACCCGTACGCGGCCAGCGCACTCTCGCCGTCCGCGGGCAGCTCGCCGCGCTCGTCGGCTTCGAGGACGGCCGCCGAGCCGAGCGGGTTGGCGGGGTCGTACGGGTCGCCGAGCAGGGTCTCCAGGCGGTCGAGGCGCTCCAGGGCGGGGTCAGGCCGGGCGCCGGCCGCGCGGACCTCCGTGGCGCTCGTGGTCGACAGGTCCGTCATGCCGCGTCCTTGGGTGAGGCGGTGGGGGTCGGCCGGCCGGCGGCTGCGCCGCTCGTGGCACTGGTGGCCTCGGCCAGCGGACAGTGCAGCAGGGAGAACAGCAGCCCCCGCTCGTGTTGGGTTTGCAGTGCGGGCAGCAGGGCGTCCAGGGCCGGTCCATCGGCGTCGTCCAGGTCGGGCGTGCCGGTCAGGCGGCTCAGCAGCCGGGCGAGTACGGCGTCCAGCCAGGCCGCGTCGTGCAGCGGGCCGTCGGGCAGGGCACGGCCCCGGTTCTCCAGCCAGAGGTGGAGGCCGGCGGCGCCGGCGTACACCAGGGCGTACCGGCCGGCGGAGGCGAACGCCGTCTCCGGGACGGCACGGGCGCTGTGCCGGTGTGCGGCGAGTTCCTCGTGCACCTCGTCCGCGAGCGCGAGCAGCCGCACGGCCCGCTCGGCCACGGAGGGCGGGGCCAGCTCTTTGACGCGGCGCACCGCCTCCGGCAGGGACTGCACGACGCTCACACCCGCGCGGGCGTACAACGTGAGCCGGTCGTGGTCCAGCTCCGGCGGCGGGCCGTCGAGGCGGGCGGCGGCCGCGACCCCGTCCCGGTCGGCGAGGCCCTTGCGGTAGCCGCGGGCGAGCACCGGGAACTGGTTGATCAGCGAGTTGAGGTTGACGGCCGTACTGCCGTCGAAGATGCCCACGATCCGGTGGTCGCGCTCCAGCTTCTGGAAGGCGCCGTCGGCGAAGTCCTCGACCAGCATGGCGCGGGCGCCGAGCAGTCCGCGCAGCGCGCCGATGACCTCGTCGCCGAGGGTGGGCACGAGGTACTTCACCACCGCGGAGACCGCGCTCAGCTCGTCGGTCAGCGTGTGCACGGAGCGGGTCGCGACGAGGCTCGCGGCCTCCATGGCCAGCAGGTCGGCGTAGGCCTCGGCGATGGTCCGCGCGGCGTGCGGAAGGTGGTCCAGGGGGCGGCCGTAGAGCCGGTGGGTGCGGGCGAAGCCGATGGCGATGCGCAGGGCGTGGTCGGCCATACCGAGGGACATCGCCGAGCACAGGGTGCGGGTGATCTGGAAGCCCTTGAGGACGATCTCCAGGCCCGCCCCTTCGGCGCCGACCAGCGCGTCGGCGGGGAGTTCGGCGCCGTCGAAGGCGATGCCGCTGATGTCGGCGCCGCGCACGCCGTGGGTGGGGACGCGCGGAAGGGATCGCCAGGTGCCGGGAGCCAGCCCCGCCTTGTCGACGAGGAACAGGCTGAAGCCGCGGCTGCCGCCGTCCGGCCTGGTGCGCGCCAGGACGCACACGAACTCGGCCCGTCCGGCGTTGTTGATCAGCCACTTCTCGCCGTCCAGCCGCCACCCGCCCGCGGTGCGCTCGGCGCGCAGCTCGCCGGCGAGCAGGTCGCTGCCGTGGGCCCGCTCGGTGAGCGCGAGGGAGACGACGGCCCCCTCGCAGACCCGTGACGCGAGAGCGCCGGCCTGTTCCGGCCGCCCGGCCAGCCAGACCGACACGGCACCCAGATAGGTCTTGGCGTGGCCGAGCGCGACGGTGAAATCCCGCCGGGCCAGGATCCGGATGAGCTGCGACAGTTCCTCGGCGCTGCGCAGTTCGCCACCGAACCGGGCGGGCACGAACCACCGGGGCAGCCCCGACGCGTCCAGCTCCCGGCACACGCCCTCCGGGAACTCCTCCGCCCGGTCGGCCTGCGCACTGCCCTGGTAGGAGAACAGCTGCCGCCCGTCCCTCGGGTCCCCGAGCCGCATCTCCAGCTCCTGGCCGAGCGCGTACGGATCCCATACCTCGCCCTCGACCACAGGCGGCACTCGCAGCTCGTTCGCGCCCCGGCCGACCCCGCAGCGCGGGGCCACGCTGCCCGCCGACATGCCGACGCCATTCGTCCGGCCGTCGGACGGCGGCTCGATGGGCTCGTGGGCCTCGGCGGCCACCTCCGAGCGAGGAGCGCCGGCCGGCCCGCGAGGTGCCGGTTCGTCTGCCGTCCGCATCCCCCTGGCCCCTGTGCCCTCCGCACCTGCGGTGTTCCCCGGTGGGGTAGCGGCAAGGTCGGGTGCCGCGTCGGCGGGATCCCCCTCGCTGCGGAAGGCCGCGCGCAGCTGCGGTGACAACTCCTCGTGCAGCGTGGACAGTTGGGCCTCTTCGAACAGAGTGCGCATCAGCGTTCGCCGGATCTTGCCGCTCGTGGTGCGCTGGATACGGCCGGGTTTGACGAGGACCACGCCGCCGACCCGGACGCCCAGGCGCTGGGCCAGGCGGGCGCGGGCGGTGCGGGCCAGGGCGGCGAGGGTCTCGGTGGGGACGCCGCGGCTGTGGACCTCCTGGACGGCGACGACCTCCTCCGCGGCGGAGCCGCCGGGCCGGGAGGCGAAGACGGCGGCGGGCAGGTCGCCGAAGGCCGGGTCGATGTCGCGCAGTTCGCACTCGACGTCGTGCGGATACAGGTTCCGGCCGTGCACGATGATCATTTCTTTCAGTCGGCCGGTCACATAGAGGTGGCCGTCGCGCAGCGCCCCCAGGTCACCGGTGCGCAGAAACGGCCCGGCACCGTCGGCCGTGACCGCGCGGAACGTCCGCTCGGTCTCGGCCGGGCGGTTCCAGTAGCCGAGCGCCACGCTGCCGCCGCGGATCCAGATCTCGCCGACCCGGCCGTCGGGCAGCACCGCACCCGTGTCGGCGGCCACGACACGCACGTCAAGGCCGCGCACCACCCCGCTGCTCACCAGCTCCTGCACCGCCCCACCGGACCGGCCCTCCGCCTGCGTCACCAGGCCTTCGGCCAGGGCCCCCGCGTCCGCACGCAGCACCGTCGGCGGCTCGTCCACCAGCGTGCCGGAGACGTAGAGCGTGGATTCGGCGAGGCCGTAGCCGGGCAGCAGGGAGCGCGCCGAGAAGCCCGCGCCCGCGAACCGCTTTGCGAAGCGGGCGAGGGTCGCGGCGTCGACGGGCTCCGCGCCGTTGCAGGCGTAGCGCCAGGGGGACAGGTCCAGCCCGGTGGTCTGCTCCTCGGTGAGGCGGCGCGCGCACAGGTCGTACGCGAAGTTCGGCGCACAGCTGATGTCCGCCCTGTGCCGGGCGATCAGCCGCAGCCAGGAGACCGGCCGTTTGAGGAACTCGGTCGCCGACATCATCACCGCGGTCCCGCCCAGACACAGCGGGGCGAGCAGCATCGCGATCAGGCCCATGTCGTGGTAGGCGGGCAGCCAACTGCACCAGGTCATGCCGCCGTGCCAGCCGTGGCTGTCGCGCATCAGCCGCAGGTTGTGCGTCAGCGCGCCGTGCGGGACCATCACGCCCTTCGGATCGCCGGTCGACCCGGAGGTGTACTGCAGAAAGCACAACTCGTCCGGCTCAACGACGTGTTCGGCCCAGGCCGTCGCGTCCCCGGCGCGCTCGGCGGACTCCACTGCGGCGGCTGTGATCCCGGCGAGCGCCGTCCGCTCCCCCTCCAGCCAGCGCTCCACGGCGGGCAGACTCGCCGCGTCGGTGAGTACCAGCCGAGCCCCGGTGTCCGCAGCGATCGTCGCCGTACGGGCCGCCTGGCGTCCGAAGCCACCGGGCAGCGGCACCGGGACGGGCACGGCGCCCGCGTACAGGCAGCCGAGGAAGGCCCGGACGAACCCGGTGCCGGGACCGCAGGACACCAGCACCCGGTCGCCGGTCGCCACCCGCCCACGCAGCCACTGGGCCGCGGACCGTGCGGCCCGGTCCAGTTCCGCGTAGGTCAGGCTTTCCTCGGCCGGTCCGGTACTGAACCGGACGGCGCTGTGATCGGGCTTTCGTGCGGCCCTGCGGCGCAGCGCGCTGACGAAGCTCTCGAAGTCGGTCACCCCAACTACTCACCCTCTGCGGCTGGTGGGGCCGCGGTCGCACAGCAGCGGTATGTCGTTCACCCAACCGGCGCCCGCTATGCGGCACCTATATGCGGCCTTCCGGGCATCGGGAGGGGCGGATCGGTTCGAAACGGCGGGTGGCGGACAGCTTTCGGTCCGACCGGACCGCGACGGCCGCCGTACGGCGCCGGCGGGGCGGTGACGTACGGCGGCCGTGGATGCCGTACGCGGCCAAGGGGGGGAGCTGTGGCATACGGCGGCCCGGACCCGGTCAGCCGCAAGGGCGGCTCAGCCGCATCCGCCCGCGTGGCCGTCGTCGACGGACCGCTCGGGCTCGGTGAGCGCACCCCCCGGGTCGGCCGGGGTTTCCGTGAGTCCGGGAGAGCGGCTGGTGAGCGCCGCCACGAAGGCGGGCAGCCGGTCGACGCCCCAATACTTGTCGTAGTGGTCGACGAAGAACGGCACTCCGAAGACGCCGTCGCGCTGGATCTCCAGCAGCACCCGCACGCCCTCGGCACGCAGCTCGGGATCATCCGACGCCGACGCCAACTCCTCGTCTTCGAGGCCGAGTCGTGCACCGAAGCCACCGATCACCGACCGGTCGCAGATGTCCTGCCCGAGCTCCCAGCGGGCCCGGGCGGCGAGCGCGATGTACTCGGGGCCCATGCCGTGCCTGACCGCGGCCAGATAGCCGAGGTGCGGCACCTCCCATACCGGCTCGCGGTCCACGGGCCAGCTCAGCGACAACCCTCGCTCGGCGGCCAGACGCCGCACGTCCTGGAGGACGTAGCGGTGCTTCTCCGGGCTCATCGGGGTGTAGGGGAAGGACCCGCCGGCCTCGTCGAGCAGCTTGCGGCTCAGCTCGTCCGGCTCGAAGAACGGTACCCACTCCAGGGCGGCCGCCAGACGCGGGTGGTGGGCCGTCAGGTCCCGGTAGGCGAGCCAGGAGTAGGGACTGCGCAGCGAGAAGTAGAAGCGCGGGGGCCGCCGGGTGCGGCGGCCCCCGCCCGCCGTGCCGCTCACAGCGCGATGCCGCCGTCGACCTGGAATACCTGGCCTGTGATGTACGACGCCTCGGGCGAGACCAGGAAGGAGACCAGCGCGGCGACGTCCTTCGGGCGGCCGAACCGTTTCAACGGGATGCGGCCCAGCATCTCCTTCGACACCTTCGGCGGCAGCACCGAGGTCATGTCGGTGTCGATGAAGCCGGGCGCGACCGTGTTGGCCCGGATGCCGTGCCGGCCGCCCTCCTTCGCCAGGGACCGGGTGAAGCCCATGATCCCCGCCTTGGACGCCGAGTAGTTGGTCTGGCCCGCGTTGCCCGCGACCCCGGCCACCGAGGAGAGCGTGACGACGGCACCGCCGCCCCGCTTGATCATCGAGAAGGCCACCGCACGGCAGAGGTTGTAGGTGCCGTCCAGGTTGGTGCGCAGCACCGCGTCCCAGTCCTCGTCCGGCATCAGCACCAGCGGGTTGTCGCGGGTGATGCCAGCCGAGGTGACTGCGGCAGACGCCGGGCCCAGCTCGTCCTCGGCCGAGGTGATGAAGTCCCGCACCTGGGCGCGGTCGGTCACGTCCAGCCGCCGGGAGAGCACCCGGCGGCCCAGCTCGCGCGCCTCCTTCTCCACCAGGGCGGCGGCCTGGGCGTCGGAGCGGTAGCAGAAGCCGATGTCGTAACCGTCGCGGGCCAGCCGTTCGACGACCGCGCGGCCGATGCCGCGGGACCCTCCGGTGACCAGGGCGACCTTGTCGCCGTGGGTGTCACTCGCTACGGACATCACGTCGTCTCCTCATACCTTCGACAGGGCGCGTTCGGGCGCCTGCAGCAGTTCCGAAACATCACGCAGCGCCACCACGAAGGAGCCGATGCGCAGTACCTCACCGCCGGCGGCGTACGTCTCGCCCGCGAGCATTGCCGTCTCGTCGACGGACTTCACCAGGCGCACCCGGTGCTCCAGGACTTCACCGGGGTGGACCCGCACGCCGAAGGTCACCTCGTTGAGGGCGCCGGCGAGTTCGACCTTTCCGGCCAGCACGTCCGGGTTGGGGTTTTCCCACACGGACAGCAGCACCGCCGACTGGGCCCAGGACTCGATCACCAGGGAGGTGGGATAGGCGTAGTCGGCAGGTGCGGCGTCCTGGCCGAGAGGCGCGTAGCAGGGCTCATTGCCGGAGACCGCCTTGAGCGCGGTCAGGCTCTCGCCCGGCGTCACCTGTGTGACGCGGTCGACCAGGAGGATCTCCCCGCGGTGCGGAATGGTGTTCTT
Source organism: Streptomyces sp. NPDC015171 (assembly GCF_043079545.1). Lineage (NCBI taxonomy): Bacteria > Bacillati > Actinomycetota > Actinomycetes > Kitasatosporales > Streptomycetaceae > Streptomyces > Streptomyces sp. NPDC015171. Next base: position 22,756 of record NZ_JBIBUO010000034.1, read on the forward strand.
GATGCGGTCGAAGCCGTACGCCGTCATGAGGTGCCCTCTTCCTGGTCCCGGCCGTCCAGGACGCGGTAGCGCAGCCGGATGTCGGCGACCTTGCCGCGGTTGGTGGCGATGGCCGCCTTGAACAGCAGGCCGGACGCGTTGTCGGCGACCGTGACGTCGGCCAACACCCGGTCGCCCGGGAAGACGGGCCGGTGGAAGCGGCACCGGTCCATGGCGACCAGCTCCACCTCGCCGGTGTGGACAACGTCGCCGGACGGCTCGGCGACGGGATTGTCCCTGGCCCACTGACGGACCGTGCGGTCGGCGGCCTCGATGAGGAACACCCCGGGCAGCACGGGGAATCCAGGATAGTGCCCGGCCATCACCGGGCCGTCCTCCGGTGCGTCGAAGGCGCCGAGCGCGCCCGTCGGGCCGGTGCGGATCAGCTCGAGGTCGCCCAGTGGCGAGGCAGCGCTCACCGGGTCTCCCGCAGCTTGCGGTCGAGCAGTTCGTAGGTGCCGTGCAGCGAGGTGATCGAGGCCAGCTCGGCTTCGGCGAGCTTGACGCCGTACTCCTTCTCCAGTCGTACGGTGATCTCCAGCGCCATCAGCGAGTCGACGTCCAGGTCCTCCGTGAAGTGGGCCTCGTCGGTGACCTCGGCGATGTCCAGATCGAGCACGTCGGCCACCAGGTCACGCAGCTGTTCCTTGTCGAGTACGGTTGTGGTGGTGATGTCGGACATGGGGTTCATGCGTCCTTCCGAATGGTGGTTGGCGTACGAGAGGTGCAGGAGCGGGTGGCGTCGCCGGGAGGCTCTGCGGTGCCCACCGGCGGCGAATTACGCGCCTAGCCCCGCATCGAGGGCGCACGCCGCGTCACCGCGCGCCGATGCGCAGGACGACCGCCCCGGTCTGGCCGTCGGGGTCGACCGAGGTGACGAGCACGGGGCGGTCCGCTTCCGTCGCGGTGACGGCGGCTGCCAGCTGGAGGGAGGCGGAGGCGGCGCCCAGGTCGCCGAGCAGGTGGCGCAGGCGCAGCCGGGGCGGCTGATGCTCACCGAAGACCGAGGCGAGCGCCGCGTCCTCACGGCCGCCGAGCGGGCCACCGCAGTCGGACGGCACGAGCAGAGCAACCTCGTCGGGCCGTACGTCGGCCTCCTTGAGGGCTTCGGTGACCGCACGCATGACCGCGTTGGTGGCACGCTCCGGGGCGTGGAAGGCGACGAAGCTGCTGCCGAGCAGCGTGGCGAGCGCGGGGCGACCGTGGGCGCGGGCCCGGCCGAGCGGCTCCAGCAGGAAGAGCGCGCAGCCCTCGCCGAGCGGCCCGGTCGGCTGCTGGTGGGGGCCCGATGCGCGGGCCCGGTACTCCAGCCAGGCACGCTCGGTGGAGAACTCCTCGACGGCGCCGCACAGGACGGCCTCGCAGTGGCCCCGGCGCAGCAGCCGGGCCGCGTAGTTGAGGGCGAGCAGGCCGGTCAGGGCGCCGCCCGCGACCGTGGTGTTGGGGCCGCGCAGGGTGTGCCAGATCGCGCTCTGGCCGGCGGCCCGGTTCATCACGGTGTTGGGGAACAGGGCCGGGTCGACGTGGAAGGGCTTGTCGCCCGTCAGGGAGTCCCGGGTGAAGTCCATGATGCTCTGCACGCTGCCGTGCCCGGTGCCGAGCACCATGCCCACGGCCTCCGGGTCGTCCTCGGCGAGCCCGCCGCCGGCCCGCTCCAGGAGCATCCCGGCGGTGGCGACGGCGAGCGCGGTGGCCCGGTCCATCGACCGGGTACCCTTGCGGCCCAGCACCGCCCGGATGTCGAAACCCGGGATGTGCCCGGACCGTTCGTAGGGGCCGAGGTCGAGGGCGTCGTCCGCGGCGCGCACGCCATCCCGGCTCTCCCGCACCCCCTCGGCGAAGGCCTCGGCACCGAGCCCGTAAGGCGAGGCGGCCGACCAGCCGGATACGACCAGGGTGTCCGGGTCCGCGCCGGTGGCAAGACTGACACTCATCGCTGTCTGCTCCTGTCGGTGAAGGTCGGGAGGTGAAGGTCGTGGCCGGTCAGCCCCAGGCGCCCGCGGCGGCGTGCAGTTCCGCGCCGTCGACGCCGATGGTGTTGCCGGTCAGCCAGGAGGAATCGGTGCGCGACAGCAGCGCGACGGCGTCCGCGACGTCCTCGGGCCGGGTCAGCCGGCCGTGGGGGTTGTTCTCGGCGGCGCGCTCGACGTAGCCGACGTGTTCCGGGATGCGCCGCAGGGCCGGCGTGACGGTGGTGCCGGCGCGCAGCGCGTTCACGGCTACGCCCTGGGGGGCCAGTTCGCATGCCAGCTGCCGGACATGGGCCTCCAGGGCGGACTTGGCCGCCGAGACCGCGCCGTAGCTGGGCAGCGCCTGGGAGGTGCCGGCGCTCGTCATCGCGTAGACCTTCGAGCCGTCACGCAGCAGGCCGGCCGCGAGCAGGTCCTGGGTCCAGTACACGAGGCTGTGCGCCATGACGTCGAGGGTCATCTCCAGCTGGCGGGCGGTGATCTGCTTGTCCCAGCCGGCGCGCGGCAGAAACGGCACGAGGGTGCCGAAGGCGAGCGAGTGGACCAGGATGCGGACCCCGCCGGTACTGCCGGTCAGCTCCGCCAGCCGGGGGACGACCTCCTGCCGGGTGCTCCGGGAGGCGGCGTTGGCGTTGAAGAAGTGCGCCTCGACGCCCTTGCCCCGGATCTCCCCGATGAGTTCCTCGACCTCCTCGGCGCGCGACGCCGTGTCGAAGTGCACGCCGGCGACATGGACGCCCTCCTCGGCAAGCCCCAGGGCGATGGCTCGCCCGATCCCGCTGGAAACCCCGAGGACCAGGCACCAGCTCTCCTCAAGCGACTTCAGCATGCTCTGACTCCTGTGTGCGGTGGGGCGGTACGGCGGACGTGGGAGGTAAGGACGGCACGGTCACAGGGGAAACACGCACCAGCGCCACATGCCCGGCGCCGGTCGCGCAGACGACCAGCCGGCCGACCCCGTCCCGCGTGGTGACGGCGTGGGCCACGGCCAGGGCAGGGCCCAGACACCCGGTCCGCGGTGCCGGATCCGCCACCGGGCCGAGGCCGGGGTGTTCCGGGGTGCCGGTCAGGGGAGCGCCTGCGGGCGGGACCGGGCGGCGGGCGGCCACCGCGGACGCGACTGCCTCGGCGACCGGGGAGCCATCCAGGTCGAGGTGGAGCATGACGGGGCGGTCTCCCGACCCGGTCAGCTCCGCCAGCGCCGTGGTGAGGGCGCGGTCGGCGCGGGCCCGAGCCGCCTCGTCGGCCAGCGCGGCAGGCGGTACGAACAGGGAGCGGGCCCGCACTGTCGCGCGTACCGCCGAGCCGCGGGCCCGCGCCCCGGCCGGGGTCTCCAGCGTAAGTACCGCGGCGCCCTGCTCACCGCGACCGCCCCGGCGGTCCGGGACGGGTTCCTCGGTGGCCGCCAGCACCAGCGCGTCGGCGCGGCCGGACGCCAGCACCACAGCCGCGGTGGACAGCGCGTCCAGCGCCGCCGTACGGGCCGTGGCGACGGTCAGCGCGAAGCCGTTGAGGGCAAGCTCGGCGGCCAGCCGGTTGCCGAGGACGTTGACCGCGAAGTACGGGGCCGAGGTGGGGGAGACACCCGCCGCGCCCGACTCGGCGACAGTGGCGTCCATGGCGTCGAAGAGTCCGGCGAGCCCTGCGTTCGTGGCGAGCAGAAGCCCGCGCCGGGCGGCCGGGACCGCGTCGGGCCGGCCCCCGTCGGCGAGCGCGCCCCGCGCCGCGGCGAGGGCGTACTGGGCGGCCGGCGGAAGGTACTTGTAGCCTCGCGGCCCGAGGCGCTTGCGATGGTCGAACCAGTCGCCGGCATCCGCCATCGGCACCCCGCCCGCCGCCGCGGCCACCTCCGGCGAGTCACCCCACGGCGTGACCACACCGGCACCGGTGACGACAAGTTCGTCCGCGGACACAACCGTCATACCGGCACTTCCCCCTTCCTTCCAGCTGCTGCGGGCCGCCCCTTGCCCGCTCCGAGCCCCACCGCGTCCGCGCCCCCCGCCAGCACCAGCGACGCGTTGTTCCCACCGAACCCGTAGGCGTTGACCAGCACACGCCGCGCCCCGGCGGGCAAAGGCACCGGCTCGCCCTGCGGCAGCAGCACCGCGCACTCCGGGTCCTGCTCCTTGAGCGGCACGTTCGGCGGGACCGTGCCGTGGCGCAGGATCAGCACCGCGGCCACGGCGGCCAGCGCGGCAGACGCCCCACCCGCGTGGCCGAGGAGTGCCTTGAGGCTGTACAGCGGCACGCGCGCGGCACGCGCCCCGAGGACGCGGTGCAGGGCCCGGCTCTCCAGGACGTCGTTGAGCTTGGTGCCGGTGCCGTGCGGCACCACGCAGCCGATGTCGTCGGCCGCGCCGCCCACGGCCTCGCGCATCGCCCGCACGATCTGCTCGCCGTCGGCCCGCGGCGCCGTCGGATGGTCGGCGTCGCAGCTCCACGCGACGGCGGAGAGCCGCGGCACGCCACGGCCGTCACCGGTCGTCTGCACACCTCGCGCCCGGGCATGGGCCGCCGACTCCACGACGACAATCCCCGCGCCCTCGGCGAACACCGTGCCTTTGCGGTCGGTCTCGAAGGGCCGGCAGCGCTCCGGGTCGACGGCACCGAGCCGGTTGAAGCAGCCGAGCGCCACCCGTGAGTACGCGTCGGAGCCGCCCGCGATCACCACGTCCGCTCTGCCCGCGCGCACCAGATCCGCCGCGATGCCGAGCGCGTACGCCCCGGCCGCGCAGGCGTTCCCGATGTCGTGGACCGCGCCGAACAGGCCGAGTTCGGCGGCCAGCGCGCCAGCCAGGCGGAACGGCGGCGTCCAGGCCCTGTCGTCCCCCCGGCCGCGTTCGTTGGCGCCCGGTTCGCCCATGCAACTGCCCAGCACGACCGCCGTACGGGCCGCGGCGAGCGCCGCCGCGTCCAGTCCTGCGTCGGCCAGCGCCTCGGCGGTGGCGAGCGACGCGAACCGCGTCGCCCGGTCGGCCGCCAGGTCGGGGTCGGGCACCAGGCTGATCAGGGGCAGGTCCATCCGGGCGAGCGGGTCCGCCGACCGGTCGGGCAGACGGGTGCCGGCCGCCGTCATGGCCCGCCACAGAGTGTCGGCGCCCGCACCGTGACAGGTGACGGCGCCGACCCCGGTGACCACGACCTCGCGGTTCATACCGTCCGGCCCTCCAGGGCGGCGTTCATACGGTCATCGAAGGCCACCAGGGACCAGTCACGACGGTTCTCGATCACTGCGTAACCGTGCGTGATCCGGCCGGTCGCCGTCTGCACCAGCTTCCCGTCCCGTACCACATAGGTGTCCATGCGCGAGTCGTACGTGAAGTCCTTGAAGACGCTCTCGACGGTGAGGACGACGTACATGTCCTCCTCCATACGGGCCTCGTCGAGGACGGTGATCCGCGAGTGCGGCACCACCGGGATCCAGTTCTGCTCGTCCAGCAGCGTCTTGATGGACACCCCGCGATCAGCGACCAGCCGGTCCTTGGCCTCCTCCATCAGCCGGAGATAGCCGGACATCTGCTGACGCTCGGTGAAGTGGCAGTACCAGTAGGGGATGCGGAACTTCCACGCGTACGCGTTCCGCCCGGCCGTCAGCTTCTTGACCAGGTCGTCGGCGGTCAGATCGGCCTCGACGGGCTCCGGCGTCCAGCCGGGCGTCGCGGCGAGCCGGTCGACCGCGAACGGCGCGAGCGCGGCCGGCAGCGGCTGTTCGCCGCCGCCACGCGCGTCCAGGCGCAGCTGGACGCGGACGGTCGAGGTCACGGCCTTGAGCAGGGTGTCGCGCCGCACGTGCAGGGTGACGGCGAACAGCAGCTCGTCGTCCTTGGCCCTGCGATGCGGGCCGACCTCGGCGACGGCCGTGTCGTCGATGTGGAAGGCGTGCATGATGCGGGTGTCGATGTCCACGATGTCCGTGCACAGGCCGTACACCTCGTAGATCTCGCCCGGCGCGACACCCGCCTGCCTGAGGTGGTTCAGTACGGCTTCCTCAACCATGTAGTTGACATGCTTGAACCCGATCCAGGTGCAGATGTTGGAGCCCTCGTAGCGGGGGCGGATCTCCAGGGAGCTGGGCTCCTTCAGGGCGAGGACCGAGGCCTCGATGTCAGCGGTGCGGGTGGTCGTGGTCACGTCGACTCCGGTGCGTAGAGGTGGAGTTGCGGAAATGGGTGAACTGCGGGTGGGGCAGAGGGCGGTACGGTGACGGCCCTACCCTCCGCCAGGCGGTCGGGGAAGGCCTCACTCAGCAAGGTGTGCACCGCGTCCGCGAACCGCCGCGGCTGCTCCGCCATGGCGAAGTGGCCGCAGTCCTCGAAGAGTTCGAGCCGGCCGTCGGTCAGCGCCCCGGCCAGTTTGCGGGCGTCGTCGGGCGGGGCGGCGAAGTCCTCCGTGCCGGCCACCACGAGCACCGGCAGGCGCAGTGCGGCGACATCGAGGTCGGGGCTGCGCAGGTACGCCCCGAAGAACTGCTGCCAGCCGTAGGGGCCGATCCGGTCCCGCACCCGCATCGCCATGGCGGCGCGCAGCGCGGGCGTGATGCGGTCGCCCGCGCCGATCCGCAGCCCCTCTTCCAGGATGCGGTGGAAGCCGCTCAGGTAGTACAGGGCGTCGTCCCAGGTGAAGTCCCCGGGACTGCGCCGGTGGAAGGGCGCCACGACCACGGCGGCCCGCGGCCCGCGGCCGGCTGCCCGGCGGGCCAGCACCTCCAGGGCCGGTCCCGCGGTGAAGGAGTGCACGATGACCGCGTCGGCCCCGCCGGGCACCGCGTCGAGCGCCCGCTCCACGTGCTCCGCCGGGTCGTCGTGCACGCTCCAGCCGGGGTCCCCTTCCGCTCCCCACGGCAGGAGGCCGTCCCAGATCTCGAGGCCGTCCAGGGCCAGTTCCTCGTACGACCGCCACACGGAGGTCGACCCGGCCAGCCCGTGCAACAACAGCACCCGCACCGGCACGGAGCCGTCCCGGGCCCCCCGCCGCAGCCGCACGGTGGCCGTCCGCCGCCCGTGGACACCCAGGAGCCCGGCCGCCAGGCCACCGCTGGATGGCCCGCCGGCCGGGCCGGCGGGACGGCGAGGCCGAGCCTGGCCCATCGGTGCTCCGGACGACGGTCGCTCCCGCGACTCGGGCGCTGTGCCGCCGGCGTCCGGTTCGTCCGGGCCGCGGTGCCCGCACCGACCCGTCCGCGCCTCGCGGGCCGGCTGACCCGGCACGCGGGGCGTCGCGTCCGAGGACACGCCAGATGACGGCCACGGGCCCCCGTCGCTGGTCATCGTGTGCCGCCCACGGGCCGCGCTGTCGCGGGCTTCGCCGGCGCCATCGCGCGGCCGGTCAGCAGGAGGGCCGCGCTCGCGTCGTCCCAGCCCGCGTCGCCGGTGCCCGCGCTGGCCAGCACCGCCTCGGCGTCATCGGGGCGGTCACCGGCCCGGCCGTCCAGCCAGACGGCAGCCGCCGCGCACTGCAGGACGCCGAGCGCGCCCGAGGCGGGTCCGTACAGGGCGGACAGGTCGTGGACGGGCGCGTCGCTCGCCCCGGTGCCCAGTCCCGCCGCCGGAGCCGTCCCCCCCTCCGGGTGTTCCGGCACGCACCACAGCCCGATCGGCCCGCCATACCGGGATCGCACCGCGGCCACCGCATCGGCGTGGCCGCCCCGGCGGGCGTAGGGGCCCACGGCGGCCAGGTGCCGTGCGCCCCGGGCGCCGGCCGACGCGGCCGACTCCACGACCAGCGCGACCGCCCCGTCGAACAGGTCGGGAACCGCAGCCGGGTTCTCCCCGGCCGACGCCCCGGGCGTGCCCGTGACGTGCCGGACGGCAGCGTTGTCCGGCTCGACGCCCAGGACCAGCACCCGTTCGACCCGGCCGGCCGCGATCAGCAGCCGTGCCCAATTGACGGCGTCCAGGCCGGACGTCGGCCCGTTGCACAGCGTCAGGTTGGCGCCGCGCAGCCCGTGCGTGATGGCCACCCAGGAGGCCACGACGTTGCTGGAGGTGGCGGGCAGCATCATGGGGCTGGTCGCCAGATAGGTGGACACGGCGATGGTCTGCACGGTCTCGCAGACCGTGTCGGCGTTGCCGTAGTTCGTGCTGGCCACGACGCCCACGCTCTCGCCGGGGACGGTGAGGTCCCCGTCGTCGTCGGTGAGCCCGGCCGCGCGCAGGGCATCCGCGGCCGCGGCCATGCCGAGCTTGGTAGCGCGGTCCTTGTAGCGCAGCCCGCGCCCCTTGAGCCGGGAAACGGGGTCGGCCGCGTCCCGGTGGCCGACGGGCAGCGGCCCGAGCAGGTCCTGCGGCCCGGTCAGCCCGCGTACAGCGGTACCGAGCCCGATGATCACGGCGTGCACCGTGCGTTCGGTACTCACTGGACTCCTCCCCCGGGACGCATCGGATGCCGCGGGGCTTCGTCGTCGACACGCTCCACGACCGCGACCGCGTTGAGCCCGCCGAACCCGAACGAGTCGATCTGCGCCAGCCGCAGCGGCTCCTCCGGGCGCACGGCGCCGCCCCGCACCAGTCGGAAGCCGGCCACCGCGTCCACCGGGGTGTCGAGATGGACCGTCGGCGGAATGGTGCCGGTGCGCATCACGTCGACCGCCGCGACCAGGCTGTGCAGCCCGGAGGCGCCCGCGGTGTGCCCGGTCATCGACTTGATCGCCGTCATGTAGGGGGAGGGCGTCAGGCCGGCGAACACCGTGCCGAGCGCGCTCGACTCGGCCTCGTCGTTCAGCGGGGTGCCGGTGCCGTGCAGCATGACCAGGTCGATGTCCGCGGGCAGCACCCCGGCTCTGCGGTGTGCTTCCTGGACGGCGGCGGTGATGCTCTTCACGTCCGGTGCCGACGGGTGGTAGGCGTCGCAGTTGACGGCGACCCCCCGCACCCGGGCGTGCGCCCGGGAGCCCGGCCCCGGCCCGTCCGCCTCCCGGCGCAGCACCACCGCCACCGCGCCCTCGCCCTGGAGCATCCCGCGCCGATCCCGGTCGAACGGACGGACGCGGTCGGGGGCTTCGGGGTAGCAGCGGTCGAGCAACCCGTACGTGCTCTCGGTGATGGTGTCGACCCCGGCCACGACGACGGTGTCCGCCGCGTCCAGGTCGAGCAGGTCGGCGCCCAGCGCCAGCGTGTACAGCGACGCCGAGCAGGCGTTGGCGACGGTGTGGGTGTCGGCGGCGCCGAACCGGTGCCGCAACATGGTCCCGAAGTGCAGGTCGGCCGCGTCGAACGAGGTCCCGTCCCGCCACGAGAGCTCCACCGAGCGCAGCTCGCGCAGGGTGGTGCCCACCAGCACCGGCACCTCCGACAAATCGTCTCCGAGTCCGGCGTCCGCCGCGGCCTGTGCCACTGCTCGTTCGAGCCAGCGGGTGGCCCGCAGCGGCACGTCCACGCCCGGCGCCGGACGGTCATCGATCTCGTACGCCACCTGTGCGCGGAACTTTTCCCGGTCGTAGCCGCGCAGCGGTCCGAGCCCGCTGCGGCCGGCGATCAGCGAGTCGAAGATCTCCTCGACGTCGACACCGATGCTGGCGACGGCGCCCATCCCGGTCACGATCCAGCTCACACCGCGCTCCCCACAGGCTCCGTACGCTGCCCGTCGCGGTACGCCCCGAGGATCAGCACGGCGTTGTTGCCGCCGAACGCGAGCGCGTTATTCTGCACGACGTTCAGCTCCGCCTCGACGGCCCGGTTGGGCACGCAGTCGACACCGCACTCCGGGTCGGTCTCACGGTGGTTGATGGTCGGCGGGACGAACCCCTCGGTGATCGCCAGCGCGCAGGCCGCCGCGGCGACCGCGCTGGCCGCCCCCATGCTGTGGCCGATCATCGATTTGATGGAGACCGTGCGGGGCATGGACCCCTCACCGAACACCTGACGGATCGCGCCCGCCTCCGTGATGTCGTTGGCCTTGGTGCCGGTGCCGTGCGCGGAGACGAAGTCGACCTGCTCCGGCCTCACCCCGGCGTTGCGGTGGGCGATCCGGATCGTCCGCGCGATGCTGTCCCGGTCCGGAGCGACCGGGTGCAGGGCGTCGCAGGCGAGCCCGTAGCCGAGCACCTCGGCGTAGATGCGGGCCCCGCGGGCGAGCGCGGAGTCGAGGCTCTCCATCAGGAGGATGCCCGCTCCCTCGCCGGTGAGGATGCCCTCGCGGTCCGTGTCGAAGGGCCGGCACACCTCGGGGGCGATGGTGCCGAGCCGGTAGAAGCCCGTGAACGTCTTGCGGCACGCGGCGTCGGCGCCACCGCACAGGGCGATGTCGACATCACCGCTGCGCAGGGCGTCGTAGCCGTAGCCGACCGCGTAGTTGCCCGCAGCACACGCGGTTGGGATCGTCACGGCCTCGACGTCCTCCAGCTCCAGCTCGCGCACGATGCCGGCCGACAGGCGCCCGGCCGGGACGCGCCGGGCGACGGCCGGTTCGTACTCGCCGGGTCCACCGTCCAGGCTCGCGGCGACGAGCTGGTCGAGATCGCGGGACTCGCCGTCCGTGGTGCCCACCGACACCAGGGAGCGGCGGGAGCGCACGTCCGCCACGGTCAGGCCGGCATCGTCGACCGCCATCCGTGCTGCGGCGACCGAGAACTGGCTCGCCCGGCCCAGCTCCTCGGGGTCCTGCCGCGTGATCCATCGTTCCGGTGTGAAGTCGGTGACCTCGCAACCGTTGGCATGGGCGAATCCGGTCGTGTCGAACGCGGTGATCGGCTTGACGCCGCTGCGTCCCTCACGGAGCCCGGCGGTGAAGGCCTCGACACCGATGCCGATGCTGGTGACCACACCGAGCCCGGTGATGACCACCCGGCGGCCGGCGGCCTCGGGGTGCGGGCGCCTGGGCCCGTCGTGACCTCGCTCGTCCGTGCTGATCGAAGCATTCATCGAAGCTCACCCATCTGGCGGTCGGGACGACGGATCAGCTTCGAGCGGCCTCGGCCACCACCGCGTACACGCTCTCCAGGTTGACCATGCGGCTCAGCTCGCTCTGGTCGATCGTCACCTTCTGGGTCCGCTCTAGGGCTGCGAGGATCTCGATCGCGCGCAGCGAGTCCGCGTCGTGCTCCTCCTTGAAGAGGCTGGTTTCGGTTACCTCGTCCTCGTCGATCTCCAGAATGTCGCAGACGACTACCTTGATCTCCTGCTTGCGGGCAGTGTCAAGGCCGTTCGTCAGGTTCACGTTGGTCATCTCGACTCCCATGCGGATCGGTATCGGAGTCCGGTGACTCCGCCCGTGTGATGAGTCGAGGGTGGAATCGGTCGCTATACGCGGCCTATACAAGGTCCGCCCCATCAGCCAGCCCAGCTGAGCGGCGCGCAGTTCCCTCAATCAGCCCGACCATCCAGGTCGCGCAGGGCCCGGTGCTGCACCAGGACAGGAGGCGTGGTCATCGTCCCACTGGCCGGGATGACGCCGGGCATCTTCACTGGCACCTGTCTGGCCACTCTCCGGACTCGCCGAGATCATCAAGGCCTGCTTCATCGCCGCCCGATGATCACCAACCTCGGCGAGTCCGACTCCGAGGCGGCCGCATCCCAGTGGGGTCACTCACCGCCGGAGGTCGACAAGAAATCCCGCGGCGACCTGCTCTGCTTCATCGTCCTCGACGGACTCGCCAAGCTCACCGTTCTACGACGGTGTCCTATGTGGTGAGGCGGACGTACCGCTTGTAGCAGCAGACGGCTGCGGCGAGGCCGAGTAAGGCCAGGTAGTTGCGGGGATTGCGTTCATAGCGAGGGCTTAGTCGGCGGTAGCCGGACAGCCAAGAGATGGTCCGCTCGATCACCCACCGACGGCGGCCCAATCGTTCGCTGGACTCGACGCCCTTGCGGGCGATGCGCACCCCGATGCGCTTGCCGCGTAACCATTTTCGCAGGGGGGAATGTCGTACGCCTAGGTTCTGTCTCTTTGGTCAGCGTCGGGTCCAGATGAGGATGCCCGCGAGGTGGAGTGCGGCCTGGTAGGCGATTGCGAGCTTGTCGGTTCGT
>NZ_JBIBUO010000035.1:0-31544 GCF_043079545.1 Streptomyces sp. NPDC015171
AACGGCCGGACGAACTCCCACTCGGCATCCGACAGTTCATGACGACGTATCACGCCACCATGATCCACCAGGCAAGATCATTTGAAGACACTGCCCAGCACGCGGTCCCGCTCACAGCCGCACGGTCAGTTCCACGGCCACCTCGTCGCCCGTCGCGAGCCCCGCCGGGGTGCGCACGGCGCTCTTCAGCGGCAGCAGGTAGACGCCCTCCTTCGGGAAGAGCGACGTGCTGAAGGCGGTCCCGCCGATCCGTGCCTGAACGGGGATGGCGCCCCAGCCGTAGGTGGCCAGGGCGGCCACCTCCCGGATGTCGGCGGACTCCTGGTCGGGCACGGCGACGAAGTAGTACGGCGAGGGTCCCCGCCACTCGATGACCTGGCCGGCGAAGGAGAGTTCCACGCGGTGAGTTCCGTTCGGGAAGGAGGGCGGGGGCAGGCCGGTCAGCGTAGCGGCCCGGCGGAACGCGCCGGGCGCCGGGGGGCGTTGGGCGCGGACCCGGCCTGCCGCCCCTGGCCGGCGCGTTGTTACCGTGCCTCGGGTGTCTGACTCATCACGCGATACCGCGCAGGGCGCCGGCTGGGGCGCGGCCGAACCGGGCAGCTACCGGCGGCTGATGCCGGGCCATGTCGAGAAGCTGTCCTGGCTGAGCCCCCGGACCCTGTGGGCCGCCCGCAACGGCGTACTGGCGTCCTGGTTCGGCGATCCGACGGGCCGTACCCGCGGCCGCTGGGTGGCCCGGCGGGCGGCGGCGGGGGCGCCCGCCGACAAGGTGATCCGGCGCGAGGTGCCGGAACGGTTCTCCTTCATGGTCATCGGGGACACCGGCGAGGGGGACGACTCCCAGTACGCCGTGGTGCCGGGTTTCCTGAAGGCGGGCCGGGACACCGACTTCGCGGTGATCGCCAGCGATGTCATCTACCCCGTCGGCAGCGCCGACGACTACGGCGGCAAGTTCTTCACGCCGTACCAGGACTATCCCGCGCCGATCTATGCGATACCGGGCAACCACGACTGGTACGAGGATCTCGGCGCCTTCATGCGCGTCTTCTGCGCCGACACCCCGCCGCTCGACCCTGAACCCCGCCCCCGCCCGCTCACCCGCGCCTGGTGGCGCTCCCTGCTCTGGCACCGGCCGCGACCGGCCGACGAGCAACGGCTCGCCGAGGCGCGGGCGTTGCGGTCGGCACCGGCCCAGCAGGCCGTCCAGCCGGGTCCGTACTGGGCGATCGACGCGGGTCCGGTGCGCATCGTCGGCATCGACACCGGCCTGCTGGGCACGGTCGACGCCGAACAGGGCGCCTGGCTGCGGGAGGTGTCCGCGGGACCCAGGCCGAAGATCCTCGTCACCGGATCGCCGCTGTACGTCGACGGCGAGCACCACCCGTGCCCGATCGAGGGCGGCGGCACGGTGGACGACATCGTCCGTGCCCCGGAGCACCACTACGTGGCCGCGATCGGCGGTGACATCCACAACTACCAGCGGTATCCGGTGACGGTGGACGGGCGCACCGTCCAGTACGTGGTGGCGGGCGGCGGCGGGGCGTTCATGCACGCCACGCACACCATCCCGCGGGTGTCGGTCGGCGGCGTCGGCGAGCGCGAGTTCCGCTGCTATCCGCTGCGCGGCGACTCGCTCGCGTTCTACAGCCGGCTGTACGGCCGCAGGCTCCGGCTGCCCCGCTTCTTCGGTCTGACCGAGGGGGAGGCGACGGCGGTGATCGCCGAACGGCTCGGCATCGAGCCGGGCCGCGCGCCCGGCCCCGAGGCCCGGGTCACCCGGCGCACCCGGCTGGTCGCGGGCCTGCTCGGGGCCGGCCGGCGGCCCGAGCGCCGCGCCCGGTTCCGGCTGCCCGTACGGAAGGTCTACACCCAGCTGTTCTCGCCGTCCTCGGCCACCTACAGCCCGCCGTTCTTCAAGTGCTTCCTGCGGCTCGACGTCGGTCCGGACGCGGTCCGGCTGCGCTGCTTCGCCGCGACCGGCAACCGGGCGCAGGAAGTCGACCCGCCGGTCGAGGACGAGGTCGTCATCCCGCTGACCGCGACCCGGCCGAACTGATCACACGGTTGTCACACTCGCCTGCCAGAATCGGGGCAGAGCCGACGTACGACCGCTGGAGGAGCCCGTGCCGTCCACCCCCCGCCCCCTGCGCAAGCTGGGCTTCCTCACCATCGGCCTGTTCGACGGGGCGGACCCGGGCCGGGGGCACGAGACCACGCTGGAGATCATCGAGCTGGGCGAGCGGCTCGGCTTCGACACCGCCTGGGTCCGCCACCGGCATCTGCAGTACGGCATCTCGTCCCCGGTCGCCGTGCTGGCCGCGGCCTCGCAGCGGACCCGCCGGATCGAGCTGGGCACCGCGGTGACACCGCTCGGCTGGGAGAACCCGCTGCGGCTCGCCGAGGACCTGGCGACCGTCGACGTGCTCTCCGGCGGCCGGCTGAACCCGGGCGTCAGCGTCGGTCCGCCGATGCACTTCGCCCAGGTCAAGGACGCGCTCTACCCGGACACGGCCGACACGGAGGAGTTCGGGTACGAGCGGGTGCGGCGGCTGCTCGACCTGGTGCGCGGCAAGCCCGCCAGCGACTTCAGCGGGGTGGAGGGCTTCGAGGTCTTCTCCGACATCGTCCAGCCGCACTCCCCCGGGCTCGGTCGGCGGATGTGGTACGGCGGCGGCAGCCTCGGGTCGGCGCGCTGGGCGGGCGAGCACGCCATGAACTTCCTCACCAGCAGCGTCGTCAAGGCGGAGGGCGCCGAAGACACCGACGGGCAGCCGGACTTCGCCGCGATCCAGCTGTCCCACATCCGGGAGTTCCGGGCCCATCACCCCGACGGCGAGGCCGCCCGCGTCTCCCAGGGGCTCGTGGTGATCCCCACCGACTCCGCGAGCCCCGCACAGCGCGCCAAGTACGCGGAGTACGCGGCGAAGCGGCTGCCCCGTACGGCCGCCCCGCAGGGACCGGCGCGGCTGCTGTTCGCGCCGGACCTGGTCGGCACCTCGGCCGAGCTGGCCGAACGGCTGCACGCGCACGCCGCGTTCCGGGAGACCGACGAGGTCGCGTTCGCGCTGCCGTTCGCCTTCGAGCACGAGGACTATGTGCAGATCCTGACGGACATGGCGACGAAGCTGGGCCCGGCGCTGGGGTGGCGGCCGGCCGGGTGAGTCACCACCGGCCCGCCTCGGTGCCGATGAGCGGTTCCGACGGCCGCCCGTCCACGCCCCTCGGCACGTCGCCCTTGAGCATCACCCGGTGCATGATCCGCGGGGAGTCCAGCTGCGTGTGGTCGCTGGGGGCGAGATGGATGGTGGCCCGGTTGTCCCAGAAGGCGACGCTGCCGGGCTCCCAGCGGAAGCGGACGGTGTACTCGGGCCGCACCGCCTGCTCCACCAGCATCTCCAGCAGCGCCGCGCTCTCCGGCCGGGAGAGGTCCACGATCTGCTCCAGGTAGTAGCCGTTGACGAACAGCACCCGCTCCCCGGTCTCCGGGTGCACCCGGACCAGCGGGTGGACGGCGGCGACCTGATGGTCCAGCAGATGGCGGACGTACCCGTCGTCGCCGGGCCGGGGCAGATAGCCGACGCCGAGCCGGTGTTCGGCGCGCAGTCCGTCCACGAAGGCGCGGACCGGGGCGGAGAGTCCGGCGTAGGCGGCGGCCAGGTTGGCCCAGGTGGTGTCGCCGCCGTAGGGCGGGACGGCCTCGGCGCGCAGGATGGTCGCGGCGGGCGGGTCGATGCGGGCGCCGTAGTCGCAGTGCCAGCCGCGCAGCAGGGTGGGCCGGCGCCGGTGCAGCCACTCGTCGCGGTCCATGCCGTACCGGCCGGCCAGTTCGAGGCGGTCGGCGGTGGTCTCGATCTCGGGGACGCCGGGCGGCGAGTGGGGTCCGCGGCGCGGGAGGACGACCGGCTCGCCGAAGCGGCGCGCGAAGGCGAGGTGGGCGGCGTGGTCCAGCCGCTGGCCCCGGAAGAACACCACCTTCCAGCGCAGCACCGCGTCCCTGATCAGCGCGACCACCCGGTCGCTGAGCGGCCCGGCGAGGTCGACGCCGTCGATCTCGGCGCCGATGTGCCCGGCGACCGGCCGTACCACCGCGTCCTCGGCGCGCTCGGTCCCGTCCGCGGTCGCCCTGTCCGTCGTCATGCGCCCTCCGGTGCTCGTCCGTCTCGGTTGCCGGGAAGAGCCTGGCACTCCCGGCCCCCGACGGCGAGCGCGGGCCGCACCCGTACGACGATCTCCGCCATCGGACTCGCCACCGGGCGCGCGCGGGCTCCGGACGGCCGCGTGCGCCCGGTGGCCGGATCCTCGCGATGCGCGCTCAGGGGCAGATGAAGACGCGGTTGCCCGGCGGGACGAGGTCGTTCGGGCCGCCGTTGAACCAGTTGGCGTTGTCGTAGAGCAGCTTGTAGACGTCGATCCCGAACCGCGCGGAGTACTGGGCGAAGGTGTCCCCGGACCGCGAGATCAGCCAGCTGCAGGCCGCCGGGTGCGCGGTGCTGCGGGGGGCCTGGTCCGCGAAGGCTCCGGAGGCCGCCCCGGTCAGCGCGCTGAGCGCGATGCCTGCGGCCACACCGGCGGACATGAGGGCACGGCGAGTGTGCACAGCTCTCTCCTGGAACTCGACGTCATGGTCTCGATCACGCTGGCACGGCGCGCGGATCCCGGCACAGGCGACAACGAGCCACCTTGCCCCCCCCAGGGGGGCGACTGCCGTGCCACGAACGGCTGGAGGGCCGCCGGACCGCGCGGACGGAGCGGCTAGGGCTCCTCTTCGACGTGCTCGCGCTTCTGCGGGCCGGTGCCGGGCCGGGGTGCGGTGAGACTGCCCAGGATGTCGAGGAGTTCGGCGCTGCGGCTGCCGGGCTCGGCGTGGAAGACGACCAGGGTGAGTCCGTCGGTGCCGTCCACGGACAGCTTGTCCGAGTGGAGGTCGAGGTCGCCGACCTGGGGATGGCTGAGACGGCTCACCCGGCCGCGCCGGGGCCGGACCTCGTGGCGGGCCCACAGGGTGCGGAAGCGTTCGCTGCGCAGGGAGAGTTCGCCGACCAGGTCGCGCAGCCGGGGGTCGTCCGGGTCCGTACCGGCCTCGGACCGCAGGGCGGCCACGCCCTCCGCGGTGAGGTCGGCCCAGTCCCGGCGCAGTGCCTGCTCGGCGGGGTCGAGGAGGACGGCCCGCAGCAGGTTGACGCCGGGCGCGTAGTTCGGGGTGAGCGCCGTGGCGAGGGCGTTGGCGGCCAGGCAGTCGGTGCAGCGGTTCTGGATGTAGGCGGGGGTGCGCGGCCAGCCGCCGATGAGCTGGAGGAGGCTCGCCGGGACCTGCCGCGTGCGGCGTCCGGTCCTGGCCCCGGCGGCCCGCTCCTGGGCGAGTCCGACGAGGTGGCCGGTGGCGTCGCCGTCCAGCCGCAGCACCCGGGCCAGCGCCTCCAGCACCTGCACCGAGGGGTTGCGGTCGCGGCCCTGTTCGAGCCGCAGGTAGTAGTCGGAGCTGATGCCGGCCAGCATCGCCACCTCCTCGCGGCGCAGCCCCGGCACCCGGCGCAGGCCGCCGCCGGGCAGCCCCACGTCCTCGGGCCGTACCAGCGCCCGGCGGGCGCGCAGAAACTCACCGAGCGCGTTCGATCCGTCCACGCCACCACCGTACGGCCGGGCGGCGGGCGGTGACTGGCCCTGTCACTCCCAGGATCACGGGGGTACTGCCGTGTCCGGCGGTCCGGACGCACGGTGGAGACAGAGGCCGCCGGGAGGGACCGGCGGCCGGCACATTCTGCGAGGTACGACATGACTGCACAGCTCGGCGGCACCGTGACCCCGGCGGCGGGCCTGACCCTGACCCGCGTCGGCTACGGCGCCATGCAGCTGGCCGGACCGCATGTCTTCGGCCCGCCGCGGGACCGGGACCGGGCGGTCGCGGTGCTGCGCGCGGTGGCGGAGGCGGGCATCACGCACATCGACACGGCCGACTTCTACGGCCCCGTCGTCGTCAACGAGATCATCAAGGAGGCCCTGTACCCCTACCCGGACGATCTGCGCCTCGTCACCAAGGTCGGGGCCCGGCGGGGTGCCGACGGCAGCTGGATCATGTCGCGGCATCCCGAGGACCTGAAGGCGCAGGTGTACGACAACCTGCGGAACCTCGGCGTGGACGCCCTGGACGTGGTCAATCTTCGGCTCGGCGACATGGACACGCCGAACGAGGACTCCGTCGCCGACCAGTTCGGCGCCCTGGCCGAGCTGCGGGAGCGGGGGCTGGTCCGGCATCTCGGGCTGAGCGCCGCGTCCGCCGCCCAGCTGGACGAGGCGCGGGCGATCGCGCCCGTGGTGACCGTGCAGAACCTGTACAACCTGGCGAACCGGCAGGACGAGGCGCTGCTGGCGCGTACGGCGGCGGAGGGCATCGCCTTCGTGCCGTACTTCCCGCTCGGCGGGTTCACCCCCTTCCAGTCCGAGACGCTCGCGAAGGTCGCCGCCCGGCTGGAGGCCACGCCGCAGCAGGTGGCGCTGGCCTGGCTGCTGCACCGGTCACCGAACATCGTGCTCATCCCCGGCACCTCCTCCCCCGCGCATCTGCGGGAGAACATCACCGCCGGGAGCCTGGTGCTGCCGCAGGACGCGCTGGCCGAGCTGGACGGCATCGGGCGCTGAACGGCCGTTCCGGGGTACTCGGGGGCGCGTGAGGCGGACGTACGGAAGGAGCCGCAGGTGATGGCCGAGGACCGGCTGCGGACGTACCGCGGCAAGCGCGACTTCGAGCGGACCCGGGAACCGTCGGGGCGGGCGGCCCCCGGCGGGGGCGAGGAGCCCCGTTTCGTGGTGCAGATCCATGACGCGCGCCGGATGCACTTCGACTTCCGGCTCCAGGTCGCCGACGTCCTGAGGTCCTGGTCCGTGCCCAAGGGCCCGTCCACCGACCCGGGCGACAAGCGGCTGGCGGTGCCGACCGAGGACCACCCGCTGGAGTACGAGGACTTCGAGGGCGTCATCCCGAAGGGCGAGTACGGCGGTGGCACGGTGATCGTGTGGGACCGCGGGACGTACGAGCCGCTCAGCCACGACCGCCGGGGGCGCCCGGTGGACTTCGCGGAGTCCCTGGAGCGCGGGCACGCCACCTTCCGGCTGCACGGCGCCAAGCTGCACGGCGAGTACGCCCTCACCCGGTTCCGGGACACCGTGGACGGTGAGGAGGCCTGGCTGCTGGTGCGCAAGGGGGCGGCGCGGTCGGACGGGCACGGCACCCCCGATCCCCGGCGGGCCCGCTCGGTGCGCACCGGGCGCACGCTGGCCCAGGTCGCGGAGGGCGGCGGCGCTCGGTGACCGGACGGGCTCCGGTCCGGGTCCGGGCCCGGCCGCCGCGCGGTCTGCCCGGATTCAGGCGTCGGGCAGCGGCTGTTCGGCCCAGATGGTCTTGCCCGCCGCGGTCTGCCTGCTGCCCCAGCGCTGGGTGAGCTGGGCGACGAGCAGCAGTCCCCGGCCGCCCTCGTCGTAGGCGTGTGCCCGGCGCAGGTGCGGGGAGGTGGAACTGGCGTCGGAGACCTCGCAGATGAGGGCGCGGTCGCGGATCAGACGCAGCTGGACGGGCGGTTCGCCGTAGCGGATGGCGTTGGTGACGAGTTCGCTGACGACGAGTTCGGTGACGAAGGCGGCCTCCGCCAGACCCCAGGCGCTCAGCTGCTCGGTGGCCGCCTGCCGGAAGACCGCGACCTGGGCCGGGTCGGGCGGGACGTCCCAGGTGGCGACCCGGTCGGCGCCGAGGGCCCGGGTTCGGGCGAGGAGCAGGGCGACGTCGTCCCAGGGCTGGTCGGGCAGGACGGCCTTCAGGACGTTGTCGCAGCGGGCTTCGAGGGTGTCGGCAGGTGCGTCGAGGGCCCGGAGCAGTTCGGCGGCGGCGCCGTCCGGGTCGCGCTCGCGGTGGTCGATCAGGCCGTCCGTGAAGAGGGCGACGACCGAGCCCTCGGGCAGTTCCCGTTCCGTGGCCTCGAAGGGCAGGCCGCCGACGCCGAGCGGCGGCCCGGCGGCCATGTCGAGGAACTCCGCGGTGCCGCCGGGCAGGATGAGGGCGAGCGGCGGGTGGCCCGCGGAGGCCAGGGCGAGGTGGCGGGAGATGGGGTTGTAGACCGCGTACAGACAGGTCGCGCCGAGTTCGGCTACGTCCTCGCCGCTGTCGTCGCCGGCGAGGTGGGTGACCAGGTCATCGAGGTGGGTGAGGAGTTCGTCGGGGGGCAGGTCGACATCGGCGAGGGTGCGGACCGCCGTGCGCAGCCGGCCCATGGTGGCCGAGGACTGGATGCCGTGGCCGACGACGTCACCCACGACCAGGGCGACCCGGCCGCCGGAGAGCGGGATGACGTCGAACCAGTCGCCGCCGACTCCGGCCAGCGACCCGGACGGCAGATAGCGGTGGGCGATCTCGACGGCCGCCTGTCCGGGCAGGCCGCGCGGGAGCAGGCTGTGCTGGAGGGCGAGGGCGGTGTCGCGCTCGCGGGCGAAGCGGCGGGCGTTGTCGATGCAGACGGCGGCGCGGCTGGCGAGTTCCTCGGCGAAGACGGCGTCATCGGGACCGTAGGCGTCGGGGTGGATCATGCGCACGCAGACGGCGACGCCCAGGGTGGTGCCGCGGGCCCGCAGCGGCACCGCGAGCATGGAGTGGACGCCCTCCCGGAGGGAGCGGCCCTCTGGCCCGCGTGCGTTGCGCTCGGCGAGCCACCGGACGAAGTCCGGCTCGCCGGCCTGGCTGAGCACCGCGCGGCCCTCGTGCAGCGCCCGGGCGGTCGGGGAGCTGGGCCGGTAGACGTCGGTCTCGCCGATGTGCAGGGCCGCGTCGGGGCTGCCGGCGAGGGCGGAGCCGTGGGCGACGCGGCGCAGGGCGGCCTCTCCGTCCGGGATCGCCGGGGGCTCGTCCGCGCCGAGCACCCAGTCGAGCAGGTCGATGCTGGCGAAGTCGGCGTACTGCGGGATGAGCAGCTCGATCATCTCCTCGGCGGTGCCCACCACGTCCAGGGTGGTGCCGATCCGGGTCGCCGCCTCGTTCAGCAGGGCGAGGCGGCGCCGGGACCAGTACTGCTCGCTGCTGTCGAACGCGGCGAGCGCGACCGCGGTCGGTACTCCCGCGCTGTCGCGCAGCGGCCACATCTCGATGCTCCAGGCGTGTTCCCAGTGCAGGGCGGGGGCGTCGGCGAAGCTCTCGTAGCGGACCGGAAGGCCGGTGTCGGCGACCTGGCGCAGATGGTCGAGGAAGCCCCGGTTCGGCTCGTCGTCCCGCACGGTGTCCGGGAAGGACCGGCCGAGCAACTCCTCCTCGGGCAGGCCCATCACCTCGCCGGCGACGTCGTTGACGCGCAGGTAGCGCTGCCGGAGGTCGAAGACCGACATGGACATGGACGCCTGGTCGAAGGCCTGGGCGGCCAGGGCGGTTCCGTCGGGCGGGGCGGTGACGACGAATCCGGCGGGCTGTCCGTCGGCGCCGGCCAGCGGGCAGGCGGTGAGGGGCACGTCGACGCGGTGGCCGTCTCGGTGGCGCAGGGCGACCGTGCCGGTCCGGGCGGCGAGGAGGTCACCGGGGACCTCCTCGGCCAGCAGGTCCGCCGCCGGCCGGCCCACCACCTCGGCGGCCGGGTGTCCGGTGAGCTGTCGCGCGCCCTCGCTCCACCCGGTCACCCGGCCCAGCGCGTCGAGGACCGCCATGGCGGCGACATGCTTCATATGCCCAAGGATGTTCCGAATGGTCCGGCGCATCAAGCGGCGGACCGGGCCGGCTCAGCCCCGGTGGGCGCGCAGGGCGGCGAGGGCCCGGTCGGCGTGGGCGTTCATGCGCAGTTCGCTGCGGACGATCTCCAGGACGGTACGGTCCTGGGCGATCACGAAGGTGGCGCGCTTGGTCGGGGCGAGGGAGAAGCCGCGCTTGACGCCGAACCGCGCACGGACCGTGCCGTCGGGGTCGGAGAGCAGCGGCATGCCGAGGCGGTGCCGCCCGGCGAACTCGAGCTGCTTGTCGACGGTGTCCCCGCTGATCCCGACGGGACGGGCGCCGACGGCGGCGAACTCGGCGGCGAGATCACGGAAGTGGCAGGCCTCGGAGGTGCAGCCGGGGCTGAGGGCGGCGGGGTAGAAGAACAGGACGGCCGGGCCGTCGGCCAGCAGGTCGGTGAGCCGGCGGGTGGTGCCGGTCTCGTCGGGCAGGGCGAAGTCCTCGGCCCGGTCGCCGACGGCGAGGGTCTCGGTCACGACCGTCCCTCCCCGCCCCGGGCCACGCCGCGCGCCCACAGCACCAGGGGCAGCTGGAGGGGCAGCCGGGCCAGCGCAGCCGCCTTGAGCGGTGCCGGGCGGTGGCGCCAGTCCGCGGCCATCTTGACGTTCGCCGGGAACACGCCGACGAAGAAGGCGGTCGTCGCCTTCGCTGCCACGGCGCGCGTCCGGGGCGCCACGAGGCCGGCCGCCAGCGCCAGCTCGACGGCCCCGCTGGCGTACGTCCAGGTCCTGGGCGAGCCGGGCAGCACCTTGGGGATGGTCGCGTCGAACTGCCGCGGGGAGGCGAAATGGGCGACCCCGGCCGCCGCCAGCAGGCCGGCGAGCAGCAGGGGTGAGCGTTCGGACCGGGACACGGTTCCTCCTCTGATGATGTGCCGCGGATATTACTGGACGGTAGAGAACGGCGTGTTCCGTTCGCCCGGGCCCGCGGGCAGGGCCCGTCCGTCCGGGCGGCGGACCTCACCCGACCTCACCCGGTCCGGTACAGCTCGGTGATCAGTTCGAGCACCGCCTGGAGCGCCGGATGCGGGTCGTCACGCCACCAGGCGAGCCGTACGGCGACGGGTTCGGCGTCGCGCACCGGCCGGTAGACGACGCCGGGCCGCGGGTACTGGTTGGCGGTCGACTCGGCGGTCACCCCGATACCGCGTCCGGCGGCGATGACGGTCAGCCAGTCGTCGACGTCGTTCGTCTCCTCGGTGTCCGGACGGGCGTCCGGCGGCCACAGCTCGGGGGTGGCCGTGCCGGTGCGCCGGTCCACGAACAGGATCCGGTCGGCGAGGTCGGCGAGCCGCACGGAACGGCGCGCGGCGAGCGGGTCGTCGGCGGCGAGCGCGCACAGCCTGCGCTCCAGTCCGACGATGGCCGCCTCGAAGCGCCGGTCCGCCAGCGGTCTGCGGACGACGGCGAGGTCGCAGGCGCCCTCGGCGAGCCCGGCGGACGGCGAGTTGACGCGGACCAGATGCAGCTCGGTCTCGTGTCGGGCCGCGCTCCAGCGCCGCTGGAGGGCGACCGTGTGCCGGCCGAGGGCCGACCAGGCGTAGCCGACGCGCAGCCGGGTGTGCCCCGAGGCCGCCTCCCGGACCAGGTCGGACACGTCCGCGAGCACCCGCCGGGCCTGGGCGACCACCCGCGCCCCGGTCGCGGTGGGGGTCACGGCACGGGAGGTGCGCCTGAGGAGCCGTACACCGAGGGCGCGTTCGAGGGAGGCGAGGCCGCGCGAGACGGCGGCCTGGGAGACACCGAGGGCGATCGCCGCGTCCGTGAAGGTGCCCTCGTCGACGATGGCCACGAGACAGCGCAGCTGGCGCAGATCCAGGTCGTGCATACGATCAGCGTATAGATCGACTGACGGATGCATTATGCGCAAGTGCCCGGCGGGCGCACGATCCCCGCATGCGACGCGCTCTTCCACACCCGCGCCCGGCCGGTGCCGTGACCGCCGCCGGGCCCCCGCGCTCCTCCCGGCGCGGGTCCCCCCGGCTCACCGGGGCGGCCGCCATGGCCGGCAGCGGGCTGTCCAACCAGACCGGCGCCGCCGTCGGCGCACTGGCCTTCCCCGTGCTGGGCCCGCTCGGCGTGGTGGCGGTACGGCAGTACGTCGCCGCGCTGGTGCTCCTCGCCGTCGCCCGCCCCCGGCTGCGCGGCTTCACCTGGCCGCAGTGGTGGCCGGTGCTCCTGCTCGGCGGGGTGTTCGGCGCGATGAATCTCAGCCTGTACAGCGCCGTCGACCGGATCGGTCTGGGGCTCGCCGTCACCCTGGAGTTCCTGGGGCCGCTCACCATCGCGCTGGCCGGGTCCCGGCGCCGGCTGGACGCCGGGTGCGCGGCGCTGGCCGGGGCCGGGGTCGTCGTCCTGATGCGCCCCCGCCCGTCGGCGGACTACACCGGGATGGCGCTCGGCCTGGTCGCCGCGTGCTGCTGGGCGTCGTACATCCTGCTGAACCGTGTCGTCGGGCGGCGCGTCCCCGGCGTGCAGGGTGCGGCGGCGGCCTCGGCCGTGTCCGCGCTGGCCTTCCTGCCCGTCGGCTTCGCGGTCGCGGCGTCCCGTCCGCCCACGGCCGGGGCCGTGCTGTGCGCCGTGGCGGCCGGTGTGCTGTCCTCGGCCGTGCCGTACCTGGCCGACCTGCTGACGCTGCGCCATGTGCCGGCGCGGACGTTCGGCCTGTTCATGAGCGTCAACCCGGTCCTGGCGGCCGTGGTCGGGTGGGTGGTCCTCGGCCAGGGTCTCGGCGCGGCGGAGTGGGCGGGCGTCGGCGCGGTGGTGGCGGCGAACGCGGTGGGCATCGCGGGCGCGGAGCGGTGAGGGCGGGTGGGGAGACACCTGGTGCCGGTGGCGCGACCGGCACGCGGCGCCCTGGTGCCGGTGCCCCGCCCCGCGCACACCCCCCTCCCGGTCCGGTCCGGCCTTGCCGGGGCCGGGTGCCCGGAGCAACCTGGTCCTATGGGCGTTCAGGACGGCCCCACGCTCATCACGTCCGTGCAGCGGGCCCTGCGGCTGCTGGAGGCGGTGAGCGCGCACGGGAACGGCGCACCGGCGAAGCAGCTGGCGCGGGAGACCGAGCTGCCCCTGGCCACCGCCTACCACCTGCTGCGCACCCTGGTGCACGACGGCTACATACGGAAACTGGACGACGGCGGCTTCATCCTGGGCGACCGGCTCAGCAGCCTGCAGGCGGCGAGCCGCGCCCAGACGCTGCTCAGCCGGGTGCGCCCGGCGCTCGCCGCCCTGCGCGACGAGCTGGCCGGCGCCGCCTACCTCACGTTCTACGAGGACGGCGAGATCAGGGTCGCCGAGATCGTCGACGGTCCCCGTGCGCCACGGGTGGATCTCTGGGTGGGGTTCGAGGACGCCGGGCACGCCACGGCGCTGGGCAAGTCCGTGCTGCGCGAGCTGACCGAGGAGGGCCGCCGCGAGTATCTCTCCCGGCACCACCTCCCCGACCTCACGCCGCGGACGATCACCAGTGTCCCGGAGCTGCTCCGCAGGCTCGACGCGCCGCCGCTGGCACCGGCGATCACGGACCTGGAGGAGTACGCGCTCGGTACCGTGTGCGTGGCCGTGCCCGTCTACTGCTGCGACACGCTCGGCTCACTCGGCGTCTCCCTTCCGGTGGACCGGCAGGACCGCCTGGAGGAGGTCCGGACCCGGCTCCTCCCGGTCGCGAGCCGGGTGACCAGGAGTCTCTCGCTCACTATCTGAAAATCCGCGCCTTGTGGTACCCCTCACCCAGCCCGTTTCCTGGATGTTCCGGACATTTCACCGTGTTACCCCCCGGACAGGCGAGGACTGCGGACGAGATATGAGCCAGCCCCCACACGACGGCGTCGCCCACCCCCCGATACCGCCCTTCACGAAGCGGGCGGCCGCGACCCTGGCGTCAGCCCTGGGGTCGGTCCGGCGGCACGCCACCGGGCACGTGGCCGCGGGCACACCCGCGCTGCCGGTGCTGGTCGTCGCCATCGTCGTCCTCGTGGACGCCGCCGGCGGGGCGGGCATCATCTGGCTGCCGCTGCTGGCGGCCGGACCGGCGCTCGCGGCCACCACCAACGAGCCGCGCGGCGTGCTCCTCGCCGGACTCCTCGCCGGCGCGACGGCCACGGCGCTGGGCGTGGGGCACGGCGTGCCGGCACGCGAGCTGGCGGCGGTGCTGTGCGCGTTGTCGGCCGTGACCGCGGCGAGCATCCTGGCCAGCGCGCTGCGCGGCCGCCGCGAGCGGGTCCTCGCGGACGTGCGCTCGGTCGCCGAGGCCGCCCAGCAGGCACTGCTCCAGCCCGTCCCGGAGACCGTCGGCCCCTTCCAGGTGGCCGTCCGCTACAGCGCGGCGGCGGCGGAGGCCCGGATAGGCGGCGACCTCTACGCCCTGGTGTCCACCCCGCACGGGGTCAGGCTGATCGTCGGTGACGTGCGCGGCAAGGGACTGCCGGCCGTGGGGACCGCCGCGCTGGTGCTCGGTGTGTTCCGGGAGGCCGCCTACGACGAGGCCGATCTGCTCGCGGTCGTCGACCGGATCGAGCGGAGCCTGGCGCGCAATCTCGGACCGGACGACTTCGTCACCGCCGTGGTCGCCGGCCACTCCACGCCGGGACATCTGGACATCGTCAACTGCGGGCACGCTCCCCCGCTGCTGATCTCCGCATCCGGGACGGTCCGGGCGGTGGAGCCGCTCCGGCCGGCTCCGCCCCTCGGGCTGCGCGCCCTCACCGGCCAGACTCCGAGCCTCCAGCGGCTGCCCCTGGCGCCGGCGGACCAGCTGCTGCTGTACACCGACGGTGTCATCGAGGCGCGCGATCACACGCGCGCGTTCTACTCACTGACGGAAGGCGTGGCCCGGCATGTGTCGGACGACCCGGCCCGCACGCTGACCGCGCTCCATGCCGAGCTGCTGGCGCATGTGGGCGGCCGGCTGCACGACGACGCCGCCCTGCTCCTGCTCCGCAGGACCGAGGCCGACGACGAGCCGGCCTCCGTGCCGTCCGGGTCCGCGGTCACGGCTCAGACCGCCACGAGTTCGGCCCAGCGGGTCACCCCGCCGGTGTGCAGCCGTATGCCGTGACAGGTCGCCAGGGCGTGGACGATCGCCTCGCCCCGGCCGTGCTCGTCCGGATCGATCCCGATGAGGGAGTCGCCCGCCGTGAGCGCGGCCCCCATGTCGGTCACGTCGATCCGCAAGGTGCCACCGCCCTCGCGCCGTACCCACGACAGCCGCAGCTCGGCCGGCGGCCGGGCGTGCACGATCGCGTTGGTGACCAGCTCCGACACCACGAGCAGCGTGTCCTCGACGATCTCCGGACACACGCTCCAGTCGGCGAGGACCGCCGCCACCCGCCGGCGTACGGCGGAGACCGCGCCGGCGACGGGCGGAATGGGACACACGTGTTCGCATGCCACCCGAAGCAGCGTGTTGAGCTGTGCCACCATGTTCTCTCCCGATGGTCCGTACGGCCGGTCCGGCACCGCGCTTCGGCGCATTCCGGCTCCAGAGCAAGCTATGGAGACAAACCGGGCGGGTCAATGAACGTCGGTCGGCATTACCGAACGCCGCCGCTGCCGCAGGCTGCGATCGCCCGCGAAGCGAAGCGTCCGCCGCGGTAATAGGCTCGGCTCATGGCCGGACCGGTCCAGTCGATCGAACGGGCGGCGGCGATTCTGCGGCTGCTCGCGGGCGGGCCCCGCCGACTCGGGCTCGGCGAGGTGGCGGCCTCGCTCGGACTGGCGAAGGGCACCGCGCACGGCATTCTGCGCACGCTCCAGCACGTGGACTTCGTGGAGCAGGACGCGGCGACCGGGAAATACCAGCTCGGAGCGGCACTGCTGCATCTCGGCACGAGCTATCTGGACGTAAACGAGCTGCGCTCGCGCTCGCTGAACTGGGCCGACGCCCTGGCCGCCCGCAGCGGGGAGTCGGTGCGCCTGGGCACCCCCCTGGAGGGCCAGGTCCTCATCGTCCACCATGTGTTCCGGCCCGACGACACCTTCCAGACCCTGGACGTGGGCTCGCTGCTGCCGCTGCACGCCTCCTCGCTCGGCAAGGTGCTGCTGGCCTACGGGACCGCGACCGTCGAGCCGGCCAGGGAGCCGGGTCTCGAGGCGTACACCCGGCACACCCTGGTCGACCCCGAGCGGCTCGCCCGGGCGCTCGCCGCGGTCAGGGAGGTCGGCTGGGCCGCCGAGGTCCAGGAGATGAGCATGGGCGAGGCCGGGCTCGCCGCGCCGATCAGGGGGCACGGCGGCCTCGTCGTGGGCGCCATCGGCCTGTCCGGTCCCGTCGAGCGGATCTGCGACAGCCAGGGCCATCCCCGCCCCGGGCTGATCAGCCTGATCCGCGAAGCCGCCCGGGCGATCTCCAGAGACCTGGGAGCCGCGCGCTGGTAGGCCAGGACAGCCGTCCCCCTCCGTCGGAAGGCAGACCCGATCATGGCTGAACGGTATGTGATGTCCGTCGACCAGGGCACCAACTCGACCCGGTGCATCCTGTTCGACCATCGCGGCCGGCTGGTCTCGGTCGCCCAGAAGGAGCACCAGCAGCATTTCCCGCGGCCCGGCTGGGTCGAGCACGACGCCGTCGAGATCTGGCAGAACCTGCGGCGCGTCGTCCCCGAGGCGCTGTCCGCCGCCGGTGTCGGCAACGAGCAGGTCGCGGCCATCGGCGTGGCCAACCAGCGCGAGACGACGGTGCTCTGGGACCGGCGGACCGGCACCCCGCTGGGCCGGGCGATCGTCTGGCAGGACACCCGCACGGCGCCGCTCGTCGAGGAGCTGGGACAGCGCCCGGGAGAGGCGTTCTTCCTGGACCGGTGCGGGCTGCCGCCCTCGACCTACTTCTCGGCGCTGCGCATCCGCTGGCTCTTCGACCACGTCAAGGGGGTCGAGCAGCGCGCCAGGGACGGCGAGGTGCTGTTCGGGACGATGGAGAGCTGGCTGATCTGGAATCTCACCGGCGGCCCCGACAACGGTCTGCACATCACCGACGCCACCAACGCCAGCCGCACCATGCTGATGAACATCCGCACGCTCACCTGGGACGAGGAGCTGCTGGCCTTCTTCGGGGTGCCCCGCTCGATGCTGCCCGAGATCAGGTCGTCCGCCGAGCTGTACGGGGAGGCCCGCTCGCTGCTGCCGGGAGTCTCCCTCACGGCCGCCCTCGGCGATCAGCAGGCCGCCCTGTTCGGCCAGACCTGCTTCTCCCCGGGCGAGGCCAAGTGCACCTACGGCACGGGCAGCTTTCTGCTGCTCAACACGGGCGGCGATCTGGTGCGGTCCCGGCACGGCCTGCTCACGACCGTCGCCTACAAGATCGGCGACCAGCGGCCGGTCTACGCCCTTGAGGGGTCGATCGCCGTCACCGGCGCACTGGTCCAGTGGTTCCGCGACCGCCTGGGCATGATCAGCAGCGCCCCGGAGATCGAGACCCTCGCGCGGACGGTCGAGGACAACGGCGGCTGCTACATCGTCCCCGCCTTCTCCGGTCTCTTCGCGCCCCGCTGGCGCAGCGACGCGCGCGGGATCATCGTCGGCCTCACCTCGTACATCACCAAGGGGCACCTGGCCCGTGCCGTCCTGGAGGCCACCGGGTGGCAGACCCGGGAGGTGGTCGACGCCATGAACGCCGACTCCTCGGTCTCCCTCCAGCAGCTCAAGGTGGACGGGGGCATGACCTCGAACAACCTGCTCATGCAGTTCGTGGCCGATGTGCTCGACGTGCCC
Source organism: Streptomyces sp. NPDC015171 (assembly GCF_043079545.1). Classification (NCBI taxonomy): domain Bacteria; kingdom Bacillati; phylum Actinomycetota; class Actinomycetes; order Kitasatosporales; family Streptomycetaceae; genus Streptomyces; species Streptomyces sp. NPDC015171. The sequence goes on from NZ_JBIBUO010000035.1 coordinate 17,443, forward strand.
GTGGTGCGGCCCATGGTCGCCGAGACGGTCTCGCTGGGCGCCGCCTACGCCGCCGGGCTCGCCGCCGGCTACTGGCCCGACCTGGAGGTGCTGCGCCGCAACTGGCACCGGGCCGCCCAGTGGCTGCCCGACATGGACCCGGAGCTGCGCGAGGCGGAGTACGACGACTGGCAGCGGGCCGTCGAGCGGTCCCTCGGCTGGGTGAGGCCGCCGCGATCCTCCTGACCGGTTCCCGGACCGGGACCGGTCGCCGTCCCTCCGCCGGTTGCCTCACCGAGACCGGGCGCCGTCCCCCGCCGGTTCCCCCGGTCATTGCGGGATCATGAACAATCCTCACCTTTCCATGGACTCCTCGGCGGCCCGCTCCTATGGTCGCGGCGGCGCGACCCCGTCGTACGCATCCCTAGGAGCCGCATGTCCCGCAGGACGCTCAGCCGTACTCTGGCCGTCGCCCTGGCCCTGGCCGCCGCTACGGCCGTCGCCGGTCCCGTACCCGCAGGGGCCGACCCGATCCCCAAGGCGCCCGGCCACCGTCTGGTCGACGGCTACACCGGCGCCCCGGCCGCCGCGCGACCGCTGCCCGGCACGCCCCCGCCGCAGCACCCCTTCCTCGCGCCGAACGGCCGGTCCGGGATGCACGCGGACGGCTGGGGCAGCGCGACCTACCCGTGGTCCGGTCCGCTCGGCGACCGCCCGCGGGCCGACAGCGAGCAGATGGCGGCGCTGGGCGGGGAGTGCGCCACCGTGACCTTCGACCGGGCGGGGCGGATCGTCACCGTGTGCGGGACGTTCACCGGGTTCCTGGTCAAGCTGCTCGACCCGCACAGCCTCGCCACCCTGGCCGAGTACAAGCTGCCGCAGCGCCCGTCCACGGTCGAGGCGATCACCCGGCTGGACTTCTCCCGGATCTTCAAGGACACGTCCGGCGGCGCGTACTCGTATCTCGACGACCAGGACCGCCTGGTGCTCGCCGACTCCCGGCAGCACATCGTCCGGCTCGCGCACCGGCAGAAGCCGGACGGCGGCTGGGAGTTCACCGTCACCGACGACTGGGACCTGACAGGACAGGTCCCCCACGACTGCGTGACCTGGACCAATCTGCACCCCACCGGCACCTGCGATCCCGTCACCTCCGTCATGCCGGACTGGCGGGGCCGGATCTGGTGGGTCACCCGGCAGGGCCGGATCGGCACCGTCGACCCGGACACCGGGACCATCCGCTCCGTCCGACTGGCCGGCGAGGAGATCCAGAACTCCTTCTCCGTCGCCGCCGACGGGGTGTCGATCGTCTCGGACCACGCGCTGTACGAGTTCACCGCCGCGGCGGACGGCACCCCCGAAGCGGTGTGGCGGCAGACCTACGACCGGGGCACCGGCACCAAGCCCGGCTCGGTCAACCAGGGGTCGGGCACCACCCCGGACATCTTCGGCGACGGCGGCCGGTACGTCGCGATCACCGACAACGCCGACGACCGGATGCACGTCCTCGTGTACCGGCGCGGCGCGGACGTCCCCGCCGACCGGCGGCTGGTGTGCGAGATCCCGGTCTTCGGCCCCGGGGCCTCCACCACGGACAACTCCCTGATCAGCTGGGGCGACAGCCTCGTGGTCGAGAACAACTACGGCTACGAGAACATCACCTCGCTCACCTTCGGGCGCAGTATCGCCGGCGGGGTCACCCGGATCGACGTCCGCCCGGACGGCAGCGGCTGCGACACCGTGTGGGAGAGCGCCGAACGCTCCCCGTCCGTCGTGCCGAAGCTGTCCGCCGGCAACGGCCTCGTCTACCTCTACACCAAGGACCCGAACGCTCTCGGCATCGACGCCTGGTACCTGACCGCCGTCGACTTCCGTACCGGCCGCACCCGCTGGAAGCAGCTCGTCGGCACCGGTATCGGATACGACAACAACTGGGCACCGATCACGCTGGGACCGGACGGCACGGACTATGTCGGTGTGTTCAACGGTCTGGCCGCCGTGCGCGACGCCGGCTGATCCCGCGGCGGCACCGGCTTCCCGGGCGGGGCCGGTGCCGCCCCGGCCGGGGCGTTCACGCGTCAGCGGCGGGTGCCGACCGGTGCCCGCCGCAGGCCGACGATCGCGTCGGCGAGATCCGGGGCGACCTCGCTCCGGGCGGCGCGCGTCGCCGCGGCGGCCTCGGCGAGGGCGCGTTCCCGTTCGGCGCAGGTGTGCGGGGTCAGCACGCGGGGGTCGACTGCCTGGTCCGCCCGGTCGCCGAGCACTTGGCCATCCTGGTCGAGGAGTCCCTCGTCGCACCGGCGCTGCGGGAGGCGGTCGACGCACCGAACCGCACCCTCCCGGAGCTGCCGCCCGAGGTGCGCGCCGAACGCGGCCAGAGGGTCCCGCACCGGCACGAGGGCCCCGCCCCCCACCGCCACCCCGGCGGGCCGGCCCCGGCGACCACGAGGCCCGTACGGGTCGCCGGACCGGTCGCCCGAGCAGGCGCGAACACCCTGCCCGGGCCACTCGCCCTCCCGCACCCGCTACCCCCACGGCACCCAGGCCCCGGCAGCCACGACAGCCGAGCCGCCCGCCGGACGGATGGCCCGAGTCGGCACGGGCGTACGCCCTGCTGGGGCCCCTCCGCCCCACCGGCACGGCCTCCCGCACCCGACCGGGCGGGGGCCGTGCGGTCGGGCCCGTTCAGGGGAACCCTGGGCGTGCGACGCGTGCGGGCGCCGTGGCCGGTCGAGACCTTCTGCCGTGACCGCCGCACCCCTGCCGCTCATCCCGCCGATGCTCGCCACCCCCGGCACCCTGCCGCCCGCCGCCCAGGACGCCCGCTGGGCGTACGAGACCAAGCAGGACGGCCAGCGGGTGATGGTCTACCTGCCCGGTGACGGCAGCGTCCTGCTGCGCGCCCGCTCCGGCGAGGACATCACCGGGGCCTACCCCGAACTGCGGCCGCTCGGCACGGCCCTCGGCGGCACACCCGCCGTACTGGACGGCGAGGTGCTGGCCCTGGACGAGCGGGGCCGGGCCGACTTCCAGCTGCTCCAGGGCCGGATGGGGCTCGCGCACTCCCCCGGGCGCGCGGCCCGCCGGGCCGCCCTGGTGCCGGTGCACCTGGTGCTGTTCGACGTGCCCTACCTGGCGGAGCCCCTGGTACGGCAGCCCTACGCACGGCGCCGGGCACTGCTGGCGGAGCTGGGACTCGCCGGACCGTTCTGGTCGACGCCGGGCGCCGTGACCGGGCACGGCGCGGAGGCGCTGCGCGCGACCCGGGAGCACGGCCTGGAGGGCCTGGTGTGCAAGCGGCTGGACTCGGTGTACGAGCCGGGGGTGCGCTCCCGCGCCTGGATCAAGATCCGGAACATGCGCGCCGAGGACGTGATCGTCGGCGGCTGGCTGCCCGGCAAGGGCCGGCTGAGCGGGCTGCCCGGCGCGGTGCTGGCCGGCCAGCGCGCCGGGGGGCGGCTGCGGTACGTCGGCGGGGTGGGCACCGGCTGGAGCGAGGCCGAGCGCGCCCGGCTGGCGGAACTGCTGCGGGAGGCGGCGAGCGACCGCTGCCCCTTCGACCCCGTCCCGCGCGTCCCGGGCGCCCGCTGGGTGCTGCCCCGGCTGGTGGGCGAGGTCAGCTACAGCACCCGGACCCGGGCCGGGCTGCTGCGCCAGCCGTCCTGGCTGCGGCTGCGCCCCGACCTCACCCCCGAGGAGTCGGCGGCCGACGTGCCCGAGGAGTCCGCGTGAGGCTCCGGGGTCTATCGTGTGCGCATGCCGGTTCCCGAACTGATCCGAATCGTCTCCCGTGACTCACCCATGGCCCTGGCCCAAGTCGAGCGGGTCCGCGCCGAGTTGGCGGTGCTGCACCCGGGTGTGCGCACCGCGGTCGTACCGGTGAAGACCACCGGCGACAAGTGGCTCGGCGATCTGTCCCAGGTCGAGGGCAAGGGGGCGTTCACCAAGGAGGTGGACGCCGCTCTGCTGGCCGGGGAGGCGGATCTCGCGGTGCACTGCGTCAAGGACGTGCCCGCCGACCGGCCGCTGCCCGCCGGGACGGTGTTCGCCGCGTTCCTGAAGCGGGACGACATCCGCGACGCGCTGGTGCACCCGGGCGGACGCACCCTGGACGAGCTGGCGCCCGGCACCCGGATCGGCACCTCGTCGGTGCGTCGGATCGCCCAACTGGCCGCCACGCACCCGCATCTGGAGTGCGTGCCGTTCCGCGGCAACGCCAACCGCCGGCTGGAGAAGCTGGCCGCGGGCGAGGCCGACGCGCTGCTGCTCGCGGTGTCCGGCCTCGAACGCATCGGCCGGCAGGACGTGATCAGCGAGGTGCTGTCCCCGGAGGCGATGATGCCGCCGATCGGCGCGGGCATCCTCGCCCTGCAGTGCCGCGAGGACGACACGGATCTGATCGACGCGGTCAGCGGGCTCGGCGACCCGGACACCTACCGGGAGGCCACGGCCGAGCGGATGTTCCTGCACGTCCTCCAGGGACACTGCAACAGCCCGATCGCCGGGTACGCGCGCGTGGACCGCGGCGGTGAACTCTCCCTGCGGGCCTGTGTCTTCACCCCGGACGGCAAGACCCGGCTGAACGCCCACGAGTGGGCGGGCCGGCTCGATCCGGCGACGCTCGGCACCTCGGTCGCGGTGGCGCTGCTGCGGCAGGGCGCGCGGGAGATCATCGACGGCATCCCGCACTGACCCTCTGCGAGGCGGGCCGCCCCGGCCCGCCTCAGGCGGTGCCGGGCTCCGTCTGGTCCCTCAGGAAGGCACTGACCTGGTGGGCCAGACTGCCCTGCCCGGTACCCGCGGGCGCGGCCGGCGCGGACGGCTCCAGGACACCGATGCCGCCCGCCCACATCCGGCGGTCGGCCCAGTCCTCGTCCACCCGCAGCTGCACCTGCACGTCCACATGGCTGAGGGCGGCCTCGGGCGCGGCGGCGTAGAGCACGGCGGTGGCCCGGCGCAGCGGATAGACGTCGAAGCCCTCGATGAACTGGGAGCTGCGCCAGTCGATGAAGGCGCCCTCCCCGTCCGGGCCGACGCGGACGTCGATCTGACCGTCCTCCAGATGGATGCCGTAGTGCTGCGCGCCGCGGTTCTCGACGGTCACCCGGAGGGTGAAGTACGACAGCCCGGCCGCGGCGTCGTCCCGTCCGCGCGGCGGCTCGGCCGCCGCCAGGCGGTGGACGCGGACCCGCAGACCGGCATGCTCCTCGTACTCCTGCCAGTCACCGACCACGTTCGGCTCGTACACAGTGCCCCTCTCGACCTTCGAGAGCTGCTGTCTATCTGTGCGCTCAGCGCACTGTCAAATGAGCAGAATGCGCTGTGGCCAGGGGATTCACCCCCTTTGATCGCTGATCAAGCGCTGCCCAGGAAGAATCGTCACGCGGCCCGTCCCGGCGGGGAGCGGGGGCGTGCCGTACATCACGTCGACGGCAAGATCAGCGGGCCAGGCGGCCGAGGAGCGCGGAGGCCGCGGTGATGCCGAGCCCGGCGGCCACGACCAGGACGGCGAAGTCGGCGGCGAGATGCGCGGGCGTACCGAGCAGCAGACCGCGCAGGGCGTCGACCTGGTAGCTGAGCGGGTTCACCTTGCTGACGGCCTGGAGCCAGCCCGGCATCACCGAGACGGGGTACAGGGCGTTGGAACCGAAGAACAGCGGCATGGTGATCGCCTGTCCGATGCCCATCAGCCGGTCGCGGCTGAGCACGATCCCCGCGATGGTCATGGACAGACAGGAGAAGAACACGGAGGCGAGGACCACCGCGGCGGCGACGCCGAGCAGCTTGAGCGGGTTCCAGGTGAGGGCCACGCCGAGCAGCGCGGCGATGACGATCACGACGACCGCCTGGATCAGCGACTTCACCCCGGCCGCGAACGCCTTGCCGGTGATCAGGGCCGAGCGCGGGGTCGGCGTGACCAGCAGCTTGTTCAGGATGCCGGCGTCCCGCTCCCAGATGATCTGGATGCCGTAGAAGATCGCGATGAACATCGCCGACTGGGCGATGATGCCGGGCGCCAGATAGTCGATGTACGGGATCCCGCCGGTGGGTATCGCCCGGATCCGGGTGAAGGTCTGACCGAAGATCAGCAGCCACAGGGCGGGCTGGACCGCACGGGTGTACAGCTCGGTGCGGTCGTGGCGCAGCTTCTGCAGTTCGACCGTGCACATGGCGATCACCCGGGCGGGCAGCAGCCGCCAGCCGGCGCGTGGCACGGGCGGGGTGAGCAGCAGGGCGCCGGCCCGCCCGGGAGCGAGGTCAGCCGACCCGGTTGGCGGTGCGGCGGGTGCTTCGGACATCGCGGAAACCTCCTCCGGAGTGGTCGTCGAGGCCGCTGCCGGCGACATCGCGGAAGACGTCCTCCAGCGTGGGCAGGTGGTCGGTGCCCCGGCGCTCGGCGAGGCCCTGCCGCAGCGCGGCCGGGGTGCCGAGGGCACGGATACGGCCGCGGTGCATGAGGCCCACCCGGTCGCAGTACTGGTCGGCCTCGTCCATGTAGTGGGTGGTGACGAGGACGGTCATGCCGGTGGCGGCGCGTACGGAGTTGATGTGGTCCCACACGCCGGTGCGGGCGATCGGGTCCAGACCGATGGTGGGCTCGTCGAGGATCAGCAGCCGGGGCGCGCTGACCAGGGCCTGGGCGAGTTCGAGGCGGCGGATCATGCCGCCGGAGTAGGTGCCGGCGAGCCGGTGGGCGGCGTCGGAGAGGCCGACGGCGTCCAGGGCCTGGGTGACGCGTGCGGCGCGCTCGCGGCGCGGCACGTCGAAGACCCGGGCGAACAGGGCGACGTTCTCCCGGCCGGTGAGCCCGCTGTCGGCGGACAGCTGCTGCGGGACGTAGCCGAGCAGCCGGCGCACCGCCATGCGCTCACGGGCGGCGTCGTGGCCGAAGACGCGGACCATGCCGGCGGGCACGGGCAGCAGGGTGGTGACGCAGCGGATGGCGGTGGTCTTGCCGGCGCCGTTGGGTCCCAGCAGCCCGAACACCTCGCCCTCGTGGACGGCCAGATCGAGCCCGTCGACGGCACGGGTGTCGCCGAAGGCGTAGGCGAGCCGGGTGCAGGCGACGGCCTGGCCCGGGGCGTCGGCGGGGCCTGGGGCGGCCTGGGCACCAGCGGCGTCGGCGGGACCGGGGGCTGCCTGGGCAGCGGCGGGGGCCGCGGGACCGGGAGCCGCCTCGGCGGCGCCGGAGGTCCCGGGTGCGCCCGGGGTGTCGCTCGTCATGGTTGCTCGCCCTCCCTGGTGCTCATGTCTCGCCGGACGTCCCGGGCGCCCGGGCCGGCCCGGACCCTTCGGGTCCCTCGGCCTCCTCGGTCTCCTCGGTCTCCTCGTGCAGCATCACGGCCAGCCGGTGCAGTGCCGGCAGAGCCGCCCGCAGCGCCTCCTGGTCGGCCTCTCCGAGCCCGGAGACCTGCCGGCCCATCAGTTCGGTGCGGCGGCGCCGCCAGTCCCGTAGCCGTCGCTCGGCCGTCTCGGTCAGCAGCAGCCGGGCGGCACGCCGGTCGGCCGGGTCGGTCTCGCGGGCCAGGTGGCCGTCCCGGACGAGCTGGTTGACCAGGGTCGACACGGAGTTGCTCGCCAGGTGCAGCTGCCGGGCCGCGTCCGAGATGCCGATGCCGGGCCGGGACTCGACCAGCCGCAGCAGTTCGATCTCGGCGCCGCGCAGCCGGGGGCCGGTGAGCCCGCCGCGCAGCCGGCGCCGGATCAGCCGCTGGATGCGGACGAGCGAGTCGGCCAGCTCTTCCGGAAAGGTGTCGGCTTCCACTCCTGAAGATTACCTCTGTTACAGAGGTATCGCGCCAAGAGGCGGTCAAGGGACACCACCCCGCCCCATATACGCCGCTATGCCTTTTTTGTTTTGATACGTCCATCAGAGGGAATGGGAACCACTGTGCTTCGGACAGGAGGCACAGCCGTGGGAGCCGGCCCTGCCGGACGCCCCCGTGTCCCTCCTCAGGTCCGAGCGCGCCTCCCGCGGTGTCTGTCCATGCAGCACCTGTCGAAAGAGGTGCGCGATGCGTCCCACTGGCACCACGAAGCCCCATCCCCACGACGACGCCCCGGACACGGTCGAGTCCTTCGAACGGCTCGCCCTGCTTTCCGACGGCCCCGAGCGCCAGGCGCTCAGGGACGAACTGGTCCGGCTGTGGCTGCCCATGGCCGAGCGGATCGCCGTACGCTTCCGCGGCCGCGGCGAGGCCCTCGAGGACCTGTACCAGGTGGCCGCGCTGGGGCTGGTCAAGGCCGTCGACCACTACGACCCCGCCCGCGGCCGGGCCTTCGAGGCGTACGCGGTGCCGACCATCACCGGCGAGATCAAGCGCCACTTCCGGGACCACATGTGGACCCTGCACGTGCCCCGCCGGGTCCAGGACCTGCGCAACCGGGTCCGGGTCGCCCTCAAGGAGCTGGCGCAGACCACGTCGGGGCGGGCGCCCACCGTCGCAGAGATCGCCGAGTACACCCGGCTCACCGAGGACGAGGTGCGCACCGGCATGGAGGCTCTGGAGTGCTTCTCCGCGCTGTCCCTGGACGCCGAGGTGGCCGGCACGGACGGCTACGCCCTCGGCGACTCCCTGGGCGAGTCGGACCCGGGCTTCGACCTCGTCGTGGACCGGGCGGCGGTCAGCCCCTGTCTCGCCGCACTGCCCGAGCGCGAACGCACCATCCTCTACCTGCGGTTCTTCCGCGGTATGACGCAGAGCCGCATCGCCGAGCAGCTCGGCATCTCGCAGATGCACGTCTCGCGGCTGCTCAGCGGCTGCTTCGACCGGCTGCGCGAGGAACTGCTCGCGGAGGCCCGGTGACCGGGGCCAGGTAGCGGGCCGGCGGGGCGCGCGCCGGGAGGCCGGACGCGCCGCCGCCGCTATGTTCCTTCCGTCCCCGGCACCTGCGCGGGGCCGTAGCGGTCCAGGGCGTCCTCCAGCTCCGCGCTGATCTCGGCCGGGATGTCGCCGCACCGCCCCCAGATCAGGATCAGCTCCGCTATGTGGCGCAGCTTGATGTTGGTGTGCTGGGAGACCTCCTTCAGCACCTGCCACCCCTGGTCCGGGGTGACCCGGCCGAGGGCCACCATCATGCCGATCGCCTGGTCCACGACCGCGTGCGAGAACAGAGCCTCCTTCAGCTGGTCGACCTCCGCCTGCAGCGCGGCCACCCGGTCCGGCTCGCTCTCTCCCATCACTCCATCGTGCGCAGGCGCCTTGACCCCTGCCACCCGGGGTACTCGACAGGCACTCCACCCCTTCCCGGTTGGACACTGGTGCAGACCGGTGGCCGCCCGGCCCCGAGAGCAGGACGCGACTGCCATGAATCACGACACGCCCGCCGGCGGTGGACCGCGCAGGAACGACGTCGTCTCCACCCACTCCGTCTTCGGAGCGCCGTGCTGGGTAAGCCTGACCAGCCGTGATCTCCAGGCCACCCAGGAGTTCTACTCGGCCCTCTTCGGCTGGCGCTGGCGCGGCGCGAAGCTCGGCGAACACTTCCGGATCGCCCTGGCGAACGGGGTCCCGGTGGCCGGGATCGCCGCCGTCGCCTCGATGTGGCAGATGGCGGTGGCCTGGACGCCGTACTTCGCCGTGCCGGACGCCGACATCGCCGTGGCCCGGGCCCGTGAGCGCGGTGGCACGGCGGCGGTCGGGCCGCTGTCCTTCCCGCCCGGCCGCGCGGCCCTGCTCGCCGACCGGGACGGGGCCACCTTCGGGATCTGGCAGGGCGAGCTGGTGGGCAACTGGGAGGCATGGCGGCAGGCGGCCCCGACCTTCGTACGGCTGCACACCCGGGACGCCTTCGACGCGGCGATCTTCTACGGCGAGATCCTCGACTGGGCGACCGGCCAGCCGGGCTGCTGCGAGGTGGAGTACGAGGGCGGCGAGGTGGTGCTGCGCAGCCGGGGTGACATCGTGGCGCGCATCGACTCGGGCGCGGTGGGGGCGGCCCCTGACCCCTCGGTGCGTCCGCACTGGCAGGTCCACTTCGCGGTGAGCGATGTGACCGGATGCGTCCGCGCGGCGGAGAAGCACGGCGGCAGCGTGCTGCGCGAGGGAGAGACCGAGGCGATCCTGCGCGACCCGGACGGGGCCCAGTTCACGGTCACCTCGCACCGCGGCCGCTGAGGGCACGGGCCCCGCCCGGCCCCGCTACTTCGCCGACCGCGACGGGCGGGACAGCAGGACCAGGCCGCGCGCCTCCACGCGAAGCCGGGTGCCGGCCTTGCGTTCGCGCTCGTCGGGGATGCCGTCGGGCTCGGCGGTGTCGACCAGGGTGGCCCAGCGCTCGCCGAAGGACTCGTCGGGCAGCCGGAAGTCGACCGGCTCCCAGTAGCCGTTGACGAGCAGCAGGAACGAGTCGTCGGTCATACGGCGGCCGTAGGGATCGCGTTCTGCGATGGCGTCGCCGTTGAGGAACACGCCGACCGAGTGCGCGTCCTCGCGCTGCCAGTCCCGGGCGGTCATCTCGCGGGCGTCGGGCCGCAGCCACATCAGGTCGGGCAGCGGCTGCTCGGCGTTGGTCGCGGTCTCGCCGCGGAAGAAGCGGCGCCGGCGCAGCACCGGGTGCGCGGCGCGCAGGGCGATCAGGTGCCGGGTGAAGTCGGTCAGGCCGCGCTGCTCGTCGGTCAGCTCCCAGTCCACCCAGGACAGGGCGTTGTCCTGGCAGTAGGCGTTGTTGTTGCCCCGCTGGGTGCGGCCGAGTTCGTCGCCGTGGCAGAGCATCGGGATGCCCTGGGAGAGCAGCAGCGTGGCCAGCAGGTTGCGCTGCTGGCGGGCGCGGAGCTCCAGCACGGCCGGGTCGTCGGTCTCGCCCTCCGCCCCGCAGTTCCAGGACCGGTTGTGACTCTCGCCGTCCCGGTTGTCCTCGCCGTTGGCCTCGTTGTGCTTGTCGTTGTACGACACCAGGTCGCGCAGCGTGAATCCGTCGTGCGCGGTGACGAAGTTGACGCTGGCGCGCGGCCGGCGTCTGCTGTGCTGGTACAGGTCGGACGAGCCGGTGAGCCGGGAGGCGAACTCGCCGAGCGCGCCGGGCTCGGCCCGCCAGAAGTCCCGTACGGCGTCCCGGTACTTGCCGTTCCACTCCGACCACAGCGGCGGGAAGTTGCCCACCTGGTAGCCGCCCTCGCCGACGTCCCACGGCTCGGCGATCAGCTTGACCCGGCTGATCACCGGGTCCTGCTGGATCAGGTCGAAGAACGCCGAGAGCCGGTCCACCTCGTGGAACTGCCGGGCCAGGGTGGCCGCGAGGTCGAACCGGAAGCCGTCGACATGCATCTCGGTGACCCAGTACCGCAGCGAGTCCATGATCAGCTGGAGTACGTAGGGGTGCCGCATCAGCAGGCTGTTGCCGGTGCCGGTGGTGTCGTAGTAGTGCCCCCAGTCGCCGTCCACCAGACGGTAGTAGGAGGCGTTGTCGATGCCCCGGAACGACAGGGTGGGGCCCCGCTCGTTGCCCTCGGCCGTGTGGTTGTAGACCACGTCGAGGATGACTTCGAGACCGGCCGCGTGCAGGGCCTTCACCATGGCCTTGAACTCGTTGACCTGCTGGCCGCGGGTGCCGAAGGCGGCGTAGGCGTTGTGCGGGGCGAAGAATCCGATGGTGTTGTAGCCCCAGTAGTTGGACAGGCCGCGGTCCCGGAGCACACCGTCCTGGGCGAACTGGTGCACCGGCATCAGCTCCACCGCGGTCACACCGAGCGAGGTGAGGTGCTCCAGCACGGCGGGGTGCGCGAGTCCCGCGTAGGTGCCGCGCAGCCCCTCGGGGACGTCCGGGTGGACGCGGGTGAGGCCGCGGACATGGGCCTCGTAGATCACCGACGCGGCGTACGGCGTCCTGGGCGGACGGTCGTCGCCCCAGTCGAAGAACGGGTCGGTGACCACGCCCAGCATGGAGTGGCCTGCGCTGTCGGCCGGGGCGGGTCCGTCGGGGGCGCGCTCGTACAGGGAGGCGTGGTTGTCGATCTGGCCGTCCACGGCTCGGGCGTACGGGTCGAGCAGCAGCTTCGCCGGGTTGCAGCGGTGGCCCACGGACGGCTGCCAGGGTCCGTGGACGCGGTAGCCGTAGCGCTGGCCGGGGCCGACACCGGGCAGGTAGGCGTGCCACACGAAGCCGTCGACCTCGTACAGCGGGACGGCCGTGCCGGTGCCCGCGTCGTCGACCAGGATCAGCTCGACACGCTCGGCGACCTCGCTGAACAGCGCGAAGTTGGTGCCCTGTCCGTCGAACACGGCACCCAACGGGTAGGGGTGCCCGCTCCATACGGGCACCCCTTTCCGGTCCTGCTGTGCGGTCACCGGCTGCCTTCCAGTACGTCGTCCCGGGCGGGCGCTGAGCCCGCGAGCACGGCCACGGGTTCCTCGCGCGGCACCCGCAGGCCCGTCCGCAGGGTCGGCGCCGGCGCGACGGGGACCAGCGGGACGCGCTGGCCGGCCCGGGCGCGCTGCGAGAACCAGATGACCTTGCTACCGGTCTCGGTCGCGCAGCACCCCCAGCCGTCGCTCATCGCGGCGATGTCCGCGAGGCAGGACCGCAGCTCCTGGTCCGGGCGCAGATCCGGGTCGTCGTCACCGAAGGCCGTGATGAGGTGCTGGCCGTTCCACCACATCTCGATCGAGGTGTGCTTGTCCGTCGCATGCGCGTCGATCGCCCGCAACAGCAGTTCGGCGCCTCGGCAGACGGGGTCCGTGAGGTTCTCGAGGTCCCAGTAGTGGAGATGGGCGGCCAGGATGCGGCTGACCTGTCCCACCCGTTCCGGGCTGACTTCCACGTCGAGGTGGTAGTAGCAGGGCACTGCGGTCTTCATCGTCGCTTTGCTCCTCACCGGCGAAGCTGTCGCTCCCCTCGCCCCGTCCGGGAGGGATCCCGGAACACATAGCGTGAGTGCTGATCGCTTCTGAGTCACCTCCACGGTGCGGTCACTACGCCATTCGTGCAACACGAGAGGACGACACCCGCACTGATTGAAGTTCCAACAAGACGCTGCGTCGCCACGCGTGCACCATAAGTGAAAGCCTCGATCGCCGTAACGGTCCCGCGCCTCTCCGTGCGCGGACACCACCCGACCGCCGGGAACGCGCCCAGTCGAGAGCGTGGAGGGTGAAGAGGGCCATGCTGCTACCCGCCAAGGCCGAAGTGGCCCGGCAGTTGCGGCGTTACCGGGCGTGGGAGCGCGTCATGCTCGCCGCGCCGCACGACCGCGCGGTCCGGGCCACCTTCGAGGACTCGGGTTACACCCTGTGCGTACTGATGGGCAAGCGCTGTGCCCGCGAGGCAGCGGACGCAGCCGAGCGCTATCTGCGCACGAACCTGGTCACCTACCTGCGCGAGCAGGACGGGAGGCCGCAGTCGCGCCGGACGGCGAGAAGAGCGCCGCCACCGGAGCGGCGTTCCACGGCGCCAAGGCCCTGACCTGGCACCGTACAAGGCGTTCCCCTCGGGACCGGCAGGCGCCGGCTCGACCATCGGATCGCGAAGCCGGGCCGGGTGCCCGGCTTCGCGCACGGCGGAGGTGAGATTCATGCCCAGGACCCCGGCCATCGGCCGTGTACCGGTACGCGACGTCCGGCCGGCCGTGGAGTGCGGCAAGCGCCCGGCGAAAGCGGTGGCCGGGGAGACGTTCGAGGTCACGGCCACCGTGTTCCGGGAAGGGCACGACGCCGTCGGCGCGAACGTGGTCCTGCGCGATCCGAAGGGCCGCCGCGGCCCGTGGACGCCGATGCGGGAACTCGCGGAGGGCAGCGACCGCTGGGGCGCGGAGATCACCCCGGACGTGACGGGCCGCTGGACGTTCCGCGTCGAGGCCTGGAGCCATCCGCTGGCGACCTGGCGGCACACCATGTCCGTGAAGGTGCCGGCCGGGATCGATGTCGGCCTGGTCCTGGAGGAGGGCGCGCTGCTGTACGAGCGGGCCGCCGCCGGTGTGCCCAAGGGGCCCGAGCGCGATCTGGTCCTGGCGGCCGCGCGGGACCTCGGCGACGACTCCCTCGCGGTGGCCGGCCGGCTGCGGACCGCGCTCTCCCCCGAGGTGGACGCGCTGCTGGCCCGGTATCCGTTGCGGGAGCTGGTCACGGTCTCGGACGCGATGCCGCTGCTGGTGGAGCGGGAGCGCGCCCTGTACGGCTCCTGGTACG
>NZ_JBIBUO010000036.1:0-24591 GCF_043079545.1 Streptomyces sp. NPDC015171
GGGTTAAGTCACGAACGGATCCTCACCCCCCGTGTCCCTGCTCAAAACAGGGACACGGGGAGATTCAGCTACCCCCTGAGGAGACGATTGACCTGCTCTCCGTCCGTCACCATCTGCTCTAGGGCCTCCCGAAGTGACATAGCGCGAATTCGGGACGCCGAGCAGCGCTCCAGGATGACGCGTGTCTTCGCTGTGATGTAGTGCCGCGAATAACCGGCGGCGCGAATTTCAGACAATGCCTGTCGGCATTCGTCCAGGGAGACGGGGTGCCGATCGGGGCACGTGCATGTAGCCGTCTGCTGGGACTGGAGCCGGTGCACTTCTGCGGCATGCAAACCCGTGGGAATGCATCCCGGGTGCCGATTCGCAGGGCGGGGAATTCCATCTCCATTCCGTCCCCTGAGCTTGGACCAGAACCGGCGTCCCTTCCACCCGCACAGACGGCAGCGCATGTGCCAAGGATTGTCCGCCCCGGGGTATCCCTGGAGAGGCTGCCAGCCCAGCTCATCGAGCCGGGCCATAGCCTCAGCAGCACGGACCAGATTGGGCAGGGTGAAGCGCAGCTCGGGGATGTGAAGGGTCACGCTGTCGATGGGGGTGGGGGTGGGCAGGTCGTAAGCCGATGGCTTGTGCCCGAGGTCGAAGATGCGAACCAGCTCGGCGATGGCGCTGTCGCGGTCGGTCCGCCGCACGTGGTTGGTCATGCCGGGCATGTCGGCCCACCACATGCCATGACGCCGGTAGACGAACCCTGCCGGTTGGCCGTCTACGGTGATGGGGTAGTGCCCGGTCGCCCGGCGCTTACCGATTTCGAAACGCTGCGCGCATTCCAATGTCTTCTTCTTTCTCTTTTCCGGGCAACGCATGATTGCCCGGCCGGTTTGTTGGTCGGGTGCCACTCCCGGCCAACAAGAGAAATATATCGAATTGAGGGCGTGAAATCAAATGCCGGAATAGAGAAAATGAATGCCTGAATTGCTTGCCTTTTCGGGGCGGGGTGGGGCACGGCGCGTCGCTGGTGGTCGCCACCGATGGAGCGCAGCGGAATCGGCAAGGGTGGCGGGACCGCGCAGCGAGGAGGGAGCGCAGCGGACTCCGGTGTCCCGTCACCCGCAGCACGGGGCAGGGGCGCGCAGCGAGGGCGGGCCGCGCAGCGGACGCCCGGTGCCCCTGCCCCGTGGGGCGGGCGCCAGCGACGCGCCCCGCCCCACCCCGCCCCGAAAAGGGGGCTTGTAGGGGGTGCTGGGGCTTTGCTGCGCCCCGAGGGCACCGTGCCGCGCCTTGCCTCGGCCGCGCCCCGCAACGGCTTCCAGGTGCGCTGTGGGCAGGATGGCGGTGGCGCTGCGGCGGGGGTCAACCGGTAGGCTGTCCGAGGATTCTTCTTTCGGATCCGGTTGGCCGGCGCCCGTGCCACCCGCACTTGTGCGGACTGAGGGCGCCGGCCTTTTGTGTGCGTGGTGCTCGGCCGGTCAGCCGATGGCAGGCAGTACGGGGGAGTCGATGTGGTGGTGCTCGATCTCGACGCCGTACGCCCCGCCCCACGCTGTCCAGACTCGATGTGCGACCGCTTCGGCGATCGCCACGGAGCGGTGTCGGCCTCCCTGGCACGCCACGGTCAGCCGGACCAGACGACCGCGGGGCGTCTCGTCAGCCAGGGCGCGCAGTTGGACGGCGGTCCGGGTGATCACTTCTCGGGCCCCGGGTGTGGCTAGCACGTGGGCGGACACCTTGGCGTCCAGACCGGTGAGGTAGCGCATGGCGGGGTCCTCGGCGGGGTTGCGCAGCGCCTTCCGTAGGTCGAGGTACAGGCCGTCGGTGACGAGCTGGTGGGCGCCGTCGTGGCGGACGCCGATCGAGCGGATGACGGCGGCGACAGGGCCGGTGCCGTCCAGATATGTGGTCTGCATGCCCATCACGGTGCCGGGCTCATGAACACGGTGGAAGCAGTTGCCTGTTGCCTCTTTGAGGGCGTGCGTCGCTGAGACACCGTTAGATTGAGTTCGCTCACGGTCGGCCGGCACTAGGGAGAACGACATGCACATGCATGGTGAGCAGCACGGCCAGGAGCAGCGTGGCGCACCGCCTCCTCCAGGGGCGCCGCCGATGCCGCCGCTACCGCCCTCACCGGCATCGGCAGAGTCGCCGTTGGTGGCGTGGCTGCGGTTTCCTCGCCCTGTGGCGGAGCCGGGTATTTGGCGCTGCGGATATACGCCGCGTGAGGCACCGGATCCCAATCGGGTGCCTGGTCGGCAATTGGCTGTCGGTGCTGCGGTATCGGCTTTTGCTGGATGGTTCCTGTGGTCGCTTCTGTGGAATGGCTATCTAGGGAACTACTGGATTTGGCCTTTGGTGATGCTGACGCCGGATGACAAATTCCGGTCGATGTATTTCGTTGTCGCGAGCTGGACCTACTATGCAATCATCTTTGTCGCGATTGCGGTTTTCTTCGGGCGTCTCGGCAATTGGCCTGAGGTGCTGCGCAGGCTGCGGAAAGTGCTCGTGGCTTCACCGGCGACGGCTGTGACTCCGTCGCCTTCCCTGCCTCGGGATCCCTTGTCCGATCCGGCTCAGTGGCCGCAGCTGCGGGCCGATGGCGCCCTTGCCGTGGCCGACCGGCTCACCGCTGACCTGCGCCACGGGCAGATGTCCGACGTCGACCACGCTCGGATCCTTCATGCCTGGCGGTCCGGGCGGAGCCGCGCTGAGATCGCTGATGACGTGCTGCGCCAGGGCGCGGCAGCCTGTGCGCACGGGTCCGGGGCGCGCGACCTGCCGAGGCGGGTAGCCCGGCATGACCTCACGGTGCGGCAGGTCCGTATCGGGGTCGGTGTGGACGATCCGGAGCGGCAGGCGCACCCGTACCGGGGAGCCGGCATCGCTGTCGATCCAACCCTGCTGGCGACATCGGCCTTGGTGGTCGGGCCATCGGATGTGGAGACGGCTACCCGCATCGTGTACCCGGTAGCGGAGTCGCTGTGCCTCCAGGCGCTCACTGGTCAGGCGGCGGTCGTGGCAGTGTCGTCCTCGCGCGGGGCCACGCCGCCGGACGCAGCCTTTGACGTCGTCATCCGGGCCGGAGCTTCCGCGGATTACTGTCTGGACCTGTACGCGGGCCTGGACGACGCGGACGAGGCGGCAGGGCTGCTGGCTGAGGCACTGCTGGGAGATCTGTCGGAGAGCCTGCCTGGTGGTGACAGCCGCCGAGCAGCCGCTGCACTGGCTCAGCTCATGGGGGCGTGGCAGGCCGCGCATGGCGCCCTCCCGGGGGTGGCGGACTTGCGGGACCTGGTGGACGACGCGACCGTACGCGCGGCTCTGCGGGCCGATCTGGACGCGCGGGGGCTCAGTTCCCACACACGGGAGTTGGAGACGTTCGAGCGCCGTACAGGTGGCTCCGGTGACCTGGTGGATGGTCTCTCGAACCGCCTCGGTCTGCTCGACCGCCCGGCGGTCGGCACGCTCTTGTCGTCGCCGAGGCGCTCGACCGGACCGGCGGCGGTCTTCTCCATGCAGCACCTGGACCGGCCCGTGCGGGTGCGTGTCGAGCTGCCAGAGCGCGCGCACGCCGAGGCATCCCGCGTGATCGCGCGCTTGGTTTTGGCCCAGTTCTCTCTGTGGGCAGCAGCCCGATCCGATCGGGCCCTGTTCGCCGGCCTGGTGGTGGACGACGCCGTGCAGCTGGTCACGCCGCAGTCCCTGCGCGCGCTTCAGCGCCTGCGCGCGTCCAACGCGGGAGTGCTGCTGACGCTGCGGACGCTGGCTGATGTCCCGCAATCCCTGCGGGATCCGCTGCTGGGCGCCGTGGGCTGCCGGATCGCGTGTGCGGGCATAAGCCCATGGGACGCCCATCACTTCACGTCGGCGTGGGGTACTGAGTGGGTCGAGACACGCACGATCACCCATCGGCAGGTACGCGCCGAGGAACCGCTAACCAAGGTGCTGCACGGCATCCGGCGCGTGGTCACCGGCAAGCACGTCACCAGCGAGTCGGTGACGGTGCGGCGTGAGGAGCGTCAGCGGTGGTCGGCATCCGCCCTAGCGAATGACCTGACCACGGGTCATGTCGTGGCGTCATTCACGACGGCCGGCGGTGAGCGCACTCCGCCGATCCTGACCACGCTGGATGGCTGACTTAGGAGGTCAGCGGCGGAGATAGCGGCCTGATATGGGAGAGGGGCTGTGGGCGATTCGCCCACAGCCCCTCTCCCATATCAGGGGATCACTTACTGTCTGGCTTTTTGGAGTTTCCGGTGCCGCGTGTGCCGTGGGTGGAAATGCCATCCGCCACCGAGTTGGAACGGCCGGTCACCGGACGCGATCCCCCACCTGCCCGATCTCCCCCACTCCCTTGGCGGGTGCCGTGCGTCTGGATTCCCTGCGCGACAATTCCTGCGGCAGATCCGCCGACTCGTACGGCGGCACGGCCGGCTCCCATTGTGGCGCGCATCGCCAACCCGGAGGCGATGTCGTCTCCATAGCCGGGAACAAACCGGAAGATCATGATTCCCGCTGCGATTGCAACGATAAGGACGACGTTTCCGGCGACCAGGACGGACCCGGGATCGCTTCCCTCCGCGCCCACAAATGCCGCAGAGATACTGAGGGCGATCACGATGATGGGCTTGATCAAGATGAGGGCGATCATGATTCCCGCCCACTGGCGCGTCTTACGCCACAGGGCCCGGTCCACGAGTGCCGTATATACGACTAGGCCGAGCAGCGCCCCGAGATAGAGAGCGGCGGCCCTCAAAACGAGTTCCAGCGCGATGACTCCGGCGGTCAGGATGGTCAGCCCGGCCACCACAATCAGCACAATCGGGCCGCCGCCAAGCTGGGACGCGTCCTTTCGAAGAGTAGCCGCCATTCCCTTGAAAAGCGTGGGCATTGTGCCGTCGGTGCCGCTCAGTGCATCGGTCACAGCGTCGGCCGCGCCCACCGTCACGTGGAGAACGAGCGGAGTGAAAGCGGACGCGAGGACGGTCAGCCAGAGCAGCCCGATCGCCTCCGACAATGCCGTAGTGAGAGGCGCCCCCCTTATCGCCCTTTTCATTACCGCGATGAGCCACAGCACAATGGTGAGGATGGTTGAGGCGGCGAAAACGATTGCGTACTGCTGCAAAAATGCCACGCTGGTGAGATCCACTGTTGCAGCGTGGTCGAGTGCTGTCGCCATCCGCTCGACCGTCCACGCCGCGCCGTTGGCCACGGACTGGGCCAGCGCACCTAGCGGATCGGTGAGGGAAGTTGGGTCCGTCGTCGGCGACTGACGGCCCTCGCACAGCTCTTTGGCGGTACCGACGACATGGTCGCACGGACCGGCGGCTAGCAGCATCTCGCGTCCTCCTGAGTGGGGGTCACCTGATGGTCTCAGGCGCTGGGGTGGGACAGGTGCCATCCGGACGAGCCGAGGGCGGCCGGCGGTCCGGCCAATCCACCGCGGCCACCCCCTTATCTGGCCCCGGAGAGCCCGCATCGGGCCGACAAGGGGGGGGTACGGCAGTTGACTGGATCGATTGGTTTCCGCAGGTCAGCAATGGATTCTCGATCGGCTGGCGATGGGCGCTGATCGGCGCCCATGGATCGATCAGCGCCCATCGACGCCGATCACGCCGCCGATGCGGCCACCTTCTGCAGAGCGTCCTGTACGGCTGCCGCGTAGTAGCCGCGCGGGTCGCCTTCAACCTCGGTGATCTTCTCCGTGGACAGCTCCACGCCCTCTTGGCGAAGTGCCCGCCCGAGAGCTTTGCCCAGCTCGCGCAGCCGCCCTCGGTCGTCGCGGTCGTCCCAGCGTCCCCACCGTGCAGCGTCATCCGCGCGCAGATAGGCGTGCACCTGATCCAGGGTCAGGTAGTCGGGGTCCTGCGCGTCATTGAATGCGGCAGCAATTGTCATCAGGACGTGCGGAAGATTCGGGTCAATTGCACCGGTGCCGCCACTTCCGGCAGCGGTGGTGCTGGCAACGAGCTGACGCCATTCCGCGATTAGCCCAGCCTCGGTCAGAGTGTGTGTCACATCGGGCAGTCCGTGTGCCGCCCTTTCCGCGCCGACCCGGGCCGCGTATGCGGGACTGATCTCGCGTACCTGGTAGCGAATTGGCCGCCGAGAAAGGCCGGGCAGATTATGCGCGTAAATCTGTCCCGCATCATTTACCTCGGTGTGCGTCGCCGGTTCAAGCAGATCCGCGCGATACCCCTCGGCCACGGCACCGGCGCCGAGCAGCTCTGTGACATCCACGCGACGGCACGCGCCCAGGATTCGCCCGGAGAGCTTCGGACCGATAGCCTCCCCAAGATATTCCTTTGTGCCGAACTGCGAGTATCCGTAAACCCAAACCGCATCCTTCCGACCCAGCAGCAAAAGCGCAATGAGCTTCTTTTTGTTCTTGTCGGAAAGCTGCGGCCACTCGTCCACGAAAACACAGAAAGCCGGATGCTCCGCGCTGACCCGCCAAAGATTTCCCCACCCATAGGCCTGCCGCAGACGAGCCCGAGCCGTGCACAGCTTGAGCAGGAAATCCAGCACAGCTCCAATGCGCGCCTGATCCATACAGGAGTCCAGCGTGATGGCCGGGCCGAGATCGCCTACCCCTGTTCCGACGGGGTCCAAGTTGATCAGCACGGCATCCGTGGTAGAAGTCACCGCTTCCCCCATGGCCAGAGCGATACCGCTTTTCCCGGATCCGGAGTCACCAACCATGAGCAGCATCAGACCGGCGAGAGTGAAAAGGAGTGGCGAGGCATCCATGCCCACACCGAGATCAAATCGGTCGGTGATGGACGTGCTTCCCGGAGCGCGATAGGGCACGGACCCGATCAGGTCGGGGGTGAAAGGATCCCGCAGCATCATCCGGACCGTGCAAGTGCTGCCGTCGGCCGGATCGGACTCGATCAGCAGCCCATTCCGGCGCAGCCGCAGCAGGGTCACCAGATCGCGGTAGGTGTCGTCTTTGTTGAGATCATCCGGTGAGCCCGAGGCGAACCGCAGACGGACCGACCATCCCCAGGGCTCCCGGCGTCCGTCGGTGGCCTCAGCGACGTCGCCACCCTCGCGGATGACGGCACGACGCAGGGCCTCGATGGCCTCCTCCGACGTCGTGGCGTCGGCGAGGGCGTACGTCGGCAGGTCCTCCTCGCCGAGGGCGCCGGCTGCGGTGGCAAGGGCTTGCGCAGGCGCGGTTAGTTCGGAGCGCGCGAGCAGCCGTTCGGGAACGGGCCGCTGTGTGAGGGTCGGCGGCCGACGGCCCAGCCACCACAGCACTGCCACGGCGGCGGGCAGTACCAGCAGAAGGAGTTGCGGCCGTACGACGAGCAGAGCGCCGAGGGCGCCGACCAGGGCCATGAGCGCAACGAACCGGCGAGTACTGGACGCGCGGCGCGCGGCCTTCAGCTGATCCGCGGTGGGCTCAATGGGCACGAACGGCACCCGGGCAAGGTCGTTCAGGGCCGCTGTGCGGCGCTTGCGCTCTTCCCGCAGCCCTTTCGCCTCCTGCCGCTGCTCGGGCGTCCACCCCTCCTCCGCCCCGATCTGCTCCAGCCTGGTGATACGCGTGTGCACCTCCTCGATCTCCTCGCGTGCCCGCTCGCGTACCTCCTCGTACGCGGCCAGCTGCCGCGCGACGAGACGGCGGCGGACCTCCTCATCGCTCTGATGGGCAGTGAGGAGCCGGTGACGGATGCTGGCACCCGCATGACGGACTCCAGAACCAACCTGCGTCGCGGTCTGGCGGACCAAACTGGGGGCCGGGTCGCCCTGGTGGCCGTCGGTCGCGGGGGCGGCAGCCTCGGCCGGCTGCTGCCCGGCGGTGGCGGGTTCGTCGCTCATCTCGTCTCCTGCGCATGGTGTACCGGGAGTGAAGCGGCCCCGGACGGCGTGGCCGTCCGGGGCCGCAGGTGGGGCGATCAGCTAAAGAACGTCTGCTCGATGCTGATGTGGCCGATCCAGTTGATGAGCGGCGTCAGCGTGACGGCCCCGAGAAACGGACCAAGGGTGAGACCGCACGGGGCGCCCCAAGTCAGCTCCCGCTTGGGCTTCTTCTTCGCGCTCTTGTAGAGCACGACGAAAACCACGATGAGACCCAGCATGATGACCGCACCGAACGGTGAGAGGGTGCCGAACTCCGCCGGGCGGGAGATCTGCACGTGACTGGCGCCGGTCCCCTTCTCCAGGGCGAGGTCCCCGCCCTTGCCGACTCCGTTTCGCGCCCAGGTTGTGATGGTGCCGATCACACCGCCCACACACGCGCCGGCCGCAGCGAATGCGGTGGCGGAGAGACCGAAGGGCCACAGGTCAGCCCAGTTGCGGGTCTTGCTCTTGAAGTAGAAGACGCTCATGCGGCCCACCAGGATGAGGAATCCCACGGTGAACATTCCGAGAGTGACGGTCTTCATTGTCTTCAGCCCCCTACGAGGAAACTTGCGAGTCCGAATACGATGGCCACGGGCGTGTAATACGCGAGCCCGATCGGCAGCCCCCAGGTAATCAGCCTGGTGGTTTTGCGCTCCACCCGCAGATGCCACCCACCCACGATGACGAATCCGAAAAAGGTGATCCCGATTGCGGTGGTAATGGGGAATCGCTGGAGCGTCAGGAAGAGCGTCCACGCGGGTCCGATACTCCAGATCGCGCGCTTGCAGGCGACCCCGTTGTCACTGCGCTTCACCCAGTCGGTGAACCAGGAGAAATCCCAGTTCTTTTCCTTGGGCGGGGGCGGCGGGGTGGCGGCGTCGCGCAGGTACTCGGCGGCGGCTCGCATGTCGGCGGCGGCGTCCGCCAGCGTGCTGTCGTCGGCCGACTGCTGGCCCTGGGGACCGCCGCCCTGCGTCGTCTGCGCGGTCCACCACGGCGGCTCGCTACTGCTGCTCACTGCTGCCTCCCTGCTGCTGCGGCACCGACACCCAGCAGCCGCCACAGGTACGCGCGCACGCGCAGCTCGTCACCGCCGAGGGCCAGCAGCCACGGCGCGGCCACGGTCGGCCACTGGCGGGGCGCGGGCAGGACGGTTCGGGTGTAGCCGCTGGGGCCGGTCTGTCGTCGGGTCATACTGGTCATGCCTCCTGCTACGTGACGTGCGGTCATCTCCGGGAGGGGGTCCGGCGGGGGCGCAATCCCCGCCGGACCCGTCACAGGCCGGTCACAGCCCGTGAGGGTATTCGGTAGGTCAGACAGCGGACCAGGCGCGTCCGTCCATCGAGTGGAGCGGGTCAGTCTCGGGGTCGTAGCCAGCCGCGATGAGCCGTCCGGCGGCGTCCCGGTAGCTGGATGCCGTGCTGCTCGCGATGCCCAGCCGCTCTTGGATCGTGGTGGTGGGCAGCCGCAGTGCCTGCCCGCCAGCCTCAGCCAGGATGATCCGGGCCACCCGCCGCACCTGCCGGTCCCGGTCCGGCAGTCCGGCAGCCTCCTCAGCGAGCGACGCCCGAAGGTTCAGCTCTGCGGCGGCGGCCCGCGCCTGCTCGGCGGCTCGCGTGTCCTCGGCAGCCCGCTTCTTCGCGGCGGCGGCCAGCGCGGCGGCCTCCTCGGCACGAGCGGCGGTCTTCGCGGCACGCTCTTCGGCGGCGGCAGCGGCGAGACGCACCGCGGCGGCCTCCTCCTCCAGTTGTGCCGCCCGGCCGTCGTCCTCGGCGGCCTTCAGACGCAGGGCTGCCGTGCGGGCCCCCTCCTGCGCCTCCTCCTCCGCCCGCGCCCGGCGCTGCTCCTCTGTCGCGGCACGCTCCGCCGCGCTACGCCGTGCGGCGGCCTCGATGGCGGCCACGTCCACGTGGCCGGCCGCGCGGTGCTCGGCCGCACGGCGCTCAGCGTCGCTCTCCGCCCGCAGCAGGTCTACCTCGCCCTGCGCGTGCAGTTCCTCCCGCTCGGCGGCGAGCCTGGCCATGCGGTCAGCGTGCTCACGTGCGCGACGGTCGGCGGCCTCTTGGTGCGCGCGCTCTTGGTCGGCCCGCTCACGGGCGGCACGGCGCTTCTGCTCATCACCGCGCATCCGGTCCGGCATGGCCAGCGCCTCATCCACGCTCACCCCGTACGGGGCCAGCAGATCGGGGAGACGGTCCAGCACTGTGATGACCTCGCGCTCATCAAACGCCGTCCCTGCCTCGGCGGCCTCGGCACGGGCCGCCTCGATCTCCTCGCGGTAGCGGATCCAGACGCGGTGGATCTCAATGTCCCGCCGCATCACGCGCGCCTCGGCGTACGACATCGGGTATGTCTTGGCGGTGCGGAAGACCCACCACGTCATCGCGGGCCGCAACAGCCAGTCAGCAAGGGACAGGCTGCTGTCACCCGACTCCAGCCGGGCCGTGCGAGAGATCAGGTGGCGAGCGGCCTCGACGAGCAGCACGTAGGCGGCGGGCATCGCAGCGTGCCCGAGCAGCCGCCCAGGGTCACGGCCGATGGCCTCCCAAACGCCGGGTGACCCGGGCAGGCCATCGGCGGCGGCGATGACGTTAAGCGCCACCGTCACCGCCGTGACGGCGTGCGCGGCGACCAGCAAGGCCGGTTTGGCCATCCGCCGCCACACCAGGACTAGATGAATGCTGTACAGGGCGATGATCAGCCCGTCCACGCCGAGCGGGAAGGCCTTCCGCTGCCAGGATCCGAACCCCCACCCGGCGGCGGCCTGCACGAGGGTGCCGTAGGAGAGGGCGAATCCGACCCCGGCGGCGGCGAGGCCGGCCACGACCGCAACACCGGCCACGGTCCACATGATCCTGGTCAAGCGGCGGGGTCGGCCGACGGACGTCTCGGCGGCCGAGGCGGACTCCTCGGGCACCAAGTCGACGGCGGCCGTCTCCATGGGGGCGGGGGTGGCGGGGCGCGGCACCCCCGCTCCGACGGTCGCCGGGTGCGGGTCGGTCATGGTCACGTGCTGTCCTCCATGGTGGTTGCCTGTGCGGGCCGGGGGCCGGTCACTGGGCCCGCTCCATCCTGCTCGGGGGCGGGTCCAGTGACCATGGGTTTCAGTGGGGCTGTCTGGACGGGTGGGTCAGCAGTGCTGGCACTCCTCGGTGTCAGACCACCGGCCGCAGAGTGCGCACTGCCACATGTGCCGCAGAGCGCTGGTCAGTCGGGCCACGGTGACCGCCGCGCTCCCTGCCGGGGCACAAACGGCCTCCCCGGCGCCGATGCGCGAGGGCGCGGAACGCTCCCTGCGTCCCACCACGCGCCACACCGGCCGCAGACGAGCTGTCCGCCCTCCTGCCTCATGGGCTGTCCGCAGTGCGTCATCGCCTGCCCTCCGACCGGAGTCCGGAGCTGCGCCCCTGGTCGGTACGGTCGTCTCCCGGCACCGGCTTGTCCTCGGCGGGAAACCAGCCGCCGCGACTGGCCTGGTACTCGGTCGGGGTGCCCTTGTCGGCGTACGGGCCACCGGGAGCGGTGCTGATCGGGGGGCGCTTCTTGAGGCTCATTCCGACACCCCCTCGCCCGCGGGTTCGGCTTCGTGGCCGTGCCGGTCGTCGTCGCGCGCCAGCTCGTCAACAAGCTGCGCAAGGGGCGTACTGATCACGCACGTGGGCGTGCCGATACGATCCATGCTGGATCGCCCTCCTAGTTGCAGTAGGCGGGTAGGTCCAGGCCCTCGGCGAAGCGGTTGCTCCAACAACCGCAGGTGCTCCAACACCCGCCGGGGGCCGTCCCTTTCCGGGACATCACCACCCTGACACAAGAAACACCGCCAGTGCAACCAACACACCGGCGGTGTTTTTCGCTATGCTCGGGCCGTGACCGACACCCCAGACACGGCGTCCTCCGGACTGCCAGAGGAAGAGCAGGCGGCGGCTCTGCGAGCCGTCCAGGACGCGGGAGCCCGCAGAGCCGCATTGCTCGCGCAGGCCGAGCAGATCCTGACTCATGAGATCAGGCCCGCCGCTGTGCGCGCCGCGCAACTCGGTGCCGGCCGCACCCGGATCCGCGAGTTGGCACAGGTGGGGCCGGCAGTGCTGTACAGGTGGTGGACCGAGGCGGGCATCCCCGTGCGGGAGAAACGCCCCACGACCACGCCCAGGCGCCGCGCCAGGACCGACTGAATGCATACAGCGACGCTCGCCACCGGGGTACCCGCCCCGCACCACAACGAGGCGTAGTCTCACCAGCACCAAAAGTTAAAGGCCCACCGTTTCTCCGCTTGGGACTGGCATCCCGGAGCGGCGGCGGGCCGACCATGACAGGTCTCCGGTGAGTGTACCCAGTCGATCCTCGGATCAGGCAGCGCACTCCGTGGGGGCCGGAAAGGATCACCCGTGAGCACGGGTGGATATGACCCGAATCGATACGGTCCCGAAGTTCGTCGCGGCGGCGGACTCCCATTCGGCCAGTTCGTCACACAGTGGGTATGCGACCCCCGTTACAGCACCAACGTGCGGACGCTCTACACCATCTTCGTGACCTACGCGGACATCGGTTCCCGCGACACCGGGCGCGGCAAGCCGTACCGTCCCGAATTGGCCGCGCAGCTCGGGGTGTCGATTAGCACGCTGGACCGAGCGATCTTTGAGGGAGAGTGCGCTGGCCTATGGACAGTCATTCCCCAGGTTCGCGCGGTAGGAGACGCCGAGGATCCCTCGAAGATCAACGACGCCAACGTGTACCAGCTCCACGACAACGCTTTTTGGCGCGGTGAATGGGTGGACCCGCTGAAGCCGGGCGAAAGGGCTACCGACGTAGCGAAAGCCCTGGTTGCTGCCCGCGTTGAGGCCAAGCGCGCGGCCGGCATCGTACACAAGGGCGGCCGGAAGAAGAGAGCACTCCTGGAGGGTGGCGTCACTGGTGATGCCACCCCTGGATCAGGGGGTGGCGTCACTGGTGATGCCACCCCTGGCGTCACTGGTGATGCCACCCCTGGCATCACCAGTGATGCCCAATTCAAGATCCTTGACGTCGAGAACCCTCTTCCAGAACCCGTAGATGGTTCCGTCCGTCCATCCGTGCAGGTAGAGAACACGGATGCTCACGTCACGGACGGACGGACGGACGCGGCAAGCTCTCAGAAGGGTCAGGTGGAAGCGCGGCCTACCGCCGAGACAGGTGAAGAGGGCAGCAGCGGCAACGATGTGACGAGCGGGCAGGCATTCTTGTACCGGATTGGTCGGCACCACCCCGAAATCGGGGCGGGACTCCGGCAGGGGACCACACTCACAGATCAAGCTCGGGTGATCGATGGCCTGCTGCTGTCCGGTGTGACGCAAGAGGAGATCCGGGCGGTGCTGGTCGATCGGCCGTACCCGGCACCGCACGAACGGACTCAGAGCATGGCTGCTCTGATCGCGGGGCGCCTGCGAGCGATCGTTCCGCCTCCAGCGATGTACGCGGGACATGTGCCCGTACAGACGTCTCCCGACCATGACACCGCCCCGGCCATGAAGCGACCCACCATGACGGTCCATCGGAGGGCGCTGCCAGAGTGCCGGAAGTGCGGGCTGATCGCCGAGACCGAGACCGCAGGGCAGCTGTGCGCGAAATGTGCCGGGTGGCCACTGTGCGACGGGGGATGCGGGCGCAGGGTCCGTAAGGGCGATCGGTGCCGCTCGTGCTCCGTGGCCGTACCACCGCCCCAGGGTGGCGCCCCTGAGGACCACTGTCCGGGGTGTGGGGTCCCGGTAACTGCCGCTGGTCCGTGCCCACGATGCCAGGCGCGGGCTTCTGCGGATCGCCGGTCTCGTGATGCCGACTGGGCAGCGCAGGTGGCTGCCGCAAAGGCTGCCGTAGCCGAAGCGGAAGATGCCGACAGAGGAGCACCCTCGCGCCCCTGAAGGTGCCTGTGAGCGTCGATCACCCTTGGGCCGGTAAATCCCGGCATGAAGAGGGGAGATCGGCGCCCACGGCGCCGTACAGGGCCTTTACGGGGCTACGACGGGTAGGGCGTCCACCGCGGTCTGCCACGGGTAGGCGTCCACGTTTCCGTTCTTGGGCCGGTGAGGGGTGAACCCCACCGGTTCGTGGTCGTCGTGCAGCAGGACCCGGACGCCAGCCCCGCGCAGCGTGGCCACAGCGCGGGGTAGCGCGGGGTGCCGTGCCTGTGCGGCGTTGATGTAGGGCAGCGCTACTACCGGCAGGTCGAGGCCGAGGGCCTCGGTGAGCAGTCCGAGGGCGAGGGTGTCTGCGTGCCCGTCGGCCCATTTGGTCAGGGTCTGAAGGGTGGTCGGCGCCGACAGGATTGCGTCGGGGGCCGGTAGTACGTCCTGGTGCGACGGGAGTTTGTATTGATGGCGGATGGGGTGGCCGGTGAGCGCCTCCAGGTCGCCCAGACCGTCCCCGGCGGCCAAGTCCTCGGCGGCCCATCGGTGGGCGGATGGGGTCAGGATCAGGCAAACGTCCCATCCTCGTGCCTGTGCGGCACGGATGCCGGTGCTGGCCTGCCGGGCGGGCGGCGCGGCGCTGGAAATCAGGTACAGGGTGCGTGTCACCCCGGCAGTCCACAGCGCGCGGCGAGTGCGCGCAAGCGTCCCTCTGCGCCACCGGCACCCAAAACCCCAAGGTCTTGCACGAGTTGATGAGTCCGCGGCCGGCGCAGTACCTCGTCTCGTGCCTCCCGCTCGGCGTCGCACAGCGCGTCCACGGCCTTCTCGCGTTGTCCGGCGAGGAGGTGGGCGTGTGCCAGGTCGACCAGGCGGTGTGCGCGTCGCTCGCGCGGTAGTCCGCTGATGTCTGCCTCGGGCATGCCCAAGGCCACGGCTACGCCCTCGGCGCCCTCGGCCAGCTGTACGTGGGTGGCGAGCCGATACAGGGCGACGTTGGCGCGTCCGAACGCGGACCACAGAGCGTTGCTGTCGTCCCCGAGCTGGGCAGCGTGCTCGTCCGCCTGGTCCAAGAGCCCGGGTACCGCGCGTGCGGCGGCAGCAGCGCGGCGCTCGTCGTTGGTGTGGGTGGCTGTGGCCTGCGCCATAGCGGCCTTGAGGTAGAGCGCGCCCAGGGTGCTCAGTCCCTCGGGGCCGGCACGGAGCAGCTCGGGCGTGAGCCGGGCGGCGGCTGCCACGGCGAAGTCGGCGGCGGCGCGAGGCTGCCCGTGGTGCGTCATCGCATCACTCAGATGCCGGGCGGCCGTGGCCATGATGACGGGTGCCCCAGAGCGCTCCGCGGCGATGACGGCGCGGTGTCCGGCGAGATACGCCATCTCCCCGGAGCCGACTTTGACCGCGGTTGCCTCGGTCAGGCACAGGGCCATGGACAGGGCCCTGTAGGCGGTGAGTTGGGCGTCACCGGTGTGCCGGGCGGCTGCGCGGTTCGCCTCGATGAGCAGCTCGGGGACCAGGCGGCCGAGACTGCCGATCGCACCGGCCTGAAAGGCGTCCCACCCGTGGGCGACACGGCTGCGCAGGGTGTCGACGTCCAGCGGATCGGAGGGAGCGTCATCAGCGGATCCCGTGATCACGTCGTGCCGGTGCAGCGCCGACCGGATCGCCTCCAGCTCGGCCGCGTCCATGCGTGCTGTCTCCGGACCGTCTCGAAGCAGCCACTCCAGAGGAATGCGCAGCGCCCTAGCGGAGTCCTCCAGCACGGATAGCCGGGGGTCCGCCTGCCGCTCTCCGGACTCCAGCATCTGCACCCACCGCGCGGTCCGGCCGCCCATCAGCGCGCCGAAATCCGTCTGAGTCAGACGCCGCCGGCCTCGCCAGTACGCGATCCGCCGGCCGATGACACGAGCGTCCATCAGCTCTCCCCGCCCCCTATGGGCCTGGACGACGAAGACGAACGAACTGTTCGCCCACCGGGAGTTGTACTCGTCCTACTGTCCGCGTATGGCCACTTCTGAGCACATCACCCGTGAGGAGACGACCGCGACCGCCGTACGCCCCGATCCGTGTTCCGCTGTGCTGTACGTCTGTGCGGCTCGCGGCGTGCAGGACCCCGGTCTGGCGGCCGAGCGTGCCGAGGCTGAAGGCCGCGCGTACGCGGCGGTGCGCGGTCTGCGCGTCGCCGAGGTCGTCCATGACTCGTACGGCGAGCCCGACCCCCTCAGCCGCGAGGGCTGGCGGCGCGTCCGCGATCTGGTGGAGGCCGGCACGGCCGCCACTCTCATCGTCCGTTGGCCCGCGACGATCGCCCCAGACCGTACGCACGACCTGCGGCACCGAGAGACGCAGTGG
This sequence comes from Streptomyces sp. NPDC015171, assembly GCF_043079545.1. Classification (NCBI taxonomy): domain Bacteria; kingdom Bacillati; phylum Actinomycetota; class Actinomycetes; order Kitasatosporales; family Streptomycetaceae; genus Streptomyces; species Streptomyces sp. NPDC015171. The sequence goes on from NZ_JBIBUO010000036.1 coordinate 16,074, forward strand.
CTGAGCGACCACGGCGTCCAGGTCCGCTACTCCTGGGCGCCCCTCGTGGCGCAGGGAGCCCTCCGTGAGTAGCAGCGCCGACGTGCGATCCCTGCTGCACAGAGACCATCCCTGGATCGGCCGGAACGTCGAGGACACCGCCACCGGCCGACGCGGCATCCTGCGCGCGGTCGCCCCCGCCCCGGACACCAAACGCCCCGTCGCCTGGCTCGCGCCGACCGGCGGCGGTACCGAGTGGACCACCAGCCTGGGAGCGCTGGCCAACCCTGAGCCGATCACCCCCGACACCCACCCAGCAGCACTGTGAGCCGTGATGCGGTCGCCACCGTCGCCCTGGTCGTCGTCACCAGCGGCCTGGTCTCGCTGCTGCTCCTGGTGGTGACCTAGACCCCCGCCGGACCGCGCCCCCGTCGCGGCCAGCGGGCCGCCGTGCCCTCGGACCCGTCGTCCACCCCTCCGGTCCGGGGGCACGGCCATGCCTCGCGCGAGTGATCTCCGGCCTTGCTCCGTGACGCCCGCTGCTGCACCGGGTTGGACGGGCATGAAGCGCATGAAACGACTGTTCCTCACGGCCGCGGTGGCCGTCGCGATCCCCTGTGCCGTAGCCGTCCCGCATGCCTCGGCCGGCACCCCCGAGCAGCCCCCGGCCACGATGGCGCGTGCGGGATTCAGCGAGTGCGGCTACCAGGTGACGGCGGACGGCGTACGGCTGCGGACCGGTCCCAGCACCCGCGCCGCCGCCCTCGGTCTCCTCCACCGTGGCGACACGGTCTATGCCACCCAGGCCCGGGGCGGCTGGTACAAAGTGCGCCTCGCCTACGACTCCGGCAGCGAATTCGGCACGCGCAAGTCATCAGGGCTGGCAGAAGGAACGGCAGGCTGGCTGGCAAAGCGGTACGTGCACCCCAATGTATGCACTCAGATCAACTGAGCGCTATAGCTACGAAAGTTGCTGCTATTCCAATGACGCCCTTAGCGGCATGCCATCCACCCTCATCCATTTTAGCCTTTCCTGCCAAGTGAATTGAAGTACGTGGGCCCGTTGGAAATCCCGCCCATAATTCTTTCGGGCGCAGCTCTATGATTCTCGCGCAGGTACTGACTTCCTCTTTGAGTGCCTCAGTAATAGGTAGTCCCTGTTCTGGAACCCTGGGCGGCGTCGTGGCCGTAAGCTGATCTCCCATCCGCTGCATCCCGGGGAGGGCCAGTCATGCCCGAGGCTTCCGCCAGTCATCTGCGCACTCTCGCTGCCGAAGCTGAGGCCCTTCAGCAGCGCCTACGCGACGCCCTCGCCGTGCTGGACGGGATGCCCAACGTGGGTTTCCAGCTCGGAGAAGCGTTCGTCTCGCTCGGGTCGGCCGCGCGGGCCCTGGAAGCGGCGGCCAACGAGGCAGCCGCACTCTGACTCCCGGGTGGGTTTGGGCATCGGTCACCGGGGCGGCCATGGTCATCATCCCCAGCGGACCCGTGCGGCGTCGACACTGAGCCCTCCAGGGCGGTCGGAGACACTGGCCGTCTGTCCTCCCCCGCAGAGCGCGCTGTGCCGTCCCCGCAAGGCCGGCCCCGGTGCGCACGAGGTGATCACGCGCCCACCCGAGGCGTCTTAGAGGCATGCCGCGGCGCTCGCAGTCCGTCCTGAGATTGCATCGCATACGCCCGAGAGGCTCGAACGTGTCCCCGAGATCGCTCATTCACCCCGAGGGCACCAGGGTATGTGGCGGGGGGAATTAGTCCCCTAATGCTGCCGGTAGGAAAGAGAGAGGCGTTGAGTTCGAGACAGTCATAGCTGGGCCCGAGGCGTACGCGGGCCGCCTCTAGGAAACCTGCCCGAGCTTTTCCCGGCGGCCCCGATGTGGAGAGGCGGCGGGGTATCTTTCTTGTATCTCCTTGTGCTGGTTCTCGATCTCGTGAATTCGACATCGAGTAAATTGCCGTTCTCTCCTTGAAAGAGAGGAAAGCAGTCGCGTCGCTGCTACTCGCCGTCCCCCGCGTATGTGCAGGTGCGCGCGTCGATCCAGTGCTGGAAGGTGTCGTTGGTGAGGGCGCGCAGGAAAAGGTTGGCAGCGTGCTCGGGGCTGATCCCGGCTGTGCTCGCTCCGTCCGCGATCCAGGTACTGAGCCGGTCGACGTGTTCCGCGCTCAGCGTCCACCGGTCCGGCTCTCCGGTCGGGCCGGTCCCATCCGTTCCGGTCATTCCAAAATTTTGGAATGACCGGCTTGGGCTGTCCTGGCCGTGAGTGACGACCGTGCCCGTGACTGGTTTGGTGCCGCGCTTGGTGTGCGCTCCGGCGGGGGCGGCGGGCGTGCGCGGTTCGGTTGTGGCGGACGGGAGTTGCCGGGGGACGAACAGCGCCTCCAGGCGCTCGGGCTCGGTGCCGGTGCGGAGGAAGTCCGCGAGGTTGGCGACTACGTCGGCGGTGACCCGGCGCCCGAGCTGCTGGCCGTGTCGGCGCAGCTCGGCGTACCAGTGGGCGACCGGCTCATGCCCCTGCTGCTCGGCGACGTCGACCAGGGCGCGGACGTGGGAGTCGGGCGCGGGCCGCTCGAAGGTGGCGGCGATCTGCGCCGCGAGCCGCCATTCCTTGATCTCCAGGTAGGCGGCGGACTCGCTCATGCCATCCCACTCGGCATCGAGGTACTGCTGGCGGGTGCGCTGCCCGTCCTCGCCCCGGAACAGGCGCCGGCGGAACGCGGCATCGAGCGCCTTGCCCCGCATCCACTTCGCGGCCTGGTGGTTGTCGCGGGCGGCATGGATCCTGTCGAGCTGCTGCTGCTCCTTCGCGTCCAGCGGCCCGGTGCGGTCGATGTCGGCGGGTTCGGGGATCAGCTCGGGCACGAAGGCGCGGGCGCGGTCCCGCTTGCCGAGGGCGGTCATGGGCGCTGCCTCGGTGCTGGCAGGTGCCCGCGCGTGGTCAGCTCGGTGACCAGAGCGTCGTACGGCGCTCTCCGCTCGGGCTTGTCGCATGGGAAACCGACTGCGGACGCGATGCCCTCCCGCCTCGGGATCTGGGTGGACAGAACTGTCCACTTCGGATCGGTGCCCTTCTCGCCGCCGTTCCTCAGCAGGTCCGCGTACTTCTTCGGGCTGGCCGCCCCGGCCTGGCAGCGATTCAACAGCACGTAGGTCGCCGGCGGCTGCCCGCTCTCGCGCAGCGCGGCGGACCGCTTGATCACCTTGGCGAGCGCCGTGCCCCGCTCGGGCTTGGTCAGCCTGTCGTAGTCCGGCTGCGTGGGCGACAGCGTCAGGATCACGAGATCCACGACTTCCAGGATCGAGTCCACGATGTCCGGGTGGTTCTCGGCGTGCCCGGCATCAACCACGTTGATGCGGTCGTGGTCCATCTCCGGGTAGACGACCTCGGCGAACGCCGGGGTGTCCGCCACGTGCACCTCGCACGGGAAGTCGCCGGCATCACGCGCCCACGCCTTCAGTTGCAGCGACTCGTCCGCGTCGTAGCAGGTCACGGGGTGGCCAGCCCGTGCCAGGGCATAGGCCAGCAGGCCCGTGTTCGTCGTACCGCCCATTGTCCTGGGCTTCAAGCTGGCAATCAGCATGCGCGCTACCCTACGGACCCCGCCACCAGTCACGCACCGACCCGCCCTCGGACGGCACCAACCCGCGGCCTGGTCGTTGACCGGGCACAGTCGGATGAGGACGAGGGGCTGTAAGCCGCCGGAGCCGCCGCCGCTGAAGCCCATTGCATGGCTGAGATCCGCTCCCGACGACCGGGCAGGGACCCGCTCTACGCAGGGCAGGGTTCAGTAACGACACTGAGTAATTCACCTCCGGCGCAGGGGGCCGATTGTCAGACCTGCCGTGTACAGTTCGGCGGCTCACGACTGGGGGGCCGCGAGGGCGGCGCTGCGTGCGTGTGAACCCCTGGCAAATCACCTGAAAACCGGCCGGTCGCGAGCGCGGCCATTCACCCAAACAGGTATGTGATATCAGTCACTCTCAACCTGGAAAAATGTGGAACTACCAGCACCTTTCCCAGTATTGAAGGTCCGGAAGGGGCTGATCGACTTCTGACTACCTGTCGCACGAGTGCAGCAAGGCAAGGCATAGTGGGGACATCGCCGCCCCCGAGTGTGACAGGCATCACAAAAGCCGGGTTTCACTTGCGTACGCGACGGTAACCGCATCCGGACAAAAAAGAGAGAGCCCCACCGCGCCGGCCAGCGCATCCTGGTGGAGCCCTCCCTCACACACCGTGTGCAGTGCGGCCGACCTTGTTGGTCGTTAGGCCCCGGCCCTCAGGTCGGGGCTTTCCGCTACCAGGGCCAGTTCACCGCAACCTCGTAGGCCACGCGGAACAGGATCCCCAGCCACCGGGCGGCCCGCTCGGGCCGGACCCGCTTGCTGCAACACTGGCAGTGCCCCTCAAACTCGATCAGATCGGTCATCGGGTCCCTCACCCCACTTCCTCTGTGGACGCTGCGGATTTCGCAGTTCCACTTGGGAGCCCGCTGTCTTTCGCGGACCCCGCGGGGTGTCCACGCATCTGCGCAGGCCCGTGAGGTAAGGGGTGAGGTGACCTTACCGGAGCGCGACGGATTCCGTTTCCGGTCAAGTCCCGCACTAGCAAACGGAGATCTGGCACCCCGTGCCATGCCAAGCGGTCGCATAGGAGTTGGAGCCGAACCTCAAGCGGTGCTCAACTTTCCGAGCAGCAGGATTCTGTGACGGTACGTCTGATACCCGGTGCCAGTTCCCCGCGCTCACGTGCTGAAGCTCACACAGGAAGCGCACGCTTCGGGTGAACGTGCGCCCAGTCACCCCCGTGCGCCCCCGCCTTGTGCCGACCCACGCGCAACCGAGCAACGGCACGGCGGCACTGGCCTCGGCGATCAGGGCAGCCGCCACGCCACAGGGGTCGGCCTCAAGCAGTGTTCAAGGGGCTGCGGTGATGATCAGGGCGCCGCTCTTGGCGCGGGAAACGTGGAGGGCGTGTAGGGGCGGAGAGGCGTAGAGGAGTGCCCCGCCCTGGTAGAGCGAGTATTGAACGCTCGTGGTCGCCTCCAGCGCGCGGCGGTGCTGCGGGTCGGCATCACAGAGCGTCAGTTCCGCGTACCCCTGCCCGGCTGTAGTCACGCCGCGCACTGTGCTGGACCCGGTGACGGTGACCGAGGTGTTGTCCAGGACCAAATCGACATGATCGCCGGTGATGGGGTGCGGACCGGGGTAGGTCATGCGGTTCCGTCCAGGGGCAGGAAGGCGATCGGGCGCCATGTGATTGTGGCGTTGTCGTGCCACTGCTCGACCAGGTGGACACGGGAGGCGTACACGGTGTGGACCAGGGGGCCGTCGATGTGGGCGAGGGCCTCGCGCAGGTCGACGGCCTGGACGCTGTCGGCGCCGGCTCCGGTGTAGGCGATGGACATGTGCGGGTAGCGGCTGACAGCCGGCCGGAACGGGGCGTGTGCCTGAGTGATCTTGGTCAGTATGGTGACCAGTTCGGTGAAGGGGCGTCCTGGCCAGCCGCTGATCTCGACGGCTGCCGCCCCGATCGCGGGCCGGTCGAACGTCAGCATGAACGGCGCGATGCTGGCGCTGGCAATGGCGACGCGGGCGTCATCCGTGAGTGCGTCGACGTTGACGCTGCTCGTGGAGACGTCGAGCGCGTGCAGCAGCGTGCAGTGCAGCCACCGTGCCGACACCCGGCACAGCCCCGGCCGAGAGAACGCCGCCTCGGGGTAGGCATTCAACAGTGCCTCGCTCTCATCGGCTGTCGGCAGGATGTGCCAGTGCAGATCCCGCCGTCCCGCTGGCCAGACCCGCGTCACGTCCTCGAAGAAGTTCCTCACCGCACGCATCCCCAGCTCGTGGACCGGTGGAGGGCGGATCCGCCCTCCACCGGTGACAACCAGTGTCTACGCTGGGCAGCAACGGTCCCGTGCGGCGCTCCACTCGTCCGGGGGCCCAGCACAGACGTTGACTACGCCCGGGGCGATGCCCCAGGCGCCTCCGTCTTCCTGCCTCGCTACACCGCGTCCGGGGCCGGCTGCGCCCAGTCCAGGCCGAGACCGGCCAGCCGCTCCAGCTGTGCCGTGCTCAGCTTGGCCCGCCGGGTCTTGGTGTTGGACAGGAAAACCCCCAGTTTCACCGCGTGTTCCTCGCCGTCGACCATGACCGTTTCGGTGTGGGAACGGCTGACGGGCCCCGTGGAGCCCGTACGGTCCCGGTACTGCGCGAGGGCCGCGCACCCCCGCTCAAACGCCGCAGAACCGCCCCTGGACGCCTTGGTGGACGTCTGCCGTTGCGGAGGCAGGGGCGTGACGCCGAGGGCCGACAGGCGCTCACGCTGCCCCGCCGCGAGGCTCTCCCACACCACGTGCTGACGCTGCCGGTCCAGCCACTGACCTACGTCCGCGCCGCTGGCCGTCACACCCGGGACAACGTCGGCCACCGCGGATCCGAGGGCCACCAGCCGGGCCACCCCGGCGTAACTGCGCTGCCAGTCCACCGGCCACGCCGGGCGCCAGTCCGGATCGATCGCCGCGAGCTGCTCCTCGCGCCGCGCCGCCCGCTCCCTGTCCCTGCCGAGACCGCCCTCCTTGCGGCAGTTGGCCAGCCACTGGCCTACCGCCTTGTCCAGCGCCGTGGCGGTAACCGGCGCGGCCAATGTGCCGGCCTCAGCGAAGTAGGCCCGCGCCGCCGCGAGATTCTCCTCCCACGCCGCCTCCGTGGGATCCCACACCATCCCCAACTCATCCAGGTCCGCCGCCCGCTCCGACGCGAGCCCGCCCGCTTGCAGCGCCCGCCGCTGATCGGCCAGCCACCTACCCAGGGGAAAAGAGTGCTCCCCGTCCGGCGTCAGCTCCCGATGCTCGTAGGGCACCGCCAGATGTCCCGTCCGCCGCCGGAACGCCACCGCCGCCCGGTGCCCCGCCATCCAGTTAGCGTGTTCCGGAGAAATAAGGTTGTACCGGACAAGACGCGCAATCAGGGCAGGGTCGCGGTGTGTGCCGAACCGGATCAGCATCCGCTGATCCGGTTCGCCCTCCTCCGGCGCCTCCCCCAGATACGACGGCTCACCGGAGGTCCGCTGCGAATCCTCCTGCGGAACTGCCAGCATTTCCACGGCCCGCTCATCGTGCGCCCGAAGCCCAGAAAGCACCTTGATCAGGGGTCGATAGGAAGCCGAATACGGCATTTCCTCCTCGGTCTCATCCCTCCGCAGAAAAACCGGAACGATCAGCGTCGCGAGTTTCCCTTGATTCGGTTTCTGACGCAAAGCGCGCCCAATGGCCTGCACGATATCGACCGCTGACCCCTTGGGATCGATCAGGGCCACGGAGTCGACCGAGGGCACGTCGACTCCCTCACCCAGTACGCGGCAGTTCGACAGCACCGCCCGCCCGGCACGCGCCCCGAACTGGCCCAACCGGTCCGCCCGCACAGCCGGATCGTGCTCACCCGACAGCCACCCCGCCCACACCTCCTCAGGGTGCCGATCGGGGTCCTCGGCGTGCAGACGCCTCACCGCCCGGGGCAGTCCCTCGGAGAACGCACGCGCCTCGATCGTGCGGTGGTGGAAGGTGATACACCGGCTCAGACCATGGGTGGCCATCGTCTCCAACAGTGCCGCCTGGAGCACCGCCAGGCGCTCCCCGCGCACACTCTCTGAGTGCCGCTGCTCGCCGTACAGCCGCTCTGGCGTCAAGCTCTCGTCCCGCAGCTCAGCAACCACGATCTGATAGCGGGCGAGCAACCCCCGCGCGATGCTGTCGGACAAATCCAGCTCGAACAACCTGGGTCCGTAGATGGCCTCATCATCCATCGAACAGGCCAATTCCTCAGGCAGCCGGTCCGTGGCCGGCGCCTCCGCCTCCGCTCCCACATCCGCCTGCCACCGCCGCCGAGGCGGCCTCTCCTGCCAGATCCGCGGAGTGGCCGTCATGTACAGGCGCCGCATCGATGGCAGCAACTCCTGATCATGGACAGCCGCCCACGCCTTACCCAGCGACCCACTAGTTCGGTGCGCCTCATCCACCAAGATCAGGTCCCACACGTCCATGGGCAGGCCGTACTCGCCCCGGTGCGCCTCGATGAGCACCGGCAGGGACGCGTAGGTCGCGTACACCGTCACTGGCCCCCGCCCGTGCCGCAAGCCGAGCTGCGGCGCGCTCGTCGTGGACTGCACATCGAGCGAATACAGGCGCGGGTCGTCGTCCATAGAGCAGACCGCAATCGCCGGCCCCGTATGACCGAAAGCCCGCCACTCCCGGACCGTCTGCGCCAACAGGTCCAGAGTCGGCACCACGACCAGTACGCGTCCGTCGGGGACCAGCCGCTGTACTGCGGCGGCCCCGATGAAGGTTTTTCCGGTGCCGCATGCACTTACCACTGTGCCGCGCAATCCCTGCGGCGGGATTCGCCTACCGGGCGGAATATCAAGACCCCGCACGATGGCCTCCACCGCTTCAATCTGATGCGGGCGGAGGGTGAATTGGTCCTTCATCTACACGGTCTCCGATCGTGAGGAGAGGGGGTGTGGATCCGTTCGTGACTCTACTA
>NZ_JBIBUO010000037.1:0-23775 GCF_043079545.1 Streptomyces sp. NPDC015171
TACCAGGTACGACAAGACCACTGAGTCTTACGAAGCAGCCGTCACCCTCGCCTCACTCCTGATGTGGGCGTGACATTTGACGACAGAACCTAGCAGCCACTGACGGTCTGCTGCCCCGACGCGGCTGGGTACCAAGATGGACTGGACGCCGCCGGTTGTGCGCCCGACGTACGTGGGGCCACGGACCTCGCTCTTGGTCACCTGGCCCCACGTCTTCAGGCGGCCACAACTTCCGGCCGCCTCGTACCGTGCCGATTGTCTCCGGATGAACTCAGCTGCGGACGATGTTCTCGGCCTGGGGACCTTTGGGGCCCTGAGTCACGTCGAACACGACATGCTGGCCCTCGACGAGTTCGCGGTACCCCCCGCTGCCGGAGATTTGGGAGTAGTGCGCGAACACGTCCGGTCCGCCGCCGTCCTGTTCGATGAATCCGTAGCCCTTTTCGGCGTTGAACCACTTCACGGTGCCGCTGGCCATACTCGTGCCCTTCACATCCTGCCGGGAATCGCCGGCTCTTCTGAGTGCGGTCCAGTCCACGATCGGACAGGGCCTGACGCCAGTTGTATCCCGGCGCCGCTTGAGGGACCCGGCTCCACGCGGGGCGTAGCGTGTCGTGTCGGGGTCTGGCACACGTACTGTCGACGGAACGCGCCCAGGCGTCTTCAGGCAGGCAGGAGACGGTCAACTTTCGCGGCCGCTGTCTATGAGGCGGCCTGCGTGGAGGTTAGAGCGGCGCTGAACACGGGCGGCGAGCGTGAGTTGCCCAGCGTGGTCGGGTCGGAGCTCGGCCAGGATGCGCAGCGGGGTGCCGGAGCCGTAGGGCCCATGAGAGCGATGGCCGCGCCCGAAGCGGCAGTGACGTGAACGCCGATCAGGACTGGGCGCCACTGTCGACCGATGGGGAACAGGGTCCCGAAAGCCCAGGCGGGGATACCCTCACCGGTCAGCTGTCGTGCCGACCGGTCACTGCGGCCGTGCAAGTGCCGCGCCGGCGGGCTCGTCCAGGCCCGATCGACGTCACACAGCCAGACAGCTTCGGCGCGTCCGGTTGCCCGCCGCAGAGGGAGGGCACCGGAGTATGGCTACCGAGGGTGTAGGGCGATCAGGAACGCGGGAGCCGGGTGGCGGTCTCCAGGTAGAACATGTCGATGCTCTGGACCGCGCGTTCGAAGTCGTCGAGGTTGACCGGCTTGGTGACGTACGCGTTGGCGTGCTTGCGGTAGGCGCCGGTGACGTCCTCGGGGGCCGAGGACGTGGTGAGGACGACGACCGGGATGGTGCGCAGGTCCTCGTCCTCCTTGATGACGGCGAGCAGCTCACGGCCGTTCATACGCGGCATGTTGAGGTCCAGGACGATCAGGTCCGGGCGGGGGTTGGCCCGGTCGCGGAGGTATTCGAGACCGGCGACGCCGTCCTGGACCTGGGTGAGGCGGCGGGCTCCGCGCGCCTCGAGGGCGTCCTGGATGAGCAGTGCGTCGGCCTCGTCGTCCTCGACGAGCAGGACGTCGTAGGGGCGGGCAGGGGCGACCATCATCAGGAACTCCCGGTTTCGGGGCGGGTAGGGCGGTGATCTGGGATGCCGACGTCCGGTACAGGCGGCTGCTGGAGCAGGCCGGGCCAGCGGCGGCGGGCGCCCTGCCGGGTCATGTTGGAGGCCCGGCCGATCTGGGGGTAGCCGGCGCCGGCGTCGGCGGCGGCGTGAGCGGCCTTCACTTCCAGCAGGTCCACGGCCTGGCGGAGATAGGTGAGCAGATGCAGCTGTGCCAGCGCCGTCGCCTGCTCGCGGGTGTAGTCGACGCGGCCCAGTACGGGCGCGAATACCTCCGGGACAAGCCGCGTGACGAGGTCGTCGATCTCGATGGCTGCGAGTTCGCCGATCTCGGCGTCGGTCATCCGCAAGGAGAAGTGGATGCCTGGCATGGGCACACTTTAGGGCCTGTTCCGAGCGCGTGACAACAATCATTGTCGCCGCGCTAAAGTGTGCACGCCGCGTGCACGTCAGGCGGACATCCGAACGAGGAGCACACGAGATGACCGCAGGCCAGGCGCAACCGAAGCCCGTGGCGCGGCAGGGCGCGACGGCACACTGGACGACGCGCCGCTGGCTACAGGTCAGTGTGAGCTGCGCCCTGGCCCTCCTAGCCGCACTCGGGGGACTGGGCGTGTGGACCCTGAGCCGGACAACGTCGATCACCGACAACCTCGTCAACACCCGCTCACCCTCGCTGACCAACTCCGTCCGCCTGGAGACCGCACTGGTCAACCAGGAGACCGGCATCCGCGGCTACGGCCTGACCGGCCAGGAGGAATTCCTCCAGCCCTACCGGCAGGGACTCACCGACGAGAAGACGGCGGTCGATCGGCTCAGGCAGCTGCTCGCTGGCAACACGCGCGGCCAGGCCGACCTGGAGACCGTCCTCGACCGCGCACGGACGTGGCAGGAGCGGATCGCCACCCCCGTCTCCCAGGCCCCCGCGGGCGCCCCCGTCCCACTAGCCACCGACCAGGCCACGGAAGGCAAGGCCGCCTTCGACCACCTGCGCCAGGCCATGACCGCCCAGCAGGACCACCTTCGCGATGCCCGCGTCAGCGCGGTGACCGACCTGCAAAACGCCCAACGGCTGCGGAACTGGGCCTTCACCGCCATCGCGCTGGTGATCGTCCTGATGGCCGTGGCCGCGTTCGAGGGACTGCGCCGTGGCGTCACCGGCCCGCTCGCCCGGCTCAGCCACGACGCCAGTCAGGTCACCGGCGGCGACTTCACCCACGCCATCGCCGCATCCGGCCCCGCCGACCTGCGACAGCTCGGCACGGACATCGAATCCATGCGCCGCCGCCTGGCCGACGAACTCGCCGTCAGCGAGGAGCAGCGCTCCCTCCTGGACGAACAGGCCCTCGACCTCAAACGCTCCAACGAGGAACTGGAACAGTTCGCCTACATCGCCTCGCACGACCTCCAGGAACCCCTGCGCAAGGTCTCCAGCTTCACCCAGCTGCTCCAGCGCCGCTACGCCGGACAGCTCGACGCCCGCGCCGACCAGTACATCTCCTACGCCGTCGACGGCGCGAACCGCATGCAGGTCCTCATCAACGACCTGCTCGCCTTCTCCCGCATCGGCCGCGTCCACAACAACGACGGGCCCGTCGACCTCAACGCGCTCGTCGACAAGACACTCGACACTCTCAGCCTCTCCATCGAGGAGTCCGGCGCGCGCATCACCCGTGAGGACCTGCCCACCGTCACCGGAGACGCCACCCAGCTCGGCATGCTCTGGCAGAACCTCATCGCCAACGCCGTGAAGTTCCGCGCCCCCGACCGCACGCCGGAGATCCACATCGCCGTGTCCCGGGACGACGGGACGTGGAGCTTCTCCGTCACCGACAACGGGATCGGGATCGACCCGGAGTACGCCGACCGCATCTTCGTCATCTTCCAGCGCCTGCACACCAAGGACAGCTATCCCGGCAGCGGCATCGGACTGGCCATGTGCAAGAAGATCGTCGAGTACCACGACGGCGCCATCGCCCTCCAGCCCACCACCGGGCCCGGCACCCGCATCGCCTTCACACTCTCCGCCACGCCATCCCAGCCCTGAGCTTGGGCTGTTGACCACCGGCCTCCCGACACGGCACGAAATTCGTTGTTCCAATTGACGACGGCGAGGAGATCGGCCCATGCCGGAGGTGCCGAAGGGGCATTGATGCTGCGGGGTTGACGGATTCGCGTATGCGGAAGGCGAGTAGAAAACACTGCAGGCTGCCGCTTCCATGGCGGCCTGCGACGAGTGGGTATTGTGTAACGCTTCTTAGAAAGCGCCTACGGCAGTCAAGCAGCCATTAAACGAAATGCCTGGATTGCAGTTCTGGCATCGATTGTCTGTTACGGATTCGCCGCCTACCCCGGCGCCAAAGCCGGTTGAGGCGCCGCCTTCCCTCTTCTGCTGGTCGCAGGCGTGTGTGATGTCATCCTCATCGTCGCGTGGCTAGCTTTTCGTGACCGGAACAGCAGCACCAGAAACAGGGGAGAATGAAAAATGCCGGCACACGAGACTCTGGCGCGGGCTCACTCGACACCCTGGCTCTGCTCATGAGAATGGGTTCTGGTCCAACTTCTGTGGTGTGCCTACTCCCTGTGACTGTTGATCTCTCTGGTATATCTCGCGAGATCGTCTGGAAACCGCTGGTGTCGACAACGTTCGGGCTGATGGTTCTGAGCTGTGCACGAGGTACTGCTCCGGCTGGAAGTGCTGCTCTTCCTGGCGGATCCGGGGATCAGGGTGGAGTCGGTGCAAGACGATGGCGAGGTAATTCGGGTCGGTGTCAGATGCCGGACGGCTGGGGCTCGGTGCCCCGGTTGTGGGAGCTGGTCGGGGCGGGTGCACGGCTCTTACCTGCGGTTTCCAGCTGACCTCCCCGTGGCGGGACGGCGGGTGGTGCTGCGGCTTCGTGTCAGGCGCTTCACGTGTGAGGACGTCTCCTGCGTGCGGCGGACGTTCGTCGAGCAGGTCCCGGGCCTGACCCGGCGGTACAGCCAGCGGACCGAACGCATGCGGTCACTCCTGGCCGAGGTCGGCCTCGCATTGGCCGGCCGTGCCGGTGCCAAGCTGGCCGACGTCTTCGGGGCGAAGATCAGCCGGAATACGGTCCTGCGGCTGGTCGACGCCATCCCGGAACCCCAGCCACGGGTCCCGCGGGTGGTCGGCGTCGACGAGTACGCCATACGAAAGGGCCGCGTCTACGGGACTGTGCTGGTCGACGTCGAGACTCGCAGGCCGGTTGACCTGCTGCCGGATCGTGAGGCGGGCACTGTCGCGGCCTGGCTGGCCGAACGCCCGGGGATCGAAGTCATCTGCCGTGACCGTGCTTCGTTCTTCGCCGAGGGAGCCAGGATCGGGGCGCCCACTGCGGTCCAGGTCGCCGACCGCTTCCACCTGTGGCGCAACCTCGGCGAAGCAGCCGAGCGGTGTATCTCCCGCCACCGCCCGTGCCTCCGTGCGACCTTCGTAGAGTTGGTGCCGGAGAAGGCGCCAGCTACGGCCGAGAGCGGATCGCCATGGCCGACCGGGCACCGTTTCGCCGATCGCACCCGAGTCAAGCACGCCACCGTCCACGCGCTGCTGGCTGCCGGCCACAGCCGACGCTCGATCCAGCGCCAGCTCGGCATGACCTACCGAACCGTCCAACGGCTGGCCGACGCCGCCAGGCCGGAAGAGCTGTTCCAGGGGCAGTGGCAGAACCGCCCGACCAGGCTCGACGACTTCAAGCCCTACCTGCACGAGCGATGGGCCGAAGGCTGCACGAACGCCTGGGCCCTCTGGGAAGAGATCAAGGCTCACGGCTACACCGGCGGCTACGGAGCGGTCCGCGCCTACCTCCAGCCGTTCCGCACAACCCCGACCACACCAGCAACTCGCCCACCGTCCCCACGCACGGTCACCAGCTGGATCCTCACCCACCCCGATACCCTGCCGGAAAGCGAGCGCATGAAGCTCAAAGCCGTTCTCGCCGGCTGCCCCGAACTGGATGCACTCACCGGCCACGTCCGCGTGTTCGGGAAGATGCTCACCCAGCTCCAAGGCAACCAGCTCTCGCAATGGATCAAGGCGGTCCGCGCCGACGACCTGCCCAGCCTCCACACCTTCGTCAACGGCCTCGAACGCGATCTCGTAGCCGTCACCGCCGGCCTCACACTTCCGTGGAGCTCCGGCGTCGTCGAAGGCCACGTCAACCGGATCAAAATGATCAAGCGCCAGATGTACGGCCGGGCCAGCTTCGGCCTGCTGCGGAAGCGAGTCCTCTTTGCCTGACCGCAGCTCTGTCGCTTGACGAGCGGGTCCGTTCAGCTGATCGCAAACGGTGCGGGATCCAGGCCCAGCTTGCTCCGGCATGAGTCGACGGCCCGCGTGACCCAGGCGGTCACGGCGTCGCGATCTGCCGCGATCGCGTGAAGCCCACGCGCATTCTCCTGGGCTTCGGCCATCCACGAGGCCAGCGCGTCCTCTCGAAGGACTCGTGCGAAGTGATCTCGGGCCGTGCCCGGGTCCCCAACCAGGGCGGCTGCGATCCCAGAGTCAAAGCTGTCCCAGAAGAATCCCCGCCGCACCGGCCTGGACGTCAGAAATCGGGCAACGTCCGGCAGACCCGGGAACTTCTCCCTCAGCGCGGTCACGTTCACAGCCGCCTGCCGACTGAGTTCGAGTGCCAGTGGTGTGAACTGCTCCTCGGAGCGAAACAGCTCGGAGCCCACCCGGACGGCGTCCACATGGAAGGCCAGGTGGTCCACGTCGCGCCACAGCCACATCGCACCGACGTACAGGCCGCTGCCGGCGATTCGCGGAGAGGTGAACTCCACAACCCCGAGCCACCATCCGTGATCATCAATCCACAGCCGCGACCGCCTCCGCTGGGCCAGGCCGAGCGGCTTCAAGGACTCCCGCGCCGCCGAGTTGATGATCCGGAGCACCGGACTGCGATCTGCCATGACTGCCATTATCGATTGCCCCACCGACACACCATCGATCGAGCGCAACATCACCTGGCAGAGCCGTCCAACAACACTGAGCGTCACCGCTCCACAGAAGTTGGACCAGAACCCAAACTCGTGAACAACCGCTGTCGAAACTCGGTTCTGGCACAGATCTTGGGGAGTCGTCGCTGAGTGCTACTTCTGCGTTCGATTGTGAGTGGACTGTTCACGTGAGACCGCGTACGCCTTGTCGTCCGGCGACCAAAATTGACGCTCCCTCAGGTGCCTGAGTGCCGCTGCTGCGGTCGGTTGTGAACGGTGATGGTGCTGGTCATGCAGACCGATGCACCGTTTTGGGACTTGCTGGTGTTCGACGGAATCGACGATGGTGGATGTCAAGGCGGCTACGGCCGCGTTCGGCACTGGCGAGAGGCCGCGCGGCCGGGGCGGCATGTCCGGACTGCGGCTGCTTCTCGGACAGAGTCCACGACCGGTATCAGCGCAGACTGAAGGATCTTCCGCTCGCTGAGCAGGCTTTTATAATCCGGCTGACGGTCCGGCGCTTCATCTGCGGGTCGGCGGACTGCCCCCGCCGGACGTTCGCCGAGCCGTTCTCCCGGCTGGCCGCCCCCCACGCACGGTTCACCACGCGGCTCAACCACGCCCTGGAGCGAGTGGGGCTCGCCCTGGCCGGGCGGGCCGGCGCCCGGCTGGCTGCCCAGCTGGGCTTCGGCGCGGGAAGGATGACCTTGTTACGCAGGGTCATGGCACTGCCCGATCCACAGTTCAGTACTCCGCATGTGCTGGGCGTGGACGACTTCGCGATCCGTCGCGGCCAGACCTACTCCACCGTCTTGACCAGCGTCGAAGACCATCGCGTGGTCGATGTGCTCCCGGCCCGTGAAGCCGGGCCATTGGCCGCCTGGCTGATCCGCCACCCCGGAGTGGAGATCATCTGTCGGGACCGGGCCGGCGCCTACGCCGAGGGCGCCCGGCGCGGTGCCCCCGACGCTATGGTGCGCGGGATTGCCGGTTTGGCCAACCGGCGATCCCGCGCTATGTTGCCCCGCCCTCGTGCGTATGTAGTCAGCGGGACCTGCTGGCCGCTGAACCGGCAGTGACGGGCGCAGTAGCCGGCGGGCCGGTGGTGAGGCTGGTCTTTTTCACGTGGCCCGTGGGCTGGGCGCGGTGGGTGCCGGTGTCGTGGGCGAGGGTCTCGGAGAGGTCGGCCAGCATCGCCGCGGGGGTGTACGGGGATGCTGTGACGGTCCAGGTGGGATGGTCGATGCTGGGGCCGGACCAGATGGTCCAGGTGGTGAGGTTGCTGTTCGGCTGGTGGGCGGCGAAGGCGTCGAACCGGATGCCGGCGTCCCGGGAGGGGTTTGTCCACCGGATCCAGCGTCCGTCGACGGTGTGCTCCCAGCCGGCATCGGTGAGGGGCTGGGTAGCGGCGGTGACGGTCTTCTCGGTGACGGGGCTTCCAAGGGCGGTGTCGCACGCCTCGCCTTCAGCGAGGTGGAGGAGCAGGGCCTCCAGTACGGGGGCGGGGGTGGTGGCGGTGGCGGTGAGGTGCCACATCCGGTCGGAGACGGGTGTCTCGTAGGCGGCCACGGTCCAGGCGGCCTCGCGGGCGTCTGCTTCATGGACGCGCTCGATGCGCAGGGTCTGGGACTCGTGAATGGCGTGCGTGGTCTTTCGTCCGACCGGGTCCGCCATTTCTGCCATCCGCCGTGGGAGTCGAGGAACGTCTCCAAGAGCGCATCGTGGTCTCCGGGATCGGCCAGGTAGACGGGGACTGTCTCCGGTTCCGGGCGGGACGGTTGGGCCTTGGCCGTGGTGACGTCGAAGACGGAGCGCGCTGCGATGGCGGCGCGTTCGGTGTCGGTCAGGGGCGCCGGACCGGGGCGCATCGTGGCTGCGTGGACCCTCTCGAAGGCGAGCAGCGCCTCTGCGGGTGAGTCGAAGGTGTCGGCGATCTGGCGCAGGTGGTTCTCGCCGTGGAGGTAGACGGATTTCCCGCTTGCGTGGAGGTAGGTGCCGACGGCCACGGTGGTGTGGCCGTCGTGGGCGTGGGCGTGGATGAGGAGGTGGCCGTGGCGGATGTCGTCGTGGATCTTCTGCGCCTGGTTGGAGACCTCGCGGATCTCGCTGCGGGTGCACCACGGCATGGGGTAGTCGGCCCAGGTCCATTCCTCGTTGATGGCTTCCTGGAGCCGTGCGGTGATTTCCACGGCGATGCCTTCGGCGCGCAGGTGCTCGGCTGCGTCCTTGGCCCAGTGGGGCTCTTCGTGATCGATGCGGGCCAGGACCAGGACGTTGGTGGCGGCGACGCTCCACTCGGCAGCCTGAAGGGCCACGAGGGCGACGTGGGCCTGGCTGCCGGTCAGGACGGCCTGCACGGCGCTGGGGTGCGTGGGGTGGCTGTCGAGGCGGACGTGGGCGTCGATGGCGGTACTCATGTGGGGGTCTCGTCTGTTCTGCCGGTGGCCGGTCCTTCAGGTCCGGCCACCGGCGTATGCGGGAGCTATCGGGCTGCCCTAACTGGGCGGGCGGTGTGTGCGACCGTGGTGGTGGGTGGGCCGGCGCGGGTGGTGGGTGCCGGTCGCGGCGGCGGGACCGGTGTGGTGGCGTGCTGCCAGCGGGTGCGGACGGCGCCGATGTCGGCGAGGGCGCGTCGAGTGCCGACGACGAGCTGAAAGGGTGTGTTCGTCAGGTCGCCGGCGCACGCCGTGATGCGCTGGGCGGTGTGATCGGCGGTGGTCAGGAGGGATCGCTGTAGGGCACGCTCGGCCCAGTGCTCCACGGATGCCGCCGGCTGCGCCAGCATCTGCAGCACTTCACCGGGGTCGCTTCCGTCGTCGAGCAGGCCGCGCTGCTGGGCTTCCCAGAGGACGGTGACTGGGTCGACGGGTTCCTGGCGGCGGGCCAGGGCGGTCAGGCACTGCCATAGGCCGGCGTGCAGCGGCACGACGAGGTCGCCGGGGAGCAGCCACGGGACGGCTTCGATGCCGGCCGGGTAGGCGGTGGCGGTCGCGAGCAGCAGCCGCTCCTCCTCGATGGCCTCCATGTAGCCGAGTGCGGCGGGTGGCGGCGGAGCCGGGGTGCGGGGCAGGGCTCCGGCGCGGGGCGGGAAGCGGGCTGCGATGTCGTCCACGACCGTGGCGAGTGCGTCGGCCTCGGTGAGCACCGTCTGGACGGGGTCGGGCAGGGAGGCGTCGTGGACGGTGTGCGCGAGGCGGTCCGCGGCTGCCGCAAGGCGCCGGCGGGCGTGCTCGGCCTCGTCCATTCGGGCGTAGGCAGGTGCGTGGCGGGGCCAGGGGCAGACCTGGACGAGGGCGTGCAGGTCGGAGGCGGTCAGCCCGCGTGCCTGCTGGCGTGCCGTGGTGAGCACGAGGTCCAGCCAGGTGGCGTTCTTCACGTGCTCGTCCGGGGCGGGTGGCGGCAGGGTGCTGATCGCGGCGAACACGGCCGTGTGGGCGGCGGTGGAGAACGAGTCGGCGGTGATGCCGGTCAGGTCACCGAGGCGGCGGGGATCAAGGAGGAGGGCTCCGAGGAGGGCCTGCTCGACGTGGAACACCGGCTGGGGCGGAGCGCCGGCATCGAGGTCGAGGTCGTAGTCGTCGTCGGGTTCGGGGGTGTGGGACATCAGGCGGCCAGGGTGAAGTCGTCGGGGTCGAGGCGGACGCCGAGGTGCGGGGCGAGGAGATGGCCGGCGAGCAGCGGCGGGACGGCGTTGCCGATCTGCGAGAACTGCTGGCTCTTGTTGCCGGCCCAGGGGTAGTCGGCGGGGAAGGTCTGCAGGAGGCCGGCCTCTTGGGCGGTGATCCGGATCGGATCCGGCACTGCCGACGGGTCCGTGTCCTCGGCTGGCGGTGAGACGGGTTCGGCGACCCAGGTGCACTCGTTCGCCCGGTGCCCGAAGAACAGCGTTCCCGCCGGCTCGGACAGCGGACGGACGGTGGCGTTGGCCTGGCTGTTGCTGCGCAGGGACCACGACCAGCGAGGGGCCTCCGTGCTGCAGGTCGGCGCGTGAATGTCGGCGGCACGGCTCTCGTGTCTGCTGTGCTTGGCCGCCCGCCCAGTGCCTCCTCGGCGGGACCGCTGGACCGTGCTGTTCGGCCGGGGTGTCCACGTGCCCCGCTCTCGTGCGTCGGACAGCGTCTTGCGGGAGCCCGACGGGAATGGCTCAGGTCCGCCGCCCGGACCGCCCCCCGCGCAGACGGTGGGGACGGGCCGGTCGGTCGCCCCCCACCCCAGGGCCTGGGTCATGCTGACCCAGCGGGCGCGGCCCGGACCGAACAGCGAGTCCGGCTCGGCGAGTTGGGCGTGCGTGGGCGTGGGCGGCTGCGCCGTACGAACCCGGGAGGCGAGCAGAATGGCCCGCTTCCTGGTCTGCGGGACGCCGAAGTCGGCGGCGTTGAGGATCCCGCACCAGACGGAGAACCCCCACCCGCGCAGCACGGCCGCGTACTGCTTCCACAGCGGCAGGACGTCGGGGACCTCCTCCATCGCGACCCAGTGGGGCTCGCCGACCGTGTTCAGGGCGTGCAGGTAGCGCATCGGCTCGGCGGCGAGAAGGGAGCGCTCGTCGCGGCATGCGGCGAGGAGGCGTGCGCGGGTGTCGCGTCCGGCGGCCAGGTCCTCGACCGCCGCGTGCACCAGTGGCTGGTCGAGGAGGCCGAGGCGTTTGCCGGCCATGCTCCATGCCTGGCACGGCGGGGACGCGATCACACCGCGGGTGCGGCCGGCGAACGGCCACACCGGGTACGTCGCCACGTCGGTACGGATGGTCCACTGCCCGGCGGCAGAGCGGGTCTTGCACGCCCACGGGTCCCATTCCAGCCCGACGTCGCGTGCGCCCAGGACGTGCAGTGCTCTGCTCCAGCCGCCGGGCCCCGCGAAGAGGTCGAGGATCACGTGGCCAGCCCGAAACCGTCCTGCGTCAGGGCGTCGGCGTCGCCGCGGCAGGCCCAGGGCGAGCAGCCGTCCTCGACGCCGTTCTCCAGGACGTCGGCCTCGTCCAAGCTGATCTGCAGGCTGGCTCGCTCGGCCGCGGTGACGTGGTCGATCGGTGCCTGGCTCAGCGGGACGCGGGAGCGGTGAAGGAACGCCTCGCCGAGGAGTCGGCTGCCTGAGGCGTTGGCGCGGGCATTGCCCTGCCGGATCGCTTGGTCGAATTCGACGACGTCCGCCCACTCGGACGCAGAAGTGTCCCGGATATGACGCCACTGGGCGTTTCCGTGGAACGGGCAAGTTATTGAGAATTGAGACAGGGTCGTGATCCTTTGTTCGAGGGTTGAGGTCGGTCTGAGGGGTCGCCGACTGTGTGACAGTCCGGTCATTCCGGGCGACTGTCAGTGGTGCCTGCGATCGTGTGCGGCGTGGATGAACTCGTGGAACGTGTTGACGCTCAGGACCGTGTGCTGGGGGTAGTCAGTCGCCGGGACGCCGTTCGAGAGGGCTGGCTGCACCGGGTCGGTGTGGCGGTGTGCCGCGATAGGCGAGGCCGTTTTCTCGTCCACCGGCGGGCCGAGCACCTGTCCCGTTTCCCAGGGCACTACGAACTCGGGGTCGGGGGCGCCGCGGGGGTGGGCGAGTCCTATGAGCAGGCAGTTGCCCGCGAGCTCAGTGAGGAGCTGGGAGTGCGCGCGGCGCCGTGCCTTCGGTTCAAGTTCCTGAACCGGGACGGGCTCAGCCCTCACTGGCTTGCGGTCTGTGACGCCGTGGTTCCGGAGATCGTCGCCCCTCATCCGGAAGAAGCGGCCTGGCACGGTTGGCTGACCGAGTCCGAGCTGCGGCGGGCTCTGCAGCAATGGACCTTCACTCCTGATAGCCAGGCGGTTTTCGATCGATATCTTGCTTGTCGTGCTGCCCCGGATTCCGCGCAGGAACGGTGTTCTTGAGCTGGGTCAGCGGGACGAAGGCGCCTGTCGTCCCGAGGTCCCTGGGAGTGGGGCCGGCGGGGGTAGGAATGTCCGCGAGACGTTCGGCAAGGGCGGTGACCGCTTCCCGGTCGCCTTCGAGTGCTTCGCGCTCGTCGTCGGTGAGGTCGACCTGTTCGAGCATCTTGTTGATGCCGTCCTTGACCGCGAGCAGCTGGCCCTTGGTTGACTTCTTGGGGACGTAGAAAGGGCAGCGGGCGCAGGCCATGCGGTGGGGGCACTTGGCGAAGAAGTCGTAGCTGCAGTAGCCGTCGCCGAGGTCGTAGTACTTCCAGGGCTGTTCGCCGCTGGCTGCGGCGCCGGTGAGGATGCTGTCGCGGTCGATGAGGACCTCGATGGTGCGGATGTTGCGGGCGAAGTAGTCGGCTTTCCGGTAGGCGGCGGTCAGGGTTCGCTGAAGGATCTTGGCGTAGTAGCGGGTGCTGGCGGGATGCTTGTGGCCGAGCCATTGCTGCAGGTCGCCGAGGGTGAGGGGGTCGCGGGCGTTCAAGAGCTGAGTGGCGATGGTGCTGCGGGCCCGGTGGCTGGTGAGGGCGCCGCGGGAGTCTTCGGTGGGGATGCCGGCCTTCTGGCAGAGGGCCGGGATGATGTTCTCGTTGAGGTAGGCGCTCCCGACCAGCTGGCCGCGGTGGCAGAACAGGTGTTGGCGGGGTAGGCCGGTCTTGCGGTCCGCGAGGTCCGGCTGAGGTGAGCGGACGAGTTTCCAGGCGTCGATCAGTTCCCCGACCAGCGGGTCGACGGGTTTGGCGAAGGGCCCGCTGGTCTTGTTCTGGGGGATGTGCAGCAGGCAGATCGGGTAGGTCTCACCGGTTCGCTCGTCGGTTCCCTCGTCCCAGGTGATGCACTCCAGGTCCAGGCGGCGCAGCTCGTCGATTCGGCATCCGGCGAACAGCCAGACGCCGACCATGGCCCGGACCATCTCGACGGGGTAGTAGGTCGCCTGCCAGCCCGCGGAGCGGGCCCTGGGGGTGCCGTAGGGCTTGAGGTCCTCGCTGTTCAGCGTCAGCCCGGCGGCCATGAGCTTGGCCCAGGTCGCATCGTCGATGATCCGCGGCTTCGGGCCCATCAGGGCCCGTAGGTGGTGGCGGTGCCAGGTCCGCACGAAGTCCTTCGCCTGGCGTGAGCGGACCGGCACCAGGTGCAGCGGGGCGCCGCTCACACGGCCTTGCCGAAGTCGGACTGTGTCGGCGCGTGCTTCGCGATCGCGCGGGCGGTGATCGCCTGCGACGCGTGGTCGGACGCCGCGGACAGCTCCTCCGCGCCGGGCTCCCGGTACCACGGGCGCAGGTCGAGCATGGCGGCGCGCATACCGGTGGCGAAGCAGAGCGCTGTGCCCTTGGGGAGGGCGCGGATCTCGTCGGCGGGCAGGATCCGCTGCTGTCGCATCGACACCGAGGTCGACTTGCCGGACTCGGAGTGCGAGGTCGAGGTGGTCTCGACGTCGTGGTCGCCGATCAGGCGGGACAGCTTGTCCGCGAAGTCGGGGTCGTCGATGCCGGAGCCGATGACCTTGACGGTCGAGGCGGACCACATGGCGTCCATGCCGGCGTCCCCCCAGACCTTCTGGCCCTGGCGGTAGGACTGCAGGATCGTGATCGGGATGATCCCGCGCGACCCAAGGTGCGAGTACAGGTCCGGAAGGTCGGAGATCTTGCACACGTTGGCGGCCTCGTCGAGGATCGCGAGCATGGGCGGGTCGAGGCGTCCGCCGGCGCGTTCGGCCTGTGCGGTCGCGGCCCGCATCACCGAATCCGCGCACGCCGCGATCAGCGCCGAGGCTCCGCCTCCGCCGTCCTTGGACAGCAGATACAGGGTGTCGGTGGAGGTGACGAACTCGGACGGCCTGAACTCCGGGACGTTCTTCTGCGGGGTGACCCAGGCGGCGATCTCGCTGTTGAGCAGCGCGGCGGCGTACTGGCGAGCGGTCTCGTAGATGCCGTCCCGGGTTTCCGGCGGTCCTTCCACGGTGCCCTTGAGCTGGGCGGCGACCGCGGCAAACCCGTGATCGCGCAAGATGTCGAGCGGGGTGCGGTCGGCGGGGAAGGCCAGCCACTGCATCACGTCAGTGATCGGCCGCTCATCCAGCGCGGCGGCGAGAAAGAGCTGGCTGAGGATGTTGGATCCGGCCTTGGACCAGAAGTCACCCTGCTGGGAGGCATCCACGGAGGCGGCGAGGAAGTGGCCGGCCAGACGGCCGGCGCCGTCGAGGGTCTTGGCATCCGCCAAGGGGTTCCACCACATCTCGCGTGCGGCGTGCGCGATCTGCTGCGGGTCCATCGACCACACCCGTCCCACCGCGGCGCGGGCGTCGAGGGTGGCGGTGTAGGCGTCGCCGGCGGCCTTGTTCGAGGTCAGCAGGACCGGGCCGGGCGCGGCGAGGATGGAGGGGATCGCCAGCGAGGTGGTCTTGCCCGAGCGGGGCGCCATGATGGCGACGGCCACATCCTCGTAGCCCATGCGGATCTCGTGCTTGGTGCCCTGCAGGTTGCCGAGGAGGATGCCGGTGTCCCGGGCCTCGATGTGCTTGGCGTCCTTCAGGCTCGGGCGCAGGGAGCGGGCCTTGTCGGTGATCGCCTTGGCCATCAGCGGCTCGATGTCCCGAGCCTTTGCCATGCCGGTGATCTTCTTCTTCCGGCCGCCGCTGCGGTCCTTGTGCCGAGCCCACAGCACGCCCGCCACTGTCCCGAGGGCCAGGAGCAGGACGACCGGGACGATGCGGGCACCGATCAGCAGGGACGTTTCTCCCGCGTGGGGCCAGAGGCGCTCGGGGTGGAGCAGAGCGTTGGTCGGCTGGTACGGCGCCCAGCCGGCTCCGGTGAGGGAGGCGGTGATGTTGCCGGACAGCCAGGCGAAGTGGGACAGGGGGACGACGACGGCTGCGACGCCGAGCAGGAGGCGCAGGACGATGTCGTACCCGTCGGTGGAACTGTTGGAGGAGGTGGGGGGCAAAGAGTTACGGGCCTTCCGGGCGGCGGCGGGGCATTCAGCGACTGCGACTGTTCCTGGCCGGCGGCTGGCGCGGCGGGCCTGGAGTCGTCGGCGGGACGGTGCGGCGCGCCGCGAGGGCGTGGACGCGGTCTTCCAGGGCGGCAGCGACGTGCACGGCGAGAACGTCCGTCGTGCGGCGGGTGACGACGTCCGGGTCGCGGGTCGGAAGACTGCGCAGGCTGCCGGTACGCGCTACGGGGTGCGGATCGACCAGGGAGGCGGTGAACGCGGCGACCAGCCGGGCAGGGGTGTGTTCGCCGAAGAGTGCCTGCCACACCGGCTTTCGATCCGGGCCGAGGGTGGCGGTGACGAACCAGGCTCCCGGTTCCTGCGCGGTTCCCAGGCGCTGCACGTAGGCCGTTCCATCGGGCGACACGAGGCCGTCAGCCCCGATGGCCAGGGGCTGCCACGCTCTCTTCGCTCACGTAATGGTCGAGGTGACGGAGGAGGGCGCGGTGTGCGCGGTGATCGGCGGAAATGGGGAGGGGGTCCTGTCGGTTCAGCGGCGAGGAGCCGGCTGGGCGGTGTGGGCCTGCGCCGGGGTCGGTGCGGGTTTCGTCTGCTGGCTGCGGGCGGAGCGTGCCCGGGCGCGGAGCGACTCGATACGGGCGGTGTGGGCGTCGACCACGTGCTGCGGGCGCAGCGGGCTGGGCTCCTGCACGGCGCTGTAGTGGCCGGTGCGGTCGTACATGCCGCGCTGGAGCGGGCTGCGGTCGGCCAGCGCGGTGAGGAACGCTCCGACGAGGTGGGCGGGGACGTCCTCGTCGAAGTAGGCGTGCCAGATGCGCGGGCCGGGGAACTGCCCGTCGCCGGGCTCGCAGGTCTCAACGTGCCAGGACGACCGGCCACTGAATTCGCTCAGCGGGCGCAGTTCGATGTGGCACATGGCATCAGGCGAGCGCGCCGTACCGTCCGAGTCGCGGTGCCAGTTAGCCGAGGTCGCCGGCTGCCACGGATCGTGCTGCTGTGGCGGCAAGGCGATGAGGGCGTCGGTGAAGCCTGCGAGGACCTCGGCGGGCACGAGTTCACCGAACTCGGCGTACCAGCCGGGCTCGGTGTCGGTGGGCTCGGCCCGCAGCCGCCACCACGCGGAGGTGGCGGACTGCGGGTCGAACTGGAGGCTGTGGCGGAGGTCGGGACTGCGCAGGACGATCTCGGCACTCAAAGGGTCGGAGACGGCGCTCCATCCGGCGGCGGCCAGGCCGTGGGTGACGTGGCGGGCATCCCCGGGGCCGGCGAGGTGGCGGGGGCTGGTGTCGAAGGGGATCCGCCAGGCGTGCTTGTCGGCGAAAGCGGCGAGCTGCCGTTCGCTCAGCGGCACCGGCCGCACCCCGGCTCATTCGAGGCGGCGCTGACGATCACCTTGCGTAGCTCGTCCAGGACGTAGTGGAGCATGTACTGGTCGGTCTGCACCCACGCCGCGGCACGCAGCTCGGTGACCAGATCGCTGATCCTTTCGCTGCGCGGGGTGTCCGGGTGGCTCTGTACGGCGCGGGCGAGGGCGCGCAGGGTGTCGCCGAGCTGGATGGGCAGGCCGGTGTATTCGTCCAGGAGGGGCTCGACGAGAGCGAGCGCCTCCTGAGGGTCGGGGTTCTCGCGCAGGTATTCGGTGAGACGGCAGAGGGTGTCGGTCGCGGCGCGGATGGTGTCCGGGGTGAGTGAAGGCATCGGGCTCCTCGGGGTGGTGGGTGTTGTGGTCAGCGGCGGGTTCGTGCGCCGCCGGCGGCGGCGTGGGCGCGGGCGGTGGTGCGCGGCCGGGCGCTTCGGGCGCTGTTGCGGGCCCAGGTGGCGGCTCGGGCGGCCGTGATGCGGGCCTGCTGCCAGGCGCTGAGTTGGGAGGGTTTGACGGAGACCGACCAGGTGCGGATCTGCGCGCTCATCGGGACGCGTCCGCGCGGGCGCATCACGGGGTCGGGGCTGGCGAGTTCGGTGGAGAAGGCTTGCACGAGGTGCATCGGGGTGTTCGGCGTGAAGTGGGCCGTCCAGCCGTTGCCCTGCTTGTCCTGCGCTCCGCTCCACCACATCGCCGCCCCGTCGGGGCTGTGGCGGTACTGCATCCAGGCGGTGCCATCGGGGCTGGTCGCCACGTAGTTCTCGCCCTCGAAACGCGTGTGCCAGTTCTGCTCCTGCAGCGGGGCCCAGACGTTGGGGGCGTGTGCAGAGCGGGGACGGGTGAGGGCGTCGGTCAGGCCGGCGACGATCTCCACCGGGGCCTGCCGGCCCAGGTGGGCCGACCACTCGCCGCTGGCCCCGTCTGCCCGGCCGTGGATGGTCCAGCCGCCGGGAAGGACGTAAGGGTCGTAGGCGACGCGGACGGTCCGGTCCGGGCTCTCCATAAGCAAGGGGCCGCCGGTCTTGGACTTGTCCCGCCAGCCCGAGGCGCGCAGGAACTCCGAGACGTGCCGGACGCCGCCGCCGCCTGCCAGGGCACGGGGCTGGACGAGGTAGTGCTGCTCGGCCTGCTCGCCGGGCCCCCAGCCCTGCCACTGCTTCTTCTTCACCGGCGCCGCCGGACCACGAGCGGTGCGGGCACGGGGGGCTTCGCAGCGGTGGTGGCGGGCTGGGTGCTGACGTGCTGCAGGGCGTCGTTGTGTTCGTCCAGGTCGAGGGTGATGTCGTGCAGTTCGTTCGAGGCACGGCCCAGAGCGAGCCACACCTGTGCGGGGAGCGCGCCGCGCTCTGCCTGGTCCTTGGCGAACACGCTTCCGGTGGCGACGAGGTGAGTGACGCCGCCGAGGACTCCGCTGTCCGGGTCGAGAACGCGGGCGATGACCTGCGCGGCCTGGGGCGGGGGTAGCTGCGAGAGGTGGTCGGCGAGCTGGCCGAGCTGGCGGGTGATCTCGTCGGCCAGTCTCACCGGGTAGGGGGCGGGGTGGGACATGCTCCTCCGGGTCGGTGGACGGTCAGTGGTGGTGGCGCTGCCCGACGCGCTGTGCCTCGGCGAGGGCAGCCTCCGGTCGGGCGCCGGCCAGCGGTGAGGTGTGGTCGGGTCCGGTCGGAATGCAGGCGCGCAGATAGCGGCGGAAGAGGGCCGTGGCGAGTCGGGGCTTGAGCCGGTTGCTGATCGGTGGGGGTGTGCGGGGTGCTACGGGTTTCTCCGGGAGTCGGGCGGTGTGCTGGGCGGCCCCGGCGGGGTGCCGGGGCCGCCCGGGCGTCTTACGGGGTGCGGCGGGCCGGTGCGGAGCGCGCCGGTGCCGGTAGGTGGCTTCGTCGACCGGTCAGGAGCAAGGCGGGGAGACCGAGGTTGGCCTCCGCCTGCTTCACCGAGACCTGGTGGCTGGCGTACGGGTGCCGGCCGGTACCGGCGGCATGGATGCCGGGGCGGAGGTGGGCGCGGTCCGGGCTGCGGGGTGCTGGAGGGCAGTGCCGATGCCGAGTGCGTCGAGGCGCGGGCCGATCTCACGCAGGGCGCGGGCCTGGATCTGGGTGTCGTCGCCCCCCAGGCGGTAGATGCCGCTGTGCGGGTCCCGGATAAAGCCGTGGGCGACGAGGATGGCGCCGGCACGGTCGTCGGCGGGGGCGGCAGCGACGCTGCCGTCCGGCTGCCAGGTCAGGACGATCCGGTCCGGCTGGGAGGGCTGGATGCCGCCCAGGGCGCTGTGCCGGACCTGTGCGAGCGCACGGTCGTAGCGGGCGAGCAGGTCGCCGGCGACCTGCTCGGCACTCAGGAACGGGTCGTCTGCCAGGGCGATGCCGTTGGGCTCGGGGACAGCCCGGTACGCCTCGTCGGGCAGGGCGCGCGGGGCGACGGCGGCGATAAGGAAGCCGTCGCGTCCGTCGTGCCGGTCAAGCAGGACGAGCTGGGCGCCGTCGGGGCGGCTGAGGACGGCTGCCTGCTGCAGCGGGTGCTCGGCGAGGGAGGCGGCGACCAGGTCCAGGTCCCAGATCCGGTCGGCGAGTTCGGCGAGGTCGTCCTTGGCATCCGGCGGGAGGTGAGTGCTGGTCCAGGTGTCGGGGAGTTCACCGGCGAGGACGTCGGCGTACGAGGCGAGGCGCTCGGAGGTGTCGTGGTCGTGCATGGTGTCCTTGGGCAGTTGCGGGGGCTCAGCGGCGCAGGC
The DNA here is from genome assembly GCF_043079545.1 of Streptomyces sp. NPDC015171. Taxonomy (NCBI): domain Bacteria; kingdom Bacillati; phylum Actinomycetota; class Actinomycetes; order Kitasatosporales; family Streptomycetaceae; genus Streptomyces; species Streptomyces sp. NPDC015171. The sequence continues at coordinate 19,456 of NZ_JBIBUO010000037.1, forward strand.
GGGTGGCACCGACGGGCGGCGGTGCCGGGGCCGGCAAGGCACGTGGCGGGGGTGGGCAGGTGCACACGGCGGAGCGTTCGGGCTCGTGGTCGGGTACCTGCTCGGCGCAGGCGCGGCGGCCGGGGTGAGGGGCGTGCCGGTCGGCCAGCCGTTCGCGGGTGTGCGCGAGGTCGGAGTGGATGACGCGGAGGTATTCGTCGGCGAGGTAGCGCAGGCGCCGGGCGGTGTGCGGATCGGTCGCGTTGCCGAGTCCGTCGAAGAACTCCGCCAGGGCGCCGAGGGTTTCCTCCAACCCGGCGAGGATGCCGTCGTGGGGCGCGGTGATTTCGGTGAGGATGTCGGCTGCCTCGGCGGTGCCGGTGGCTTGGCGCAGGCGTTCGGCGAGGTGGGAGACCGAAGTACCGAGCGTGGGATAGCGGGCCGGCCGGGCGTCGGTGTTGAACGGTTCGTCGCAGTCGACGTGGTACCCGGCGGCTCGGAGGCGTGCGACGGCGTCGGTGGCGAGGCGCGTCTCGTCGTCCTCGGTAAGGCCGGCGGGTGCGCGGTGGTAGGTCTCGTGGAGGCGGACGACGGCGATGAAGCCCGCGCGCTGGATGATGCTGTGCGCCTCCAAGTCGCCGCCGCGGGCGAGGAGTTCGTCGGAGTGCGGGTCACGGCGGATGTCCAGGAAGCGGTCGGTGGTGCGGGGCAAGGAGACGTTTCTCCTACGGAGTCCGGTGGGTGGTGTGCCGGGCCGTGGTCGCTGCGACGGCGGCGGTTCGGGGCTGGGCCAGGTGGGCCGCGGTGGTGTCCAGGTCCTGCTGGATGCCGTGGAGTCGGCGGGCGATCAGCTCCAGACGGTGCGCCGTGCCGGTGCCAGCGGCTCCGGGCTGGCGGGCGATGCGGTGAGCGGTGTGCTCGATCAGTCCGCGGACCGTGGCCAGGGGGCCGGCCTGCTCGTCGGCGAGCTGCGTAAGGACGCTCGCGAGCTGCGCGGACGCGGTGGGTGCCGTGCGGACAGCGGGCCGCACCGTGGACCCGGTGCGTACCGGGGTCAGGTTCAGGTCCCGTTCGATGCGGCGTGCCTCGTCCGCAAGGCGCCGCAGTATGTCTGAGGGCGGGGTGCGCCAGGTGCCGTCGAGGTGGATCAGGTTGGCGATCACGTCCAGGCGTCCGGGCTGTGCCTGGACGGCGATCCACCGCCAGCCGTGCTCCGCGGCGCCGGGTATCTCGATACCGGCGGCTCGCGCGAACCGGTGAGCGGTTTCGGCCCACTCGGGACCGGTCAGCTCCCGGTCGTCCGGGTGGAGGCGGATGTCGAGATGGAGTATCGCCCGCCGGTCGTCGTCCGCACTGGCTGCGAACGGATGCTCCAGGTAGGGATCTTCGAGGTGCTCGGCCCACTGAACGGACGTCCAGGTTCTCTGCTCGTCGTTAGGGGTGTAGTAGTCCAGGCCCGGCCAGTGGGCGACGACGGTGTACTCCGTCAGGCCCTCGTTCGGGGAAAGGGGCCGCCCGAGTGCCTCGGCGAGCGGCTCGCGCGGCGAGTGGGTCCGCCCGTGCAGGCGGGGGATCATGACGGCACCCCGCCCGACGTGCGGGTGGGCGGCCGGTCCTGGTGAAGGTCGCGTACTGCGCAGAGCAGGGAGCGCTCGCGGACCAGGTCGGCGTGCACCATGGTGTCCCCCGGCGGCAGACAGTCGATCGCCCGGTCGATGGCGTCCAGCCCTTCGTCGTACCGGCCCAGCCGGCGCAGGGCACCCGCCACGCGGAAGAGGACGATCGGGTCGCTGCCGGTGGCGAGGGCCGGTTGGGAGCTGAGGGCCAGGAGACGCTCCGCGCCCTGGTCCAGGTCCTGGCCGAGCCACAGCCCGTGCAGCAGGACGTGCAGGGTTTTGGTGTGCTCCCCGGCCTTGGCGAGGACCTCGTCCATGACCGCCAGGCCCTCCGGGAGGGACTGGCCCAGCAGCGCGAAGGCGTACAAGGCCCGGGTGTAGCAGTCCAGCGGCTGACGCGCGGTTTGCGCTAGTTGTTCGACGAGGCGTTGGAGGGTGGGGCAGCGGAAGTCGTACCGCAGGGCGCTCAGGTACAGATGCGCCAAGGTGCGGGCGGTAACCGGATCATGGCCGGTTGCGGTGACGTCCTGCGGGGACAGCAGTGTCAGGACGCTGCGGCCGGCCGACCGTGCCGCCCAGGCAGCATCCGCGCACACCTCGGTCGAAGTTCTCCAGTCGGCCTCGACGGCGCGGAGGTCTTCGGCCAGGCGTAGCGGCCAGGAAGAATCGACCGGAGTTGCGGTGGCTCGGGCCTTGGCCCTGTCGAGTGCGGCGGTGCGGCCGGGGCGGTGCTTGGGAGCGGTCATCGGCCGCACCGGATGTCCGCGATGTGCACGAGCTGGCCCAGGGCGGTGGTGGTGTACCAGCCGCAGTCGATCAGCTCGTCGCGGTCGGCGAACCGCGAAAGGAGGGCATCCTCCATGGCGCGCAGGTAGATCAGGCAGTCCGGGCAGCGGCGCGAGAGGTGCACGAGGTAGCGGGGATGGGCGGTGACGTAGGACTGGGCACCGCCGGTCGCATCACGCAGACGCCATCCGTCCTCGTCGGTCGGGGTGTGCCAGGACGGTGCCACGACGCGCATCGCATCGCCCCACAGTTCTCCGCCGGCCATCCCTTTCAGGACGACGACGGTGTCACCGGCCTGGAAGTGGGCGTGGGTGATGTCCCGATCGGGGGTGAGCGGGTCCGGCGTCGGTGCGAACGCCGAGGTGGCAGGGGGTTGGGACATGAGTTCCTTCCACGCAGATGCTGGCGGGGTGGGAGCATCAATAGTCCGGAGGAACGCCGGTTTGGCTAACCGGCGTTCTCCGGCTATGTTGCACCGCCGTCAGCGGAACGGGTTCTCCGTCCCGCGGTCCGTCTCGCCGGCTGCGTCGAGGAGTTCAAGCAGGTCAGTGCCCTCGGCGTCGCGCTGGTCGATCCACCATCCGGCACGGGTGATGGCGCGGGCCTTCTCCTCCAGCTCCGCCCAGTCCGCCTCGTCCCACGTGCCCTCCACGACCAGCGCGGTGTGCGCGGCCGTCATCAGCTGGTGGCGGGAGCGCTCGCCCCAGTCCAGGGCCCTCTCGGGGCCTTCCAACTGCGGCATGTCGAACTGCTTCGCCCACGCGAGCGCAGCCTCCTGCTCGGCGGCGCGCTTGGCCGCGAGCCATTCCTCCTTCGACTCCGTGTCGGCGTCGCGCGACGCCTTCCAGCAGTCGGTGCAGTCCTTCGCCGCGAGCCAGCGGGCAAAACCGGCTCGCTTGTCGGCAGGACGACCGGACAGGTCATGTACCACCTGGTGAGAGCACGCGTGCTCCACGGTCCACTGCGTACGGACGGCCATAGATGATCTCCTCGAAAGGGTTGAAAGTAGGGGTTGGAATGCGCCCTGATCAGGGCGTCTTGTGCCGGCCTCGGGGCAGGCGGCGGTCTCGTCCTCGCCGCCGGTGTCGGGTGGTGCCGAGACGTCGGCGCGCGGCGAGAAGGACGGTGAGAGCGAAGGCCGCGCTGGCGCCGGGAGTACCGTGCCGGGGAGTGGCTGCTCGGCGAGCCGTCCGGCCAGGGCGGTGCCGGCGGAATGCCGCCCGGTGCGCAGCCGGGGGCAGCACACTCGTCCACAGCGCCTGATGCCCGTGGTGGGCGGATGAGACATGTTCTGGCGACGAAGGCCGCACTGCCCTGACTGAAGCGGTGTCAGTGCTTGGGGCGCACCGGCGGTGTTCACCAACTCGACTGGATGTCAGTGGGGTTGGTTATTATGGGACGCGGTTGACGAGACGCTTGAAAGGCATGATGCATCGGTGATGATGGCCCACCGCTACGGCGCTCCGGTCGAGAGCCAATAGGGGCGTCTGGCCGGCGCTTCCCTGTTGCGACGCCCGATGGGCGGCGACGCTGTGACGTGAATCCAGCGCAGGCTTTGACCTGCCCTGATTCAGGTGACGGCGCTCCGACGGAGTATGGGAGGGCCCTACTTGTCTGCCACCACTTCTGCCTGCGACCACCGCGTGTATCACGTGGTCGTGGTTGCTCTGGTGTCTGTCATCACTGGGCTGGTCGCCGGGATCGGCTCAGTTGTTCTCGGCCAGAGCCCCCTCACCGCCGTAGCTTCTGGCGGTGCCGTGCTTGCCTTCACCTACGGCGCTGGCATGACCGCCGTGTCGCACGTGAGCAAGCGCCAGCAGTAGCTGCTGCTCAGGGGCGGCCGTCAGGGACGCCTAGGCAGTGTCTTCAAATGATCTTGCCTGGTGGATCATGGTGGCGTGATACGTCGTCATGAACTGTCTGATGCCGAGTGGGAGTT
>NZ_JBIBUO010000038.1:0-21216 GCF_043079545.1 Streptomyces sp. NPDC015171
CAGAAGGTCGCCGGTGTGGCGAGCATGTGGGAGGGCGAGGCCCACAACGCGTACACCGAGCAGCAGGCGTCCTGGGACCGTGAGGCCAAGGGCATCCACGAGGCGCTCATGGCCATCGGCCGGGTCGTCCACGCGGCCGGCGGTGACTACCAGGGCGGCGACCGCAAGGCCGCCAGCTACTTCATGTAGGTCGGCTTCACCGGGCACCGGACCGGTCGAGCCAGGGTGGTAGGGGTGGGCACGCACGGGAGGTGCCCACCCTCCGCCATGCCCGACGCCCCCAGCGGAGCGAACCCGCACACTCTTGATCGTCGCCCGAGCGCCGCGCTACATCGCGCGCAGCGCGGACAGCCAGTACGCCCCTCCTGCTCGACGCCGACGCGATCAAGGAGGCGGAGCGGGAGCGGGTGGTCCGGAACCGGTGACGCGTCCGCTCTCTTCGCCGGCGGCGACTACTCGCGACTGCTCGGCCTTCCGGCACGCGATCATCGGGAAGGCACGTCTGCCGGCAGACCGGCTTCCGAAACGCAGTCCGCTGTCTGGGCCACCTTTCGGGAGACCGAGTTCAGGATCTCCATGCGGTCCTTGTCGACGTTGTCGCCCCGCATCTTTCCGGCAGGCGAGAAAAGCTCGCCTTTCACGTACTTCGTGTCGCCGATGAAGGCATCCCTGGACGGCGCTTCGGTGGGGCACCGGAAGAAGAGGTCAGCTCCGTTGGGCCCTACCCGGGCATAAAGCCCCAATGGATAAGTGGAACTGGTAGATCCTGATTGCTTTTTCGGGCTCGAAGGATGGGTGCGCGATGCCAGGAACCTGATCTCGAGCAAGGGTTCCCCGCTGTCATCGCCCGACTTGTACACCCAGCACGCGCTCCGCTTCTCGTACGAGTCGTGCAGCTGCCTGACAGCATTCTCCAGCGAGAAAGTGGGAGACTCCGCTGCCGCGTTCGACCCGCCGGACTCGTCGAATGTGTCCGTGCCGGCCAATCGCCGCAACGCCTCCGCTGCCGAGGTGTCGAATGCTCCGTCACACACCTCGCTCGCGGTCACCCCGGTGCCTGGATCTTTCGATTTCCCTTTTCCGGAGTGACCACTGCACCCACCGGCAAGGAGCGCCACCGCCGTGAGTAAAAGGGCGACCCTGCGTGTACGGCGTCCTGGAATTCGCTGCACTTTCCGTCCTCGGTTAGTCTTTGTACGGAGGTCGGCCACGGTAGTCGTTCTCATGGGATCCGGTACCCAGGTAGCTGTTCTTCATTTCTTGGATCCACTGCTGGTCGTCGGATACGCCCTTCGCCTCCGGATGACCTTTGAAGTACGAGTCGTAGGTCGATCCGATGTCGTCGACGCCGCGGGCGTAGAACCGTCGACTGGTCATCTGCGAAGGAACAAGCGGATCGGATTCCGCATCGTCCGTGCCCTTGTCGATCGCGTGTCCGAGCAGGGTGTTCGCCGCGTTGGTGATCGTGTCGGCGGCGACGGGGGCGATGACGACCGCGGCGGCCGTCGAACCGGGCAGTGGGACGGAGGCGACACCACCTGCGACCACTGCTCCGACCATCAGCTTCTTCCAGTCGGCCGACCGGCCCAGCGCCTTGTTCGCATCCTCGGAGTTCTCGCCGTAGGTCGTCGTTGCCTGTTCCACGCGAGAGTTGTCGAGGATTCCGCGGGCTTCCGCACCCACCGACATGATGTCCCGAGCATGGTTCATGTTGGATTCGCTGGTCGGCGGATGGGCATCCAGCATGCTCAGGGTGTAGAGATGCTGGGCTGCCGTCACGGCCTTGTGCGCGTGCTCGTCCTGCCCGAGAACGCTCAGGAAATCGATCGCGCCCTGGTTTCCGAACTGCGCACGCCCGCCATATCGCGCGGGAAAGTCGCCGGTGTCCTTGCTGTGATCGCCCATACCGGAAAGCTCGTAGTCGATGTCATCGATGTAAGCACCGGCCATCTTGCCCAGACTGTCGGCGAGTTCAGGCTGATCGTGCAGCATCGCCGGTCCTTGGCCGCCCCCGTAGAGGTAGGCGATCTGCTCCATGATGCCCGCCGTCGCCGACGTTCGGCGGTCGCCTGCCACGACGTCCTTCGGTGAGGCATCGGCTGAGTATCCAATGGTGGCCGCCTCCAGAGCACGGCCGAGGGCGTTGCGCCCCGCGACATAGTCGCGATTGCCGTCCAAGGTGTGGTCGGACACCCAGACGCGCTCTGTCGTCAGGTACTTCAGATGGTCGTTGACCTCGGAGTCCTTGTTGACCGTGGCGCCAGCCCCGTGCGGCTGGGCGAAGAACTGTGTCGACGCGTCAGGGTTGTGGCCGAGGGCTTCCAGGAAGCCTGTCACGGGGTCGCGACCGCGGTCGTTCTTGTGGCCCCAGTAATTGAGGTCACCTTGATCAAGGTTGTTGATCCATGCGTTGATGCCCTGGCCGTTCATCTTCTTGTCGTAGGCGAGGAGCTTGTCGCCGTAGTCGTTGAGGAACTGGTCGTCGTAGTCACCGAAACGCATGAGGTTACTCATGACCGCGTAACCCGTCGGATTGCTCGCGTCGTCGATCCCAAGCTGGTCGGGACCCAGCCGGATCATCTGTTTCTCCCAGCCCTGCACCGTGTCGCTGTCCGAGAGAGTGGCAAGACCGATCGTGGTCCCGAGGTTCTTCTGGAGCTGTTTGGCCTGCTTGGCGCGGTCGGGGTCGTAAGTGCCCTGGTAGGGATCGGCGATGCCGGCCCAGAAGGCGAGTGTCCGCTTCGGGCCGGCCTGCGTGGCGAACTCTTCCGCGAAGAGAGGATCGTCCTTGTACTTGGCCAAGGTGGAGTTGAGCGAGGCGAGCTCTGTGTTCGTCACGTCATGCGGGTTCTTCGCGAGAATCTTGGCCATGCGGTCGGCGTCCGCGATGGCCTTGGCGGCTTCGTCCCGATTCTCGTAGTGGGCGCCGGAGAAGCCGTATGCGGCCTGGTCGACGAGGAGTTTGAGCGCCTTGGCCGCCGTGTTGTCGCTCTCGGTCGCCTTGTTGAGGATGCGTTGCACCTCGTTGCGCAGGTCCTCGACGTCCTTCTGGCTGATCGCGCCGGTCTTGCCACTCGGGTCGGAGGCCCAGTCGGGACGAGGATTCCCCGTGACGGTGAAGGTGCCGTGGCCGGTGTCGATGACGGTGCAGTACTTGTACGGGTCGCGCTCAAGGGTCTCGTTCAGCTGGGCGCGGTAGTCGACGAGTTCACCGCGGGTGTCCTTGAGTATCTTCGTGATGGAGTCGGCCTGGGTGTGCGCGTCAGCGAACTCCTGGGCGGTCTTGCCGATGAATTCGCGGCTCACCTGGGCGTTGACACCGGCCCAGTGGGCCTTGTCCGCTTTGGCCTTGAGGTTGTTCCGGGCGTCCTTTTCGAGGGCGGCGAGCTTCTTCGTCATCTGTTCCCAGTCGGTGATGGCCTCACCGAGCTGAGAGAAGTTGCCATGACGTAACGCGTCGAGATCCACAGCCGTCAGTTGCCCTTCCGCTCGTCGAATCCCCGGTCCAGCTGAGAAATGCTGCTGAGGGTGCCGGCGATGGAGGTGTCGTCCGCGGCGTGCTGGTTCTCGGTGTAGCGCAGGTGGTTGGAGATGTGGGCGCAGGCGTCCAGCAGGGTCTGCACCTGGTCGACCCAGCGCTCGGCGACGTGATCCAGGGCGGAGCCGAGGGCGAAGCCCTCGCTCCTCAGCCCCCCGGCCGCCTTCATCGAGGAGATGCGGGCGTGATCGCTGTAACGCCCCAAGTCCTCGAACAGGTCATGTGCCGCGGACCCGATGGAGGCGAGGTCCCTCTGGTGGACGGTGAGATCACCCCGTGCACCGCCCCCGCCCCCACCGCCGGGAGCCAGCTGATCGAGTCGCGTCTGCGTCGACCGTCCCCGCGCGGTCTCCGCCTTCAGCTGCTCCCACTCGTCCCACGCCATGCCGGACCTCCCCGGAGTGCCCTTCGCCCCGCGGCGAAGGCGCCGTCAAACCTACCGGCGCCGCGCAGCCTCAGTACTCCACATCCACCAACCCCGTCTGGACCAACGGCTTCCCCCGCTTCCGGGACACGAAGACGCCGCGGCCCGCCGGCATCGGGCGGGGGCGGACGCCGCCGAGGATGTCGCCCTCGGCCGGGTCGCCGGCCAGGATCAGGCCCTGGGCGCCGAGTTCCTTCATGCGCTGCATGAACGGCTCGTAGGAGGCGCGGCCCGCGCCCGCGGAGGAGCGGGCGATGATGAAGCGCACGCCGACGTCGCGGGCGAACGGCAGCATCTCGGTCAGTCCGCTGAGCGGGTTGCCGCTGGACGTGGAGACCAGGTCGTAGTCGTCGATGACGACGAAGACCTGCGGGCCCCGCCACCAGCTCCGGTCGCGCAGCTGCTGCGCGGTGACGTCGGCGGTGGGCGTGCGGCGCTGCATGAGGTCGGCCAGCGCCGCCATGTGGTGTTCCATCTGGCTCGACATCGGGATGTACTCCGCCAGGTGCGAGGCGGGCGTGATGTCCAGCAGCGCGCGGCGGTTGTCCACGACGAAGAACTTCGCCTCGTCGCCGCCGTAGCGCAGGGTCAGCTGCTTGATCAGCAGCCGCAGCAGGTTGGACTTGCCGGACTCGCTCTCGCCGAAGACGAGGAAGAACGGGTCCTGGTCGAAGTCGACGAAGACCGGCTCCAGGTTCTCCTCGTCCAGCGCGAAGGCGACGCCCCGCTGCCGGAAGCGGTCGCCCGGCGGCAGCTGGACCGCCTCCAGCTGGCGCGGCAGCAGCCGTACCTTGGGGGCGCCCGGCGCCTGCCAGTGGCGCCCGACCTCGGTGGTCAGCGCCGCCGTGGCCTCGGCCAGGTCGGTGTCGGAGGTGAGGCCGTCGATGCGCGGCACCGCCGCCATGAAGTGCAGCTTCTGCGGGGAGAGACCGCGGCCGGGGACGCCGGCGGGGACGTTCGCCGCCACCTTGCGGTCGATCTCCGAGTCCATCACGTCACCCAGGCGCAGCTCCAGGCGGTTCATCAGGTGGTCCTTGAGGTTCGCCCGGACCTCCATCGAGCGGGACGCCGTGATGACGACGTGGATGCCGTAACCGAGGCCGCGCGCGGCGATGTCCAGGACCGCCGGTTCCAGCGCCTCGTAGTCCGTACGGAAGTTGCCCCAGCCGTCGACGATCAGGAAGACGTCGCCCCAGGGCTGGTCGGTGACCGAGATGTCACCGCGGGCACGCCGGGCGCGGAAGTCGGCGATCGAGGCGATGCCGGCCGTGCGGAAGTACTCCTCGCGGCGGGTCAGGACGCCGTACACCTCGGAGACCGTGCGGCGCACGCGCTCCGGGTCGAGCCGGGAGGCGATGCCGCCGACGTGCGGCAGGCCGTCCACCGCGGCCATACCGCCGCCACCGAAGTCGAGGCCGTAGAACTGCACCTCGTACGGTGTGTGGGTGAGCGCGAAGGAGCAGATGAGGCTGCGCAGGAAGGTGGACTTGCCGGACTGTGGGCCGCCGATGATCTGCATATGGCCCGCCGCGCCCGAGAAGTCGAGCGTGAGACGGTCACGGCGCTGCTCGTACGGCTTGTCGACCAGGCCGACCGGGACGACCAGGCGTCCCGCGCCCTCGTAGCCGGGCTGGGTCAGCCCGCGGCCCTGTACCGCCGCGAGGCCCGGCAGCAGCGCGTCCAGCGCCGGGGGGCTCTCCAGCGGCGGCAGCCACACCTGGTGCGCCGCCGGGCCCTGCGCCTCCAGCCGGCGCACGATCACGTCGAGGACCGTGTCGGCCAGCGCCTCGTCCACCTCGGGCTCGGACGGTGTGCGCTGCTGCGGGATCGCGTTGTAGTGCACCGGCACCTCGGTGGCCGTGAACAGCACGGGCCGCCGGTCCAGCGGGAGCTGCCCGCCGGGCAGGGCCGTCCGCTGCGTCCCCGAGCGGTACACGCCGGAGACGTACGCCGCCTTGAAGCGGAGCATCTCGTCGGTGCCGAACTTCAGGAAGCCGGAACCGGGGACGTTCGGGAGTTCGTAGGCGTCGGGGACACCGAGCGCGGCGCGGGACTCGGCCGCTGAGAAGGTACGCAGACCGATCCGGTAGGAGAGGTACGTCTCCAGGCCGCGCAGCCGGCCCTCCTCCAGGCGCTGCGAAGCCAGCAGCAGATGCACGCCGAGCGAGCGGCCGATACGGCCGATCTGCACGAACATCTCGATGAAGTCGGGCTTCGCCGTCAGCAGCTCGCTGAACTCGTCGATCACGAGGACCAGGGAGGGGATCGGCTGGAGCGGGGCGCCCGCCGCGCGCGCCTTCTCGTAGTCGTGGATGTTGGCGTAGTTGCCCGCGTCGCGCAGCAGCTCCTGGCGGCGGTTCAGCTCGCCGCGGATCGAGTCGCCCATGCGGTCGACCAGGGTGAGGTCGTCGGCGAGGTTGGTGATGACCGCCGCCACGTGCGGCATCTGGGCCATGCCGGCGAAGGTGGCGCCGCCCTTGAAGTCCGCGAGGACGAAGTTCAGGGTCTCCGAGGAGTGGGTGACCGCGAGGCCGAGCACCAGGGTGCGCAGCAGCTCGGACTTGCCGGAGCCGGTCGCGCCGACGCACAGGCCGTGCGGGCCCATGCCCTCCTGCGCGGCCTCCTTCAGGTCGAGCATCACGGGCCGGCCGTCCTCGCCGAGACCGATCGGCACCCGCAGCCGTTCCGCGAGCGCGCGCGGGCGCCAGGTCCGCTTGGTGTCGACGGAGGCCGCGTCGCCGAGTCCCAGCAGGTCGGTGAATTCCAGGTTGGCGAGGAGCGGTTCGTCGTCGTCGCCGCCCGAGGCCATGCGCAGCGGCGCGAGCTGCCGGGACAGCGCCTCGGCCGACTCGTAGGAGAGGGCGTCCGGGCTGCCCTCGTACACCTCGCCGTGCCCGGACTCCAGGCGCAGCAGGCCGGGCTGTACGACGATGGACAGGTCGCCGCCCGCCGTCGTCAGCTCGCCGGGCACGACCTCGACCACCGTGACGCCCTGCAGGCCCTCCGGGTTGGCCAGTACCGAGTCGGGCAGCAGGGACAGGTCGTCGAGGACGAGCACGATGTGCGGCTCGTCCATCAGCGGTGCGGCGCCGGGATGGAAGCGGGGCCGGCCGTTCAGCCGGGTCGCCAGCAGGTCCTCCAGCTCGCGCGGGTCGGTGCCGATCAGCCGGCGCGAACCCGCGCCGTCCACGGCACCGGGCGCCTGCACATGCGGCAGCCACTTCGCCCAGTCCCAGTGCGGCAGCGCCTCCCGGCCGGCGGCCACCGCGATGATCAGGTCCTGCGGGGTGTGCAGCGAGGCCAGCGAGCCGACCAGGGCGCGGGCCGAGGACCGTACGGACTGCGGTTCACCGCTGACCGTGACGTGGTAGAAGGCGCGCAGCGACACCGCCATCGGCAGATCGCCCACGGAGTGGTGGGCGGCGAGGAACCGCTGCATCGCGCCCGCGGTCAGCGGCTCCAGCTGCTCCACCGGGCCCGTCTCCGGGGCGATGAGCGGCGTCGCCAGCGGCTGCGGGCCCAGGCCGACGCGGACATGCGCGAAGTCCTCGTCGCCCGGCCGCCGCTCCCAGACCCGGCTGCCCTCGGCGACGAGCGCCCAGAGCTGCTCGGGGGAGGGGTGCAGGTAGTACTGCGCGTCGCGCTGGGTCTTCGCCGTGGTCACGGCCGACCTGCGGGTCTGCGACAGATAGCTGAGGTAGTCGCGGCGCATGTCGGCCAGCTGGCCCTGGGAGCCGCGCCGGAAACGGACCACCATCGCGATGGACATGGCCACCGTCGAGGCGATCATGATCATGCCCATGATCTTCATGAACGGCTGGCCGTTCGTGAAGAAGAAGACCACCGAGCCGCCCATGCCCAGCGTGGGCAGGAGCTGCATCAGCACGCTCTCCTGATGCCCCCGCGGCAATTCCGGCGGTGGCTGGACAACAACCTCTTCCGTGGGCACTTCGGACGGAAGCGCCCTAGGGGGGCGCTTGACGACAATCTGGCTCACCGCTCACCAATTCCCTTGCCCGACCCAGGCGTTCCGCCCGCCGCCCCGTGTCCGGCGAGCGCAGGCCGCCGCGTGATCCTACTGAGTTCACCCGGCACGGGTGAGCGGTAGGGTGCCGGATGTTCGCGTGAGCACACGCCGAGCAGGGCGGATATACGGGGACATACCCCTCATCGAAGAGGGGGATCGGCCCCGGGATCCCGCCGCGTGGCACCCGTGTCACCGACTGCCGGGCAAACCGGCACGGGACCTTCACGACATAGACGCACCACCACCACTGAGGGGGAGCAGCAGGTGAGCATGACGGCCGCCGCCACCGGCGGACCCGGGACGGGAGCCCCTTCCGGATCCGGCACCGGACTCGGCTTCTGCCGGGTCACCATCGTCGCGCCGGACAGCCGTATCGACGTGGCACTGCCCGACGACGTCCCGGTCGCCGACCTCTATCCGGAGATCCTCCGGCTGTCCCAGCAGAGTCCGGCGACGGGCGCCCCGGTCGGCTACCACCTCGTCCGCACCGACGGCACCGTGCTGGACAGCGCCCGCTCCTTCGCCGCCCAGCGCATTCTCGACGGTGAGCTCCTCACCCTGCGCCCCTTCGCGGAGTCCCTGCCGCCGGCCGTCTTCGACGACGTCGCCGACGCCGTCGCCTCCGCCGTCACCCGGCAGCACAAGCTGTGGAGCGGCGACCTGACCCGGGCCGCCGGCCTCGTCGGCGGGGGCGTGCTGCCCACGCTGCTCGCGTTCGTCGCCTGGACCTCCGACCCGCGCCACGACATGCACGGCCTGGCCGGCATCCTCGCCGCGGTCACCGGCGTCCTGCTGGTCGTGCTCTCCGCGGTCCGCGCCCGCGTCTACGACGACCGCGGCTCCGCCCTCGCCCTAGGCCTCGGCGCGCTGCCCGGCATCGGCGTCGCCGGCAGCGGCCTGCTGCCCCTCGGCGCCGGCGAGGGCATCGGCAGACTCCAGTTCCTGCTGGCTTGCGCGGCGGTCCTCGTCGCCGCCCTGGTCCTCACCCTGTGCTCACCGCACGGTGACGGCCCCTTCGTCGCGTTCGTGTTCGCCTCGGCGGTCGCCCTGGTCGTCGTCTTCATCGCGACCCTCGCGAACTGGGCCCCCCGGGAGACGGCCGGCCTGTGCGCGCCCGTCGCCGTCGGCGCGCTCGCCTTCCTGCCCAGCATGTCCATGCGGTTCGCCCGGCTGCCGATCGGCTTCGAGAACCCCAGCAGCGGCACCACCCGCTCCGCCTACGGCACCGAGTCCGCCCCGCAGGAGCCGGTGGACGCCGAGCGCATCGGGGCGCAGGCGCGACGCGGCCACGAACTCCTCGTCGGCCTGGTCGGCGGCTGCGCCCTGCTCGCCGTCGGCGCCTCGGCCGTGCTGGGTTTCTCCGACGACATCTGGGCCCAGCTGCTCGCGCTCGCCACCGGCATCGCGATGCTCATGCGCGCCGGCCTCTTCCGCTACACCGCCCAGGTCGCCTCCGTGCTGGCCGCCGGCCTCGGCTCCCTGGTCCTGCTGGGCCTCGGCCTCGCCCTGAACCCGCCCCGGCGCATCATGGTCGCGGCGCTGGCCGGCGACCGCACCGATCTCGACATCCGCACCATCTGGCTGATCGCGGTCATCGCCCTGGCCACCGCCCTGGTCACCGCGCTGGGCCTGATCCTGCCGCGCGGCGGCCTGACCCCCTTCTGGGGCCGCTTCCTGGAGATCTGCGAGGCCTTCGTCCTGCTGACGCTGATCCCGCTCACCCTGGCCGTCTTCGACGTGTACGCGACGGCCCGGTCCATGACCAGCAAATAGGCGCCCCGCGCACACACCGGGCCCCGGCTCACGAGGAGCCGGGGCCCGGTGTCGTCGTGAGCCGGGGCCCGGCCCGCGCCTCACGGCACGTCGAGCCCGCCGTTGTGCGCCATGGGCTTCAGATCGAACTCCCCGTCCCGTGCCCCCAGCACGAACGCCCGCCACTCCGCCTCGGTGTAGCGCAGCACGGTGTCCGGATCGAGGGAGGACCGCATCGCCACCGCGCCGGCGGGCAGGTGCGCGATCTCCACCCGCTCCTCGTGCTCCTCCGCGCCCGGCGCGCAGTGCCACTCCACGCCCGAGATGTCGAGCGCGTAGAGTTCGTCCCGCTCCCGCTCCTTGCGCGCCTTGATCTCCGCTTCCGTCTCCGCCATCGTGCAGCGACCCCTTCCCGAGGTAGGTACGGTCCCGGCGTTCACCCTAGCGGCGCAGCCCCTGCCGCCAGGACGATTCACCGACCGGGCGCAAGGCCCCCGCCATCGCCTGGTACCCTCAGTGACGGCCGTTTGTGTACGCACCCCCGGATCCCCCGAAAGGGCGGAGTTCCGGAGGCCGCGCCCTACGGATCCCGCCTCCCGAGTTACGGAAGCTCCCCCGCGATGAAGACCGGGGGCGCTCGGTGGGCACTCACAGACTATGAGGAGTACGCGTGTCGCTCGACGCCGCAGTGAAGAAGCAGATCATCTCCGAGTTCGGTACCAAGGAGGGCGACACCGGCTCCCCCGAGGTCCAGGTCGCGCTGCTCTCCCGTCGGATCTCCGACCTGACGGAGCACCTCAAGACCCACAAGCACGACCACCACTCCCGTCGTGGCCTGCTGATCCTGGTCGGTCAGCGCCGTCGCCTGCTGCAGTACCTGGCGAAGAAGGACATCACGCGCTTCCGTGCGCTGGTCGACCGCCTCGGCATCCGCCGTGGTGCGGCGGGCGCCAAGTAAGTCGCCGTGAGGGGAGCGGTTCCCGGAAGCACCCGGGGACCGCTCCCTTTGCCGTATACGGGACGCCCTCGTCGTGGGGGCGGAAACGTGCGGAGTGTCACTCACGCTTTGTAGTGTGGTAGCACAACGCAATACGCACGACACAGAACGACGTACGACTCAGCACCACGTACGACCTGAGAACCACGGACGCCTCCGAACGGCGTTCGACACAGAACGAGGAGAAGCGCACCTAGCCGCCGCCGGTCCTCGGTAGTGGCCCCCGGGGGGAAGCGAGCCCCGGGTGCTTCGATCGAAGACCGGCCCGCACAGCCCGGCGCGCTTCTCCGCGACCGTCCCCCTGCCACACGGGCAGCCGAGGGACGAAAGACGACAAGTAACGGAGAAAACGCTAGTGGAGAACGAGACCCACTACGCCGAGGCCGTCATCGACAATGGCGCCTTCGGTACCCGCACCATCCGCTTCGAGACGGGCCGCCTGGCCAAGCAGGCCGCCGGCTCCGCCGTGGCGTACCTGGACGACGACACCATGGTGCTGTCGGCCACCACCGCCTCCAAGAACCCCAAGGACCAGCTCGACTTCTTCCCCCTCACGGTGGACGTCGAGGAGCGGATGTACGCCGCCGGCAAGATCCCCGGCAGCTTCTTCCGCCGTGAGGGCCGGCCGTCCGAGGACGCCATCCTCACCTGCCGCCTGATCGACCGCCCGCTGCGCCCGTCCTTCAAGAAGGGCCTGCGCAACGAGATCCAGGTCGTCGCCACGATCATGGCGCTCAACCCCGACCACCTGTACGACGTCGTGGCGATCAACGCCGCCTCCGCGTCCACGCAGCTGGCCGGCCTGCCCTTCTCCGGCCCGATCGGCGGCGTCCGCGTCGCGCTGATCCGCGGCCAGTGGGTCGCGTTCCCGACCCACACCGAGCTGGAGGACGCCGTCTTCGACATGGTCGTCGCCGGCCGTGTCCTGGAGGACGGCGACGTCGCGATCATGATGGTCGAGGCCGAGGCCACCGACAAGACCATCACGCTGGTCGAGGGCGGCTCCGAGGCGCCGACCGAGGAGGTCGTCGCCGCGGGCCTCGAGGCCGCGAAGCCCTTCATCAAGGTCCTGTGCCGCGCCCAGGCCGACCTCGCCGCCAAGGCCGCCAAGCCGACCGGCGAGTTCCCGATCTTCCTGGACTACCAGGACGACGTCCTGGAGGCCCTGACCGCGGCCGTCCGCCCCGAGCTGGCCCAGGCGCTGACCATCGCCGGCAAGCAGGAGCGCGAGGCCGAGCTGGACCGCGTCAAGGCGCTCGCCGCCGAGAAGCTCCTGCCGGAGTTCGAGGGCCGCGAGAAGGAGATCTCCGCCGCGTACCGCTCGCTCACCAAGCAGCTGGTCCGCGAGCGCGTGATCAAGGAGAAGAAGCGCATCGACGGCCGCGGTGTCACCGACATCCGCACCCTGGCCGCCGAGGTCGAGGCGATCCCGCGGGTGCACGGCTCCGCGGTGTTCGAGCGTGGCGAGACCCAGATCCTGGGCGTCACCACCCTCAACATGCTCCGCATGGAGCAGCAGCTGGACACCCTCTCCCCGGTGACCCGCAAGCGCTACATGCACAACTACAACTTCCCGCCGTACTCCACCGGTGAGACCGGCCGCGTCGGTTCGCCGAAGCGCCGCGAGATCGGCCACGGCGCCCTCGCCGAGCGCGCCCTCGTGCCGGTGCTGCCGACGCGCGAGGAGTTCCCCTACGCGATCCGCCAGGTCTCCGAGGCGCTGAGCTCCAACGGCTCGACGTCCATGGGCTCGGTCTGCGCCTCCACCATGTCGCTGCTGAACGCCGGTGTGCCCCTGAAGGCCCCGGTCGCCGGTATCGCCATGGGCCTGATCTCCCAGGACATCGACGGCGAGACGCACTACGTCACCCTCACCGACATCCTCGGTGCGGAGGACGCCTTCGGCGACATGGACTTCAAGGTCGCCGGCACGAAGGACTTCGTGACCGCCCTCCAGCTCGACACCAAGCTGGACGGCATCCCGGCCTCCGTCCTGGCCGCGGCCCTCAAGCAGGCCCGCGACGCCCGCCTGCACATCCTCGACGTGATGATGGAGGCCATCGACCGTCCGGACGAGATGTCCCCGAACGCTCCGCGGATCATCACCGTCAAGATCCCGGTCGACAAGATCGGTGAGGTCATCGGCCCGAAGGGCAAGATGATCAACCAGATCCAGGAGGACACCGGCGCCGAGATCACGATCGAGGACGACGGCACGATCTACATCGGCGCCTCCGACGGCCCGGCCGCCGAGGCCGCCCGCGCCACGATCAACGGCATCGCCAACCCGACGATGCCCGAGGTCGGCGAGCGCTACCTGGGTACGGTCGTGAAGACGACCACCTTCGGTGCGTTCGTCTCCCTGCTGCCCGGCAAGGACGGTCTGCTGCACATCTCGCAGATCCGCAAGCTCGCCGGCGGCAAGCGCGTGGAGAACGTCGAGGACGTCCTCGGTGTGGGCCAGAAGGTCCAGGTCGAGATCGCCGAGATCGACTCCCGCGGCAAGCTCTCCCTCATCCCGGTGATCGAGGGCGAGGAAGGCTCTGACGAGGCGAAGGACGACGCCGAGCAGTGACGTCCCGTAGCTCCAAGGTGACGGCCCGCCCCTCTTCGGAGGCGCGGGCCGTCGCCCGTACCCAAACCCTCATCAAGGGCCGGAACGGCATCGGCACGGTCCGCAAGACCACCCTCCCGGGCGGCCTGCGCATCGTCACCGAGACCCTGCCCTCGGTCCGCTCCGCGACGTTCGGGATCTGGGCGCACGTAGGCTCCCGCGACGAGACGCCGTCCCTGAACGGCGCCACGCACTACCTGGAGCACCTGCTCTTCAAGGGCACGGCGAAGCGCAGCGCGCTGGACATCTCCTCCGCGCTCGACGCGGTCGGCGGCGAGATGAACGCGTTCACGGCCAAGGAGTACACGTGCTACTACGCGCGCGTGCTCGACACCGACCTGCCCCTCGCCATGGATGTCGTCTGCGACATGCTGACCGGCTCGCGGATCCTCGAAGAGGACGTCGACGTCGAGCGCGGCGCGATCCTCGAAGAGATCGCCATGACCGAGGACGACCCCGGCGACTGCGTGCACGACCTGTTCGCGCACACCATGTTCGGCGACAACGCCCTGGGCCGCCCGGTCCTCGGCACGGTCGACACGGTCAACGCCCTCACCGCCGACCGCATCCGCCGCTTCTACAAGAAGCACTACGACCCGACCCACCTCGTGGTCGCCTGCGCCGGCAACATCGACCACGCCAAGGTCGTCCGCCAGGTCCGCGCCGCCTTCGAGAAGGCGGGCGCCTTCAAGAACCAGGACGCGCAGCCCATCGGCCCGCGCGCCGGACGCCGTACGATCCGCACCTCGGGCAAGGTCGACATGCTCGGCCGCAAGACCGAGCAGGCGCACATCGTCCTCGGCGTGCCCGGCCTCGCCCGTACCGACGACCGCCGCTGGGCCATGGGCGTGCTCAACACCGCCCTCGGCGGCGGCATGTCCTCCCGCCTCTTCCAGGAGGTCCGGGAGAAGCGCGGCCTCGCCTACAGCGTGTACTCCTACACCTCCGGCTTCGCCGACTGCGGCCTGTTCGGTGTCTACGCGGGCTGCCGGCCCAGCCAGGTGCACGACGTGCTGCGCATCTGCCGCGACGAACTGGACCAGGTCGCGCAGAACGGTCTCACCGACGACGAGATCGCCCGTGCCATCGGCCAGCTCCGGGGCTCCACGGTCCTGGGCCTCGAGGACACCGGCGCGCTGATGAACCGCATCGGCAAGAGCGAGCTGTGCTGGGGCGAGCAGATGTCGGTGGACGACATGCTGGGGAAGATAGCCGCGGTCACCCCGGACGAGGTCCGCGCGGTCGCCCGCGACATCCTGGGACAGCGTCCGTCACTGTCGGTCATCGGCCCGCTCAAGGACAAGCAGGCCGCCCGGCTGCACGACGCGGTCGCCTGAAACACCACCGGTTAGGAAGCAGGAACATGAGCAAGCTGCGCGTGGCGGTCCTCGGTGCCAAGGGCCGGATCGGATCCGAGGCGGTCAAGGCGGTCGAGGCCGCCGAGGACATGGAACTGGTCGCCGCCCTCGGCCGGGGCGACCGGCTGGAGACGCTGGCGGAGACCGGCGCCCAGGTCGCCGTCGAGCTGACCACCCCCGCCTCGGTCATGGGCAACCTCGACTTCTGCGTGCGGCACGGCATCCACGCCGTCGTCGGTACGACGGGCTGGACCGAGGACCGCCTCGCGCAGCTGGGCGGCTGGCTCGCCCAGTCCCCGGAGACCGGCGTGCTCATCGCGCCGAACTTCTCCATCGGGGCCGTGCTCACGATGAAGTTCGCGCAGATCGCCGCGCCGTACTTCGAGTCGGTCGAGGTGGTGGAGCTGCACCACCCGAACAAGGTGGACGCCCCCTCCGGCACCGCCACGCGCACCGCCCAGCTCATCGCCGAGGCCCGCCGGGCGGCCGGCACGGCCCCGGCACCGGACGCCACCGTCACCGCCCTGGACGGCGCGCGGGGCGCCGACGTGGACGGCGTCCCCGTGCACGCCGTCCGCCTGCGCGGCCTCCTGGCCCACCAGGAGGTCCTGCTCGGCGCCGAGGGCGAGACCCTCACCATCCGCCACGACTCCCTCCACCACAGCAGCTTCATGCCGGGCATCCTGCTCGGCGCCCGCCGCGTGGTGACCACTCCGGGCCTCACCTTCGGCCTGGAACACTTCCTCGACCTGAGCTGAGACCGACTCCTGCGATGCGCGCGAAGATCACCTACCTCGTCACGGCCGCCGTCCTGGTCTTCTACTTCGTCCTGGTCGGCAGCCGCGGCGTCATGCTCATCCAGTCCGGCACGGTCCTCACCGTCACCTTCGGCGTGGCGGTGCTGATCCTGCCGGTCATCGGCGTGTGGTTCCTGTGGAAGAACACCCAGTTCGTCCGCAAGGCCAACCAGCTCGCCGCCGAACTCGACGCCGAGGGCGCCCTGCCGGTCGACGAGCTGAAGCGTCTCCCCAGCGGCCGGGTCGACCGAGACTCGGCCGACGAGGTCTTCGCCAGGCGCAAGGCCGAGACGGAGGCGTCCCCCGACGACTGGCGCTGCTGGTTCCGGCTGGCCGTGGCCTACCACGACGCCCGCGACACCCCACGCGCCCGCAAGGCGATGCAACGCGCCATCGCCCTGCACGACGGCAGACCGGTACCGGCCTGAGACCGGCCGGTACGGCACCGGACCCGGTACGGCACCGGACCCGGTACGGCGCCGGACAGCTGGGTTCCCGATCCCGTCCGGCAGCCCGTAGGCCACCGGTGCCGTTGGCGGGAGGCGTTCCCGTACGCCGAAGGGGCCGGTCCACCACCTCGGTGGACCGGCCCCTTCGCCCGTGCTCCGGATCAGCCGCGCCGGTTCTCCGCGGCCCATGCCTCCACCGTGTCCGCCGCCCGGTCGAAGGCCGCCGGCCGGCCCAGGAAGTCCAGGCTGTGCGTGGTCAGCAGCGGCGCGCTGTCCTCGGCCCCGCGGTCCGTGCGGACCAGTGCCAGTGCCTGGCCCTGCACCGTGCGCGGCAGACCCAGCCAGCGCACCGGCTGCTGCACCGTCCGCACCGAGGCGACCTGCGGCCACGGCACCGTACGCGTCAGCAGGAGACCGGTCCTGCGCAGCCCGCGTCTGCTCACCCACACGCCCATGCGCAGCAGCCGCAGCGCCCCGGCGACGAGCGCGAGGCCCGTGACGAGGACCACCCAGGCAGCGGAGGGCGAGCCGGTCAGCGCGATGAGCACCGCGGAGAACAGCACGAACGAGGCGAGCAGCAGCCCCAGCGCGGCCGCGCCCACGCGCCAGGGTCCGGGCCGGTAGGGGCGCCGCCAGCGGTCGGGGTCGTCGTACGGCAGCGCACTCTCGGCCGCTGTGTCGAAGGCGCGGTCGGCCGTCAGGAAGGGCAGGGGCACGGCTGGTCCTCACTCGCTCCTCGCAGGGGCTGTGCCCGGTGAGGCTATCCGGCCGTGTTGCCGCCCACCAGCCGTGAGGGGCCGGAAGGGTAGGGGCCCGTGCTCAGGGCCCGCGCTCAGTGCCCCTGGGACGCCTGGGACTCCTGAGCCGGATGACCGGACGGTGTGGAGAGCGCCGGGGTGCCGAGGACCAGGGCACCCGTGATCCCGGCGACGAGGGTGAGCCCCAGCAGCCAGCGCCCGGCTATCTCGCCGAAGGACGCCCGGCGACGGGGCGGGGGAGTGACATTGCTGCGGAACCGGTCCGTCTCGGCCAGGAAGGCGAAGGGTACGGGCTCGCGCCGACGGAACATCGTGGTCGCCGCTCCTCTCGGAGTCGAAGATCGAACGTACAGGGCTTACCGGTACAGACGATCGGGTGGCGCAAATGGTGCCCTTGTCGGCAAAATTCACCGGTGCGTTTTCCGGGACGAGGCGCCGGGCTGTCGTCCGGACCACCGCCGGGCGCCCCGTAAGGTGGTCGCCGACCAGAGAAGTGATGGAAGGACCCGCACTCCCGTGACCAGCCCCGAGTCGCTCACGTTCCGCAGCGACGTCACCGTCGAGCTGGTGAAGTCCAGCGCTTCGGACGCCGACGTGCTCTTCGCCGCCCGTGTCTCCACCGCCGGCGAGCAGTCCCTGGACGAGCTGAAGAAGGACCCCGAGCGCTCCAAGGGCCTGATCAACTACCTGATGCGCGACCGGCACGGCAGCCCGTTCGAGCACAACTCGATGACGTTCTTCATCAGCGCCCCGATCTTCGTCTTCCGCGAGTTCATGCGGCACCGCGTCGGGTGGTCGTACAACGAGGAGTCCGGCCGCTACCGCGAGCTCGAGCCGGTCTTCTACGTCCCCGACACCTCCCGCAAGCTCGTGCAGGAGGGCCGCCCGGGCAAGTACGTCTTCGTCGAGGGCACCCCGGCCCAGCACGAGGCCGTGAGCACCACCCTGCGGGACTCCTACGAGCACGCCTACACGGCCTACCAGAAGCTCCTCGCCGAGGGCGTCGCCCGCGAGGTGGCCCGCGCGGCCCTCCCGGTCGGCCTCTACTCCTCGATGTACGCCACCTGCAACGCGCGCTCCCTGATGCACTTCCTCGGCCTGCGCACCCAGCACGAGCTGGCCAAGGTGCCGTCCTTCCCGCAGCGGGAGATCGAGATGGTCGGCGAGAAGATGGAGGCGGAGTGGGCCGGGCTCATGCCGCTGACGCACGCCGCCTTCAACGCGAACGGCCGCGTGGCCCCGTAGCCACCGGGTTCTCCCCGCCGGGTAGCCGCAGGGTCCTCCCCGCCGGGAGACGGGCATACGGATCAGCCGGGCGAAGTGTCCGTATTGCGGCATTTACATAAGTTCATCTAGCCTGATCAAACGGACCCGGCACTGCTTGAACCCCCGAGCAGGCAGTGCCGGGCTCCTTCTTTGTCCTGACTTTCCCGACACCCCACGGGCACACCTCGTATCGAGCACCGAGTAGCGTGTTACCCATGGCTCCGACCTCGACTCCGCAGACCCCCTTCGGGCGGGTCCTCACCGCCATGGTCACGCCCTTCACGGCGGACGGCGCACTCGACCTCGACGGCGCGCAGCGGCTCGCCGCCCACCTGGTGGACGCAGGCAACGACGGCCTGATCGTCAACGGCACCACCGGCGAGTCCCCCACCACCAGTGACGCGGAGAAATCGGACCTCGTACGAGCCGTCCTGGAGGCCGTCGGCGACCGCGCCCACGTGGTCGCCGGGGTCGGCACCAACGACACCCGCCACAGCGTCGAGCTGGCCCGCGAGGCCGAGCGCGTCGGCGCCCACGGCCTCCTGGTCGTCACGCCGTACTACAACAAGCCCCCGCAGGAGGGCCTGTACCGGCACTTCACGACCGTCGCCGACGCCACGGGCCTGCCGGTCATGCTCTACGACATCCCCGGCCGCAGCGGCGTCCCGATCAACAGCGAGACGCTGGTCAGGCTCGCCGAGCACCCCCGGATCGTCGCCAACAAGGACGCCAAGGGCGACCTCGGCCGCGCCAGCTGGGCCATCGCCCAGTCCGGCCTCGCCTGGTACTCCGGCGACGACATGCTCAACCTGCCGCTCCTCTCCGTGGGCGCGGTCGGCTTCGTCTCGGTCGTCGGCCACGTCGTCACCCCGGACCTGCGCAGCCTCGTCGAGGCGTACGTCTCGGGGGACGTCGTCAAGGCCACCGAGATCCACCAGAAGCTGCTCCCGGTCTACACCGGCATGTTCCGCACCCAGGGCGTCATGACCACCAAGGCCGCCCTGGCCCTTCAGGGCCTGCCCGGTGGGCCGCTGCGCTCGCCCATGGTCGAGTGCTCGCCCGAGGAGATCGCCCAGCTCAAGATCGATCTTGCCGCCGGCGGGGTACAGCTCTGACAACAGACTTGGCACCACACGGGCTTCACAACTGAAGAACAACAGAAGACGCAGGGCACCGGTGCCTGCATCACAACGACAACTGCTTCGCACGAACGTCATGCGCGCCACGTGCCGTACCGGTACGTGGCGCGTGTGGTGAGGAGAGTCTTTTGAGTCATCCGCATCCTGAACTCGGCTCCCCGCCGCCGCTCCCCGAGGGCGGCCTGCGGGTCACCCCGCTCGGCGGGCTCGGCGAGATCGGCCGGAACATGACGGTCTTCGAATACGGCGGCCGCCTGCTGATCGTCGACTGCGGAGTGCTCTTCCCCGAGGAGGAGCAGCCCGGAATCGACCTGATCCTGCCGGACTTCTCGTCCATCCGGGACCGCCTCGACGACATCGAGGGCATCGTCCTCACGCACGGCCACGAGGACCACATCGGCGGCGTCCCCTTCCTGCTCCGCGAGAAGCCGGACATCCCCCTGATCGGCTCCAAGCTCACGCTCGCCCTCATCGAGGCCAAGCTCCAGGAGCACCGGATCCGCCCGTACACCCTGGAGGTGGCGGAGGGGAACCGCGAGCGCATCGGGCCCTTCGACTGCGAGTTCGTCGCCGTCAACCACTCCATCCCGGACGCGCTGGCCGTCGCCATCCGCACCCCCGCCGGCATGGTGGTGCACACCGGCGACTTCAAGATGGACCAGCTCCCGCTGGACAACCGCCTCACCGACCTGCACGCCTTCGCACGGCTGAGCGAAGAGGGCATCGACCTTCTTCTCTCCGACTCGACGAACGCCGAGGTCCCGGGCTTCGTCCCGCCCGAGCGCGACATCTCCAACGTCCTGCGCCAGGTCTTCGCGGGTGCCCGCAAGCGGATCATCGTGGCGAGCTTCGCCAGCCACGTCCACCGCATCCAGCAGATCCTGGACGCGGCCCACGAGTACGGCCGCCGGGTCGCCTTCGTCGGCCGCTCGATGGTCCGCAACATGGGCATCGCCAGGGACCTGGGCTACCTGAAGGTCCCGCCGGGCCTGGTGGTCGACGTCAAGACGCTGGACGACCTGCCGGACAGCCAGGTGGTCCTGGTCTGCACGGGCTCCCAGGGCGAGCCGATGGCGGCCCTGTCCCGCATGGCCAACCGCGACCACCAGATCCGCATCGTCGACGGCGACACGGTCATCCTGGCCTCGTCGCTGATCCCCGGCAACGAGAACGCGGTCTACCGCGTGATCAACGGCCTCACCCGCTGGGGCGCCCACGTCGTCCACAAGGGCAACGCCAAGGTGCACGTCTCCGGCCATGCGTCCGCGGGCGAGCTGCTGTACTTCTACAACATCTGCCGCCCGAAGAACCTGATGCCGGTCCACGGCGAATGGCGCCATCTGCGCGCCAACGCCGAGCTGGGCGCGCTCACGGGTGTGCCGCACGACCGGATCGTCATCGCCGAGGACGGCGTGGCGGTCGACCTGGTCGAGGGCAAGGCCAGGATCTCCGGCAAGGTCCAGGCCGGCTACGTCTACGTCGACGGGCTCTCCGTCGGTGACGTCGGCGAGCCGGCGCTCAAGGACCGCAAGATCCTCGGCGACGAAGGCATCATCTCGGTCTTCGTGGTCGTGGACTCCTCCACCGGAAAGATCACCGGCGGTCCGCACGTGCAGGCCCGCGGCTCCGGTATCGAGGACTCGGCCTTCGCCGCCGTGCTGCCGAAGGTCACAGAGGTCCTGGAGCGGTCCGCTCAGGACGGCGTCGTGGAGCCCCACCAGCTCCAGCAGCTCATCCGCAGGACCCTCGGCAAGTGGGTCTCGGACACCTACCGCCGCAGGCCGATGATCCTCCCGGTGGTCGTGGAGGTCTGACGCCCCGTCGGTGCGGGCCAGGAGCGGGGCGTCTCGATTTGCATCGGGGCGCCCCGCTCCAGTACGTTTACGGCTCCGCCCGACCGGGAACCCCAGCACTTCACGTGCTGGACATGGACACCTGGAGCGGGTGGGAAACCGACTCAGAACTTCTGATAAAGTCGGAGCCGCCGGAAAGGGAAACGCGAAAGCGGAAACCTGGAAAGCACCCGAGGAAATCAGAACGGAAACGGTCTGATAGAGTCGGAACCGCCGGAAAGGGAAACGCGAGAGCGAGAACCTG
>NZ_JBIBUO010000039.1:0-20200 GCF_043079545.1 Streptomyces sp. NPDC015171
GGGCCTTGAGCAGCATGCCCAGGCTGGAGGCGGTCAGACCCTTGCCGAGCGAGGAGGCGACACCCCCGGTGACGAAGATGTGCTTGGTCGTCGTGGATTTGGGCGGCATGGCCAAGAGGGGGCTCCCGTGGTCGCTGTCTTCGATGCGGTGCGGCTGTCGGACCGGAGGTTTCCGGAGGCGCCGTCGCTGCGGTTCGGGGGGTTTTCTCCCACCGGTCCACGGGCTACCAGCGTATCAGCGCCGCGGGGGGATGGCTTCCGGCCACGCTCCGCGCTCATCCGGGTACGGGGCGCCTTCGCCACAGCTGTCACAACAGCCGCTTCTCACCCGTTCCTCACCCACAGGTCACTCGTTCGGCCTACACCGGTTGCCCGGAGCGGCACGCAGATCATCTACGTGCGTCGTATCCTGCTCGGACATTCGCTGCCGAGCCCGGCCGGAACGACGGCACACCCCCGCCTGCATCACCCGGAACAACGAGAGCGCGGCAGTTCGTTGAGCAAAGACTGTCGTGTTGCCTCAGGGCTCGGCGGGCTGCTTTGCTTCACCGCTCAACGACGCACAACAACTACCCCTTGACCGCACTAGCGACAGCCCCCTGCGCGGGGGTGACGTGGCCGTTCGACTGGAGTTGCACGTGGCCGGGCGCATCGAAGATTACGCACTCATCGGAGACATGCAGACCGCGGCGCTGGTCTGCCGGGACGGCACAGTCGACTGGCTGTGCCTGCCCCGCTTCGACTCGCATGCCATCTTCGCCGGCCTGCTGGGCACCGAGGAACACGGATTCTGGCGGCTCGGCCCGGCGCACGCGGCCGACTCCCCGCCTCCCGCCGCCGCCCGGCGCGGCTACCGCGGCGACTCGTTGATCCTGGAGTCGGAGTGGGACACCCCGCGCGGCACCGTACGCGTGACGGATTTCATGCCGCCGCGTGACGGCGCCCCGCAGCTGATCCGGATCGTGGAGGGCGTCACCGGCCGGGTCCCGATGCGCTCGGCCCTGCGGATGCGGTTCTCCTACGGCCGGGTGGTGCCCTGGGTGCACAAGCACGAGGGCCGCACGGTGGCCGTGGCCGGGCCGGACTCGGTGTGGTTCGACACGGAGGCCGAGACCTACGGCAAGGCGCTCACCACGTACGCCGACTTCACGGTCGCCCCGGGCGACCGCATCACCTTCACCATCTCCTGGCAGCCTTCGCACAAGGAGCCGCCGCCGCTGCCGGAGCCCGAGCAGTCGCTGGTGGCGACGGAGGACTTCTGGCGCGAGTGGGTCGACCACTGTACGTACCACGGGCCGTACCGCGAAGCGGTGGTCCGCTCGCTGATCACCCTGAAGGCGCTGACGTACGCCCCGACGGGCGGCATCGTCGCCGCGCCCACCACCTCCCTGCCCGAGGACATCGGCGGGGTGCGCAACTGGGACTACCGCTACACCTGGCTGCGGGACGCGGCCATCACCCTGTCCTCGCTGCTGCGCACGGGCTACCGCGAGGAGGCCCGCGCCTGGCGCGAGTGGCTGCTGCGCGCGGTCGCGGGCGACCCGGAGAACCTGCAGATCATGTACGGCATCGCCGGTGAGCGCGAGCTGGGCGAGGCCGAGCTCGACTGGCTGCCGGGCTACGAGGACTCCGCCCCGGTCCGGGTCGGCAACGGCGCCGCGCACCAGCTCCAGCTGGACGTCTACGGCGAGGTCACCGAGGCCCTGCACCTGGGCCATATGACCGGTCTGGCCCGCAACGACTACGCCTCCCTGCTCCAGCTGAAGCTGATCCGCTACCTGGAGGACCACTGGCAGGAGCCGGACGAGGGCATCTGGGAGGTGCGCGGCCCGCGCCGGCACTTCGTGCACTCCAAGGTGATGGCCTGGGTCGCGGTGGACCGCACGATCAAGCTGATCGAGTCCGGCGACGCCGACGGCCCGCTGGAGCGCTGGAAGGAACTGCGCGACGACATCCACCGGGACGTCTGCGAGAAGGGCTACGACGAGGAGCGCAACACCTTCACCCAGTCCTACGGCTCCCGGGAGCTGGACGCCTCCCTGCTGCTCATCCCCCAGATGGGTTTCCTGCCGCCGGACGACAAGCGGGTGATCGGCACCATCGAGGCGATCCAGCGCGAGCTGTCCACCTCGGACGGGTTCATCCTGCGCTACCCGACCGAGGGCGCCGACGAGGGCGTCGACGGCCTGCCCGGCGACGAGGGCGCCTTCCTCGCGTGCTCCTTCTGGATGGCGGACGACCTGGCGATGATCGGCCGGGTGGACGAGGCCCGCAAGCTGTTCGAGAAGCTCCTCGCGCTGCGCAACGACCTCGGCCTGCTCGCGGAGGAGTGGGACCCGCGGCTGAAGCGCCAGGTGGGCAACTTCCCGCAGGCGTTCAGCCACGTCCCCCTGATCGACACCGCCCTGCGGCTGACGGCCTCGGGCGCCTACGGCGGCTGAGCGCCGGCGGTCGCCAGGCCCCCCGGAGGTCGCCGGTGACTGCCGGGCCCGCCCGGCCATGCCCTTCTAGGCTGGGCCGAGGACACCGTTCCCGTTCCGGAAGGGGCGCGGCCATGGCTTGCTCCAAGGCGCGCGCGGCCCTCGCCGCGCTGCGCGGGGATCTGACCGGAGACGTGTTCGCCCCGGGAGATCCGGGCTACGACGAGGCGCGTGCCGTCTTCAACGGGATGATCGACAGACGTCCGGCCGTGATCGCGCGGTGCGCCGTCGCGGCCGATGTCGTCCGCGCGGTGCGCTTCGGACGGGAGCTCGACCTGCCCATCGCGGTGCGCGGCGGCGGGCACGGCGTGGCCGGCACCGCCCTGGGCGACGGCGCGCTCGTGGTGGACCTGCGCCCGATGCACCGGGTGACCGTGGACCCGGCGGGCGAGGCGGTCCGGATCGAGGGCGGGGCCACCATGCGTCATCTGGACCGGGCCACGCAGCCCTACGCCCTCGCGACCACCGGCGCCCGGTCCTCGACCACCGGTGTCGGCGGCTTCGTGCTGGGCGGCGGCACCGGCTGGCTGGACCGCGCCTTCGGCCTCGCCGTCGACAACCTCCTCGGGGTGGAGCTGGTGACCGCCGACGCCGAGCAGGTGCACGCCAACGCCGACGAGAACCCCGAACTGTTCTGGGCCCTGCACGGAGGCGGCGGCAACTTCGGAATCGCCACCGCGCTCACCCTGGAGCTGCACGAGCTGCCGGAGTTCTCGGTCGCGCTGCTGCTGTACCGCCCGCACCTCGGCCCGGACGCGGTCCGCGCCTTCCGCGAGGCCCTTCTCGGCGGCCCCGGCGAGCTGGCCGGCGCGGTGCTGTATCTGACCGGCCCGCCCCTGGAGTTCGTACCGGAGCCGCTGGTGGGCACGCGGCTGTGCGCGGCGCTGCTGACGTACCCGGGCCCCGAGCCCCGGCTGCGCACGCTGGCCCGGCCGCTGCTGGCGCTGCCGCACGAGGCGGAGCTGGTCGCCGCGCTGCCCTACGCGGACCTGCAGTGCATGCTGGACAGCCCGCCCGGCCGGCGGAACCACTGGTCGGCGGAGTACCTGACCGGTCTGCCCGACGCGCTGGCCGACGTCTTCTGCGCCCGCGCCGAGGACATGCCGGTGCCCACCGCCAGCCGCCATCTGATCTTCCCGCAGGGCGGTGCGATCGCCGCCGGTCCGCACACGTACCCGGTGGCGTTCCGGGACGCGTCCTGGGCCGTGCATCCGTTCGCCGTCTGGGCGGACCCCCGCGACGACGAGCGGGCGATCGGCTGGGTGCGGCAGGTGTGCGCCGACGTCCGGCCGTGGAGCACGGGGGCCGTGTACCTGAACTTCATCGGCGAGGAGGGCACCGGGCGGGTGCGGGCGGGACTGGGCGAGGGGAACCTGCTGCGGCTGGAGAAGGTGAAGCGGGCGTACGACCCCGACAACGTGTTCCGCTTCAACCACAACATCCGCCCGGTGTAGCCGTCCCACGCTGTCGTTCGGGCGTTTGCGCAGGTAGCGTCCGCTCCATGGACAGCGGTACGGAGAGCAGACTCGCCACGCAGGGCGCCGGCATCACCGTTCAGCGGGCGCTGGAGCTGCCCGGACTGCGCAGCGGGCTGCCCGAGATCCTGGCGGGTGCCGACCGGCTCGGCCGTACCGTGCGCTGGGTGCACGCGGGCGAGGTACCGAACATCGCCTCGCTGCTCAAGGGCGGCGAGCTGCTGCTCACCACCGGCTACGGCCTCGGCACCCGCCCGGCCGAGCAGCGGGCGTTCGTGCGGACCCTCGCCGAGCGGGGGATCGCCGCGCTGGTGGTGGAGCTGGGCCCGCGCTTCGCACAGCTGCCCGCGGCCCTGGTGGACACGGCCAGGTCGGCCGGTCTGCCGCTGGTCCAGCTGCACCGCGAGGTGCCGTTCGTGACGGTGACCGAGGAGATCCACACCGAGATCGTCAACGGCCACTACGCGCTGCTCCAGCGCGCGGAGGAGGTGCACCGGCGCTGCACCGAGGCCCTGCTGGGCGGCGGCGGGGTGCCGCAGGTGCTGGGCATCCTGGCCGATTTCAGCGGCAACCCGATGTTCCTGGAGACGGCCGACGGCCGGCTGCTGTACGCCGCCGGGGCCGGCCCGGAGGGCGCGGATCCGCTCCAGGTGTGGGAGGGGCTGCGCGGCCCGCACAAGGAGGCCCCGCCGCCGGCCGGCTCGGTGCTGGTGGACGTGCCGGGCGGCGGACCCGGGTCGGCGGGCGCGGTGCGGGCCCGACTGGTCCTGCTGCCGGTCCGGGCGCCGCTGGGCCCGGTGCACCGGATCGCCGCCGAGCGGGCCGCGGGCATCCTGGCCGTGGTGCTGATGCAGGCCCGGCAGGAGGAGGAGCTGGCGGCGCGCGGGCGCGGTGACTTCCTCACCGATCTCGCCGAGGGCCGGATCACGGCGGAGGACGCCCCGGCCCAGGCCCGGGTGCTCGGTTTCAAGCCGGGCGAAAGCCCGCTGCTGCCCGTGGTCATGCGGATCGGGGACACGCTCTCCCCCGGCGGCGGCTGGGCGGTGCTGGCCCGGGCGGTCTCCGAGGAGCTGGCCGCCGTGGGGATGCCGGTGCTGCTGGGTGTGCGGCCGGTGGAGGGCCGGGTCCTGGTGCTGCTGGGGCTGCGCTCGGAGTCGGAGCGCTCGGCGGTCGCCGACCGGGTGGCGGCGGCGCTGCGGGCGGGTGCCGACCGGGCCGGGACGCGCCGGCCGGGCTCCGCGCCGCCGGTCGTCGTCGTCGGTGTGGCCGGCGGCTGGGCGGCGGCCTCGGCGGGGCTGCGGCACGCGGCGGAGACGGCGACGGCGGCCGAGGGCCTGACCGACCGGCCCTGGTACGACGCCCGGCGCCTCGACATCGACCTGCTGCTGTGGCGGCTGCGCGACCATCCGGACCTCGCGGCCTTCGTGGACCGCGCGATCGGCCCGCTGCGCGACCACGACCACCGCTCGCGCCCGCCGCTGCTGCCGACCCTGGAGACCTATCTCGCACACGCGGGGCGCAAGGCGGAGACGGCCCGCGAACTGCACCTCAACCGGCAGACCCTCTACAACCGGCTCGCCCGGATCGCGGAGTTGCTGGGCACCGACCTCGACGATCCGCAGACGGTACTGGCGTTGAGCCTCGCCCTGCGGGCCCGTCGGCACGCCCCCTAGGCCAGCGGCCTCGGCTGGGTCAGCTCGTCGTACACGCTGAGCACTTGGGCCACGGTCTCGTCCTCGGTCGGCCAGGTCGCGGCCTGCCGCAGCCCGCGCTCGCGCAGCAGCGCGCGCCGCTCGGGGTCCGCGAGCAGGCGTACGACGGCGGCGGCGAGGGCCGCCGGATCGCCGTACGGGACGAGTTCGGCGGCGTCGCCGACGAGGTCCGGGATGCCGCCGACCCGGGTCGCGACGAGCGGCACGCGCGCCTGCAGCGCCTCCTGGGCGAGGACGGACCGCGATTCCCAGCGGCTGGTCAGGAGGGCCAGGTCGGCGGCGGCGAGCAGCTCGGGCACGTCCGCACGGCGTCCGATGAGCCGCACCGGCAGTTCCTCGTCCTCGATGCGCCGCTGGAGCACCGGCCGCAGCGCCCCCTCCCCGGCGACCACCACCAGCGGCACCGGGTCCAGGTCCCGCCAGGCGCGCGCCGCGTCGAGCAGCACCTCGTAGCCGCGGTGCCGGTCGAGGGAGCCGACGGCGATGAGCAACGGGCGTCCGGTGGCCCCGAGTTCGGCGCGGGTCTTGGGCCGCAGCAGGTCGGGGTCGTCCAGGTCGAGGGCGTCCAGGTCGAGGGCGTCGAAACCGTCGAGGGGGCCGTCGGGCCCGCGCCGGCCGGGCAGGGAGACCGCGGCGAGCCGGGCGTCCCGGGCGCCGGTCCGCCGGGCCCGCTCGACCAGGTCGGGGCTGGTGCCGAGGACGACGGCGGCGGTCTTCGCCACCCGCCGCTCCAGCAGCCGCAGCAGCTGGGCCCGCGGTCCCTCGGCGCGGGCGCGGTTGTGCCAGGTGACCACCAGCGGAGTGGTGCGCCCGCTGAGCGCGAGCACGGCCCGGAAGGAGGCGTGCAGGCCGTGCGCGTGCACCAGGTCGGCGTTGGCGCAGGCCGTCCGGAGCGCGGCCACGGAGACGGGGTCGCTGCTGCGCGGCACATGCACGTGGTCGGCGCCCGCACCGGTGAAGCCGTAGGCGTGATCGGCCTCGGTGGGGGCGCACACGGTGACTCGCACGCCCCTCGCCACGAGCCCCTCGGCAAGGGAGCGCACGTGCGCGCTGCTTCCGGCGTTGCCTCCGCCGAGCACCTGCACGGTGCGCAGCGGCGACTGGCCGTGCGGTGCGTTGCTGCTCACGGGGGTCACGGGGCCGGGGCTCCTGGTTCACGTGGGGTGGTCACGAGGAAACGTACAGAAGGTAGCGGGCTCAGGGGGGCGGAAGGACGCACCCCGCGCGCCTCCCGCGCGGACTGTCCGGAGCCGCTGCCCGCCCCGCGTCCCCTGCCAAGCATGCCAGCACGTACGGCCGTTCAGGGACAGCCAGGAGGGCGCACCGTCCGGCGGGCCGGGGCAATGCGCCGGAGCACATCACCCACACGGGTGAGAGGACGCCGGGCGCCCCCGCATCGGGAGCGCGGCCGTTCCACGAGGTCAGCCGCTCACAGCGCCCGCGCCCAGGTGCTCACCCGGTCCCCGTACCGGGCCGCGGCGACGAGTGCGACGGCGTGCGCGAGCAGCCCCGCGCGCCGGTTTCCCGCTACCACGGCCGCCCCCAGTGCCGCACCGAGGGCGTGCGCCCCCGTGTCCCCGAGCATCGTGCGTTCACCGAGGTCGTCGGGCAGCACGGCCGCCGCCGCCCCCAGCGCACCGGCGGCCAGCTCTCCCCCGGCGCCCGCGCGCAGCAGTCCGGGCGCCCCGAGCGCCAGCACCGCACCGGCGGCCCGCCCGGGCCGTACGTCGACGAGGTTGACGAGATGGGCGCTCCCCGCGATGACCACCCCGGCGAGCAGCTTGTCCAGCGGACGCTCCTTCAGCAGCGCCCCCGCCACCAGACCGGCCCCCGATATCCCGAACAATTTCACGGCACCGCTGGTGACTTCGCCCTCCCGCAGCGCCCCCAGATGCGCCCGGAACCCGCGCCGGTGGTCCCCGGCGACATCGTCGTACGCCCCGCAGACCCCGGCGGCCAGCACCGCGAGCCCGGCACCCGGGCGCACCCGCCCCGCGGCGAGCGCCGCCCCCAGCGTCGCGGCGGGTCCGGCGTACAGCCCGACGGGCCGCCCGGCGTGGTTCGTACGCTCCCAGCGCTCGCGCCCGCCGGGCGGCCGGGCGCGCAGCAGCGCCTGGCAGGACCGGGTGAGCGCGGCGGCCAGGAGGAGGGAACGGGACCGGGACGTTCGCTTGACGATCATCCCGTCACCCTAGGCAGCACCGGCGGGGCCCCCGCTCAGAGGTCCGCCCTGGCCGTGGCCAGCAGCTCCTCCGCGTGCGCCCGGGCCGTCTCGGAGTCCTCCTGGCCCGCGAGCATGCGGGACAGTTCGCGGACGCGTTCCTCGCCCTCCAGGACCTTCACCCCGGAGCGGGTGACCGAGCCGTCGTTGGTCTTCTCCACCAGCAGCTGGCGGTCGGCGAAGGCGGCGACCTGGGGCAGATGGGTGACGACCACGACCTGCGCGGTCCTGGCGAGCTTCGCGAGGCGCCGGCCGATCTCGACCGCCGCCTTGCCACCGACACCCGCGTCGACCTCGTCGAAGAGGTACGTCGGCACCGGGTCGGTGCCGGCGAACACCACCTCCACGGCGAGCATCACCCGGGACAGCTCACCACCGGAGGCGCCCTTGGCGATGGGCCGCGGCGGGGCGCCCGGGTGCGGGGCGAGCAGCAGCTCGACCTCGTCCACGCCCGAGGGGCCGTAGGCGACCGTCCGGCCGCCCACCTCGACGCCCTCCGGGTCCTCGGTGTGCCGCAGTTCGAAGGACACGCGCGCGTGGGGCATCGCCAGCGAGGCGAGCTCGGCGGTCACGGCGGCGGCGAACCGCTCGGCGGCCTCGGCCCGCGCGTCCGTCAGCGCCTGGGCGAGACCGCCCAGTCCGACGCGGAGCGCGTCCCGCTCGGCGGCCAGCTCGTCGATCCGCT
Source organism: Streptomyces sp. NPDC015171 (assembly GCF_043079545.1). Classification (NCBI taxonomy): domain Bacteria; kingdom Bacillati; phylum Actinomycetota; class Actinomycetes; order Kitasatosporales; family Streptomycetaceae; genus Streptomyces; species Streptomyces sp. NPDC015171. The sequence goes on from NZ_JBIBUO010000039.1 coordinate 8,574, forward strand.
CGTCGTCGCCGTCCAGCTCGGTGAGCCGGGCGGCACTCTGCTCGGCCCAGGCCAGGACGGCGCCCACGTCGTCGCCGTACTTGCGGGTGAGCGCGGTGAGGGCGGCCCTGCGCTCCTCCACGGCGGCGAGCCGCAGCGGGTCGGCGTCGAGGTCGTCGGCGTATCCCGCCAGCTCGCCCGACACGTCGCCGAGCAGGATGCCGATCTCCCCGATCCGGTCGGCCAGCGCGGCCAGCGCCGGATCGTGCGACCGCACGGCGTCCAGGGCCCGGCTCGCGCCCGCGACGAGGGTGGCGGCGTCGATCCCCTCGGGGTCCTCGGGGTTGCCCGCGAGGGCGGCGTGCGCGGCCGTGGCGGCGGACGACAGCGCCTCGGCGTGGCCCAGCCGCTCGGCCTCCTCGGCCAGCTCCAGGTCCTCGCCGGCCCGCGGCTCCACGGCCGCGATCTCGTCGAGCCCGTACCGCAGCATGTCGGCTTCCTGCGCCCGCTCCCGCGCGCGCGTGGTGATCTCCTCCAGCTCGGTGGAGACGGCCCGCAGCCGCTTGTACGCCTCGGTGTACTCGGCGAGCGGCACCGCGACGGCGTCGCCCGCGTACCGGTCGAGCGCCTGCCGCTGCCGGGACAGCTTCAGCAGCCCCTGCTGGTCGGTCTGCCCGTGCACGGCCACCAGGTCGTCGGCCAGCTCGGCGAGCAGCCCGACGGGCACGCTGCGCCCGCCCAGATGCGCCCGGGACCGGCCCTCGGCGGACACGGTACGGCTGATCAGCAGGGCCCCGTCGTCCAGCTCGGCCCCGGCCTCCTCGGCGCGCACGACCGCGGCGGTGCCGGAGGGTACGGTGACCCGCCCCTCCACGACCGCCTTCTCGGCCCCGATCCGTACGAGCGCCGGGTCCGCGCGGCCACCGAGCAGCAGCCCCAGGCTGGTGACCACCATGGTCTTGCCCGCACCCGTCTCGCCCGTGACGGCGGTGAACCCCGGCGACAGCTCGACGACGGCATCGTCGATGACCCCGAGTGACCGTATCCGCATCTCCTCCAGCACGGAACAGACCATACGAGGTCCGGGGCGGCGAGTGCACACAGGGCGCCGCTATCACTCCGGCGAGTGGTCCGCCCCGGAGGGCCGCGCGGCCGTGCCGGCGCGCGGCTCCGCCGCGTGGCGCGACCGGCCGCTGAGCGCCCGCGCCCGCCGGCGGAACGGGACCACTTCCCCGGACGGCGCTAGTGGGGCGCCCCTCGCCACCCGGTGGTGGGCAGCGCGAACTTCGCCACCAACCGGTCCGTGAACGAGGAGTGGTGCAGCCGGGCCAGCCGCACCGGCACCGCGCCCCGCCGCACCTCGACCCGGGCCCCGGGCGGCAGCTCGACGGTCCGCCGCCCGTCGCACCAGAGCACGCCCGGCGGGATGTGCGGCAGCACCTCCACCGCCAGCACCGAGTCGGGCGAGGTGACCAGCGGCTTGGCGAACAGCGCGTGCGCGCTGATCGGCACCATCAGCAGTGCCTCCACCTCGGGCCAGACCACCGGCCCGCCGGCCGAGAAGGCGTAGGCCGTGGAGCCGGTGGGCGTGGAGAGGATCACCCCGTCGCAGCCGAACTCCGACACCGGCCGCCCGTCGATCTCCAGCACGACTTCCAGCAGCTTCTCGGCGCCGGCCTTCTGCACGGCCGCCTCGTTCAGCGCCCAGTCGGTGTGCACGATGTCGCCGTTGCGGTGCACGACGACATCGACGGTCATCCGCTCCTCGACCTCGTACGAGCGCGCCACGACCCGGTCGACCACCCGGTCGAGGTCGTCCCGCTCGGCCTCCGCGAGGAACCCGACCCGCCCGAGGTTGACGCCGAGCATCGGCACCCCGGAGGCCCGCGCGAACTCGGCACCGCGCAGCAGCGTGCCGTCGCCGCCCAGCACGATCAGCAGTTCGCACCCGTCCAGGCACTGCGGAGTCGCCTCCTTGACGAGGACCACCTCGTCCGGGAGCGGCAGATCGCACGCCTCCTCCTCCAGCACCCGCACCCCGATGCCGTGCCGCAGCAGGCCCTTGACGACGAGTTCCGCACTGCGGATCGCCGCGGGCCGCCCGGTGTGGGCGAGCAGGAAAACAGTACGCGCCAGGTTCTGTGTCAACGCGGCCCCTCCGCCACTGCGCGATCGACGTCGGCCGGGTCCACCTGGGGTGCCCCCGCCCGCAGCCAGAGAAAGTACTCGACGTTCCCCGAGGGGCCGGGCAGCGGGCTCGCGGTGACCCCCCGCACCCCGAGCCCCAGTTCCCATGCCTTCTCGGCCACTTTCCGCACGGCCTCCGCCCGCAGCTGCGGACTCCGTACGACACCCCCGCTGCCCAGCCGTTCCTTGCCCACCTCGAACTGCGGCTTGACCATCATCACCAGGTCGGCGTCCGCCGCCGCACACCGCTTCAGGGCGGGCAGCACCAGCCCCAGCGGAATGAAGGACAGATCGCCCACGACAAGATCCACAGGTTCCCCATCGATCGCCTCAAGCGTCAACTCGCGTACGTTCGTACGGTCCTTGACGGTGACGCGTTCATCGTTCTGGAGAGACCAGGCGAGCTGGCCGTAGCCGACGTCCACCGCGACGACCCCGGCGGCGCCCGCGCGCAGCAGGACATCGGTGAAACCACCGGTGGACGCGCCGGCGTCCAGAGCGCGCCGGCCCTCGACCACGAGCCCCAGCGGCACGAAGGCCGCCAGCGCGCCGGCCAGCTTGTGGCCGCCGCGGGAGACGTAGTCGGGATCGCTGTCGTCGCTCTGCACGACGATCGCCGCCGCGGTCTCCACCTGGGTGGCCGGCTTGGTCGCCACGGTCCTGCCGACGGTGACCCGGCCGGCGGCGATCAGCTGGCTTGCGTGCTCGCGCGAACGGGCGAGCTTCCGGCGGACCAGCTCCGCGTCGAGACGGCGGCGTGCGACTCCTGCCACGTTCGGTTCAGCTCCTGCTCTGGTGGTACTGGTGGTACGGCGAACGGAAGATGCGACCCGAGGGTCTCATCGGGGGGCGGCCGCCGGGTGGCCGGTGGGAACCGGAGGTCCCGGGCGGGCGTCGAGCGCGGTGAGCGCGTCACGCAGCCCCCGGTGTACATCCTCGTACACCTCGACGTGTCCCTCGGTGGCGAGGTGATCGGTGTCGGCCAGCCGGTCCAGCTGGGCGTCGACGTCGGCGTTGCCCGTGGGGGCGCGCGGGACGTTCAGGGGGGCGGGCGCCGCGGAGTCGTACGCGGGCGCCTCCTCGGTGCCGATCTCGGCCTCGGACACGGACTCGCTCATGCCCAGACGCTACCGCGAACCGCTGGGGTACCGTCGTGGGCGATGGCCACGATCGAGGAGTGCCGCGCCGCACTGGGAAAGCTTTCGGACAACATGCGGGGCGCCGAGGGCGAGGTCCGCGCGGCGGCGGCCCTGGCCCGCTCGGTGAGCTGTCACATCACCGACCTCGACGTCACCTTCGCGGGCCGGCTGACCGGCGGCCGGATCGAGGTGGACGCCACCCATCCCGGGCCGCCCCGCGCGAAGGCGCAGATCAGGCTCGCCCTCGCCGGGGACGACCTGGTGGCCCTGGTGGGCGGCGAGCTGAACTTCGCGACCGCCTGGGGCTCGGGCCGGGTGCGGCTTGAGGCGAGCCTGCTGGATCTGTTCCGGCTCCGGAAGCTGCTCTAGCCGCTCCCGGAAGCGGGGGTGGGCGTGCGGGGTCAGGACGCCGCGGCGACGCGCTCCGCGCGTGCCTTGCGGGCCGCCGGGACCACCAGCGGGGTGCCCGTCTCCGGGTCGTCGATGACCTGGCAGCGCAGCCCGAAGACCTTCTCGACCAGGTCGGCCGTGACGATGTCGCCCGGGGCGCCCTCGGCGATCACCTCGCCGCCGCGCAGGGCGATGAGGTGGGTGGCGTAGCGGGCGGCGTGGTTCAGGTCGTGCAGCACCGCCACCAGCGTCCGCCCCTGCTCCTCGTGCAGCTCGGCGCACAGGTCGAGGACGTCGATCTGGTGCTGGATGTCCAGGTAGGTGGTCGGCTCGTCCAGGAGCAGCAGCGGGGTCTGCTGGGCCAGCGCCATGGCGATCCACACCCGCTGCCGCTGCCCGCCGGACAGCTCGTCCACATAGCGTTCGGCCAGCTCCGCGACCCCGGTCCGGCGCATGGACTCCTGGACCACCCGCTCGTCCTCGGCCGACCACTGGCGCAGCAGGCCCTGGTGCGGGTAGCGGCCCCGGCCGACCAGGTCGGCGACCGTGATGCCGTCGGGCGCGACGGACGACTGCGGCAGCAGGCCGAGGGTCCGCGCGACCTTCTTCGCGGGCATCGAGTGGATGGTCTCGCCGTCCAGCAGCACCCGGCCCTGGCTGGGCCTGAGCATCCGTGACAGCGCCCGCAGCAGCGTCGACTTGCCGCACGCGTTCGGGCCGACGATCACCGTGAAGGAGTTGTCGGGGATCTCGACCGACAGCTGCTCGGCGATGACCCGCTGGTCGTAGGCAAGGGTGACGTTCTCGGCGGACAGGCGGTTCACAGTGCTCCTCGGGGTGTTCGTGTTCGTGCCGCTCATATCCGGCCGGCCCGGCGCTCGGCGACCAGCAGCCACAGCAGGTAGACGCCGCCGAGGACGCCGGTGACCACGCCGACGGGCAGCTGGTCGGCGCCGAAGGCGCGCTGCGAGGCCCAGTCGGCGGCGACCAGCAGGGCCGCTCCCATGCAGAGCGAGGGCACCAGGTTCGGCCCCGGCGAGCGGGTCAGCCGGCGGGCGAGCTGCGGCGCGGTCAGCGCGACGAAGCCGACGGGGCCGGCGGCCGCGGTGGCGGCGGCGGTGAGCAGGACGGCCGAGACCATCAGCACCAGCCGGACGCGCTGCACCCGCACGCCGAGCGCGTTCGAGATGTCGTCGCCCATCTCCATCATCCGCAGGCCGCGCGCGTTGGCGAGGACCAGCGGGAGGAGGACGGCGCACAGCGCGAGCAGCGGCCAGACCTGGTCCCAGTCACGGCCGTTGAGCGACCCGGTCATCCACACCACCGCGCGGGTGGCGTCGACCAGGTCGGCCTTGGTGAGCAGATAGCCGTTGACGGCCGTCATGACCGCGCTGACACCAATACCGACCAGCACCAGCCGGTATCCGTGCACCCCCTGCTTCCAGGCGAGCAGATAGATGCCCAGACCGGTCACCAGGCCGCCGATCAGCGCGCCCACGGTCACCTGGAAGGCGCTGCCGGACATCAGCACGATCACGACCAGCGCGCCGGCCGTCGAACCCTGCGACAGACCGAGCACGTCCGGGCTGCCGAGCGGGTTGCGGGAGATCGACTGGAACAGCGCGCCGCCCAGGCCCAGCGAGGCCCCGACCAGCAGGCCGACCAGGACCCGCGGCAGCCGCAGTTCGTTGACGATGAAGTCCTGGTAGGCGGTGCCGTTCCCGGCGAGGGTGCGCAGCACGTCGGACGCCGGGATCTTCGCGTCGCCGGTGCCGATCAGCGCCACACCGGCGGCACCGGCGGCGACCAGCAGCAGGACGACGACGATCAGGGTCCGCGGGTCCAGGCGCAGGGAGAGCCCGCCGGGGGTGCGTACGGCACGGCCCTTGGAGAGAGTCTTCACAGCTGGGCCGTCCTCCGCCGTCGTACGAGAAAGATGAAGACCGGCCCGCCGATGAGCGCGGTGATGATGCCGACCTGCACCTCGGCGGGGCGGGCCACGACCCGGCCGGTGACATCGGCGCCGAGCAGCAGCACGGGCGCGAGGACCGTGGCGTACGGCAGGATCCAGCGCAGGTCGGGGCCGGTGAAGGAACGTACGACGTGCGGGACCATCAGGCCGACGAAGACGATCGGACCGCAGGCGGCGGTCGCGGCGCCGCTCAGCAGCACGGCGGCCAGCATGGCCAGCGCGCGGGTGCGGTTGACGTTGGCGCCGAGCGCGCGGGCGGTGTCGTCGCCCATCTCCACGGCGTTCAGCGGGCGGGCCAGCGCGAGCGCGAGGACCGTACCGACCGCGAGGAACGGCAGCACCTGGAGGATCGTCGAATAGTCGGCCGAGACCAGCGAGCCCACCGTCCAGAACCGCATCTTGTTCAGGGCCGCGCCGTCCATGATCATCACGGCCTGGAGATAGCCGTACAGGGCGGCGCTGATCGCCGTACCGGCGAGCGCCAGCCGCACCGGCGTCGCACCCCGGCTGCCGCCGAGGAACCACACCAGCGCGCCGACCGCCGACGCGCCCAGGAAGGCGAACCACACATAGCCGGTAAGGCTGGTGACACCGAGATAGGTGATGGCCGTGACGACGGCGGCGGAGGCGCCGGCGTTGATGCCGAGCAGCCCGGGGTCGGCCAGCGGATTACGGGTCAGCGCCTGGAGCACCGCACCCGAGAGACCGAGCGCGGAGCCGACCAGGAGGCCGAGAACCGTGCGCGACAGCCGCTCGTTCACGACGACGTCGCTGTATGTCCCCGTGTCCTGGAACAGGCCGTGCCAGACCTGGTCGAGCGAGAGCGCTTTCGCTCCGATCGCGATGCTCGCCACCGCGACGAGCAGCAGCAGCACGACCGAGAGCAGAAGCCCAAGGGCCCGCGCGACCCGGCGGGTTGGGGGCGCGGGAGCGGTTTCCGCGCACTGTTCCGGAGGACTGTCGACCAACACGAGGTTAGGTTAGCCTACCCTCCAGCCGGATCTCGATCCCCTTGTCCCGCCGGGCTTCACCGCGCGACCCGTCAGAGGCCCAGCCTGGCCAGTGCCTTTCCGCTCTCCAGCGCGCAGGAGCCGTCCCCCGCCGCCGTCCAGGCCGCCGCGCACAACGCCCGCAGGCCGTCCAGCGCCTCGCCCTCACCCGCCAGTTCCAGCCGGTCCGCCCCGGCCTTCGCCGTCCAGCCGCCGCAGCGGAAGCCGGCACCGTCCTGAGCGACCTCCGGCTGACCGGTGAGCAGCCCGCGCAGATCGGCGTCCAGATACGTCGGCCGGTGCTGCGGCGGCGCCGCGAGCAGCTGCGCCCCGTCGGTGACACCGGTCAGCACCAGCAGCGAGTCGACCTCGCCCCGGAACGCGCCCTCGATGTCCGTGTCCAGCCGGTCCCCGACCACCAGCGGGCGCTCGGCACCGGTCCTGATGACCGTCTCCCGGTGCATCGGGGGCAGCGGCTTGCCCGCGACCTGCGGCTCGGCGCCGGTCGCGATCCGGACGACCTCCACGGCCGCCCCGTTGCCCGGCGCGATACCCCGTCCGCTCGGAATCGTCAGATCGGTGTTGGACGCGAACCAGGGCACACCCCTCCGGATGGCGTACGACGCCTCCGCGAACCGTCCCCAGGGCAGATCGGGCCCGCCGTACCCCTGCGCCACCGCCGCCGGGTCGTCGTCGGCCGACTCCACCGGCTCAAGGCCGCGCTCCCGCAGCGCCACCCGCAGCCCGTCGCCGCCGATCACCAGCACCCGCGCCCCGGCCGGCACCTGCTCGCTGATCAGCCGCGCGACCGCCTGCGCTGAGGTGATGACATCCTCCGCCCCCGTCGGTATGCCCAGCTCCGTCAGATGTCCGGCCACCGCGTCCGGCGTCCGCAGCGCGTTGTTGGTGACATAGGCGAGATGCATACCGCCCGCCCGGGCCGCCGCCAGCGAGTCGACCGCGTGCGCGATGGCGCTCCCGCCCGCGTAGACCACCCCGTCCAGATCGAGCAGCGCCGTGTCGTACGCCTCGCTCAGGGGCTGCCCACTGCCCTCGGGCCTCGTCCTGGCACCTTGGCTCATGTCCGCATCGCTCCTCGCTCACTCGCCTTTCGCTCGATCATCCCTCATGCCACCGACACACGTACGATGCCTGGATGAACACAGCAGGTCACTCGGAGGCACTGACACGCCTAGGCCTGGAACTCACCCCGTTCCGCGGCCTCCGGTACGACCCTGACCGGGTCGGCAGCCTCGCCTCTGTCACTTCTCCTCCTTACGACGTCGTCGTACGGCCCGACGGCCTGCACCACCTCCAGTCGGCCGACCCTCACAACATCGTCCGCCTGATCCTGCCCCAGGCCGGGACCCCGAGCGCCCGCACCGAGCAGGCCGCCGAGACCCTCCGCCGCTGGCTGGACGAGGGCATCCTCACCGCCGACCCGGAACCGGGCCTGTACGTGTACGAGCAGCAGGACGGCGACGGCATGATCCAGCGCGGCATCATCGGCACCCTGCGGGTCTCGGAACCCGCCGAGGGTGTCGTACTGCCGCACGAGGACGTCATGCCGCCCGTGGTCGCCGACCGCGCGGCCCTCATGCGCGCCACCCGCGCGAACCTGGAGCCGCTGCTGCTGACGTACCGGGGCGACGGCGCGGCGGCCGAGGTGGTCGAGCGGACGGCGGCCCGCCCGCCGCTGCTGGCCACGACCACCGAGGACGGTTTCAGGCACCGCCTCTGGTCCGTCACCCACCCCGACGACCTGGCCCTGGTCCAGGCCGACCTCGCCGGCCGCCAGGCCCTGATCGCCGACGGCCACCACCGCTGGGCCACCTACCGGCAGCTGCGCGCGGAGCACCCCTCCCCCAGCCCATGGGACTACGGTCTCGTCCTGCTGGTCGACACCGCGCGCTATCCGCTGCGCGTCCGCGCCATCCACCGGCTGCTGCACGGCCTGCCGGTCGCGGACGCGCTCGCGGCGGTGGACGGCCTGTTCCGGGTACGCCGTCTCGACATGCCGCTGGCGGAGGCGCTGGCGGTCCTGGCGGACGCGTCCTGCGCGGGCAACTCCTTCCTGCTGGCCGGCGACGGCGCCTTCCATCTGCTGGACCGCCCGGATCCGGACCTGCTGGCCCGTACCGTCCCGGCGGACCGCCCGGCGGCCTGGCGCTCCCTCGACGCCACCGTCCTGCACGCCACGCTGCTGGAACACGTCTGGCACATCCCCGAGGACTCCCCGGCCCATATCGCGTACATACATGACACGGCCGCGACGGTCGCGAAGGCGGAACACGACGGCGGTACGGCGGTGCTGATGCACCCGGTCCGCGAGGAGGTCGTACGCGACCTGGCCATGCAGGGCGTGACCATGCCGCGCAAGTCGACGTCCTTCGGCCCGAAACCGGCCTCCGGGCTGGTACTGCGGGCTCTGGAGATCTGAACCGACACCACACGCACAAGAGGGCAGGCTCCCCAGGAGCCTGCCCTCTTCTCAGTGAGCGACGTCGACGTCAGTCCTTGTCGCCGTCCTCCGGCGTGCCGTCGGCGGAGGCGCCCGCCTCGTCGGCCTCAGCGGCCTTGCCGGCTTCGGCGGTCTTGTCGGCCTCAGCGGTCTCGGGGGCCTCGGGGGCCTCGGGGGCCTCGGGGGCCTCGGGGGCCTCGGGGGCCTCGGCGATCTTGTCGGCCTCGGCAGTCTTGTCGGCCTCGACCGTCTCCACCGCCGCGACGGCCTCGTCGGGTGCGTCCTCGGTCAGGGCGTCGACGAACTCCACGCCGTCCATCTCGGCGAGCCGGTCCGAGGCGTCCGTGCTGCCGTCCCGGTCGGCCTCGACGGCCTTCGCGAACCACTCCCGTGCCTCGCCGTCCCGGCCGGCGGCCAGCAGGGCGTCGGCGTACGCGTAGCGCAGACGCGCGGTCCACGGCTGCACGGCGTTGGAGGCCAGCTCCGGGCTCTGCAGGGTCACGATGGCCGCGTCCAGCTGGCCCATGTCACGCCGGGCGCCGGCGGCGACGAGGCGCATCTCGACCTGCCCCGCCTTGTCCAGCTTGTTCACCTCGGGGGCGCCGGCCATGTCCAGCGCCTTCTCCGGCCGGCCGAGCCCGCGCTCGCAGTCGGCCATCACCGGCCACAGTTCCGCGCTGCCGGTCATCCGCCGGGCGGCCCGGAACTCGGCGAGGGCCTCGCTGTACTTCTGGCTCGCGTACGCGGCGAACGCGGCGGCCTCGCGCACGGCGGCCACGCGGGACGCCAGGCGCAGGGCCACCCGGGAGTAGGCGTAGGCGCCCTCGGGGTCCTCGTCGATCAGCCGGGCGACCATCACGAGGTTCTTGGCGACGTCCTCGGCGAGCGTCTTGGGCAGGCTCTGGAGCTCCTGCCGGACGTCCTTGTCGATCTCGTCGCCGGTGACGTCCGCCGGGATCGGCAGCCGCTTGATCGGCTCCCGGTCCCGGTCCCGCTCGTCACGGAACCGGCCGCCGCCACGGCGGTCGTCGCGGCCGTCACGGCTGTCACGCCCGTCCCGGCCGCGGAAGCCGCCGGGCCGACCACCGCGGTCGTCCCTGCGGGGGCCGCGAGCGCCTCGGTCGCCGCGATCGTCACGGCCCCGGAAACCACCGCGCTCACCACGGTTGTCGTCCCGCCGGAACCCGCCGCGGTCATCGCCACGGCGGTCATCGCGCCGGTCGTCACGACGGTCGTCGCGACGGAAGCCGCCGCGGTCGTCATCACGGCGGTCATCGCGGCGGTCGTCGCGACGGCCGTAGCCGGCGCGGTCGTCGTCGCGGCGGAACGAGGGACGGTCACCGCGGTCACCGCGGTCGTCGCGACGGAAGCCACCGCGGTCGTCGCCACGGCGGTCATCGCGACGGTCGTCACGCCGATCGTCGCGACGGAAGCCGCCACGGTCACCACGGTCACGGTCGTCCCGCTGGAACCCCGGACGCGAACCCCGCTCACCCTCACGGCGGAAGCCGCCGCCACGGTTGTCATCGCGGCGGAACGAGGGACGGTCACCACGGTCACCGCGGTCGTCACGACGGAACCCACCGCGGTCACCACGGTCACGGTCGTCGCGCCGGTCGTCCCTGCGGAACCCGCCACGGTCACCACGGTCGTAACCGCCGCGGTTGTCGTCACGCCGGTCGTCACGCCGGTCGTCACGCCGGAACGTGGGACGGTCACCACGGTCACCGCGGTCGTCGCGACGGAAGCCACCGCGGTCGTCGCCACGGCGGTCATCGCGACGGTCGTCCCTGCGGAAGCCGCCACGGTCACCACGGTCACGGTCATCCCTGCGGAAGCCGCCACGGTCGCCACGGTCACGGTCGTCCCGCTGGAACCCCGGACGCGAACCCCGCTCGTCGTCACGACGGAACCCACCACCACGCCGGTCGTCCCGGCGGTCATCGCGCCGGTCGTCGCGGCGGCCGTAGCCGGCGCGGTTGTCGTCACGACGCCCGTAGCTCGAACGGTCGCTGTCGCGCCGGTCGTTGTCACGGCGGAAGCCGCCGCGGTCGCCCCGGTCACCACTGTCCCGTCGCCGCTGGTCGCGCTCCGGTCGGTCGTCGGGAGAGTTGGTGGACATGGTGACTCCTGTCTTCGGTACCTCAAGCATTGTAAAAACAAAAGGACCCCTGGTCCCAGCTGAACGCTGGGACCAGGGGTCCTCCAAAGATTGTTCGGCGGCGTCCTACTCTCCCACAGGGTCCCCCCTGCAGTACCATCGGCGCTGTGAGGCTTAGCTTCCGGGTTCGAAATGTAACCGGGCGTTTCCCTCACGCTATGACCACCGAAACCCTAATGGTTTCGAGCGAACAAGCACACTCTTTAATTGTGTGTTCAGCTCTCTGCCGGCAACGGTTCGTTGCCTCAGAACATACACAGTGGACGCGAGCATTTGAGGACAAGCCCTCGGCCTATTAGTACCAGTCAACTCCACCCGTTACCAGGCTTCCATATCTGGCCTATCAACC
>NZ_JBIBUO010000040.1:0-9294 GCF_043079545.1 Streptomyces sp. NPDC015171
CACGCCCGCGCCCTCGGCCCAGCCCGTACCGTCCGCGGCATCCGCGTACGACTTGCACCGGCCGTCCGACGCCAGACCCCGCTGCCGCGAGAACTCGACGAAGGTGCCCGGGGTCGCCATGACGGTGGCGCCGCCGGCGAGGGCCATGGAGCACTCGCCGTTGCGCAGGGCCTGGGCCGCGAGGTGCATCGCGACCAGGGAGGAGGAGCAGGCCGTGTCCACGGTGACGGCCGGCCCCTCGAAGCCGAACACGTAGGCAACGCGTCCGGAGGCGACGCTGCCCATGCCTCCGGTCCCGGTGAAGCCCTCCAGTTCGGGCGGCACCGGGCCCGAGGTGCCGTAGCCCTGGCCCATCAGGCCGGAGAAGACACCGACGTCCGCGCCCTTCAGTGACAGCGGGTCGATGCCCGCCCGCTCCAGCGCTTCCCAGGACGTCTCCAGCAGCAGCCGCTGCTGGGGGTCCATCGCCAGCGCCTCGCGGGGCGAGATGCCGAAGAAGCCGGAGTCGAACAGGGGGGCGTCGTAGAGGAAGCCGCCCTGGCTCACGTACGACGTGCCGGCCTGGTCCGGGTCGTCGCTGAAGAAGGCGCTGAGGTCCCAGCCTCGGTCGTCGGGGAAGCCGGACATCGCGTCCCGGCCCTCGGACACCAACTGCCACAGGTCCTCGGGACTGTTGACGCCACCCGGCAGTCGGCAGGCCATGCCGACGATCGCGATCGGCTCGTCCGGATCGGCGAGCGTGACCGGCGTGCCAGGTGCGGAGGCCGTCGCCACCGTCTCGCCCAGCTCGCCGTGCAGGTGGCGGGCGAGGGAGAGAGGGTTGGGGTGGTCGAAGACGACGGTGGCGGCCAGTTTGAGGCCGGTCGCCTCGCGCAGCCGGTTGCGCAGCTCGACCGAGGTCAGCGAGTCGAACCCCGAGTCACGGAAGGCGGTCTCCTGCTTGATGCCCTCCGGGCCGGCGTGCCCGAGCACGGTCGCCGCGTGCGTCCGCACCAGATCGAGCAGCAGCGTCTCCTGCTCCGCCGCACCGAGTCCGGCAAGCCGGTCCGCGAGGCCGCCGCCGCCGCTGTCGCCGGCCGCGGCCCGCACGGACTGCCGTCCGGTGCGTACCAGGCCGCGCAGCAGGGTGGGGACGGCCCGGCCCGCGCCGGCGTCGGTGCGGAGCTGCCGCAGGTCGAGTTTGGCCGGGACGAGCAGGGCTTCGCCGGTGCGCAGGGCACCGTCGAAGAGGTCCATGCCCTCGTCGGGTGACATGGGGAGCACACCGCCTCGCCGGTTCATGCGGCTGCGGGTGAGGTCGTCCATGCCGGCCGCCATGCCTCCGGTGGCCTGGTCCCACAGGCCCCAGGCGAGCGAGGTGGCGGGCAGGCCCGCTGCCCGGCGCTGCTGGGCCACCGCGTCCAGGAAGGCGTTGGCCGCCGCGTAGCTGCCGGTGCCGGCGCCGAGGAAGACGGAGGAGACCGAGGAGAAGACGACGAAGGCGGCGAGTTCCGGGGCGAGTTCGCGGGTCAGCTCGTCGAGGTGCCGTACGGCTGTCACCTTCGGCGCGAAGACCTGGGCGACCTGTTCCGGGCGGATGGTGCCGATGACTCCGGCGTCGGCGATGCCCGCGGTGTGCACGACGGCGGTGAGCGGGCGCCCGCCTCGGCGTGTCTCGGTCAGCAGGGCGGCGACCGCCTCGCGGTCCGTGACGTCACAGGCGGCCACCGTGACCTCGGTGGCGCCGAGTTCGGTGAGTTCGGCCACCAGCTCGGCGGCGCCCTCGGCGGTGCGGCCACGACGGCTGGCCAGGACGAGGTGGCGGATGCCGTGCCGGGCGACCAGGTGCCGGGCCAGCAGTGCGCCGAGCGAGCCGGTACCGCCGGTGATCAGGACGGTGCCGTCCGGATCCAGCGCCGCAGGCTCCCTGGACGGCATCGCCGCGGCCTGGCGGGGGGCGGCGGGAGCGGTGGCGCGGGTGAGCCGGGGTATGTACAACTCGCCGTCCCGCTGGGCAAGTTCGGGTTCGGCGTCGCTCAGGGTCCGGCTCAGGGCCGGGCCGGACGGGACTGCCGGTGCGTGGTCGTCGGCGGGGTCGAGGTCGAGCAGCACGATCCGGTCGGGGTTCTCGGACTGCGCGGCCCTGATCAGGCCCCACACCGCGCCGCCCGCCGGGTCGGTCACGGCACCGTCGGCGCCGGCCGGAACGGCGCCCCGGGTCGCCACGACCAGCCGGGTCGGCTCAAGGGCGGGGGTGGCGAGCCAGGTCTGCACGGCCGCCAGCACCCGGTTCGTCAGGGCCAGCGCCGGGTCGTCGGCGTCCTGGTCGTGGGCGGCGACGGCCTCCAGCACGATCAGCGCCGGCAGGTCCGCGGCGGAAGCCGCGCCTTCGGCGAGGGCGGTGACATCGGCGGCGGCGCGGACCGCGGCCCAGGACGGCTCGTCCGCCGCCGTCGCGTCGGCTCCGGGCAGTGCGGTCCACTCGACGCGGAACAGGGAGTCGTCGTTCGCCGTACCGGCCGCGCTCTCCAACTGCTCGGCGGACAACGGCCGCAGCTCCGCCGACTCCGCCCGCAGCACAAGGCCGCCGGCCTGGTCGACCGCCTCCAGCGCCAGGGCGTCCCGGCGGTGCGGAGTGATCCGTACCCGCAACGCCGTGGCCCCGACGGCGTGCAGCGCGAGGCCGTGCCAGGTCAGGTACTGCCATATCCGGGGACCGCCGTCGGCGGCGGCCGCGTCCAGCAGCGCGGGGTGCAGGGCCGCGTCCAGCAGCGCCGGGTGCAGCCCGAACCGGGCCGCCTCCTCGCGTTCGTCCTCGGGCACGGCGACCTCGGCGAGGATCTCCTCGCCGAGCCGCCAGAGTCCCCGTACGGCCTGGAAGCCTGGCCCGTGCTGGTAGCCGCGCCGGACCAGACCGCCGTACAGCGCCGCCACGTCGACGCGCTGGGCACCGGCGGGCGGCCACGTGCCGAAGTCGCCCTGCGGGCTCTCGCCCGGCTTGGGTGTCGCCGTCAGGACGCCGGTGGCATGCCGGACCCAGGCGTCGGCGCCGCCCGCCTCGGCGGCGTCCTCGCGTGTCGCGTACACGGTGACCGTGCGACGGCCGCTCTCGTCCGCGCCGCCGACAGCGACCTGGACGCGTACCCCGCCCTGCTCCGGCAGCACCAGTGGCGCGGTGACGACGAGTTCGTCAACGGTGGCGCACCCGACCTCGTCACCGGCCCGCACGGCCAGTTCGACCAGGGCCGCCGCCGGGACGAGCACCACTGCGCCGACGGTGTGGTCGGCCAGCCAGGGGTGGGTGCGCAGGGACAGCCGGGAGGTGCACAGCACCCCGCCCGTCTCCGGGACCTCCACGACCGCACCGACCAACGGGTGATCCGTGGGCGCCTGTCCGAGGGCGGTGGCGTCGGTCGCGGGAGCTGTCTTCAGCCAGTAGTGACGGTGGTCGAAGGCGTACGTCGGCAGCTCAAGCCGCACGTCTTCGACACCCTCGGGAAGCACACCCGTCCAGTCGACGGCCACACCCCGGACGAACACCTCGGCCATCGACGTCAGCAGCCGCCGCAGTCCGCCCTCATCACGCCGCAGCGAACCGCTGACAACCGCCTCGGACTCCCTCTCGTCCACGATCTCGTTGATCGGCTGAACGAGCACCGGGTGCGCACTGGACTCGATGAACACCGAGTGCCCCTCGGCAAGGAGGGAAGCGATGGCCGGGCCGAAACGCACCTGACCGCGCAGGTTGCGATACCAGTACCCGCCGTCCAGGACACCGGCCTCACGCACCCACTCACCGGTCACCGTCGAGAAGAACGGCACCACCGGCGCCTGGCTGCGGATGTCCGCGAACGCCTTGCCCAGCGAGTTCTCAATCGCCTCGACATGCCGGGTGTGGGAGGCGTAATCCACCGCCACCCGCCGCACCCGGACGCCGTCGGCCGCCAGGGCGGCCAGCGCCTCGTCCAGTGCCTGGGCGTCACCGGCGATCACCACCGAAGTGGGACCGTTCACGGCGGCGACCTCGACCCGCCCAGCCCACGCGGCGATCCGTGCGGACGCGTCGGCCTCGGACAGCGCCACCGAGGCCATACCACCCCGACCCGCCAACCCACCGGCGATCACCCGACTGCGCACCGCAACAATCCGCGCCGCGTCCTCCAACGACAACGCACCCGACACACACGCAGCGGCGATCTCACCCTGCGAGTGCCCCACCACCGCATCCGGCACCACACCCACGGACGCCCACACGGCGGCCACACCGACCATCACCGCGAAACTCGCCGGCTGCACGACATCCACCTGCGCCAGCAGATCCACATCACCGCGCAGAACAGCCGTCAGATCCCAGTCCACCCACGGCTCGAGGGCGCGGGCGCACTCCGCGATCCGCTCCGCGAACACCGGTGACGTCTTCAGCAGTTCGCGGCCCATCCCGGTCCACTGCGAACCCTGACCGGGAAAGACCAACACCGTGCTACCGGTGGTTTGCACGGCGCCGGTCACCAGCGTGGGGCTGTTCGCGTCGGCGGCCAGCGCGCCCAGTCCGGCCAGTGCCTCTTCGTGCGAGCCTGCGACGATCACGGCGCGTTCGGTGAGCAGGGCCCGCCGGGAGACGAGCGCGTGGGCGATCCCGGTGAGTGGCGCGTCGCTGTCGCGGGTGAACGCGGCCAGGCGTCCGGCCTGGCCCGCCAGCGCTTGCTCGGAGGCCGCCGACACCACCAGCGGGACCACGCCGTCGACCGGGTTCACCGGCTCAGCCGCAGGCTCCTCCGGGGGTTCTTCCAGGATGAGGTGGGCGTTGGTGCCGCTGACGCCGAAGGAGGAGATGCCGGCGCGGCGGGGGCGGCCGGTCTGGGGCCAGTCCCGTTCCTCGGTCAGCAGCTCGATGGATCCGGCCGACCAGTCGACCTGGGAGGAGGGTGTGTCGACGTGCAGCGTGGCCGGCAGGACGCCGTGCCGCATCGCCTGGATCATCTTGATGACGCCGGCGACACCGGCGGCGGCCTGGGTGTGACCGACGTTCGACTTCAACGAGCCCAGCAACAGGGGCCGTTGGCGGTCCTGGCCGTAGGTGGCGAGGAGGGCCTGGGCCTCGATCGGGTCGCCGAGGACCGTGCCCGTGCCGTGGCCCTCCACGACGTCCACGTCCGCCGTGGTCAGCCCCGCCTCGGCCAGCGCCTTGCGGATCACCCGCTGCTGCGAGGGGCCGTTCGGGGCGGTCAGGCCGTTGGACGCGCCGTCCTGATTGACGGCGGAGGCGCGGACCACGGCCAGCACCCGGTGGCCGTTGCGGCGGGCGTCGGACAGGCGCTCCAGGACGACCACACCCGCACCCTCCGCCCAGCTGGTGCCGTCGGCCGCTTCGGCGTACGACTTGCAGCGGCCGTCGGCGGCCAGCGCCCGCTGCCGCGAGAACTGCATGAACATGCCCGGCCCGGCCATGACGGTGGCACCGCCGGCCAGGGCCATCGAGCACTCCCCGCGCCGCAGCGCCTGTCCGGCCAGGTGCATGGCGACCAGGGAGGAGGAGCAGGCGGTGTCGACGGTGACGGCCGGGCCTTCGAGGCCGAGGACGTAGGAGATGCGGCCCGAGGCCACGCTTCCGGTGGTGCCGGTGCCGGTGAAGCCCTCCAGCTCCGGTGGGACCGGGCCGCCGGTGGCGTAGCCCTCATTGATGACGCCGACGAAGACGCCGGTGTCGGAGCCCTTGAGTGTCAGGGCGTCGATGCCGGCCCGCTCCAGCGCCTCCCAGGACATTTCGAGGAGCAGCCGCTGCTGCGGGTCCATCGCCACGGCCTCACGCGGCGAGATCCCGAAGAGGCCCGCGTCGAACAGGGCAGCCTCGTGCAGGAAGCCGCCCTGGTCGACGTAGGACTTGCCCGTCTTGTCAGGGTCGGTGTCGAACAGTTCCTCCAGGTCCCAGCCCCGGTCGGTGGGGAACTCCGAGATCCCGTCCCGGCGTTCGCTGACGAGCCGCCACAGGTCGTCGGGGCCGGTCACCCCGCCGGGCAGCCGGCACGCCATGCCCACGATCGCGATCGGCTCCGCCTTCTCGGCCTCAAGTTCACGGACGCGTTGCTGGGAGCGGCGCGCGTCGGCGAGAACGCGCTTGAGGTAGTCGCGAAGCTTGCTTTCATCCGCCATTGCGGGTCAGCTCCTAGTGGGGCTAAGGCGTCAAGTGAACTGCGGGTCGGGCGTGGACATGGGGTGCGGGGCGGCGCCGGGCCGGCCGGCCGGGGGCTAGTGGCCGAACTCGGTGTCGATGAGTTCGAACAGCTCGTCGTCGGAGGCGGAGTCGTAGTCGAGGCCCGCCGCGCTGTCCTGCTCGGCGGCGCTCGCCGTGGACCAGGTGGTCAGCAGGCCCTGGAGCCGGGTGGCGACCTGGGCGCGGGTGGCGTCGTCGGCAGTGGTGTCGGACAACAGGCCCTCCAGCTTGCTGAGTTCGGCCAGCAGCGGGTGCGTGGCCGGAGCGGCGGCGTCGCCACCCGGGGCCAGACGGGCGTGCAGATAGCCGGCGAGGGCGAGCGGCGTCGGGTAGTCGAAGACGGCGGTGGCGGGCAGGTTCAGCCCGGTGGCCTCGCGCAGCCGGTTGCGCAGTTCGACCGAGGTGAGGGAGTCGAACCCGGCGTCCTTGAACGCCGCTTCGGCCCTGACCTGGTCCGCGCCGGTATGGCCGAGGACGGTCGCCACCTGCCCCTGCACCAGCCGCAGCAGCAGGGCCTGCTGCTCGGCCGGGGACAGCGCGGCCAGCCGGCGGACGAGCCCTCCGGAGTCCCCGGCGCCGGCCCGGGCGGCCCGCCGGCCGGTCCGCACCAGCCCCCGGAACAGGGGCGCGACACCGGCACCGAGGGCGGCGTCGGCGCGCAGCGCCCGCAGGTCCAGTTTGACGGGCACCACCAGTGCCTCACCGGCCGACAGGGCCGCGTCGAGCAGTTCCATGCCCTCGGCGGGCGTGAGCGGTACGACACCACCGCGCCGCCCGGTCCGGTTCGCGGTCGCCGTACCGCCCGTGGCGTCCTGGCCGCCGGCCGGCTCCCACGGGCCCCAGGCCAGCGAGACCGCGGGAAGACCGGCTGCCCGGCGCCGCTGGGCCACCGCGTCGAGATAGGCGTTGGCGGCCGCGTAGCCGCCGGTGCCCGCGCCCAGGAAGACGGAGGAGGCGGAGGACAGCAGGATGAACGCGGCCAGATCCGGGGCGAGTTCCCGGGTCAGCTCGTCCAGGTGCCGCGCCCCGGTCACCTTCGGGGCGAAGACCCGGGCCAGCCGGTCCTCGTCCACCTCGCCGATCACCCCGGCGTCGAAGACGCGCGCCGCGTGGACGACACCCGTCAGCGGGTGTGCTTCCGGTACGGCGGCCAGCAGCGCGGCGACCGCGTCGCGGTCGGTGACATCGCAGGCCACTACCGAGGCCGTGGCGCCCCGTTCACCGAGTTCCGCGACCAGCCGGGCGGCGCCTTCGGCCTCGGGGCCGCGCCGGCCCGCCAGCACGAGACGGCGTACGCCGTGCCGCTCGACGAGGTGCCGGGCGACCTCGGCACCGAGTGTGCCGGTGCCGCCGGTGATCAGCACCGTGCCCTCCGGATCCAGCACCGGCGCCTCGGCACCGACCGGAGCCGTCCGCGCCAGCCTCGGCACGAACAGAGCACCACCCCGCACCGCCACCTGCGGCTCACCGACAGCCAGAACCGAACCCAGATCGACCTCACCGTCCGTGTCCGTGTCCGTGTCCACCAGAACGATCTGGTCCGGGTTCTCCGCCTGCGCCGCACGGACCAGACCCCACACCGCCGCACCACCCGCATCGGTGACCGCCGCGTCCCCACCGGCCGGAACCGCACCCCGGGTCACCACGACAAGCCGACCGCCCTCGGCGACCTCCTCGCCCCCCAGCCACGCCTGCACAGCCGCCAGCACCCGACCGACCACCGCCTCCGGCGTCTCGCCCACACCGGAACGGGCCTGGACCACCGACACCACCGGCGCCTCACCGACACCCGGCACCACCGGCACGACCGGCAGCTCACTCCAGTCCACCCGGAACAGCGAGTCGTCCCCGCCCGCGCCGGCCGCCGCAGTCAGCTGCTCGGCCGGGACGGGACGCAGCGTGACGGCCTCCGCCGTGAGGACCGGGCCGCCGGTCTCGTCGGCGGCCTCGACCGCCAGCGCTCCGGAGGCGGACCGCACCAAACGCACGCGCAGCGCCGTGGCGCCCTCCGCGTGCAGCATCAGCCTGCTCCACTCCAACGGCTGCCGGACCTCGGCGTCGTCGGCCGTCACGGCGTCCAGCAGCGCCGGGTGCAGGGCGGCTTCCAGCAGGGCGGGGTGGATGCCGAACCGGGCCGCCGCGTCCCGCTGCCCGTCCGGCAGGGCGACCTCGGCGAACAGTTCGTCGCCGCGCCGCCACACGGCCCGCAGGCCCTGGAAGACCGGACCGTACTCGTAGCCGCCGCGCAGCAGCAGCTCGTCCGCGCCGGCCAGCTCCTGAGCCTGTGCCCCGGACGGAGGCCAGACGGTGAAGTCGTAGCTGCCGGTCGAGACGGCCGCCGTGGTGAGGCTGCCGGTGGCGTGCCGGGTCCACGCGTCGGCACCGATCTCGCCGACGACGTCCTCCCGCGCGGAGTGGAGGGCCACCGGACGACGGCCCTCCGCG
Organism: Streptomyces sp. NPDC015171; assembly: GCF_043079545.1. Classification (NCBI taxonomy): domain Bacteria; kingdom Bacillati; phylum Actinomycetota; class Actinomycetes; order Kitasatosporales; family Streptomycetaceae; genus Streptomyces; species Streptomyces sp. NPDC015171. The sequence continues at coordinate 8,636 of NZ_JBIBUO010000040.1, forward strand.
TCGGGGGCCTCGACCGTGACCTGCACCCGGACACCGCCCTGGTCGGGCAGCACCAGCGGAGCCTCGATGATGAACTCCTCCACGACACCGCAGCCGACCTCGTCACCGGCGCGTACGGCCAGTTCGACCAGTCCGGCACCGGGCACGACGACCGCGCCGCCGACGGCGTGGTCGGCCAGCCAGGGGTGGGTGCGCAGGGAGAGCCGGGAGGTGAAGACGAGCCCGTCCGACTGCGGCAACTGGACCACAGCGCCGAGCAGCGGGTGATCCGCCGTGCTCTGGCCGAGCGCGACCGCGTCGGTGGCGGGAGCCATCTGCAGCCAGTAGTGGCGGTGGTCGAAGGCGTACGTCGGCAGGTCCACATGAGCCTCGGTGACGCCCTCGGGGAGAACGGCCGCCCAGTCGACCTTCGCCCCGCGCACGAACAGCTCCGCCACGGAGAGCAGCAGCGTCTGCGCTTCGCCGCGCTCGTCCCGCAGAGCCGGGACGCTCACCGCGTCCTCGGCGGCGGACTCGGCGATCGCACCGGTCAGCGCACCACCGGGGCCCAGCTCCAGGAACACCGACCCCTCGGACGCCGCGATGCCCTCGGCGAAGCGGACCGGACGGCGGACGTGGTCCACCCAGTAGGCGGGGTCGGTCAGCTGGCCCGGCTCGGC
>NZ_JBIBUO010000041.1:0-8442 GCF_043079545.1 Streptomyces sp. NPDC015171
CCGGACGAACTCCCACTCGGCATCCGACAGTTCATGACGACGTATCACGCCACCATGATCCACCAGGCAAGATCATTTGAAGACACTGCCTAGCGAGCCGTCCATCCCCCGTCGACCGCGATGACTGCGCCGGTGGTGAACGAGGACCGGTCCGAGCAGAGCCACGCGGCCGTCTGGGCGATCTCGACGGGATTGGCCATGCGGTGCTGCATCGCGCGCTCGGTGAACGGGCGGAGCAGCGCGGGGGTCTCGGTGAGCACCTGGTCCATCAGTTCGCTTCGGGTGCTGCCGACGGCAAGGGTGTTGACGCGGATGTGCTGGTCCGCGTACTCGTCGGCCGCGGCCTTGGTCAGACCGATGACGGCGTGTTTGGCCGCGATGTAGGGGGCACTGGCGCCGGTGGCGCGCAGCCCGGCGACACTGGAGGTGTTCACGATGGACCCGCCCCCGTGGTCGAGCATCGCAGCGATCTCCGCGCGCATCGCGTGCCACACGCCCCGGGCGTTGACATCCATGATCCGGTCGTACTCCGCGTCGTCCATCAGGTGCATCGGTGTCCCGGTGGACGTCCACCCCGCGTTGTTGAACGCGGCATCGAGCCGGCCATAGGTCCGCAGCGCCGTGTCCACGGCTGCCCGCACGTCCCCCGCCCGGGTCACGTCCGCCACTACGGCCGTGGCCCGTCCGCCGGCGGCGCTGATAGCGGCCTCCAGCTTCAGCAGGCGTTCCTCACGGCGGGCAGCCAGGACGACGGCGGCCCCCTCCTGGGCGAAGAGCTCTGCGGCCGCCGCACCAATGCCGCTGCTCGCTCCGGTGATCAGCACGGTCTTGCCGTATAGCAGGCCCTCTGCGGGCATGGCCCCTCCCTGTGGATGCCGTAGCGCGCTCGTCCGGCGGCGCGGCCCCGGAGATCCTGGCCCGGAGGAAAGGGGTCCGGCAAGCCGCGCACTGGTGTTTTCCTGCCTACCCGCACCGGATCCGCGGTGTTCCGGCCACGCCGCCCTGCGCCGGGCACGGCTCCGCGGAGCGTGGCGGCCGCCGTTCGCCCTCGAAGCGGCTCTTGTGACGTGTGGCCCACTGGGCGAAGGTGGTGGCCGGCCTCCCGGTCAGCCGCTCGACCGTGTCTGTGACGTCCGCCTTGGCACCGGCAAGTTGACGCTCGGCGCTCGCGAGGAGCGCGTCGGCCATCACGGATGAGTACCTCCGTGCGTGGGTGAGGTGGGCCTCCTCGCGGGACAGCTCTCGGCAGGTGAGGGGACGCCCGAGCACCTCGGCCAGGACTGCCGACTGTTCGTGGGCCGACAGTGCCTGCGGACCGGTGACCTGGTAGGAGTGGGAGTGGTGCCGGGCGTCGCCCAGAACACGTGCCGACACCTCCGCGACGTCCTCGGGCGCGATGCACGCGTTGCGGCTGTGCGGGTGTATCGCGTGGGTGGTGCCGCTGCTGCGGATGCTCGGCGCCCAGGCCAGGGCGTGCGACATGAATGAGCGCGGCTGGATCATGGTCCAGGGGATGCCGCTCGACTTGATCCGGTCCTCGTTGGTGCGCTGCCACTCGGTGATCAGGTCGTGCGCCGCACCGTCGCGTACCGCCGCGGCGGACAGCTTGACGATGTGACCCACCGACACCTCGACGGCCGCCCGCACGATGTTGCGATCGTGTTCGGGCCGGGCGGGGTCGTTGGTGACGACGAACAGGGCGTCGGCGCCGCGGAAGGCGTTGGCGATGCTCGCCATGTCGTCGTAGTCGCAGGCGAGGTGACGGATATCGGGCCACCGCAGGGTGCGGCGGGGCGTACGACTGGTCAGGGTGAGGCGGTGGTGGGGCGCAAGGTGCCTCACCATGAGCGAACCGATCTGCCCGGTGGCCCCGGTGAGGACGATGTGCCGGGGCCGGGCCGTCGTCGCGGTCACCTTGTGGGGACGCGTGTGGGGCCCACGTGGATGGCGTGCAGGACGCCTGCGGAGGCGACACTGGGCAACAGCAGGTCCCACATGTCGCAGACGCGTTCCATGAGGTCGGCCCGCCTGGTCGCGAGGTGCGAGTAGAGCTGCATGCCGGTGCAGGCGCCGACGACGAAGCGGGCCAGCTGGTCGGTGTCGACGCCGTCACGGATTTCGCCGCTGGACCGGGCCACCTCCAGGTGCCCGCGCATCAGTTTCCGCCAGTCCTCGAAGGACGTGGCGTCGTTCATGCCGTGACTGCCCTGTTCGGTGGCCAGACGCACTCCGGCACGAAGGACCGGATCGCGTTTCATCCGGTCCGCCCACACCAGGGTGATGTCCACCATGCGCTGTAACCCGGTGGACGCGAGGTGGGGCTCTATCGTCGTCGGCTGAGCGTTCATCAGCGCTTCGGCCAGTCCTTGTTTGGAGCCGAAGTGGAAGTAGAGGGCGCCGAGGGTGAGTCCCGCCCGTTGCACGATCTGGGAGACGGACGCCTTCTCGTAGCCCGTCTCGTCGAAGACCTCAGCCGCCGCCAGCAGAATCTTCTGGCGTGTGCGGGCAGCCTGTTCCGCCTTGGCAGTCGGCACTCGGGATCACTCCTAGGCACACATAGATAGCGTAATTTATGTTTACCGTATCGCTGTTGAGCAGGCCAGACACAGGGGATGCGTCGGCACGTCCCGGTTACGCGGTTACGGGAAGGGCAGACCACGACTCGTCGAAAAGGTTCCCCGGGAGCTCGGCCATAAGGAGGCGGCCGCCGAGGTGCTCCGCACTGGCTGGACCGTGCCGCCCCCTCCCCCGCTGCCGCCCCGCAACGGTCGGACACGCACGCCCGGGAACGTGGTGCTCGCCGCGACGGAACGTGCGGGACGCTGGCAGCTCCGCATCGAACAGGACCACCCGGTGCTGTTCGGCCACCCCGTCGACCACGCCCCCGGCATGCTCCTTCTGGAAGCGCTCCGCCAGGCCGCGCACGGTTCACCCTGCCCCGGGCACGGTGGTGCCCCGGATGTCCGTCTCGGGCCTGGGCTGGGCGGAGTTGGACGCCCCCGCCTGGGTGTCCGTCACACCCCTGCACCGCAACGCGCTGTGTGCCGTCGTCGAACAGGACGGCAGGACCTGTCTCAGCGGCAAGGTGGTCATCGGGACCGAACCGGCCGTCCGGACCCTCGGACGGCCGTCCCCGGTGCCCTCCCGGGGGTGGGCCGTCGACGTCCACCTGCCCGGCAGCCGGTGTCAGGTGATCCCTGGGAGGCCCCCGTCCGGGTACCCGAGCGACCCAGGTGACGCACGTGCCGGTGTGTGTTCCCCGCGTCCGTGGAGGAGACGCCCTCCATGTCCTCGGTCCAGAACGCGCGGCCCGACACCGCCTCCGGCGCCTTCAACGCGGAAGGGCGGTGGGCGGCTGCTACACCTCGACGAAGGCGACGACGACCACGGTCTTCAGCGCGGTCACCCAGTACACGAGTCGGACGCGTTCGACGTCGTCGACGTACTGGCGCAGCCGCGGGCCGCTGCTGTCGCGGGGCAGGAGTTCGCCGGCCTCGAGGTCGACGGAGATGACGACCAGGGCGCGGTCCAGTGCGTGCAGCTCGGCTTCGCTGGTGATGGCGTCCAGCTGCTTGACGGCGGAGTCGGAGAACGCGATCCGGGCGCGGCGCGGGCCGTGCGGTGGGGGCATCAGGCGACGGCCGGGCGCTGAGCGGCGAGCCGGGCGAGGTGGGCCTCGCGCAGCTCCTCCCACGGGGTGCAGTTCTCGACCGAGGGCAGGCCGTTGGCGGCGATGTCCTCAAGGACGGCGGCGAGCTGGTCGGCGCTCTCACGGGTACGGGCCGCGTACGCGCGCAGCCCGTCGGCGGCGTCGGGCTCCAGTTGCTGCCGGGCGTTGTCGGCGAGGGCCGGCTTCTCGCTCATCGAGGGCCTCCAGAACGCGAACGAGCTTGTGTCACCACGGTATAGGCCGCACGGCGGCCGTGGGGCCGCTCTGCTCACTCAGGCCGGGACGGGCGGCCGCGGCTCCCTCCGCCTTGCGGCACCAGCGTTCGCGCGCACGGCTCGCCGGGGCCGGGAACGGCGCAGGTGCACTCCGGGTCGCACACCGTGACGTACATATGCGGTGGAGTCCCGGAGTTGTCGTGGCCGAACTAGGGATGCGGGGCGAGAACGGCGGCGATGGCCTCGTCGAGGGTGGTGGCCGGGCGGCCGAGAACCCGCGGCAGATCGCCGGTCTGCTGCTCCAGAGCGCCGCTCCGGACCTGTTCCTCCAGCCAGCCCTGGGCGCCGGGCGCGCGGCCGGCGCGGTCCCGGCGCACGACGGGCCTGCCTCCGAGACGGCTGAGTGCGCCGGCGAGGTCCTCGTAGGTCCACACGCTGCCGGTGAAGTCGTAGGCGCGGCCGAGGTGGCCGTCCTCGGTCAGGACACGGGCCGCGGCCTCGGCGAGGTCACGGCGCAGGGCGGTGTTGATGCCGCGTCCGCCGGTGCCGTCGGCCAGCTCGCCCGAAGCGACGGCATCGCGCAGGTCCGGGCTGAGGAACGCCTCGCTGTAAAAGGGGTGACGCAGCAGTGTGTGGGGCAGCCCGCTCGCCGCCAGGTGGCGTTCGGTGGCGTGATGAGCCGCGGTGACCCCGTCGGCCTGGGTGCCGGCTCCCAGGAAACTGGTGTAGATGATCGAGCCGACCCCCACATCGCGGGCCGCGTCGACGGCCGCCCGGTGTTGGGCGGCACGCCGGGCGGGGTCCAGCTCGGGGGAAGAGATCAGCAGCAGCCGGTCGGCGCCCTCGAACGCCATACGCAGCGTCTCCGGCACGTCGTAGTCACCTGTACGGACCGTCACCCCGCGGGCGGCGAGAGCCGCGGCCTTGCCAGGGTCGCGCACCGCGGCTGTGACACGGTCGGCGGAGCACCGTTCCAGCAGCCGGTCGACGACCAGCCGGCCGAAAGCTCCCGAAGCGGCCGACACGACAATCATGCACAACTCCCCTACCGCGAGGCGACCGCCGTCGGCACAGCGGTTCGAACCACCCGCTTCACATGTCCGGCTCACCTTCGGCGAACAGCGAACCGCGCGTCAAAGCCTTTTTACGGGCCGGCTCCCAACGGCTACGTCCGTCTACGTCCCGGGCGCACGGGCGACCAGCGGCTCGGCGAGCAGCAGGGCGTCCTGACTGCCGGGGTGGGCGTCGGCCAGGGCGTTTCTCTCGGATCATCGGATCGTTGGTCAGGCGTGCCCCGTCGAGTGACGCCCAATGGGCGCGGATTGAGCCGCTGCTACCGGACCGGACGCCGAAACGCGGCGGCCGGTGGCGTGATCACCGGCAGGTGATCGACGGCATTGCGTGGAAGTTCCAGACCGGCTCCCAGTGGGTGCACCTGCCTGAGCAGTACGGCTCGTGGAAGGGTGTCTGCACCAGGCTACGGAACCGGGCTGTCGACGGCACCTGGGAGCGCGTCTTCACCGGTCTGCTCGCCCAGGCCGACGGGGAGGAAGACCTGGGCTGGGTCGTCGCGGTGGACTCCACCGTCGTGCGTGCTCACCACCATGCTGCCGGCGCCCGCAAAAAGGGGCCGCAGTCGGCGAACCGGACGATCATGCACTTAAGCCGAGGAAGTCTCCACCATCCAGTCCCCTCACGCGGCAACGGGCCCCGATCCTACGGTCCATGGCTTGCCCGACGTGATCCATAAGAGAAGCCCTAGGTGTTGCGGGACATGACGTTGGTGGCATCGGTCGATGCCGGTGAAACCGGGGTGCCTCGGCGGGCGTCGGTCGGGTAGCGTGCGGGGCATGTCGAGTCCTGAGTCAGACAGGGTGGGGGCTTTCGGTCACGCCGTCAGCCCCTGAACCACTGAGCTCGCAGCCTGTCGTCGCGCCGCGTTCTGCGGTCGGGCGACGTGCGCCTTGGGGGCTGGCCGCGGTGACGAGATGACCTTCTCGTGCCTCTCCTCACCTCGGAGCCCACTCGATGCCTCTCCCGTTGTACCTGCTTGCCCTGGCGGTCTTCGCCATGGGCACCTCGGAGTTCATGCTCGCCGGCCTCCTGCCGGACATCGCCTCAGGCCTCGGCGTCACCGTCGGGGCAGCGGGCACGCTCACCTCGGCATACGCGACCGGCATGATCGTCGGCGCCCCGCTCATGGCCGCGCTTGCCCGGAAGCGGCCCGGACGGTCGAGCCTGCTCGGGTTCGTCCTCGTGTTCCTGTCAGCCCACGTCCTGGGCGCCGCCACCGCGAACTTCGCGGTCCTGTTCGCGACCCGGGTGGTCGCGGCGCTCGCGAACGCCGGGTTCCTCGCCGTCGCTCTGACGACCGCCGCCACGCTGGTCCCTGCCGACCGGAAGGGGCGCGCGCTCGCCGTGCTGCTGTCGGGCACCACGGTGGCCATGGTCGCCGGCGTCCCCGGGGGATCGGTGCTCGGTACCCTCCTCGGCTGGCGGGCCACGTTCTGGGCCGTCGCCGCGCTCTGCCTGCCCGCAGCCGTCGGCATCCTCGCCGGCATCCCGGCGCGTCGTGGACAGAAGGTCACGGCTGAGGGGCCGACCCTGCGAGCGGAACTCGCACAGCTCGGGAGTCGGCGGTTGCTCGTGGTCGTGCTGCTCGGCGCGCTGGTGAATGCGGCGACCTTCGCCGGCATCACGTTCCTCGCCCCGGTCGTGACCAGCACCGCCGGGCTGGGCGAGCTGTGGATCTCTGTCGTCCTGGTGCTCTTCGGCGCCGGTTCCTTCGTCGGCGTCACCGTCGCCGGACGGCTGTCCGATCAGCGACCCGGCCTGATCCTCGCCGTCGGCGGCCCGCTGCTGCTCATCGGCTGGCCCGCCATGGCGGTGCTGGCTGACCGGCCGGTCGCACTGCTCGTCCTCGTGTTCGTCCAGGGTGCGCTGTCGTTCGCGCTGGGCAGCACCCTGATCACACGGATCCTCTACGAGGCGGCCGGGGCCCCCACGATGGCCGGCTCCTACGCGACCGCGGCACTCAACATCGGTGCCGCCGCTGGACCGCTCATCGCCGCAACCACCCTGACCACTGCGGTCGGGGACCTCGGGCCGCTGTGGGTGAGCGGGCTTCTCGTCGCGGTCGCGCTGCTCATCGCGTTCCCCTTGCGCACAGTAGTCGTGGCCGGCCGGGGCAGCGAGGTGCTCCGGTGACGCATGCGAACGCCCCGTTGACCGTCGAGGGACGCCGCAGGCCCGTCGAGCGCTGCCGCACCCGTCCGATTGCTCACGTCGCCGCCGAGACCAGCGTCTCCCGCGCCTGCCTGTCCAAGTGGGAAAATGGCGGCGGCCCCCGTGGACCGAAGCGTCCTGCCCGACACGCCCCCGACACGCCGGGCGGGGTGCCAACGCTGACCGCCTGCGCGACATCGTCGGCGCCCGAGGGGAAGGGCGGTATGCCCCGATCGCAGGTCAGTCGCCGGAACCGGACCCCTGGGCCAGGGAGCCCGAGACGTTCGCCGCCGGGTGGATGTCTTTCAGCAGGCCGCCGTCTCCGAAGCTCTGTCCCTCATAGGTGCCCCTCATAAGTGCATTGAACGAGGCGGCCACGATGGCCACCATTGAGCAAGATGGATCCTTCGCGGATCACGCCCACAGCGTTCGTACCGCGGCTCTCGGTCTTCTGCGTGAGGCGTTCGAGGCCCTCTAGTTGCTTCACCATGGCCGCGTCGTCGGCCTTCTCCAGAGGGCAGGCAGCGGCCCCGCAGACAGGAGGAGCAGGGTTCCACTGCTGGGCCTGCGGGGCCGGTGTATGTCTCACGTACCCGGCGGTGCGTCCGATAAGCCCGATCCCTCCGAACCGCTCGGCGGGTTACGCGTTTGGGGCCCGGCCGTATCCGGCCGAGCCCCAACCCTTACGCCTGTGGCGCGCTGACCGCGCTAGCCCCAGGTCGGGCATGAGTTCTGCGGGCGGCGGAACTCATGCCCGACCCGAGGCGCAGTCGGTTCTCGTTCTCGTGCACAGAGCCTCCGGCCAGTCCCCGGTGAAGTTCCGGATGAAGGGCAGGCGCGACTTCTCCATGACGCGGCGGGACCGGGGGTTGACGGCCATCGTGTTCGCTGTAACCCGCTCGACCTCCAGATCCGTGAACCCCTTGTGGATCAGGGCCCGGGAATCTTCGGTGGCGTAGCCGAGTCCCCATGCTGCCTGGTTCAACCGGTAGCCGAGTTCGACCACGGCGGTCGGGATGGCGGCGGCGAGCAGAGTGCTCGCCCCGGTGCGGGGGCGCCGTAGACGCGGACGTCTCATCACATCCGTGTGTCCAGGCGAATCGGTTCGTCATTCCGCGCAGGGGTGACGTTCAGTCAGATGGGCTGCAACATCAGCGCCAGCCGTTGTCGCACCGCATGAGTTGTTGCTGCGGTGCGTGGGGGACAGGGCTGGGGGAACCCTGCATGGCGGCACGCGGCACTTGCATATGCCCCTGACCTGCTGAAAGAAACACATATTTTATATGCTTGTAGGTGTGATGTAAGGGCATGCGGTGGCCAGGAGGTTGATAA
>NZ_JBIBUO010000042.1:0-6664 GCF_043079545.1 Streptomyces sp. NPDC015171
CGCCCACTGCTCGTCAGAAAGATCCCCTCGCCCCACACCGCGATCATCACGGCGCAGGGCGAACAACGAAGCCCACTTCTAAAACACCCCCTAGCCTGTTTGCGCCGGGTGTAGAGCCATCCGGCGCCCGCCACAGCGGCAGGGGCCAGGGTCAGGACGACGACGACCCACCAGTGGAAACAGAACGTCCACCTGGTTGGCGCGCTTGACGAAGCCGGGGCTGATCTCGACGCCGCCCGAGCGGCCACCCGAGATCTGACCAGAGCCTTCAACCAGCGCGGCTGAGACGTTCTGCCGGCATCGCCTCTTGCATACGACCCGCTCGACGAATGAGACCACGAACGCCGACAGCCAGCGCCCAGAACAGAAGAGGAAGAGCGGCGACCCGTTCCATACCTCCCATGCCGAGACCGAGGTAGTGACGGGAGAGGAACAGCCCGAAGGCCGTGATCGCTGTGGCTCCCAGCAGGCTGGTGCCCCACCGCAGGGGGGTCGGTACGTGTTCTGCCAGACCGAACCCCGCCACGACGAGACTGATGTTGCCCGCTGCCATGATCAAGAGGGCGCCCAAGACATGCTGGTTCTCGTTGACGTCCGCAGGAGCCAGCCCGGCCAACACGAATCCCACGCCGGCACCGGCGAGCAGCAGACGGGCCACGGCAGCGGCCCGTCCCCTGTGCCAAAGGGCATCACCGGTCAGGGCGGCACCTACCACGAACAGCACCCCCAGGGCGACGAACGAAACATTCATCAGACCGTGCTCGGGGGAACAGATATACCGCGGCTCAGGATCTGGCTGCAGAGCGCAGTGAGCGTTACCTAAGTCGCTGATGTTGTTCCCCGCCCAGCTATACGGTCTGGCCCAAGCCGACTCGGCAATCCAATGGATGACGAAGAACTGCACCACGCCCACGATCCATGCCGAGTACCCGATCCGGACTCTCACCTGTCCACCTTCCGCCACGCGAATAACGTGCGGACAGCCGATCATGCGGCGCCGGGCCCAGGCACTCCGACAAGCCCCCTGGACGACAGTGGGGCAGACCCTACTGCGACCGGGGGCAGGAGTTGCGGAACGAGCGCCATCACAAGTAGCGCCACAGGCGTTGCACACGATGCTGGCATCTGCACCGGCTCTGAGCTGCACAAAGTGGTCTCCACTCGCCTCGAGCCGCGCGGTCCGTTTCGGAGATCTCCGCTGCCGACGACTTCGAGCTCTGGCCGGTTGGCGAGCACGAGTCAGATGGCTACCCCGTGCTGAACGGGGAGCTGACTCCGGCGGAGGTCGGCACGGTGGTTACGTGGATCGCCGACTGCAACGACTTCGAGCCGGAGGGGGAGCCCGGGCCGTACCCGACCGACCCGCTCGGCACATTCCCGCACGGGCTGCTCACCATGCCTGGTCCGTTCGCCGCCGGCGGCTTCCGGGTGACCGACAACACCACCGACACTGTCTTCGTCGGGCGGGGCTGCTGCAACGGCCCGGAGACCTGGCGAGACTGGCTGGAGGTGCTCCACGGCACCGGCTGCGCCTACTTCGGCCACGATCCGTCCTCGATGGCCGAACGTCTAGGCGACATCGTCCGGTTGACGCTCGACGCCCAGCAATGAACAGCACCCTGCCGTACGGATAAACCATCCAATCAATAAACAAACGCGCCATAAGGTTCTAGATTGGAGTAAGGGGACGTGTCCTTCGACGACGCCGGGGCTCCAGAGCAACGTCAGGCCGGCGATGACCGCGTCGAGCCACTGCAAGAGTCGTTCGCCCTGGCGCTCGGTGACCTTCTGGGCGAAGGATCGGACGTGGCGCACCTCATCCTCAATGACTTCGGCAACGCCGTCGACGCGATTACAGCCGACCTGCCCCTGCTGAAACTCCTGGAACGAATGGCTGTCGAACAGGACTGACGGCCCTCGACCCGGGCGCGTACGCACACACACCCCGCCCTGTGGCGCCTGAGCCTGAACACCTTCTTGATCTGGCGCAGAGCTGCGTTGGTGCGGTCCAGCACGCCGAGGCGTAGCTGCTGGGTCGGGCGTGTGGACTTCACTTCGACGAGCAGCACCAGGTCATCGAAGACAACGATCCAGTCCACGCCGCGTCGCTCATCGCGGTGGGTGGGGTGCTCAGCGCTGGCTGGCCTCTGGTGGGTGGTCGTTCCTGGTGGGGGAGCGGGGTGCCCCTGTCAGGTAGCGGGTGTGCTTTGCGTTGCCCGGTAGCGCGAAGGCGGTGTCCCGTAACGGCTGACGAATGCCTGGCGGAGCGTTTCAGCGGTTGTGAAGCCGCATTGTGCGGCCACGCTCGCCACGGGTATGGAGGTGGAAGCCAGGAGGTAAGCGGCGGCTTCGATGCGTGCGTCGCGGACGAATCGGCCTGGCGCCTTTCCAAGGTGGTCGATGAACAGGCGGGTCAGGTAGCGTTCGCTCACCCCCGCCTCGGCTGCCAGTGCGGTTGCGGTCAGGTCGCCGGCCAAGGGCTGGCGATGTGGTCGACGACTCGCCTGACCAGGCTGTTCGTGAGTTCTGGTGTCGCTGTGAACATGCTCATCTGTGCCTGGTTGCCCGGCCGTTGCAGATAGGTGACCAGGCCGCGGGCCACTGAGCGCGCCAACTCCGCGCCGTGGTCCTCCTCGATGAAGGCGAAGGTGAGCTCCAGGGCACTGGTGACGCCCGCCGCCGTGGACACGCTTCCGTCGTGAATGTCGCGGACCTGGCCCGCGCACAGATGGCCACAGCCCGCGCGCGCAAATCGCAGCGCCTGCCGGGTTCCGACACAGGGTCCTGGCCATGGAGGAACGAGTGGTGGTCCTCGTCGGATACGACGAGGCCGAGTTGCTGGACATCGCTTGCGTGACGACAAGCTTGGTCACCGCCAACCGGCTCGGAGCCAACCCCGCCTATGACGTGAGCGTAGCCACCCCGGGAAGCCGTGCGATCACCTGCGACTCGGGACTGACGCTGCAGGGCCAGCGATCCCTGGAGCGGCTGCGGGGGCCGCTGGCCTCACTGATCGTCTCGGGAGGGTTCGGCCACGAGGCCGCGGCAGGCAACCTGCGGATCGTCGGCCATGTCCGGCGCCTGGCCAGGGAGAGCCGCAGAGTGGCCTCGGTCTGCACGGGGGGCGACCGTCCTGGCTGCCGCTGGTCTGCTCAACGGCAAACGCGCCACGACCCACTGGCGGTACGCCGAGCAGTCAGCCCGCGCCTACCCGGAGTGAAGGCGATGCCGCTGCGTCCAGTGCCGCTCCGGACGCCGGTGGCCCGCCCGCCGTCCTTGCCGGCTGCACAAACTCCGTTGCAGCACCACCCGCATCACCGACATCGTCAAAGCCGTCCTGGCCTTGCACCTCGCCACGGCAGCCTGAGATCGCTGCGGCCGGAGGCATGGACAAGGACAGCGCCACCATCCATGCCAGCAAGGGAGACCGCTCACCGTGACAGACGTCAGAGTCACCTATGACAAGACCGTCAACGCAGCGTACGTACACCTCACCGAACCGCAGGCCCGCATGAAGTCCGCGCGCATGTATCCCTGCGATCCAGTGGACGTCGACGGCATGATCAACCTCGACTTCGACGAGCAGGGCCGCCTCATCGGCATCGAGGTGTTGGCGGCCAGTTCAAAACTGCCCGAGTACCTGCTCCAGTCCGCGGAGCGACTTGATACCGAAGGTGCATGACCAGCCGAGCACCACGCTCGCGGCGAACAGGTTGGAAAAGGCTCACTGGCCACTCTTCTCACGGACCAGGTCGGCGATTCCACCGCCGTGATCGCGTCGCGAAGCCCTTGCCCGGGGAAGTCGTACACGCCATCAGGCTGCCGGCGGGATGTCTCGATCACGCTTCATTTGCGGTCAGTCTTCGGTGAGATCGGTCAACCTTCTATGAGGCAGGACACCCCCCTCCGGGCCGTTTCCGCGTGACAAGCGCGACAGCGTGACACCCCACCGACTGGTGATCACTTTCCGTCTCGATCGGCATCGGGCCGGAAGCGGCGGCCCCGCGCCCTGCAGAGCCCTGCCCGACCGCCAGCCCCTCGATGAGCACGCCGCCGCTTCCGCCCGCGCGTACGCGGCCGACCAGCGCGGGCGAGTCGACGTCCTCGCCTCGGTGCTGGAGGACGTCGCCGCCAACGGCTACCCGTCTCCGGAGACGGGCGTGCTGTGGGAGGAAGCCCGCGACGTCCACCTGGAGCGCCTCGCCGGTGAGCAGCCCCGTGTCGCCTGAGCATGCGCCGCGCCGGTCCCAGGTCGTCCTGGTGGAGCCCGCGCTGAGCCAGCTGGCGAAGCTCACTGCGAGCGAGACGCACCGCCTGGACCGTGCGATCGTTGCGATCAGCGTCAACCCCGAGCTGGGCACCCCAGTGCCCGACACCCTGCTGCGCGACCACGTCGATGACGTCGACAGAGTCCGCGTCATCTACTACGTCACGGCCCTTTGGCAGATCACCATCGTTGCGTACGTCGGAATCTGATCACGGAGCAGCGCCCCGGATCCGAGAGGGTCCGGGGCGCTGCTCCGTCTCCTGCTTGGGGTGCCGCTGGTCTCCGGTCCGGGTGCCGGACCGGAGAGCGATGACATTCGAAGGCCGGTCCCAGGCGTCACACGGCTGCTGCTAGCCGTCACACCCTCCGGCCTGACACGCTCACCGTGGCCGTGGCCTAGATGAAGGCCTGAAGCACAGAAATTGCATTGCCACGGGTTGTGGACTTGGTGGCTTTGTTCACGATAACGGCAGCATTCGCTCGCGGGTTTGGGAGGCAGCCGGCTTTCGCTGGGAATCGAGATGTTCACGGGCTGGACAGCACCGGCGATCGGTGGTCTGGGGGCGCTCACGTCGCCGGGGGTGTCCGGTTCGGCGGGGATCAGCGGTATGCGGCGAGGAAGGTCCGGACTCCCGCTTCGGCGTAGTGGTCGAGTTCGGGCTGGGTGTGCTGTGGGCTGCCGTGGAACATGGCCTTGTTCACCGGGATCCACAGCAGCAGGCCAGCGAAGTGGTTGGCGGCCAGGAGAGGGTCGTCGATCCGCAGTAGGCCCCGGTCGGCCAGACGGTGGAAGGTGTCGGCCAGGGTGGCCAGTACCCGCTCGAATCCCTGCTCGTACCAGGTGGCGCCCAGGTCGGGGAAAGCATCCGCGTTAGCGATGATGAGACGCCGCAGTTGGAGCACCTGCGGCTGCGTGAGCGTCGTCAGGAACTGGCGGGCCAGCCTAAGCAGGTTCTCCTCCAGCGCGTCCGCGTCGACGGGGACGCCGGCCACCAAATCGATCACTGCCTCGATCCGGTCGGTGGTGGCCAGGACGATCTCGGCGAACAGCTTCTCCTTGTCGGCGAAGTGCTTGTAGACCGTCTGCTTGGACACGGCGGCCAGCTTGGCGATGTCGTCCATGCTCGTGCCGGCGTAGCCCTTCTCCATGAAGACCTTTGTGGCGGCCTCCATGACCGCCTGGTGCTTGCGGGCCGAGCGTCCGCCGGGTTCGTTCGCTTCCATGTCCCCTCCTCCTAGCATCGGTACTGGACAGTCCAGTTCTGCTGCCAGTACTGTACCGTCCAGTTCGCCAGTACTAGACAGTCCAGTTCTGGCCGCGACTTCGGTTTAGGGGGATTCCATATGGCTCAGGCGATCCGTACACCGGCTACCAGCCGTGTTGCCTCGGCTCCGTTCGCCACCCGCGCGCTACTCGCCTGCGGGACGGTGGCAGGACCGCTGTTCCTGTCGGTGGGAGTGACCGAGGGACTGACGCGTACCGGCTTCGACTTCAGCCGCAACGCCATCAGCCAGCTCAGTCTCGGTTCGCTGGGCTGGATCCAGGTCGCCAGCTTCCTGGTCACCGGCACCCTGGTCGCTGCCGGCGCGGTGGGAATGCGGCGGACGATGGGCCGCACCACCGGCGGCATCTGGGGGCCGCGCCTGGTCGGCGTCTTCGGTGCGTCCTTCCTGCTCGCCGGAGCCTTCAAGGCAGACCCCGGTGCGGGTTTCCCCGCCGGCACGCCCGCCGGTCCCGCCACGCTGAGCGGGCACGGAACGGTCCACATGCTCAGCGGCACCGTGGGCTACCTCGCACTGTGCGCCGCGTTCCTCGTGCTGGCCCGACATTTCGCTGCCCACGGCCAGCGCGGCTGGACCCTGGCCTACCGCCTGCTGCCGCTAGTGATCATCACCGGGTTCGCCGCATCCGCCGCCACCGTGGCGGCCTTCACCGCCGCAGCCTGCCTCGGCCTGCTCGCGCTCACCGCAGCCACCACCCGGCTGGCCGGCCCAGCGCCCACCTCACGGCGGTAGCGGCTCCAGCTCCCACTCGAAGGCACTCGAAGGCACCAACCCGAGACCCCGCACTCAGACAGACAGGATGGTTCGTCATGACCGCACCGGTGACAGGCCCCGCCAGCTACTTCCCGTCGATCGAGAAGAAGTACGGCCGCCCGATCGAGGAGTGGAAGGCGTTGATCCGCACGTCGCCCCTGGCCAAGCACATGGAACTCGTGACATGGCTCAAGGCCGAGCACGGCCTCGGCCACGGACACGCCAACGCCCTTGTCGCCCACACCCTCGCCGAGCGCGCCAGCGACTAGAGCGTGTTTTAGAAATCGCTGCCCTGTTTGGTTGGCCGTCGGGGGAAGTCGCGGGCGGCCAACCAGATGGTGAGGTCGCGGGCGATGTCGT
>NZ_JBIBUO010000043.1:0-6288 GCF_043079545.1 Streptomyces sp. NPDC015171
GGGACGGTGCTGGTGACGGGTGGTACTGGCACGTTGGGTGCTGTGGTGGCCCGGCATCTGGTGGCGGTGCATGGGGTGCGCAGTCTGGTGCTGGCCAGCCGTCGGGGTGCGGAGGCTGCTGGCGCGGTGGAATTGCGGGAGGAGTTGGAGCGGGCCGGCGCGGATGTGGTTGTGGCGGCGTGTGATGTGGCTGATCGGGTGGCGTTGGCGGAGTTGCTGGCGCGGGTGCCTGGTGGTGCGCCGTTGGCGGGTGTGGTTCATACCGCTGGTGTGCTGGATGATGGTGTGATCGCGGGTCTGACGCCGGAGCGGTTGGCTGGGGTGTTCCGGCCGAAGGTGGATGCGGCGCTGGCGTTGCACGAGGCGACGCGGGACCTGGACCTGGACGCCTTCGTCCTCTATTCCTCCGCCTCCGGGTCGCTCGGTGGTCCGGGACAGGGCAACTACTCGGCCGCCAACGCGTTCTTGGACGCGTTCGCGCAGTGGCGCCGTTCTCAGGGTTTGCCGGCGGTGTCGCTGGCGTGGGGTTTGTGGGGTGAGTCGAGTGCGATGACGGGCTCGCTCGGGGAGTCGGATCAGGCGCGTATGCGGCGCAGTGGTATCCGGCCGCTGTCCGCCGAGGAGGGCATGGCACTCTTCGACACCGGCCTCGCCGCCGACGAACCCGCCCTCATCCCCGTCAAGTTCGACTTCTCCGCTCTCGCCGCACAAGCGGGAGCGGGCCAACTGGCTCCGATGTTGCAGGGCCTGGTCCGCCGACCCCGGCGTGCTGCCGCCGCGGGCGGACCTGCCCGCATCGACTCCCTCTCGGCCCGGCTGGCCGTACTCCCGGAGGAGGAGCAGGCCGAAGCGCTGCTGGATCTGGTCCGCGACGAGGTCGCCGTCGTACTCGGACACACCGACGCCGAGAACATCGTTCCGGGACAGGCGTTCAGTGAAATGGGATTCGACTCGCTCACCGCTGTCGAGCTGCGCAACCGGCTGGCCGGGGTGACGGGCATCCAGCTGCCGGCCACGCTGATCTTCGACTATCCGTCACCCGCCGCGATCACCGAGCACCTGCGGGCGGAACTGATTCCTGACACTGTGACCGAGACCGTGGAGCTGAACGACGTGGACGAGGCCGGGCTACGCAAGGCCCTCGCCTCCGTCCCGCTCAAGCGACTCGAAGAGCTTGGTGTGCTGCGGCAGTTGATGCATCTGGTGGCTGCGGCCCCTGGAGCCGCAGACGCCGGTACGGCCACCGCCGCCGCCTCGCAAGCACCACAGAACGCGGCGCACCTGATCGCTGACATGGACGTCGCCGACCTCATCGAACGCGCGATGGGCAACACCAACAACTGAGCCCGTCGCGGCCTACGGAGGAATCCAAGAATGTCTGTGTCCCAGGACAAGCTTGTCGCGGCACTGCGCGCCTCGCTCACGGAGAACGAGCAGCTCAAGGAGGAGCGCGACCGGGCCCTTGCGGCCTCGTCCGAGCCGATAGCGATCGTGTCGGCCGCGTGCCGACTGCCCGGTGGCGTCTCCTCGCCGGAGGACCTGTGGCGTCTCGTGGTCGAGGAGCGTGACGGCATCACACCGTTCCCGGAGGACAGGGGCTGGGACATCGACGGGATCTACGACCCCACTCCCGGCCTGGCCGACAAGTCCTACGTGCGGGAGGGCGGCTTCCTCCACGACGCGGGGGAGTTCGACCCGGCGTTCTTCGGAATCAGCCCGCGTGAGGCGTTGGCGATGGATCCGCAGCAGCGCCTGCTGCTGGAGATGTCGTGGGAGGTGCTGGAGCGGGCCGGGATCGATCCGACCTCGCTGAAGGGCAGCCGTACGGGTGTCTTCGCCGGTGTGATGTACCACGACTACGAGGCGGCCGTGGCAGCCGGCAGCATCGTCTCGGGCCGGGTGTCGTACACCTTCGGTTTCGAGGGTCCGGCGGTGACCGTGGATACGGCGTGTTCGTCGTCGCTGGTGGCGATGCACTCCGCGATGCAGGCCCTGCGCGGCGGCGAGTGCTCGCTCGCGCTGGCCGGCGGCGTCGCCGTCATGGCCCAGCCCGGAAGCTTCATCGAGTTCTCGCGGCAGCGGGGTCTGGCGGCGGACGGGCGGTGCAAGTCGTTCGCGGCGGGTGCGGACGGTACGTCGTGGGCCGAGGGTGTGGGTCTGGTCCTGCTGGAGCGGCTGTCGGACGCGCGGCGTAACGGTCATGAGGTGCTGGCGGTCGTCCGGGGCAGTGCGGTGAACCAGGACGGTGCGTCCAATGGGTTGACGGCTCCGAATGGTCCTTCGCAGCAACGTGTGATCCGGCAGGCGTTGGCGAGTGCGGGTCTGTCTGCGGCCGACGTCGATGCGGTGGAGGCGCACGGTACGGGAACGTCGCTGGGCGACCCGATCGAGGCGCAGGCGCTGATCGCGACGTACGGTCAGGAGCGGCCCGGTGATGACCGTCCGCTGTGGTTGGGGTCGTTGAAGTCGAACATCGGTCATGCGCAGGCCGCGGCCGGTGTGGCGGGTGTGATCAAGATGGTGCAGGCGATGCGGCATGGTGTGCTGCCGAAGACGCTGCACGTGGACGAGCCCTCGCCGAAGGTGGACTGGTCGGCGGGCGCGGTGGAGCTGCTGACCGAGTCGCGGGAGTGGCAGACGGCGGAAGGCCGTCCGCGTCGAGCGGCGGTCTCCTCCTTCGGCATCAGCGGTACCAACGCGCACGTCATCCTGGAAGCCATCGAGGAAGTTGCCGAGGAAGCCATCCAGGAAGACGCTTCCGAGCCGACCACACCGCACGGGGTCGTCCCCCTCGTCCTGTCCGGCAGGACGGCCGATGCGGTGAGTGCTCAGGCTCGGCGCCTGGCCGACCACCTCCATTCGCACCCGGAGCAGAGCCTGACGGACACGGCGTACTCACTCGCCACGACGCGTGCTCGCTTCGACCACCGTGCGGTGGTGGTCGCGGGTTCGGCACAGGAGGCCCGCGACGGTCTCGCCTCGGTGCGCGCCGAGTCCGTGGTCCCCGGGCGTCTGGGCGTCCTGTTCACGGGCCAGGGATCGCAGCGGGTCGGCATGGGCCGTGAACTGCACGCAAAGTTCCCGGTGTTCGCGGACGCCTTCGACGAGGTGTGCGCGGCGGTCGACAAGAGCCTGGGCCGCTCGCTCAAGGACCTCGTCTTCGAAGGCGAGGAGCTGATCGACGAGACGCGATACGCCCAACCCGCCCTCTTCGCCATCGAGGTCGCGCTCTTCCGCCTCGTACGGTCCTGGGGCGTGCGCCCCAACTGCCTCGCCGGTCATTCGATCGGTGAGGTCACGGCGGCGTATCTGGCGGGTGTGTGGTCGCTGGAGGACGCTGCGAGCCTGGTGGTGGCGCGTGGCCGGTTGATGCAGGCGTTGCCGGCTGGTGGTGTGATGGTCGCGGTGGAGGCGACGGAAGACGAGGTCACCCCGCTGCTGACCGATGGCGTGAGCATCGCCGCCGTCAACGGGCTGACATCGCTGGTGCTGTCCGGCGTCCAGGACGAGGTCGAAGCAATGGTCGCCCGCTTCGAGGGTCGTCGGGTGAAACGGCTGCGAGTCTCCCACGCGTTCCACTCGCCCCTGATGGATCCGATGCTGGAGGAGTTCCGTGCGGTCGCGGCCGGACTGACCTATCACCAGCCCTCCCTGCCGCTGGTGTCGAACCTGACCGGTGAACTCGCGGACCCGGAGCGGCTGTGCTCGCCCGAGTACTGGGTGGAGCATGTACGCGGCACGGTCCGCTTCCACGACGGCGTCCGTGCCATGCGCGCGGAGAAGGTGTCCACCTTCCTGGAGCTGGGCCCCGACGGCGTCCTGTCCGGCATGGTCGCCCAAGACTGCGTGCCCTCCTTGCGGCGGGACACGCCCGAGGACCGGGCCCTGATGACCACCCTGGGCCGACTCCACACCCGCGGCGTCGGCATCGACTGGGAGAAGGTCTTCTCCGGCACCGGCGCACACCGCGTGGCCCTGCCCACGTACGCCTTCCAGCACCAGCGCTACTGGCTGAACCCGACTTCCTCCGGCGGGGACCCCGCGCTGGCCACCGGACATCCGCTGCTCGACACGGTGATCAGTGTTCCCGACACCGGTGGTGTCGTGTGCACCGGACGACTCTCCCTGGCAGCGCACCCGTGGCTGGCGGATCACTCCGTGTCCGGCACGGTCCTGCTGCCGGGGACCGCCCTCGTGGAACTCGCGGTCCGCGCCGGGGACGAGGTCGGCGCGCGGTCCCTGCGTGAGCTGATCATCGAAGCGCCGGTGGTGATCCCCGAGAAGGGTGCGGTACGCATCCAGGTGTCGGTCGGCGAGGAGGCGAATGGTGTCCGGCCGGTCGCGGTGTACTCACGGCCGGACGACACCGAATCCGTCATGCCATGGGTGCGTCACGCCACTGGCCAGCTCGATGAGGAAGCGCCGGCTCCGGACCCGACCTTCGCGGCCTGGCCCCCCGAAGGTGCGCAGCCCGTCGACCTGACCGGCTTCTACGCGGACCAGGCGACCGCCGGATACGCGTACGGGCCGCTGTTCCAGGGCCTGAACTCGCTGTGGACCCTCGGAGAGGACATCTACGCGGAGGTCGCGCTTCCGGCGGAGGACACCGACGCGGCGTCCGGGTTCGGTCTGCACCCCGCGCTTCTCGACGCGGTCCTGCACTGCGGAGCCTTCACGGAACGCGAGGCCGAGGAGGGCAAGCTCATCCTGCCGTTCGCGTGGAACGGCATGACGCTGCACGCTTCCGGCGCCACCAGCCTGCGGGTCCGTATGACGCCCACCGGCCCCGAATCGGTGTCGCTGGAACTCGCCGACGGCGAAGGCGCCCCGGTGGCATCGGTCGAGTCCCTCGTCCTGCGGGCGGTCGCCGAAGAGCAGGTCAAGGCCGCCGGCCGGACCGGCCCCGGCACGGATTCCCTGTTCTCCGTCGAATGGACCGCGCTGCCCGCCGAAGCGACCACCGGCGCCGTCGCCGCGGTCGTCCCGCACACGGTCTCCATGGCCATGGACGTCGAGGAGCTGGTGCGCTCCGGCGCGTCGATGCCGGACGTACTGGCCGTGGACGCCGTCGACGGTGTCGTCAGCCCCGAACGCGTCCGCGGTCTGGTCGGCCGTGTGCTCGGCATCCTCCAGGCCTTCCTCGCCGCGCCGGAACTCGAATCGTCCCGTCTGCTCGTCGTGACGCGCGGCGCGGTCGGTGTCTCCGGCGACACCGAGGTGACCGATCCGGCTGGCGCCGCGGTCTGGGGCCTGGTGCGCGCGGCACAGGCCGAGAACCCGGACCGCGTCCTCCTCATGGACGTGGACGAGGTCCAGGCGTCCCGGCCGGCCCTGGCGGGCGTACTGGCCACCGGGGAGCCTCAGGTGGCGGTGCGCGCCGACGTCGTCCACATACCCCGGCTGGTGCGGGCCGCTGCTGACTCCGGAGCCGGGCTGGCCCTGGACCCCGCGGGCACGGTCCTCGTCACCGGCGGCACCGGAACGCTGGGCGGCCTGGTCGCCCGGCATCTCGTGGCCGCGTACGGCGTGCGCCACCTCCTGCTGACCAGCCGCCGCGGACCGGAGGCGCCCGGCGCCGGGGAGCTGAAGGCCGAACTGGAGGCCGCCGGAGCGACCGTCACCGTGATGGCGTGCGACATGTCCAAGCGCAGGGCGGTGAAGAAACTTCTCGCGGCGGTCTCGCCCGACGCGCCGCTGACCGGCATCGTGCACGCGGCGGGAGTCCTCGACGACGGTGTGATCGCGAGCCTGACGCAGGAGCGGATCGGCGCCGCCTTCCGGCCCAAGGTCGATGCCGCGCTGACACTGCACGAGCTGACACGCGAGATGAACCTCTCGGCGTTCGTCCTGTTCTCCTCGGCCGCCGGTGTGATCGGTGGTCCGGGCCAGGGCAATTACTCGGCGGCGAACGCGTTCCTGGACGCGTTCGCCCAGTGGCGGCGTGCACAGGGGCTGCCCGCCCTTGCACTGGCCTGGGGCCTCTGGGCCGAGTCCGGTGGCATGATCGCGACGATGAGCGACTCGGACCAGGCCCGCATGGGCCGGGGCGGAGTACTCCCGCTGTCCACCGAGGACGGTATGGCCCTGCTCGACACGGCCCTCTCCGGTGAGGCGTCCACCCTCGTACCGCTGAAGTTCGACTTCGCCGCCCTGACCGAGCAGGCACGCAATGGTCAACTACCGCCAGTTCTGCGCGGGTTGGTGCGTGTTCCGCGTCGTGTGGCGCGTGGTGGTGTGGCGGTGGCTGGTGGGGTTGGGGGTGATTCGTTGGCTGAGCGGCTGGCGGTG
>NZ_JBIBUO010000044.1:0-5766 GCF_043079545.1 Streptomyces sp. NPDC015171
GGTGTGGATGTTGATTGGAAGGCGGCGTTCGACGCGGGGTCGGCGCGTCCGGTGGAGCTGCCGACCTACCCCTTCCAACACCAGCACTACTGGCTCGATGCGAACGACACTCCCGCCGTCGAGGCCGACCCCGTCGACGCCGCCTTCTGGGCCGCGATCGAAGCCGGCGACACCGACACCCTCGTCGACGACCTCCAGCTCAAGGCCTCCGTACTCGATGAAGTGCTGCCCGCACTCTCCTCCTGGCGCCGCCGCAGGCAGGAACGGTCCGTCGTCGACGGATGGCGCTACCACCTCGGCTGGGACCGGATCGACACCACCGGCACCCTCTCCGGCACCTGGCTCATAGCCGTCGGCACCGACGCCGGCCCGCTCGCCGAGGCCGTCGCCGCCGGACTCGCCGAGCGCGGCGCGCAAACCGTGCGCGTCGAGATCGACACCGACCACACCGACCGGGAGACGCTGGCCGCCGCCCTGCCCGACCAGCCCTTCACGGGAATCGTGTCGCTCCTCGCACTCGACGGACGACCGCACCCCGCGCACACCACCTGGTCGCGCGGCACGATCGGCACCGTCACCCTCGTCCAAGCCCTCGGCGACGCCGGAATCCAAGCGCCCCTGTGGGCGGTCACGGCCGGCGGCGTCGCCGTCGCCGACCCCGCCGAGCTGACCGACGTCTCCCAGCACGTCATGTGGGGCATCGGCACCGTCCTGGCACTGGACAACCCGCGCACCTGGGGCGGCCTCGTCGACCTGCCCTCCGGCACCGACGAACCCGACCCGCACACCCTCGACCTGCTGTGCACCGCCCTGTCCGGAGCGGACGACGAGGACCAGCTCGCCGTACGCCCCGACGGCCTGCACGCCCGCCGCATGCGCCGCGCCCCGCTGGACGGCGCCCCGGCCACCAAGCCCTGGACCCCGCGCGGCACCGTCCTGATCACCGGCGGCACCGGCGGCACGGGCGCCCACGTCGCCCGCCGCCTGGCCGAGGCCGGCGCCGAACACCTGGTGCTGACCAGCCGCCGCGGCCCCGACGCCCCCGGCGCCGGTGAACTCCGAGCCGACCTGGAGGCCCTCGGCACCCAGGTCACCATCACCGCCTGCGACATCGCCGACCGCGACGAGGTCGCCGCCGTCCTCGACGCCGTACCCGCCGAACTGCCGCTGACCGCGGTCCTGCACCTCGCCGGCTCGCCCCAGACCGAATCACCCCTGTCCGGGCTCACGGTCGAGGAGTTCGCCGAGATGGGCCGGGCCAAGATCGCCGGCGCCCGCCACCTGGACGACCTGCTCGGCGACCGCGAACTCGACGCCTTCGTCCTCTTCTCCTCCGGCGCCACCGCCTGGGGCAGCAACGGTCTCACCTCCTACGCCGGGGCCAACGCCTACCTCGACGCGCTGGCCCAGCACCGCCGGGCCCGCGGGCTGACCGCCACCTCCATCGCCTGGGGCGCCTGGGACGGCGGCGGCATGGTCGACGCGTCGATGGCGAGCGAGTTCGCCAAGCTGGGCGTCACACTGATGGAGCCCCGCCTCGCCGTCACCGCCCTGGTGCAGGCCGTCGAGCACGACGAGACCCACGTGGTCGTCGGCGGCATCGACTGGACCCGCTTCGCCCCGGCCTTCACCCTCTCCCGTCCCCGCCCGCTGCTGCGCGGCCTGCCCGAGGTCACCGAACTCCTCGCCGCCGGCACCGAGGACCGCCCCGACACCGACGTGTCCGCCCTCCGTACCGAACTGCTGGAACTTTCACCGGCCGAGCAGGAACGCCTGCTGGTGCGCCTCGTGCGGACCGAGGCCGGAGCCGTCCTCGGCCACACGGACGCCGAAGGCGTCGAGGAGGACAGGGCGTTCAAGGAGATCGGCTTCGACTCGGTCACCGCGGTGGAACTCCGCAACCGCCTCAACGCCGCCACACGCATGCGGCTGCCCGCCACCCTCGTCTTCGACTACCCGAACCCCAGGGCGCTGGCCGACCACCTGCGCACGGAACTCGTCGGTGACCGTGCCGCCGCGGCCCCGCCCGCCGTCGCACCGTCCCCCGTGACCGACGATCCGATCGCGATCGTCTCCATGAGCTGCCGTCTCCCCGGCGGTGTGACCTCGCCCGAGGACCTGTGGACCCTGCTCGTCGAGGGCCGCGACGCGCTCGTCGACTTCCCGGCCGACCGCGGCTGGAACCTGGACGCACTCCTCTCCGACGACCCCGACGCCCCTGGCACGACCTACGTCCGCAAGGGCGGCTTCCTGCACGGAGTCGCCGACTTCGACGCCGGCTTCTTCGGCATCAACCCCCGTGAGGCGCTCGCGATGGACCCGCAGCAGCGGCTCCTGCTGGAGACCTCCTGGGAGGTCTTCGAACGCGCGGGCATCGACCCGACGTCACTGCGCGGCAAGGACGTCGGTGTCTTCACCGGCATGGGAGCCCAGGACTACACACCGCGCCTCGGCGGCGGCGCCGAGGGCACCGAGGGCTACGCCCTGACGGGCAGCGCAGGCAGCGTCGCCTCCGGCCGCGTCTCGTACGTCCTGGGCCTGGAGGGACCGGCGCTCACCATCGACACCGCCTGCTCGTCGTCGCTGGTGGCGATGCACTCCGCGATGCAGGCCCTGCGCAGCGGCGAGTGCTCGCTCGCCCTGGCCGGCGGCGTCGCCGTGATGTCCAGCCCCGGCGTCTTCGTCGAGTTCTCACGACAGCGTGGCCTGGCCCCCGACGGACGCTGCAAGGCGTTCGCCGAGGGCGCGGACGGCACGGGATGGGCGGAAGGCGTCGGCGTCCTCCTGCTGGAGCGGCTGTCGGACGCCCGCCGCAACGGCCATGAGGTGCTGGCGGTCGTCCGGGGCAGTGCGGTGAACCAGGACGGCGCGTCCAATGGCCTGACGGCTCCGAACGGCCCATCGCAGCAGCGTGTGATCCGGCAGGCGCTGGCGAACGCCGGTCTGTCGGCGGCCGACGTCGACGCGGTGGAGGCGCACGGTACGGGAACGTCGCTGGGCGACCCGATCGAGGCGCAGGCACTGATCGCGACGTACGGCCAGGAGCGCTCCGCCGAGGACCGCCCGCTGATGATCGGCGCCCTGAAGTCGAACCTCGGACACACCGGCGCCACCGCGGGTGTGGCGGGTGTGATCAAGATGGTGCAGGCGATGCGTCATGGTGTGCTGCCGAAGACGCTGCATGTGGATGCTCCTTCGCCGAAGGTGGACTGGTCGGCCGGTGCGGTGGAGCTGCTGACCGAGTCGCGGGCCTGGCCTGAGGTGGATCGTCCTCGCCGGGCGGGTGTGTCGGCGTTCGGAATCAGCGGGACGAACGCGCATGTGATTCTGGAGGGGGTCGAGCCCGCGGCTCCGGTGGAGCGTGCGGTGGAGCCGGACGGTATGGTGCCGCTGGTGCTGTCCGGCAGGTCATCGGAGGCAGTGCGTGCCCAGGCGGCGCAGCTTGCGGAATTCCTGGGCGACGGTGCCGGGCTCAATCTGGCTGATGTGGCCTATTCGCTGGCGACGACGCGTGCGCGTTTCGACCACCGTGCGGTGGTGGTTGCCGGTTCGATGCAGGAGGCGCGGGAGGAACTCGCGTCGCTGCGAGCGGAGCCCGTGGTCGCGGGTCGTGTGGGCGTCCTGTTCACGGGCCAGGGTTCGCAGCGGGTCGGCATGGGCCGTGAACTGCACGCGAGGTTCCCGGTGTTCGCGGATGCCTTCGACGAGGTGTGCGCGGCCGTGGACGAGGGGCTTGGCCGTTCGCTGAAGGAGCTGGTCTTCGAGGGCGGGGATCTGCTCGACGAGACCAGGTATGCGCAGCCGGCTCTGTTCGCTGTGGAAGTGGCGCTCTTCCGTCTCGTGCAGTCGTGGGGTGTGTCTGCCGATGTCCTGGCGGGTCATTCGATCGGTGAGGTGACCGCGGCGTATCTGGCGGGTGTGTGGTCGCTGGAGGATGCGGCGGCATTGGTGGTGGCGCGTGGTCGGTTGATGCAGGCGTTGCCGGCCGGTGGTGTGATGGTCGCGGTGGAGGCGGCGGAGGACGAGGTCACGCCGCTGCTGACCGATGGCGTGAGCATCGCCGCTGTCAACGGGCCGACATCGCTGGTGCTGTCGGGTGTCCAGGACGAGGTCGAGGCGGTGGTGGCCGGCTTCGAGGGTCGTCGGGTGAAGCGGCTGCGGGTCTCGCACGCGTTCCACTCGCCCCTGATGGATCCCATGCTCGAAGAGTTCCGTGCGGTCGCGGCCGGACTGACGTATCGCGAGCCTTCTGTGCAGGTGGTGTCGAACCTGACCGGTGCACTCGCGGACCCGGAGCGGCTGTGCTCTCCCGACTACTGGGTGGAGCATGTGCGGGGCACCGTCCGGTTCCATGACGGTGTGCAGGCCATGAGGGAGCAAGGGGTCTCCACGTTCCTGGAGCTGGGTCCCGATGGTGTGCTGTCCGGGATGGTCGCGGAGGGGTGTGTGCCGTCCCTGCGGCGGGATGTGCCCGAGAACGGGGCGCTGATGAACGCTCTGGGCCGGATGCACGCCCGTGGTGTCGATGTCGACTGGGAGAAGGTCTTCTCCGGCACCGGCGCACGGCGTGTGGGTCTGCCGACGTATGCCTTCCAGCACGAGCGCTACTGGCTGAACCCGACATCGTCCGGCGGCGACCCGGCGCTGGCCACCGGACACGCGCTGCTCGACATCGTGGTCGGTGTCCCGGACACGGGTGGCGTGGTGGCCACGGGCCGCTTGTCGCTCACCGCGCAGCCGTGGCTGGCGGATCACGTTGTCTCGGGTGTGGTGTCGCTGCCGAGCGCCGCTCTGGTGGAGTTGGCGATTCGCGCCGGGGACGAGGTCGGTGCGCGGTCCCTGCGGGAACTGATCATCGAAGCGCCGGTGGTGATCCCCGAGAAGGGTGCGGTACGCATCCAGGTGTCGGTCGGTGAGGACACGGGCGGTGCGCGGTCGGTTTCGGTGTACTCGCGGCCGGATGACGCCGAGGTCGACATGGAGTGGGTGCGTCACGCGAGTGGTCAGCTCGTTGAGCACGCGTCGGCGTCCGGCGCCGACTTCGAGGTCTGGCCCCCGGAGGGTGCGCGGCCGGTCGACCTGACCGGTTTCTACGCGGACCAGGCGACCGCTGGATACGCGTACGGGCCGCTGTTCCAGGGCCTCAACTCGCTGTGGACCCTTGGAGAGGACATCTACGCGGAGGTCGCGCTCCCGGCGGAGGACACCGACGCGGCGTCCGGGTTCGGTCTGCACCCCGCGCTTCTCGACGCGGTCCTGCATTGCGGGGCCTTCATGGAGCGGAAGGCCGAGGAGGGCGAGATCGTCCTGCCGGCCGCGTGGAACGGAGTGACGCTGCATGCCTCCGGAGCCACCAGCCTGCGGGTGCGTATGACGCCCATCAGCCCCGAATCGGTGTCGCTGGACCTTGCCGATGGTGAGGGTGTGCCGGTGGCGTCGGTGGAGTCGCTTGTGCTGCGGGCGGTTGCTGGGGAGCAGCTGAAGGCTTCCGGTCCTGCCGGGGAGTCGTTGTTCCGGGTGGAGTGGTCGTCTGTGCCGGTGCGCGGTGGTGCGGGTGATGTCGAGGTGGAGGTTTTGGAGGTTCCCGTTGTGGCCTCCGTGGATGCTGCGGCTGTTCGTGACGTGACGGCTGGTGTTTTGGCTTCTGTGCAGTCGTTCCTTGCGTCCTCGTGTGGGGGCTGGTTGGTGGTGGTGTCGCGGGGGGCGGTGGTTGTTGCTGGTGAGGCTGGTGTGGTGGATCCGGTGGCGGCTGCGGTGTGGGGTCTG
>NZ_JBIBUO010000045.1:0-4784 GCF_043079545.1 Streptomyces sp. NPDC015171
TCGCCCACTGCTCGTCAGAAAGATCCCCTCGCCCCACACCGCGATCATCACGGCGCAGGGCGAACAACGAAGCCCACTTCTAAAACACCCCCTAGCAGCAGCCCCCGGGGCCGCACAATGGGCCCCGGAGCGGCTGGCCTGCCCGCGTGCCCTGCGGCAGACGTGCGGCAGGCAGGAGCCGCGGGCAGGAGAGGACATAGGGCCGTGGCTGCTGGCAGTCTCCTCTGTCCCCACGCTCGTCTCCCAAGGATCAACGGCGAGTCGGCCCAATAGGGTCAGAGGTATGACGCCACACCTTGCCAGCAGCGCATTCGACTCGCTCCGCCTCGACGCCGTGCGCGACCAGGAGGGCCTGCGCCAAGCCTACGGACCGCCCGGCGACGCGGCCGTGCGCAAGCAGATGACCGAACTCACCGAGCAGACCGCGCAGTTGATCGCCTGCTCATCGCTGGTCCTGGTCGCCAGCGCGGACGCCCAGGGCAACTGCGACGTCTCCCCGCGCGGCGGCCCCGCCGGGTTCGTCGCCGTCCTGGACGCACGGACGGTGGCGATACCGGACGCGACCGGCAACAAGCGTCTGGACTCCCTGCAGAACGTCCTCGAAACCGGACGTGCCGGCCTGCTGTTCGTCATCCCGGGACGCACCACGACGCTCAGGGTGAACGGCCGGGCCTGCGTCTCCACCCGCCCGGAGCTGCTGTCGCAGCTGACCGCCGTGGGCAAGCCGCCGGCCAGTGCCCTGGTGCTGGGGATCGAGGAGGTCTACCCGCACTGCCCCAAGTCGCTGCTGCGCAGCGCGGCCTGGAAGCCGGAGCAGTGGCTGCCGATCGACGCCCAGCCGACCTCGGCCGAGGTGACCCTGGCCCAGTTGCGGATGCCGGACCTGACGATCGCTGACGTCGAGCAGGCGGAGGCGGAGTCGCTGAAGTACCGGTACGAGTAACCGGCCGACCTGGGCGCGCTGAACCGCCAGCCGCCCCCGAAGCACCGGGCCAGAACGCCCCAGGATCAATCACGAGGCGGCCCGGAACAGGGGGCGGCTGTGCTCGGCAACACGTAGGGGGCCGCGGTTCCACACGCTTCACCGGAGAAGATCCGATCCGGCGACCGTCCCTCTCGACGATGACGACACGACAGAGGAGCGAGTGGTTGCGCGTCAGGCGGATTCGGGCCGCAACGCGCCGAGAACAGCCGCGAGGCTACGCGGGTCGCGGCGGGCGATGTTGTGGCCGACAGGAATCTCGTGAACCCTCCAGCCTGAGTCCTTGCGCAACCGTTCGGTCAGCGTCACGAACGGGCTGCCCGCCCACGCGCCACCGCTGATGTACGTGCGGCCGAGCGCGCGGCTGGGGTTGCCTTCCAGCCTGATCGACTGGACAAAGCTCGCCATTGGGTGCGGTCGCGCGCGTGGGTCGAGCCCATCAGGCACTGCGACCCATCGACCGTCGGCGCGGGCGCCGGCTATGAACAACTGCCGGAAGCTGTCGCTGGTCAAGGACCAACACGAATCCCCGTCGTCCGGGACGTAGGCGTCGATGAAGACGAGGTGATCGAGGCGGTCGCCGAGCCGGTCCGCGACACCGGCGATCACCATCCCGCCGTAGCTGTGCCCGCACAGTGCGAGGGGCGTCCCGTCGCTACGGTCGACGACCTCGGCCACCTGATCGATATGGGTGTCGAGGTTCGGCGGACGGTCCACATCAACCGGGCCGTCCGGCTCAAGCCCTGACAGGGTCACCGCCTCGACATGGTGACCATCTCGGTGCAACTCGGCGGCCACTGAGTCGAATACCCATCCGCCTTGCCAGCCACCCGGCACCATCACGAATTTCACCGCGTCATCGTAGGCCAAGCGGATTCCGACGAGTACAGCTCCTGACTGCTCGCCTCGACAACGCTCGGGCTGACAGGGCGAATCGCAAGGAGACCGGAAGGCACGGGCCGGCTCCTGTCCCGTCTCGTGGGATCTCGCTTTCGCGGGGCCTTTTGGCAAGCGAGGGTTCGTATTCACGTGAGAGGGGACCGCGTCCATGTCTCAACTTCTCGCTCCCGCGCCGAGCAGTTGCCGACGGCTGTCTCACTTCACCGGGCCGTTGGACCAGCCGGTAGGTTCACCTCCATGAGACCACCACAGGCGGACGTGCAGCATTCGGCTTCGTCCTGGCGGCAGCCGTGTCCTCCGGCGGCCTCCGTCGAGCGCAGCACGCTGGTAGAAGAGGTCGCCAAGCGCGTCCTGGCTCTCGGTCAGGGCCGCCTGCTCGTGGGGATCGACGGCTTCACCGCCGCTGGGAAGACGAGCTTCGGACATGAACTGGCTGAGTGGATCAGTGCTGCGGGGCGGGCAGTGCTCCGGGCGACTCTCGACGACTTCAAGAAGCCGTGGAGGGACCGGCACCTCTATGACCGGGAGTCCGGTGAGGGGTACTACCGCAACGCGTACGACTATGAAGCGGTCAAGCGCCTGCTGCTGGATCCCTGCCGGTCAGCGCGAGCGACGACCTGTGCTCTGTGCAGCATCGACCCGCTGACCCAGCGAGATCACTCATCCGACGTGACGCCGCTTGGCGCGGACGCCGTGCTGATCGTGGATGGTGTCTTCGCCTTCCGCCCCGAGATCAATGAGTACTGGGACTTCCGCGTCTGGTTGCAGGTGGATGCGGAGCTGTCTGTTCAGCGGGGTGCCGAGCGTGATCAGGACTGGGCCGGAACTGAAGCGGAGTCGATCCACCGCAACAGGTATCTGGTGGCCGAGCGTATCTATCTTCAAGAAGTCGACCCGTTGCCGATGATGGATGTTGTCATCGACAACTCGGTGTTCGCGCGTCCGCAGGTCGTGACACTGTGACGTCAGCGTGCTGCTGCGCCCGACTACACGATCTGCGGAGCGGAGACAGACCGGCCCGACGTGCACGATCCAGTGAGACTCGACGCGTCACATCAGCCGCGGTCCCGTCATTCCGCAGTCGTCCGACCAGGTTGGGGACTGCCTGCGGTGAGGTCGCGCAGGCGGTCCTCGGCCGGCCCCCGGCACCGAGGCGTGCAAGCAGCGCAACGTCGGCTCGTCGCCGTCCATGTGGTCCGGAGCAACCAGCCCCGCCAGCGTCCAACCGTGCGGGCGTGCGTGTGCGCGCCGTCAGTCCCGGTCGACGTGCTCCCGGAGAACCTTGCGGTTGGTCGCGTCGATGTCGTAGGTCGTCTTGTTCCAGTCATCGGTCGAGACGACGTCGACGGACCACGTCGGCGTGCCGCCGTCGGAGTCGTCTAGTTTGACGGCGGTGACGGTGCCCTTGGTCTTGTCGGTGGCGGTCTGAGCGGCCTGCTGCGGGGTCACTGTGGCCTTCTTCAGCCAGCCCGCCAGCTCCTGCTTGTCATCGGCGTCCTGGTCCGTCTCGGCCTGCGCCTTGCCGGCCTTTCCGGTGACCGCGTCGACGCGGACGGTGTGGGCGGCGCCGTCGGCCGTGACCACCTCGGTCTTCCACCGGGGCCGGTCGGCCGGGCCCTTGAGCTTGATCGAGACCAGCTCGGACTTCGGTACGGTCGCCACCGCGGCGCGCAGTGCCTGCTCCCAGCCCTTCTTGGCCGCGGGGATGAGCCGCTTCCGCTCCGTCTGGTCCTGGGTGAGGGTGCTCGGGCTCGCGGCGATCCGGGCGGCCTCGGCGTCACCGGCCTGCGCCGTATCGCCGCCGGCGCCGTTGCCGCACCCGGCGAGCAGGGCCCCGGCCGCGGCTGCCGCGGAGAGGAGGGCGGTGCCTCGCGCCATGGGACCATATATACGCTTCGAAGCGGAGTCATCACTTTTAGTTGCCATAGAGGCAGGTTAGGTGACGTAAGCGTTCAGTGCCTGCCGTAGGGCCGTCGGCCGCTGCCGCTGACGGGCACGTCACCGCGCGCCGGGCGGGGCGGCCGAGGACCCGGCCACCCGCACCGCCCGGGAAGCCGGTTCTTCGGGCGCCTGTCCTGTCCTGACCCGCCCGCCACCCCGGCCGGACCGGTCCGGCAGCTGCCGGGGCCGCGAGGCCCGCGGATGCCCTTCGACCTGCACGAGTCGTCGGGGCGGTCGAAGGGAGCCGCTCGCGCCGGTTGCAGCAGGGGAGCTCTGAATGAGTACGGGCTCTGGCTACATCCCGTGATGCGGCTTGTGGTCTCGGTTGAGCGCGGCCGCCAGTCGTGTGCCTGGATCGCCGGTGAGGCGTCGGCGGGACTGCCCGCTCGGCCACGTCGATATCCCGTCGTCCACCCATCGAGGAACGACGTGGAAGTGCAGGTGGGGAACGGACTGTTCCGATCCCGGTCCGCTGGCGCTCAGGATGTTGACGCCCGAAGCGTCAAGGGCAGTGCGCATGGCTGTCGCCACGCGCTGGACCAGCGTCATCGACGCGGTCAAGACATGGGGCGGGACCTCGAACACGTCCGTGAAGTGGCTGGTGGGGATGACCAGCGTATGACCCGGCGCGAGCGGGTTCAGCGGGGTGAAGGCACAGGTGTCAGCCTCGCGGGCTACCCAGTGTGCGGTGCCCTCCTGGACGAGTTGGCAGAAGACGCAGTCCACGCCGCCTACCCTGTCACAGGCCGCTCCGGGGTTCGGGTCCGGGCGGGTGCGACCGCGGGCGAGAAGACCGCCGCCTCGTATGAGACGGCGGTCTGTGCGGCCTCGTTGCCACTCGGGCCAAGACCCGTTTGCGGACTGGCCCTAGGGGGTGTTTTAGAAGTGGGCTTCGTTGTTCGCCCTGCGCCGTGATGATCGCGGTGTGGGGCGAGGGGATCTTTCTGACGAGCAGTGGGCG
>NZ_JBIBUO010000046.1:0-4737 GCF_043079545.1 Streptomyces sp. NPDC015171
GGTGTGGATGTTGATTGGAAGGCGGCGTTCGACGCGGGGTCGGCGCGTCCGGTGGAGCTGCCGACCTACCCCTTCCAACACCAGCACTACTGGCTGAAGACGGAGCGCGCCGAGGGCGACGTCTCCGCCGCCGGCCTCGCACCCTCCGAACACCCCCTCCTCGGCGCCGCCGTGGAACTGCCCGGCACCGGCGGCATCGCCCTCACCGGCCGCTGGTCCGTACGCACCCACCCCTGGCTCGCCGACCACGCCGTGTGGGGCACCGCCCTGCTGCCCGGCACCGGCTTCGTCGACCTGGTCCTCACCGCGGGCGCCGAGGCCGACTGCGGCGCCCTGGAGGAACTCGTCATCGAGGCACCCCTCATCCTCCCCGAGGAGGGCGGAATCCAGGTGCGCGTCGAGATCGCCGCGCCCGACGAGACCGGCCGCCGCGCCGTCTCCGTCCACTCCCGCCCCGAGGGCGACGAACCCGACTGGACCCGCCACGCCGCCGGCACGCTCGTCCCCGAGGACCTGGAGTCCTCCGAGCCCGCCCTCGCCTGGCCCCCCGCCGGCGCCACCTCCGTACCCGTGGACGTCGAGTCCGTGTACGCGGGCCTGGCCGAACGCGGCTACGAGTACGGTCCCGCCTTCCAGGGACTGTGCGCGGTGTGGACCCGCGACGACGAGATCTTCGCCGAGGTCGCGCTGCCCGACCAGCAGCAGGAGGACGCCGGACGCTTCTCCCTGCACCCCGCCCTGCTCGACGCCTCGCTGCACGCACCGCTGATCTACGGCACCGGCCTGCCCCGACTGCCCTTCTCCTGGAACGGCATCACCCTGTGGACCCGGGGAGCCTCCCGGCTGCGGGCGCACTTCGTCCCCGCGGGCGAGGAGACCTGGCAGGTCACGGTGACCGACCAGACGGGCGCCCCCGTCGCCCGCATCGACGCCCTCATAGGCCGCCAGGTGACCCCGGAACAGCTCGCCGGAGCCCGGCTGGCCCGCGAAACGGGCTCCTCCCGGCTGGACAACTGGGTGTACGGCACGACCTGGACCCCCGCCGGGACCACGGACCCCGCGGCGGCCCCCACCGGCACCTGGCTGGTCGCCGTACCCGCCGACCGCACCGACGACGCCACCGTCACCGCATGCCTCACCGCCCTCGGCGACCGGGGCGCCGACGCCGTCCCGCTGCCCGTCGACGGAACCGACCGCGCCGCCCTCGCCGACCTCCTCGCCCGCACCGTGCCCGACGTCGGCACCATCACGGGCGTCCTGTCCCTGCTCGCTCTCGACGAGACCACCCACCCCGGGCACCCCGGAGTCACCGGCGGTCTGGCCGCGACGCTCGGCCTCGTCCAGGCGCTCGGCGACGCCGGTATCGAGGCACCGCTGTGGCTCGCCACCCAGGGCGCGGTCGCCACCTGCGACACCGACCCGGTGCACAGCGCCGACCAGGCCGCCCTGTGGGGCCTCGGCCAGGTCGCCGCGCTCGAACACCCCGGCCGCTGGGGCGGACTCATCGACCTGCCCGCCACCCTCGACGACAAGACCGGCGCCCTGCTCACCACCGTGCTCGGCGGCGGCATCGCCGATGAGGACCAACTGGCCCTGCGCGCCGGGACGGCCCTCGTCCGCCGCCTCGAGCGGACGCCGCTGCACCGGCCGCAGCCCGACGAGACACCGTGGCAGCCCACCGGCACCGTCCTGATCACCGGCGGCACCGGAGCCCTCGGCGGCCACGTCGCCCGACGGATGGCCGCGGGCGGCGCCGGGCACCTGGTCCTCGTCAGCCGCCGAGGCACCGACAGCCCGGGCGCCGCGGAACTCACCGCGGAACTGACCGAGGCCGGCGCCCGGGTCACCGTCGCCGCGGCCGACGTCGCCGACCGGCAGGCCCTGGCGGAGCTGCTGACACGACTGGCAGCGGACGGCGACCCGGTCCGCACGGTGGTGCACGCCGCCGGCGTCAACGGCTTCGGCTCCCTGGAGGAGACGACCCTCGACGACTTCGGCGCCATCGTGTCGGCCAAGGTGGCCGGCGCCGCCCATCTCGACGCACTGCTCGACGACACCCCCCTGGACGCGTTCATCGTGTTCTCGTCCATCGCGGGCGTCTGGGGCAGCGGCAGCCAGAGCGCCTACTCAGCGGGCAACGCCTACCTGGACGCCCTCGCCCTGCGCCGGCGCGGCCACGGCCGGACCGCCACCTCCATCGCCTGGGGCGCCTGGGCCGGCGGCGGCATGGTCGACGCCGCCTCGGCACCGCAGCTGCGCCGCCAGGGCATCGAGGCCGTCCGCCCCGAACTGATGCTGGCCGCCCTCGACCGCGCCCTGACGGGCGGTCAGAGCGGCCTCACCGTGGCGAACATCGACTGGAAGCGATTCCACGCGGCGTTCACCGCACAGCGCCCCTCCGCGCTGCTGCTGGGCCTGCCCGAGGCCCGCCGCATCGCGGCGGCCGAGGCCCGCGCCCGGCGTGCCGACCTCGCCACGGCGGGATCGCTGCGCCACCGCCTGACCGGCCTCGACGAGGACGCCCGCAAGGAGATCCTGCTCGACCTGGTCCGCGCGGAGACCGCCGTGGTCCTCGGCCACCAGGACACGCACGCCATCCACCCGGACCGCGCCTTCCAGGAACTGGGCTTCGACTCGCTCACCGCCGTCGAGCTGCGCAACAAGCTGTCCGCGGCCACCGGCCTGCGGCTGCCCGCGACACTCCTCTTCGACTACCCGGCGCCGGCCGTGCTCGTCGCCCACCTGGGCGAGGCGCTCACCCCCGAGGGCGGGCCCGCGGTGCACCCGGCGGTCGCCGAGATGGAGAAGCTCAGGGCCGCGCTCGCCTCCGTACCCGACGACCAGGCGGTCCGCGCCCAGGTCACCACCGCTCTGCAGGTCCTGCTGGCCAAGTGGACCCCGGACGCCTCGCAGGACGAGGACGACGATCTCGAGTCGGTCTCCGACGACGAGGTCTTCGACATCATCGACAACGAGTTCACCGTTTCCTGACGCCGCCGCCGTCCCCGCTGCCCGCTCGCCGTCAGAAGACTTTCTCTAGGAGCTGACCTTTCCCGTGGCTGACGACAAGAAGTACCGCGAATACCTCAACAAGGCCGTCACCACCGCGCGTCAGGCCACCCGCCGACTGCGCGAGGTCGAGGAGAAGGCGTGGGAGCCCATCGCCATCGTCGGTATGGCCTGTCGGCTGCCGGGCGGGGTGACCTCCCCCGACGACCTCTGGCGGCTGGTGGCCGACGGCATCGACGGCATTACCCCGTTCCCCGCCGACCGCGGCTGGGACCTGGCGGGAATGTACGACCCCGACCCCGACGTACCGGGCAAGTCCTACGTCCGTGAAGGCGGCTTCATCGAGGACGTGGCCGGCTTCGACGCCGAGTTCTTCGGGATCTCCCCGCGCGAGGCGCTGGCGATGGACCCGCAGCAGCGGCTGCTCCTTGAGACCTCCTGGGAGGTCTTCGAACGCGCGGGCATCGACCCCACCTCCCTCCGCGGACGCAGGATCGGCTGCTACACCGGCATCATGCACCACGACTACGCCCCGCGCGTACGACAGGTCCCCGCGGACCTGGAGGCATACCTCGGGCGTGGCAGCACCGGCAGCTTCGCCACGGGCCGCGTGTCCTACACCCTCGGCCTGGAAGGCCCGGCGGTGACGGTGGACACCGCCTGCTCCTCGTCCCTGGTGGCGATCCACCTCGCCGTCCAGTCCCTGCGCTCCGGCGAGTCGGAGATGGCGCTGGCGGGCGGCGCGGCCGTGATGGCCGACAGCAAGATGTTCGTCGAGTTCTCCCGCCAGCGCGGCCTCTCCCCGGACGGCCGCTGCCGCGCCTTCGCCGCGGGCGCCAACGGCACCGGCTTCTCCGAGGGCGTGGGCGTACTGCTGCTGGAGCGGCTGTCGGACGCCCGCCGCAACGGCCACGAGGTCCTGGCCGTCGTGCGCGGCACCGCCGTGAACCAGGACGGCGCCTCCAACGGCCTCACCTCCCCCAACGGCCCCTCCCAGCAAGAGGTGATCCGGCAGGCGCTGGAGAACGCGCGCCTGTCCGCGGCGGACGTCGACGCGGTCGAGGCGCACGGCACGGGTACGTCCCTCGGTGACCCGATCGAGGCGCAGGCCCTGCTGGCCACCTATGGCCGTTCACGTCCTGAGGGTTCGCCGTTGTGGCTGGGTTCGCTGAAGTCGAACATCGGTCACACGCAGGCGACCGCGGGTGTGGCGGGTGTGATCAAGATGGTGCAGGCGATGCGGCACGGTGTGCTGCCGAGGACGCTGCACGTGGACGCTCCGACGCCCGAGGTGGACTGGTCGGCAGGGGCGGTCGAACTGCTCACCGAGTCGCGCGAGTGGCCCGAACGGGACGAGCCGCGGCGTGCCGGCGTGTCCTCCTTCGGCCTCAGCGGCACCAACGCCCACGTCATCCTGGAGCAGGCCCGCCCCGCGGCGCCCGCGTCCGAGGACTCCGGCGCGAAGGACCCCGAAGCCGCCGGATCAGGCGCCCCCACCGAGTCCACGCAGCCGCCCGCCGAAAAGATCGTGCCCAGTGGTGTGGTGCCGTTGGTGTTGTCGGGGAGGTCTGGGGAGGCGTTGCGTGGGCAGGCGCGGCGGCTTGCGGAGTTTCTGGAGAGCCGTCCTGATGCGGTGCTGCATGACGTGGCGTTGTCTTTGACGTCGCGTGCGGTGTTCGGTCATCGGGGTGTGGTGGTGGCGGGGTCTCGTGAGGAGGCGTTGAGTCG
>NZ_JBIBUO010000047.1:0-4422 GCF_043079545.1 Streptomyces sp. NPDC015171
CTGTTCTCCTCGGCGGGCGGGCTGGTCCTGACCGCGGGGCAGGGCAACTACGCGGCGGCCAACGTCTTCCTTGACGCCCTCGCCACGCGCCGCGCGGCCGAGGGCCTGCCCGCCACCGCCATGGCCTACGGCCTCTGGGACGCGGGCGCCGGCATGGGCGTCCACCTCGCCGAGGCCGACCGCAAGCGGATGGCCGCCCAGGGCGTTCCCGTCCTCGCGGCGAAGACCGGCCTGGAGCTATTCGCGGCCTCCCTGCGGGCCGGGCTCGCCACCGTCGTCCCCGTCCGGATCGACACAGCCGCCCTGCGCACCCGTACCGACGAGGTCCCGGCCCTGCTACGCGGCATGGCCCCCCGGCCCCGGCGTGCCGCGGCGCACGGCGCCGACGCGCAGGCCGGCCGGTCGCTGCTGCGGCAGCTCGACGGGCTCACCGCCGGCGAACGGCACCGCCTGGTGCTGCGGATCGTCTGCGGGGAGGTGGCGTCCGTCCTCGGCCATGCCTCGGCCGAGGCGATCGGCGCCGACCGGGCCTTCAAGGAACTGGGCTTCGACTCACTGGCCGCCACCGAACTGCGCAACCACCTCAACAAGGCCACCGGCCTGCGACTGCCCGCCACCCTCGCCTTCGACCACCCCAACGCCACGGCGGTAACCGACGTCATCCTCGGTGAACTCGGAGTCCGTGACACGGCAGGCGAGACACCCGTACGGCGGGACGCCGGGCGGGCGGCCGAGGACGAGCCGATCGCCATCGTCGGCATGGCCTGCCGCTACCCGGGCGGCGTGACCACGCCCGAAGAGCTGTGGCAGCTCCTCCTCGACGGCGGTGACACCGTCTCCGACCTGCCGGCCGACCGCGGCTGGAACATCGAGGACCTCTACGACCCGGAGCCGGGCAAGGAGGGCAAGAGCTACACGCGCCACGGCAGCTTCCTGCACGACGCGGCCGACTTCGACCCGGCGTTCTTCGGCATCTCCCCGCGCGAGGCGCTGTACATGGACCCGCAGCAGCGCCTCCTGCTGGAGACGTCCTGGGAGGCCCTGGAGCGCGCCGGCATCGACCCGGCCACCCTCAAGGGCAGCCGTACCGGTGTCTTCGCCGGCGTCATGTACCACGATTACGCCCTGGGCGCGCACCCCTCCGGTACGAGCGGCGGCAGCGTCGTGTCCGGCCGGGTGTCGTACACCCTGGGCCTGGAGGGACCGGCGGTCACCGTCGACACGGCGTGCTCGTCGTCGCTGGTCGCCCTGCACCTCGCGGCGCAGTCCCTGCGTTCGGGGGAGTGCTCCCTCGCGCTCGCCGGCGGTGCCACGGTGATGTCGACGCCCGGCATGTTCATCGAGTTCAGCCGGCAGCGCGGCCTGTCCGTGGACGGCCGTTGCAAGGCCTTCGCCGGGACGGCGGACGGCGTCGGCTGGTCGGAGGGCGTCGGCGTCCTGCTCGTGGAGCGGCTGTCCGACGCCCGGCGCAACGGACACCGGATCCTGGCCGTGATCCGAGGCTCCGCCGTCAACCAGGACGGCGCGAGCAACGGCTTCACCGCACCCAACGGACCCTCGCAGCAGCGGGTGATCCGCGAGGCTCTGGCCGCCGGCGGACTGACATCGGCCGATGTGGACGTGGTGGAGGCGCACGGCACCGGCACGACCCTGGGCGACCCGATCGAAGCCCAGGCACTCATCGCCACCTACGGTCAGGACCGCCCGGAAGACCGGCCGTTCCTGCTGGGCACCATCAAGTCCAACATCGGCCACGCCCAGGCCGCCGCCGGCGTCGCCGGCGTCATCAAGATGGTCATGGCCATGCACCACGGCGTGCTGCCCAAGACCCTGCACGTGGACGAGCCCTCGCCGCACGTCGACTGGACGGAAGGCGCCGTCGAACTCCTCACGGACGCGGTCGACTGGCCGGAGACCGGCCGCCCGCGCCGCGCGAGCGTCTCGGCGTTCGGCATCAGCGGCACCAACGCACACCTGATCCTGGAACAGAGCCCCGAGCCGACCGCCACCGCCGAGCCGGCCGCCCCGCCCGCTGGGGGCCCGCTGCCGTGGCTGCTGTCCGCGGCGACGCCGGAAGCGCTGCGCGCGCAGGCTGAGCGACTGCGGTCGTACGTCGAGACCCACCCGGACCTCGACCTGACCGCGACCGCCCACGCACTGGCCACCACGCGTACCGCCCTGGAATGCCGGGCCCTGATCCTCGGTACGGAGCGCACGGACCTGCTCGACGGCCTGCGGGCGCTGACCCACTCCGCCGCCTCCGCCTCCGCGGTCGTCACCGACTCGGTCCGCGGCATCGCCGCCTCGGCCTTCCTCTTCTCGGGACAGGGTTCGCAACTGCTTGGCATGGGACGGGAGTTGTATACCCGGTTCCCGGTGTTCGCGGAGGCGTTCGACGCGGTGTGCGCCGGTCTGGACGAGCACTTGGATGGGTCGGTGCGGGAGGTGGTCTGGGGTGAGGACGCCGAGCTGCTGAACCGGACCGTGCATGCGCAGGCGGCACTGTTCGCGGTGGAGGTGGCGCTGTTCCGCCTGGTCGAATCTCTCGGTGTGCGGCCGGACTTCGTCGCCGGTCACTCGATCGGTGAGGTGACGGCGGCGTATGTGGCTGGGGTGTTCTCGCTCGCGGACGCCTGTCGGCTGGTGGCGGCGCGTGGCCAGCTGATGCAGGCGCTGCCGGAGGGCGGTGCGATGTTGGCCGTCCAGGCGACGGAGGAGGAAGTACGCCCGCTGCTTAGCGAGTCGGTGTCGATCGCGGCGGTCAACGGCCCTCGGGCCGTGGTCGTCTCCGGTGATGCGGAGGCGGTGGAGGGGATCGGGGCGCACTTCGAGGGCCGTAAGTCGACCCTGCTGCGGGTGTCGCATGCGTTCCATTCGCCATTGATGGATCCGATGCTGGATGACTTCCGTGCGGTGGTCGAAGGACTGTCGTTCGGCACGCCGTCCGTCCCGGTCGTGTCCAACCTGACCGGTCGCCTCGCGACGCCTGAGGAACTCGGCTCCGCCGACTACTGGGTGCGGCACGTTCGGGAAGCCGTGCGCTTCGCCGACGGCATCCGCACGCTCCACACCCTCGGTGTGACGGTGTTCGCCGAGATCGGACCCGACGCCGTGCTCACCGGAATGGTGCACGACACGCTCGACGTCGACGGCGTGCGCGCCTTCGCTCTGCTCCGGCGGGGCCGGGACGAGACGACGGTGCTGACCGGCGCGCTCGGCTCGCTGCACACCAGTGGCGTACCCGTCGGCTGGCGGACGTTCTTCACGCCCGTGCCCACGACCGCGCCCGCGTCCGGGGACGGGGACGGGCAGCGCCTCGTCGACCTGCCCACGTACGCCTTTCAGCGCAGCCGGTACTGGCTCGACGCGACCACGACTGTGGCCGAACTCGGCTCCGTGGGCCTGGGATCCGCCGAGCACCCGCTCCTGGGTGCGGCCACGGAACTGGCCGGCGTCGACGGCCATCTCTTCACCGGCAGGCTGTCCCTGCGGTCCCACCCGTGGCTGGCCGACCACACGGTCCTGGGCAGCGTCCTCGTGCCCGGCACGGCACTGCTCGAACTCGCGCTGCGCGCCGGCGACGAGGTCGGCTGCGCCCTGGTCGAGGACCTGACGCTCGCCGCGCCGCTCGTGCTGCCCGAACACGGCGGCGTCCAAATCCAGATGCGCGTCGGCGAACCGGACGAGTCCGGCCGCCGCTCCTTCACTGTGCACGCCCGCCCGGCGGACACGGCCGAGACGGCATGGATCCGGCATGCCGACGGGATCCTCGCGCCAGGCGCCGACCACGGCACAGGGTTCGAAGGCACTGGATTCGAAGGCACAGGGTTTGACGCGACCGCTTGGCCGCCCGCGGACGCGGAGCCGGTCCCGATCGAGGGCGCGTACGAAGGGT
This sequence comes from Streptomyces sp. NPDC015171, assembly GCF_043079545.1. NCBI lineage: Bacteria > Bacillati > Actinomycetota > Actinomycetes > Kitasatosporales > Streptomycetaceae > Streptomyces > Streptomyces sp. NPDC015171. Next base: position 3,896 of record NZ_JBIBUO010000047.1, read on the forward strand.
TCACCGGCGCCGGTTTCGGCTACGGACCGGTGTTCCAGGGACTCCGTGCGGTGTGGCGGCGCGGCGAGGAGCTGTTCGCCGAGGTCGTGCTCCCGGAGCGGGCGCACGATGACGCCGGCCGGTTCGGTCTGCACCCGGCGCTCCTGGACGCCACGCTCCACGCGGCCATCCTGACCAGCACCGGCGAGACCGCCATCCCGTTCGCCTGGAACGACGTGTCGCTGCACGCGGTGGGGGCCACCGCGGTCCGGGCACGGCTGACGCGTGTCGGCGCGGACGGATGGGCGCTCGCGCTCGCGGACACCACCGGCCGCCCCGTCCTGTCGGTGGGCTCGATGGTGAGCCGCCCCGTGTCGGCCGAGCAGCTGACGGCCGATGCCTCCGCCGCCGGACCGCTGTACACGACCGAGTGGTCACGCGTGGCGACTCCGGTGGGATCGGATGTGTCGTGGGCGCGTTGGGAGGATGTGTCCGGGGGCGGGCAGGACTACCCGGTTCCGGATGTGGTGGTGTGGGACTGCGGTGCC
>NZ_JBIBUO010000048.1:0-4411 GCF_043079545.1 Streptomyces sp. NPDC015171
CTGGCGCGGGTGCCTGGTGGTGCGCCGTTGGCGGGTGTGGTTCATACCGCTGGTGTGCTGGATGATGGTGTGATCGCGGGTCTGACGCCGGAGCGCTTGGCTGGGGTGTTCCGGCCGAAGGTGGATGCGGCGCTGGCGTTGCACGAGGCGACGCGGGACCTGGACCTGGACGCGTTCGTCCTCTATTCCTCCGCCTCGGGTGCGCTCGGTGGTCCGGGACAGGGCAACTACTCGGCCGCCAACGCGTTCTTGGACGCGTTCGCGCAGTGGCGCCGTGCGCAGGGTCTGCCGGCGGTGTCGCTGGCGTGGGGTTTGTGGGGTGAGTCGAGTGCGATGACGGGCTCGCTCGGGGAGTCGGATCAGGCGCGCATGCGGCGCAGTGGTATCCGCCCGTTGTCCGCCGAGGAGGGCATGGCACTCTTCGACACCGGCCTCGCCGCCGACGAACCCGCCCTCATCCCCGTCAAGTTCGACTTCTCCGCTCTCGCCGCACAAGCGGGAGCCGGTGAGGTGCCGCCGATGCTGCGAGGCCTGGTCCGAAAGCCGCGCCGGACCGTCCGCACCGGTGGCGCCGAGAGCGCCGGAAGTGCGGCCGGGGAGTCCCTGATCGACCGGCTGGCGACGATGGCGCAGCCCGAGCGGCAGCGCACCCTGATCGACCTGGTGAGCGCCGATGCCGCGGCCGTACTCGGCCGCCGCCAGCGAGACGCGATCGCGTCGGACCGTGCCTTCAAGGACCTCGGCTTCGACTCGCTCACAGGCGTGGAACTGCGCAACCGGCTCACGGCGGCCACGGGTCTCCAGCTCCCCGCCTCGGCGGTGTTCGACTACCCGACGCCGGCCGCCCTCGCCGACGTCCTGCTGGAACAACTCGGTGTCTCACCGGTGTCCGTGCTCGCCGAACTGGACAGGCTGGAAGCGGCGTTGAGCAGCACGTCCCTGGACGACGACGTCATGGCGCAGACGGCCAAGCGGCTGCAGACCCTGGCTTCCCGGTACGCGTCGTCCGGTTCTCCTGCTGAGGACGAGGCGCACTTCGACCTGGAATCCGCCTCCGACGACGAACTCTTCAGCTTCGCGGAGAACGAGCTCGGCTCTTCCTGACAGCGGCGCCGGCCCCCCACACCTGTTGAGCAGAAGGACTTTCGATGAGCACGAACGACGACAAGCTGCGCGACTACCTCAAGCGAGCCCTCGCCGACCTCAGCCAGGCACGCAAGCGGCTGCGCGAGGTCGAATCCGAGAAGACGGACCCGATCGCGATCATCGCCATGGGCTGCCGTCTCCCGGGCGGCGTCTCCTCGCCCGAGGATCTGTGGGAGCTGGTCGCCGGGGGAAGCGACGCCATCTCACCGTTCCCGACCGACCGCGGCTGGGACGTGAACGGGCTGTTCGACCCCGACCCTGAGCGTCCCGGAAAGTCGTACGTCAGGGAGGGCGGTTTCGTCACCGACGCCGCCGAGTTCGACGCCGCCTTCTTCGGAATCAGCCCGCGCGAGGCCGTGGCGATGGACCCGCAGCAGCGGCTGCTGCTGGAGACCTCCTGGGAGGTCTTCGAGCGCGCGGGCATCGACCCGACCTCGCTGCGTGGCCGCAACGTCGGTGTGTTCGCCGGTACCAAGCCCCAGGACTACATCCCGAGCCTCGAAGGCGGGGAGTCCAGCACCGAGGGGTACGCCTTGACCGGCAGCGCCGGCGCGGTCACCTCCGGCCGTGTCGCGTACACCTTCGGTTTCGAAGGCCCCGCCGTCTCCATCGACACCGCCTGCTCCTCGGCGCTGGTCGCCATCCATCTGGCCGCCCAGGCTCTGCGCAGCGGAGAGTGCTCACTCGCGCTGGCCGGCGGTGTGTCGGTGATGGCCACGCCGGGCGCGTTCGTCGCCTTCTCGCGGCAGCGAGGGCTGGCGGCGGACGCTCGCTGCAAGGCGTTCGCCGAGGGCGCGGACGGTACGTCGTGGGCCGAGGGCGTGGGCCTGGTGCTCCTGGAACGGCTGTCGGACGCGCGCCGCAACGGCCATGAGGTGCTGGCGGTCGTCCGGGGCAGTGCGGTGAACCAGGACGGCGCCTCCAACGGTCTCACCGCGCCCAACGGACCCTCGCAGCGACGCGTCATCCGTCAGGCGCTGACCAACTCCGGGCTGCTCGCCGCGGACGTCGACGCGGTCGAGGCGCACGGTACGGGAACGTCGCTGGGCGACCCGATCGAGGCGCAGGCCCTGATCGCGACGTACGGCCAAGGGCGCCCGGCGGAAAGGCCGCTGTGGCTCGGCTCGGTGAAGTCCAACCTCGGTCACACCCAGGCGACGGCGGGTGTGGCGGGTGTGATCAAGATGGTGCAGGCGATGCGGCACGGTGTGCTGCCGAAGACGCTGCACGTGGACGCCCCGTCGCCGAAGGTGGACTGGTCGGCGGGCGCGGTGGAACTGCTCACAGAGTCGCGGGCCTGGCCTGAGGTGGATCGTCCTCGCCGGGTGGGTGTGTCGGCGTTCGGTATCAGCGGCACGAACGCGCATGTGATTCTGGAGGGGGTCGAGCCCGCGGCTCCGGTGGAGCGTGCGGTGGTGCCGGACGGTGTGGTGCCGCTGGTGCTGTCCGGCAGGACGGCCGATGCGGTGAGCGCGCAGGCCCGGCGTCTGGCCGACCATCTGCAATCGCACCCGGACCTGAGCCTGACGGACACGGCCTTCTCGCTGGCGACGACGCGTGCTCGTTTCGATCACCGTGTGGTGGTGGTCGCGGGTTCGGCACAGGAGGCGCAGGACGGTTTCGCTTCGGTGCGTGCCGAGTCCGTGGTCCCCGGTCGTCTGGGCGTCCTGTTCACGGGCCAGGGCTCGCAGCGGGTCGGCATGGGCCGTGAACTGCACGCGAGGTTCCCGGTGTTCGCGGAAGCCTTCGACGAGGTGTGTGCGGCGGTCGACAAGAGCCTGGGCCGCTCGCTCATGGACCTGGTCTTCGAAGGCGGGGACCTGATCGGCGAGACGCGATACGCCCAACCCGCCCTCTTCGCCATCGAGGTGGCGCTCTTCCGTCTCGTGCAGTCGTGGGGTGTGGTGCCGGATGTGCTGGCGGGTCATTCGATCGGTGAGGTGACCGCGGCGTATCTGGCGGGTGTGTGGTCGCTGGAGGATGCGGCGGCTTTGGTGGTGGCGCGTGGCCGGTTGATGCAGGCGTTGCCGGCTGGTGGTGTGATGGTCGCGGTGGAGGCGGCGGAAGACGAGATCACCCCGCTGCTGACCGATGGCGTGAGCATCGCCGCTGTCAACGGGCCGACATCGCTGGTGCTGTCCGGCGTCCAGGACGAGGTCGAAGCAATGGTCGCCCGCTTCGAGGGTCGTCGGGTGAAACGGCTGCGAGTCTCCCACGCGTTCCACTCGCCCCTGATGGATCCCATGCTCGAAGAGTTCCGCCAGATCGCGGCCGGACTGACCTATCACCAGCCCTCCCTGCCGCTGGTGTCGAACCTGACCGGTGAACTCGCGGACCCGGAGCGGCTGTGCTCGCCCGAGTACTGGGTGGAGCATGTACGCGGCACGGTCCGCTTCCACGACGGCGTCCGTGCCATGCGCGCGGAGAAGGTGTCCACCTTCCTGGAGCTGGGCCCCGACGGGGTCCTGTCCGGGATGGTCGCCCAGGACTGCGTGCCCTCCTTGCGGCGGGACACGTCCGAGGACCGGGCCCTGATGACCACCCTGGGCCGACTCCACACTCGTGGCGTGGACGTCGACTGGGAGAAGGTCTTCTCCGGCACCGGCGCACAGCGAGTGGATCTTCCCACCTACGCCTTCCAGCGGCAGCGCTACTGGCTGAACCCGACGTCGTCCGGCGGGGACCCCGCCCTGGCCACCGGACATCCCCTGCTTGACATCGTGGTCGGTGTTCCGGACACCGGTGGTGTCGTGTGCACCGGCCGGCTGTCCCTGGCAGCGCACCCGTGGCTGGCAGATCATGCGGTGTCGGGGGTGGTCCTGCTGCCGGGTACCGCCCTCGTGGAACTCGCGGTCCGCGCCGGGGACGAGGTCGGTGCGCGGTCCCTGCGTGAGCTGATCATCGAAGCGCCGGTGGTGATCCCCGAGAAGGGTGCGATACGCATCCAGGTGTCGGTCGGTGAGGACACGGGCGGTGCGCGGTCGGTGTCGGTGTACTCGCGGCCGGATGACGCCGAGCCCGATACGTCATGGGTGCGTCACGCGAGCGGACAGCTCAGTGCGGAGGCTCCTGCGTCTGCGGCCGAGTTTGATGTGTGGCCGCCGGAGGGTGCGACGGGTGTAGATGTGTCGGACCTGTACGAAGACTTGGCCGGTCGCGGTTATGGCTATGGGCCGGTGTTTCAGGGGCTGCGTGCGGTGTGGCGGCGTGGGGACGAGGTGTTCGGCGAGGTCGCGTTGTCGGCGGGCGAGGTGGAGTCGGCGGG
>NZ_JBIBUO010000049.1:0-4390 GCF_043079545.1 Streptomyces sp. NPDC015171
ATACCCTTCCAGTTGCCCTCGAGGCTGTCGATCAGCGCCTGCAGTTCCTTGAGCTGACCCTTGATGCCCTCGAAACGGTGCAGAAGCTCCTTTTCGAGGACAACAATGTCCTTGTCACTTACCTTCTGACGCCCAGAAGCCATGTCACTGCCTTTCTCTGTGAACTTGCCTTGCCCTGCACCGGGTTCGCGGCAGCACGGAAGGCAAGCGGGATACTGCTCACTCGGCGAGTGAACAGGTATGCGGGAGACCGCTCAGGCGTTGCGGCGTGCGCGCAGCACGGCGAAGCCTGCTCCTGCGACGACCAGTACGGCGGCTACGGCGCCGATGATCACCCAGGTCTGGGTACCACCGTCGGAATCGGTGTCCTTCGCGGCCGCGGAGGTAGGGCCGTTGGCGGCGCCGGAGTCCTTCGTCGGCTTCGCCGAAGCTCCGGAAGACGGCGGGGCCGACGACTTCCCGGTGGCCGTGATGTCCTCGTCCGGGTCCGCACCGTTCTCGGCGGCGAGGGGGTCCCGATTGGCGGCCCCGGGGTCGATGTCCTTGTCGATCAGCACGCGACGGGGGCGGATGATGCCGTAGCCGAGGTACTTGCTGGGCTTGTCCTTCGCCCAGGTACGGCCGGCTGTGTCGATGAAGGACCGGAGGACCTGGTTCGCCGTCCAGTCGGGGTGGGCGGACCAGACGAGGGCTGCGGAGGCTGAGGCGATGGCGGAGGCGGCGCTGGTCCCCTCCTCGGCGCAGTACTTGGTGAAAGTACTGTCGCACCAGCCCTGAATGTCGAGGCCCGGCGCAGAGAGATCCACATCGTTTCCGTATGTGGAGAACTTGCCGACCGTACCGGACTTGTCGATGGCGGCGACGCCGATAGCGTACGGATCACTGGCCGGATAGCTGCGCTTGTTTCCCTTGTCGCCCGCGTTACCGACCGAGGCGAACAACAGCTTCCCCTTGGATGCCGCGTACTTGAGAGCCTCCTCCTCCTCGGACTCGTAGTACACGCTTCCAAAGGACATGTTGATGATCTTTGCGTCGCTATCAGCAGCAGCCCTGATCGCCTCGGCGGAGGTGAGGGACTTGGCCCGCTCATCCTCATCCTTCAGCTGATCGAGTCCCACTCGGATCGGGATGATCTTCGCCCCCGGGGCAAGACCCTTCACTCCATTGCCGGCTCCCGTTCCGGCAATCAGCTCAGCCATCGTTGTGCCATGGCCGGCGTAGTCCTGAGTGACGTGATACCTCGCGACTTTCGGCACCTCGTCGACCAGCACCTGGCCCTTGAGTGAAGAGGTCTCCGGGTTCACGCCGGTGTCAATGACAGCGACCTTCACCCCCTTGCCGGTGCTGTGCTTCCAAATCTCGTCGACGCCCATGGCGTTCAGATACCACTGCTTCGACTGAACGTCCCCGGAGGCCACGGCTCCGGGCGCCATGCCTGCCGACGCGATGACCAGTGTGCCCAGCGCCGAGCACACAGCAGACAGCCGTTTCGCGTTGCGCCTCGTCAGGAGGGCGGTCTTCGGGCCGCGCCGGCCGGTCCCTGGCTTCATGCCTGTCTACGTCCTCGCTCGTGTTCAGTCGCTCTTCTTGGGCACATCACGCCGCTGCTGCGACGATCGGTGTTGGCCGGTGCCAGCAGTCCTACCGGCGCGGCCGGCCTCACCGCCCGGGTCCTGGCGGCCGCCCACAGCACCCCGGCCGAGCCCCGCACCGCCGGGCTCGGATCCCTTCGCAGAGTCACGGGACGAACCGATGACGCCCTTGGGGTTGCCTGCCGAGCGCAACGCCGCCTGGCCCGCGCCGGGTTCCGTCTTCGCCCCAGGAGCACCAACGACTCCGCGCTGGCCGAGAGCGCCCTTCGGCGTTGCGGAGGATGCCGGTTCCTCGGCGCCGACGACCGTACCGCGCGGAACACGCGGACCAGCCGAACCTCCCGACACACGGCCCGTGACAGGCTTGCCACCCACAACACCATTACGCGCCGCAGCGCTAGGCCCCGCCACCCCGGCACGCCCAGGGGTGTTGCTGGTCCTGGGCGTGCCACCCGTGACAGGACGCCCCACCGGCGAACGACCGGACTGAACCGGCCCCCGCCCACCCTGCTGACCCATCGCGGGCGTACGTCCAGCAGCACGAGCGGCCTGTCCCATCGGACCCTGCGGCACACGCCCACCGGGACCCGAACGCCCTCCCTGCTGCCCCACCGGCCCCTGCGGAACGCGACCGCCCGCGACAGTACGCCCAGCCTGACCAGCGGGCCCCTGCGGCACCCGACCACCACCGGTGACCGAAGGACCCGTACGCCCCTGCGCCGTCACCGACGGCCGGCCACCCGGCCCATAACCAGGAGTACGACCAGACGTCGGCACCACAGGAGGCGCCACCGGCCCCGTCGGCAACGGAGGCACCTGCCCACTGCCACCGGTGGTCGGCAGGGTAGGCGACGGAGAGCTGGGCGGCGCGGCAGGCGTCTGGGGAGGCAACGTCGTCGTGGTGTTGATCTCCGTACCGACATCACGACCAGAAGGCGGACTGGGCTCGTGAACGTCCTTGACGGGCGAAACGTGCCCCCTGGACTCCGTCCCGTTCGTGGAAGCGGTGCGGTGGTGACTTTCTGCCACAGTCCCGTGGCTTCCCCCGACCAACCCCTCACGCCTGCTCGGGATGGAACCACCGGAACCTGAAGGGTTCCTGTAGATCCCCGACGGCTTGGGCACCCCCACATCCGGGATGGGTGTGTACGGCTGCGGGTCGGTCTGCAGCGCCGTTCCCAGCGCGGTCGCGGACACCGAATAGAAGGACGCCAACCGGTTGACCTGGTTGATCGCCTCTTGCCGGTCCTTCTCGACCTTGAGTGCGGTGGCGTAGTCCGGGTCGCCGTCGACCTGCTTGGCCTTGGGCAACTTGTCCGGGCGCTTCTGCTCTCCCGCCGGCCGGGGGTCCCGGTCGGGCATGGAATTGCGCACTGAGGCGAGCCCCGTGGCGGCGGACGAGATCTCGGTGGCCGCTACGTCGGCGAAGGTCGCGAGTCCCTTCGTCCACTCGATGAGGCCGTTGGTCCACTTCTGGAACTGCTCGGCACCGTCGCCCTGCCAGTCCACGCCGCCGAGGTTGGTCTTCAGATCCGTCGCCGCGTCGTGGATGGCCGTTCGGGCGTCCCACAGAGCCTTGCTGGCCGTCTCCAGGTGCTCGGGGTTGGAGTGGTGGACCAGATCGATCATCGCGTTGAGATCGTGGTCCTCGAAGTTGGTCCTGCCCGCGGACAGGGCCGCCCCGATCGGCGTACCCCTGAATCCGTTCCGTAGCCGGCTGATCTGGTCGACCACGCCGGCCTGGCGCTGGGCCTGCTCGACGTCAGCCTTGTACTCGGGCTTCTGCTGCCAGTTGTCAGTCAATGGACTCCGCCCCCGCGGACTTGCTGCCACCGCTGTGCTCAGCACCCTTGGCGGGCTGCCGCTCGGCGTGCTCGTCCTTGTGTCGTGCCGCCTTCTGATGCTCCTCGTCGAGGTGCGTGCGGATCTCCCAGAACCGGCGCCGCACCTCCTCCTCCGTACCGTCGTACGTGACGTCGGCCGCGCGCGTCGCGAGCGTCAGAGCCTCGATCTGCATGCCCAGGTTCTTCGACAGCGAGGTGAGCCGCTCATGCACCAGCTCGTAATTGCTGTGCAGATCAGCCGCTTCGCTGAAGTGAATGTTCGAGCCGCTGAACGAGCCTGCACTGAGCTTGTGCTCCGCGAGCCTGGACGGGCTGCCGGGAGCGCCCTCGAAGGCCTTCAGCGCGTCGTCCACCTTCTTCTTGAACTTGCTCAGCGCATCGATGCCGCGCCTCATGCCCGAGCCGCTACCGCCGCTCACCGCGACCCCTTCCCCGTTCCCCGTTGGTACAGCTGGACAGACCGGGCGGCACACGGCCGCATCACACGATCTATCGCTCACCACTGTAGTCACTGTGGAAATCGCGGCCAACTGAACTCTGTGCCGGTTCAGTTGCGAAGGTGTCCCGAAGTGACCGACTCCAGAGCGGCCCGAAGCGGATAAAACCGTCAATGTTGGCAAGGGTGGGCCGGTGATGCACTCAAAAGCTTCACATCTGATCGACGGCCGGTGGGCGGCGACGGCCACGCCGAGAACCGGAGAGCAGCAAGGAGGGACGGCCGAGCGGCGGTCTGGGCGAAGGAGGTGACCACGTGACCTGGTCTTGGTCCCTCGCTCCGCTGGGGGCGCCGGGCATGGCGGAGGGTGGGCACCTCCCGTGCGTGCCCACCCCTACCACCCTGACTCGACCGGTCCGGTGACCGGTGAAGCCGACCTACATGAAGTAGCTGGCGGCCTTGCGGTCGCCGCCCTGGTAGTCACCGCCGGCCGCGTGGACGACCCGGCCGATGGCCAT
>NZ_JBIBUO010000050.1:0-4157 GCF_043079545.1 Streptomyces sp. NPDC015171
AAATCGCCGCCGCGATCGCCTTCCTGGCCAGCCCCGCCGCGTCGTACGTCACGGGCGCGGTGCTGGACGCCCACGGTGGCTACAACGCCTGAACCCGAACCCCTGCCGCGCGCTCCGAAGGACATCGCGCCTTCGGGGCGCGCACCGCCAACGACCCGCGTGTGCGTGGACACGCCTCAAGAAGCCCGGATCGTGATCGTGTTACGAACTCTAAGGCGGCCGCAGCGTCGTCGCCGCGCTGGGAGGGCGGCGCATGGCGGCCGTGCCCGGCCCCACGCATGCGGGACCTCCGGTTCTGGAGGAACAGCCGGACCCCGACGCGGCACCACGAGGTGGCTGAACAGGACCACCACCCAGGCCCGACACCACGAGCCAGAGGCAGGCTTGCCATGATGTCGATCACGCCCGCTCTGGTCACCTCTGTCATGCCTCCAGGCAGCCTCAACTCCTCCAGCCAGCCGACACTGCTGGTCGACGATGGCTTGCTGTTGCGGCCCTGGCTGCCTTCCGCCGCAGCCGCTGTCACGGCGCATCACAGCCGGCCTCGGCCTGGTTGACGACAGGGACCGCCTTGTGCGGGCGCCAGCCTCAGTAGTCGGATCCGACGGCCCCTTCTCAGACGGGTGCGTGGCGGACGAGTGTTGTTTGCAGCTGTCCCAACCCTGCAGGCAGACCGATCGGCTGAGGGTTTCAGGGGTCGGTCTCGGTGCAATCAGTTTCTGATGATCGCGGCAGCAAGGGCGTCTGTGAGAATCCTTTCCTTCGGAAGTGTCAGACCGAACCGCTGTTCCAGGCTTTCTAGGGGACGTCGCTTGTCGGCTTCCAGCGCGGCGACTAGCTCGGCGTTGTTTCCTAGGACGTCGACGAATCCTACCCAGTCGTCGTTGTTGAGATCACCCATCACTTCGTACACGCCGTCATGGTTGTAACGGAAATGGGGAGGCGGAACGTTCGGGTGCTCGGCCATAAAATAAAGCTCGAATGTATGCGCACCTCCGTGAGATATTTCCGGCGTGTCGAATCGGTTGAGGAGCTCGTACCAGGGTCCGTAGCCGATCGAGAAAGAAAGGTCGCCGACCGATCCGTAACGGATACCTACGGTCGTGTTCACGAGCTTGCTGCGGTCGAGCTCGAACAGGTCGGCCTCGAATGCTGTATGTGTACGCGGACCGATGAAGCGAGGCTTGCTCCCAGGAACGAGTCGGCGTACGAGGTTCTCGGGATCGATGCCGCGAGCCAAGATGGCGCAGTAGCCGCCGGGGAGAGGCATCGGATCCTCGAGCCACTGAAGGCCGTCGGTCATGAAACAGCGTCTCCTGTCGCGAGAGAAGCGGGGGCGGCGCCACCGTAGTCGATGCAAGCCGCCTCCGTGGTTCGGTAGGTCACTTGACCGTGCACTTCACGGTCGCTGCGGTTGCGTTGCATCCAGCGAACTCGAGGGCGTAATACCAGTAGGCGTCCTGGTCGAGCATCCGGTTCGGCTGCGAGAATTGCGACGGGAACAACTGCATGGACTGCGTGTTCGTCCAGTTCGACATGGCCGAGCGTCCACAGACTTCCTTCCACGTTGGAGCAGCCTGGCGCATGTCGTCATAGAAGTGCCACACATCGGTCTGGGTGCGCTGAGAGTATGTCTGCACACACTGGTCGCCCGAAGAGACAGGATTGAGTCCGTCGGGTGTGGGCATGCCGCCGCTGTTGTAGGTGGCGGCGTAAGCGAATTCGTCGCACGACATAGGATCGCTCCCGCTGGGAACGTTGCCGGGAAGCGTGGTCGTGTCGGGGTTGCCTGACTTTGCGGCCCATCCTGACGGACAGATTACGTTTCGGTTTTGGGTGGGTGTACGGCCGGTGTTGCTGGAGCCGCTGGCAGGCAAGTACAACAGTGGCTTGCCGGCCGTCTGGCTTCCGGGGTGGTTGGGCAGCTTGGTCTGCGTCAACAGGCGTGCGCGACGGCTGCTGGGAAGCGGCTGTCCTGGTTTGGTACATCCCCAGGTGGCTCACTGTCACGAAGACGGCACATCGCAGGTGGGGTCGCCTGACTTTCTTGAAGCGGCGTTCATCCCGGGGAACGGTGAGAGCGGTTCCCCGGGGCCGTTCGGGATGGCGGCGTATCGCCGCTAACGGCTGGTGACTTCAGCCGACGGATGCTGTGGCTGGGGGACGCTTGCTGGGGCGGATGAGCTGTCGCTGTCTGGCACCGGGCCGTCTGGGGGAGTAGTAGAGCGCCGCGCGCTGGTCCATGCGCTGTAGAGGGCGGACAGAGCTGTTGCCACGGTGGCCAGGGAGCCGGGTGAGACTCCTAAAGAGATCATCACGACGGTCGCTACCAGTATCGAGAGGAAGACGATCGTGTCTGTGAGGCGACTGTTCTGAGCGAGATTCCGGTGGATGTTCATGGGTCCTACCTCCTTGGGCCGGGCCCCGGCGGTCGGGGCACGCTTAGGTTGTAGCCACGGAATCGAACCCTTAGAGCCGATCTTTTTTCCGATCCACCCAGTGGAGTGCATGCTGCCGGGCGGACTGTTTCCCAGCAGGTCAGAGGGCCGCAGCGATTGTTTCCGGGATCCCGCTGAGCTGACGTGCTCGAACTGGGTAGCCTGGCAGTGTGTCAGAAGATGGGGGCAAGGACGCCGGCGTCGATGAGCCGTCACGACGGGGACCGGGACGGCCACAGAAGAGCCTGGACGTAGCCGGCCGCGATGCAGTCCTGCGCGAGTTCGCGCGAGAGCTACGGCAGTTGCAGGGTGACAGCACCCTTGAGAAGCTCGCAAAAGAGCTGAACTGGTCGAAATCGGCGCTCTCCAAGGCTTTCAACGCCGTCAAGCTCCCACCGATGGCCCTGGTCACCGCGCTCGCGGGCTACCGCAAAGCCGACATCAAAAGGTGGGAGAGCAAGTGGGCGGTCGTACGTGTGCACCTAGAGAGGGAGCGCAAGACCAGCCTGATCGGCCGTCCATTGCCGCAGGAGCGCGACGCGATGCAGGCCATCGCGGCCGAGTACGAGGCAATGCTCACTACGATCAAGGCTGATGCGGACCGCTCCCGCAACATCGCCTCCAAGAAGGCCGAGCCGCTCCTGGCCAAACTGGACGAGCGTCTCCCCACGAACACCAGCAAGGACAGCCGGAGTACTGCGGAGTCCTGGCACGACCTGACCGACTACCTGAGAGCACTGGTACTGCTCTTCGACAGCGAACTCATCGAGCCCAGAGGCACGGACCAAGTGACGATCACGGACGTCCTGCCCCGGCTCGCCAGGCTCGCCGAGCGAACCGACGTGCCAGAATGGAAGCTCCTTGCCGAACGGATCAGTAAGGCGTTCGAGGAAGACCGCAAAACCCCACCGGATCCTCCAGGGACTGTTCCTCCGGTACCTTTCGGATTAGTTAACATAGACCACTTCGCTAGTTTCCGCGCGGCCGCCGGACTGAAAGCCTCACAGCTGGCCCGGAAGAGTGGCTACCTGCTATCCGACGCCAAACTGACCAAAGCCGTTCCGCCGCCGGATATCCCATGGCTGCTCTCTGGACGAGCTGGCGTCTTAACCTTCGCTATGGTGGCAGTCTTGCTACCTTTTATGTTCACAAGCCATCACAGTTCCACACAGCTTGTTTTTACGTTCAGCGGTCTCGCTCTTATCGCTTTCATTGCTGTAACCGTCGAAATTGCCAAAAATCGCAAGAAGTGAACAGGCTTAGGTCCTGTAATTAGGGTGTAAGGTAGTTCCGCCAAAGCTACATAGGGCCTTTGCGATCTGGTCGCCCCTATGGGAAGTGCAACTCCGAGAGCGGTGCCACCCGATAAGCGGGGGTGGGCTCCTATTCCAGATCTGATCCGGTCCTCATTTTGAGGCAAGAGAATGGCCCAGTTCTGCCAAGGCTACATGCTGCATCACCTGATGCAGAGTCACCGACCTCAGCCCACCTGGCCCCTGCCGCTCGGGCCGAAGGCCCGCTTCGCCGTCCCGCGCAGCGGGGCCGGCCTTTGTGGCGTAAAAAGCGCCACCGGGTGGCTGGAGCGCAGCGGAAGTCACCCCAGGGCCGGAGGCCCCGGAGTTCCGGGAGCGCAGCGGACGGAGTGTCACCGGGGCGGCTGAGCCGCCCCGGTGGGCGGGATGCGCAGCATCCCGCAGGAGCTCCCGCGGAGCGGGAGCT
>NZ_JBIBUO010000051.1:0-2686 GCF_043079545.1 Streptomyces sp. NPDC015171
GTCTGGTCAACCATGTGGCCTGGGCGGCCCGTGAACTCGCCGCGCGCGGCACCGGAGGTGCCCCGCTGTTCTCCTCGGTCGCCTTCGACCTGGTCATGCCCAACCTGTGGGCACCCCTCGTGACCGGACAGGCCGTGCACACGGTGGGGCAGGACGTCACCCTGGCCGATCTGGGCGAGCACCTGGTCGCCTCGGGGCCGTACAGCTTCGTCAAGCTGACCCCGGGCCACCTCGACGTCCTGTCCCAGCAGCTCACCGCCGAGCAGGCGGCCACGCTGGCGCCGGTGCTGGTGGTGGCGGGCGAGGCCTTCACCCGCGCCACCCTGGAGCGCTGGCGCGCGCTCGCCCCGGACACGGAGCTGATCAACGAGTACGGTCCGACCGAGGCGTCCGTCGGCTCCACGGTCTTCCCGGTGACGGAGCCGGTCGGCCGCGAGGTGGTCCCGATCGGGCGTCCGTTGCCGAACATGCGGACGTACGTGCTGGATTCGGGGATGCGTCCGGTTCCGGTGGGTGTGCCGGGTGAGCTGTATGTCGGCGGCACGGGTGTGGCGCGTGGGTACGCGGGCCGCCCCGACCTGACCGCGGAACGCTTTCTGCCCGACCCGTACGGTGATGAGCCGGGCGCCCGTCTGTACCGCACCGGCGACCTGGTCCGTCAGCTCCCCGACGGTGCCGTGGAGTTCCTCGGCCGTATCGACGACCAGGTCAAGATCCGCGGCTACCGCGTCGAACTCGGCGAGATCCAGGCCGTCCTCACCGAACACCCCGCGGTCCGCGAGGCGTTCCTCACCGTCCACGAGGGCACGCTGACCGCGTACTATGCGCCGGCCGACGCGCCCGCGGACTCCGTACGCGCCCATCTGGCCGACCGGCTTCCCGAGTACATGCTGCCCGGGACCCTGATCGCTCTGGACGCCCTGCCGCTGAATGCCAACGGCAAGGTCGACCGGCGCGCCCTGCCCGCCCCGGACGCCGCTGCGGCGGTGGATGACGGCCATGTCGCGCCGCGCACGGTGACCGAGGAACGGATCGCCGGGATATGGGCCCAAGTGCTGGAGCGGGAACGGGTCGGTGTCGAGGACGGCTTCTTCGAGATCGGCGGCCACTCCATCCGTGCCGTCGCGCTCGTCGGCGCGCTGCGCGCGGCCGGATTCGACATCGGGGTCAGGGACGTCTTCGAGCACCGCACGGTCGCCGAGCTGAGCGAGTTCCTCACCGGCCGCCCCGCGCGCACCGAGGTGGATGTGCCCGTCGAGCGGTTCGCGCTGATCAGCGCCGAGGACCGGCAGACGCTCCCGGGCGACGCCGTGGACGCCTACCCGCTGACGCAGGTGCAGCTCGGCATGGTCCTGGAGATGCTGGCGGACGACACCGGGCACGCCTACCACAACGTCTCCTCGTTCCGGATCAGCGAGCCGGAGCCGTTCTCGGAACGGGCGCTGCGCGTCGCCGCCGACGTGGTCGCGGCCCGCCACGAGATGCTGCGCACCTCGTTCCACCTCCACGGCTGCACACAGCCGCTCCAGGTGGTGCATGCCGAGGCCACCGTCCCCGTGGCCGTGCACGACCTGAGGGGGCTGGACGAAGACCAACGGCGCGCTGCCGTCCGGGAATTCAGCGCCCGTGAGCGCGCCGACCTGTTCGACCTGGAGCGGGCACCGCTGCTGCGGATGACCGCTCACGTCGAGGACGACGGCTGGCGGCTCGGGCTGACTGTCTGCCACGCCATCACCGAGGGCTGGAGCCACCGGGCGCTGTTGATGGAGCTGCTCGACGAGTACCGCCGAGTGCGCGACGGCGGGGAACCGTCCGAGGCGCCCACGCCGCCCGTGCGCTACGCAGATTTCGTCGCCGCCGAACTGCGTTCGCTGGAGTCGGAGCCGGACCGGGCGTACTGGCGGCAGGTCACCAGCGGCTACGCGCGCTTCTCCCTGCCGTCGGCCTGGGCCGGCGACCGCACCGCCGAGCGGGAGCGCTACCGGGTCGCCGTGCAGCTCGGTCCGTACGAGTCCGGGCTGCGCGCGCTGGCCGCCCGGGCCCGCGTCTCGGTCAAGAGCGTGCTGCTGGCCGCACATCTGAAGGTGCTCAGCCTGCTCACCGAGGAGAGCCGGTTCCACTCGGGTCTGGTGTTCAGCGCCCGCCCCGAGGCGCCGGGCGCCGACCGGGTGTACGGCATGTACCTCAACACGCTGCCGTTCGCCTTCGACGTGGACCGTGACCGCACCTGGGAGGAACTGGTCCGAGAGGTCTTCGCGCACGAGGCGGGCATGTGGGAGCACCGCCGGCACCCGATGCCGGCGA
Organism: Streptomyces sp. NPDC015171; assembly: GCF_043079545.1. Classification (NCBI taxonomy): domain Bacteria; kingdom Bacillati; phylum Actinomycetota; class Actinomycetes; order Kitasatosporales; family Streptomycetaceae; genus Streptomyces; species Streptomyces sp. NPDC015171. Next base: position 2,305 of record NZ_JBIBUO010000051.1, read on the forward strand.
TCCAGCACGACGCGGGTGTGGAACGCCTGCTAGACGTGCGCTTCAGCTACCAGGACTTCGACCACGTCGACACCGAGCGCGTCGACCTGGCCGACAGCTCCGGCGAGGGCGCGACCGAGTTCGACCTCGCGGTGTCGGCGGTCTCCGGCTACCTGCTGATGGCCACGCACACCCACGCGCTGTCCCGCGAGAACGCCGACCGGCTCACCGCGCTGTACGCGGCGGTCCTGGCCGCCATGACCGTGGACCCGGTCGGCGACGCCCGCGTGGTGCCGCTGCCGGCCGAGGAGCTGGAGCGGCAGCTGGTGACCTGGAACGACACTGCGCACGAGGCCGAGACCGCCTCCGTGCTCCAGCTGTTCGAGGCGCAGGCCGCCCGCGT
>NZ_JBIBUO010000052.1:0-2556 GCF_043079545.1 Streptomyces sp. NPDC015171
GCGGGCGCGGTGGAGCTGCTGACCGAGTCGCGGGAGTGGCAGACGGCGGAAGGCCGTCCGCGTCGAGCGGCGGTCTCCTCCTTCGGCATCAGCGGCACGAACGCGCATGTGATTCTGGAGGGGGTCGAGCCTGCGGCTCCGCTGGAGCGTGCGGTGGTGCCGGACGGTGTGGTGCCGCTGGTGCTGTCCGGCAGGACGGCCGACGCGGTGAGCGCCCAGGCGGCGCAGCTAGCCGCGTTCCTGGACGAGGACCCTGAGACGAATCTGGCTGATGTCGCGTATTCGCTGGTGACGACGCGTGCTCGTTTTGATCACCGTGCGGTGGTGGTTGCGGGTTCGGCACAGGAGGCGCAGGAGGGTCTTGCCTCGGTGCGTGCCGAGTCCGTGGTCCCCGGTCGTCTGGGTGTGCTGTTTACGGGTCAGGGATCGCAGCGAGTGGGCATGGGCCGTGAACTGCACGCAAGGTTGCCCGTGTTCGCAGAAGCTTTCGATGAGGTGTGTGCGGCGGTCGACAAGAGCCTGGGCCGCTCGCTGAAGGATCTGGTCTTCGACGGCGGGGATCTGATCGACGAGACGCGATACGCCCAACCCGCCCTCTTCGCCATCGAGGTCGCGCTCTTCCGCCTCGTGCAGTCGTGGGGAGTGGTCCCTGATGTCCTGGCGGGTCATTCGATCGGTGAGGTGACTGCGGCGTATCTGGCGGGTGTGTGGTCGCTGGAGGACGCTGCGAGCCTGGTGGTGGCGCGTGGTCGGTTGATGCAGGAGCTGCCGGCCGGTGGTGTGATGGTCGCGGTGGAGGCGGCGGAGGACGAGGTCACCCCGCTGCTGACCGCTGGCGTGAGTATCGCCGCCGTCAACGGGCCGACATCGCTGGTGCTGTCGGGTGTCCAGGACGAGGTCGAGGCAATGCTGGCCGGCCTTGAGGGCCGTCGGGTGAAGCGGCTGCGAGTCTCGCACGCGTTCCACTCGCCCCTGATGGATCCCATGCTCGAAGAGTTCCGCCAGATCGCGGCCGGACTGACCTATCACCAGCCCTCCCTGCCGCTGGTGTCGAACCTGACCGGTGCACTCGCGGACCCGGAGCGGCTGTGCTCTCCCGAGTACTGGGTGGAGCATGTACGCGGCACGGTCCGCTTCCATGACGGTGTCCGTGCGATGCGCGCGGAGAAGGCCTCCACCTTCCTGGAGCTGGGCCCCGACGGCGTCCTGTCCGGGATGGTCGCCCAGGACTGCCTGCCCTCCTTGCGGCGGGACACGTCCGAGGACCGGGCCCTGATGACCACCCTGGGCCGACTCCACACCCGCGGCGTCGGCATCGACTGGGAGAAGGTCTTCTCCGGCACCGGCGCACACCGCGTGGCCCTGCCCACGTACGCCTTCCAGCACCAGCGCTACTGGCTGAACTCGAACGTGCCTGTCGGTGATCCCGCGTTCGCGGTCGAGCATCCGCTGCTCGACTCGATGATCAGCCTTCCCGACACGGGCGGTGTACTCGGCACGGGTCGGTTGTCGCTCGCCGCCCAACCGTGGCTGGCGGACCACGCCGTATCCGGCACGGTCCTGATACCGGGCGCGGCATTGGTCGAATTGGCCGTTCGTGTTGGTGATGAGGTCGGTGCGGGGGCGCTGCGGGAGCTGGTGATCGAGGCTCCGCTGGTGGTTCCCGATGAGGGCGCGGTGCGTATCCAGGTGTCGGTCGGTGAGGACACGGGTGGTACGCGGTCGGTGTCGGTGTACTCGCGGCCGGATGACGCCGAGGCCGATACGCCGTGGGTCCGCCACGCCACGGGCCAGCTGCACTACGACGCACCGCCTCCCGGCGCTGCCTTCGGCGTCTGGCCCCCGGAAGGTGCACAGCCCGTCGACCTGACCGGCTTCTACGGGGACCAGGCCGCCGCCGGATATGGGTACGGGCCGGTGTTTCAGGGGCTGCGTGCGGTGTGGCGGCGTGGGGACGAGGTGTTCGGCGAGGTCGCGTTGTCGGCGGGCGAGGTGGAGTCGGCGGGTGGGTTCGGTCTTCATCCGGCGCTTCTGGATGCCGCGCTGCATGCGGGAGCTTTCCTGGGCGAGCGCGGGTCAGGCGATGACGAGGTGCTCCTGCCGTTCGCGTGGACTGGCGTGTCTCTGCATGCTTCGGGTGCGTCTTCTCTGCGGATCCGGCTGACGTCGACGGGGGCGGAGTCCCTGTCGCTGGACCTTGCCGATGATGAGGGTGTGCCGGTGGCGTCGGTGGAGTCTCTCGCGCTGCGGGCGGTTGCTGGGGAGCAGCTGAAGGCGTCCGGTACTGCCGGGGAGTCGTTGTTCCGGGTGGAGTGGTCGTCTGTGCCGGTGCGCGGTGGTGCGGGCGATGTCGAGGTGGAGCTTTTGGAGGTTTCCCGGTCGGGCTCGGTGGATGCTGCGGCTGTTCGAGATGTGACGGCTGGTGTTCTGGCTTCTGTGCAGTCGTTCCTTGCGTCGGCGCGTGGGGGCTGGTTGGTGGTGGTGTCGCGGGGGGCGGTGGTTGTTGCTGGTGAGGCTGGTGTGGTGGATCCGGTGGCGGCTGCGGTGTGGGGTCTG
>NZ_JBIBUO010000053.1:0-2426 GCF_043079545.1 Streptomyces sp. NPDC015171
TCTCGTGACTGCGTGCCTTTTGAAGAATGAGCCTGCGAGTTTGCGGTGTGTTGCGAGGTTAACCCGTGTGGGGAAGCCGTAGCGAAAGCGAGTCCGAATAGGGCGATTTTAGTAGCACGCTCAAGACCCGAAGCGGAGTGATCTAGCCATGGGCAGGTTGAAGCGGAGGTAAGACTTCGTGGAGGACCGAACCCACCAGGGTTGAAAACCTGGGGGATGACCTGTGGTTAGGGGTGAAAGGCCAATCAAACTCCGTGATAGCTGGTTCTCCCCGAAATGCATTTAGGTGCAGCGTCGTGTGTTTCTTGCCGGAGGTAGAGCACTGGATAGGCGATGGGCCCTACCGGGTTACTGACCTTAGCCAAACTCCGAATGCCGGTAAGTGAGAGCGCGGCAGTGAGACTGTGGGGGATAAGCTCCATGGTCGAGAGGGAAACAGCCCAGAGCATCGACTAAGGCCCCTAAGCGTACGCTAAGTGGGAAAGGATGTGGAGTCGCACAGACAACCAGGAGGTTGGCTTAGAAGCAGCCACCCTTGAAAGAGTGCGTAATAGCTCACTGGTCTAGTGATTCCGCGCCGACAATGTAGCGGGGCTCAAGCGTACCGCCGAAGTCGTGTCATTGCAGCATGTAGCCCCAACGGGCGCTGTGATGGGTAGGGGAGCGTCGTCTGCCGGGTGAAGCAGCACCGGAAGGTAGTTGTGGACGGTTGACGAGTGAGAATGCAGGCATGAGTAGCGATACAAACGTGAGAAACGTTTGCGCCGATTGACTAAGGGTTCCTGGGTCAAGCTGATCTGCCCAGGGTAAGTCGGGACCTAAGGCGAGGCCGACAGGCGTAGTCGATGGATAACCGGTTGATATTCCGGTACCCGCTGTGAAGCGTCAAACATCGAGCATCGTGATGCTAAGGCCGTGAAGCCGTTCCGGACCCTTCGGGGAAAGGAAAGTGGTGGAGCCGCCGAACCAAGCGGTTAGTAGGTGAGTGATGGGGTGACGCAGGAAGGTAGTCCATCCCGGGCGGTGGTTGTCCCGGGGTAAGGGTGTAGGACGTTGTCCAGGTAAATCCGGACAGCACATAGTCTGAGACCTGATGCCGAGCCGATTGTGGTGAAGTGGATGATCCTATGCTGTCGAGAAAAGCCTCTAGCGAGTTTCATGGCGGCCCGTACCCTAAACCGACTCAGGTGGTCAGGTAGAGAATACCGAGGCGTTCGGGTGAACTATGGTTAAGGAACTCGGCAAAATGCCCCCGTAACTTCGGGAGAAGGGGGGCCATGCTTGGTGATCCGATTTACTCGGTGAGCTGGGTGTGGCCGCAGAGACCAGCGAGAAGCGACTGTTTACTAAAAACACAGGTCCGTGCGAAGCCGTAAGGCGATGTATACGGACTGACGCCTGCCCGGTGCTGGAACGTTAAGGGGACCGGTTAGCTCTGATTCGTCAGGGCGAAGCTGAGAACTTAAGCGCCAGTAAACGGCGGTGGTAACTATAACCATCCTAAGGTAGCGAAATTCCTTGTCGGGTAAGTTCCGACCTGCACGAATGGCGTAACGACTTCTCGACTGTCTCAACCATAGGCCCGGTGAAATTGCACTACGAGTAAAGATGCTCGTTTCGCGCAGCAGGACGGAAAGACCCCGGGACCTTTACTACAGTTTGATATTGGTGTTCGGTTCGGCTTGTGTAGGATAGCTGGGAGACTTTGAAGCAGGCACGCCAGTGTTTGTGGAGTCGTCGTTGAAATACCAGTCTGGTCGTGCTGGATGTCTAACCTGGGTCCGTGATCCGGATCAGGGACAGTGTCTGATGGGTAGTTTAACTGGGGCGGTTGCCTCCTAAAGAGTAACGGAGGCGCCCAAAGGTTCCCTCAGCCTGGTTGGCAATCAGGTGTTGAGTGTAAGTGCACAAGGGAGCTTGACTGTGAGACCGACGGGTCGAGCAGGGACGAAAGTCGGGACTAGTGATCCGGCGGTGGCTTGTGGAAGCGCCGTCGCTCAACGGATAAAAGGTACCCCGGGGATAACAGGCTGATCTTCCCCAAGAGTCCATATCGACGGGATGGTTTGGCACCTCGATGTCGGCTCGTCGCATCCTGGGGCTGGAGTCGGTCCCAAGGGTTGGGCTGTTCGCCCATTAAAGCGGTACGCGAGCTGGGTTTAGAACGTCGTGAGACAGTTCGGTCCCTATCCGCTGTGCGCGTAGGAATATTGAGAAGGGCTGTCCCTAGTACGAGAGGACCGGGACGGACGAACCTCTGGTGTGCCAGTTGTCCTGCCAAGGGCATGGCTGGTTGGCTACGTTCGGGAGGGATAACCGCTGAAAGCATCTAAGCGGGAAGCCTGCTTCGAGATGAGTATTCCCACCTCCTTGAGAGGGTAAGGCTCCCAGTAGACGACTGGGTTGATAGGCCAGATATGGAAGCC
>NZ_JBIBUO010000055.1:0-1482 GCF_043079545.1 Streptomyces sp. NPDC015171
CCACGACGCGTTGACCTCAGGATTCCGCTTGATCGCCACCAGCAGCGCCTTGGAGATCAACAGCAGCGGATTCACCCGCAGCCCCCGCATCTCCCCGTCCTGCCGCAACTCCTCGACCAGCTTCATCGTCCGCGTCACATCCACCGTCACGAACTCCGTGACATGCGGCGCCGTGAACGCCGAACCCACCATCGCCTGCGCCGTCGCCTTACGGACCCCCTTCACCGGCACCCGCGTCTCCCGCGCACCGTCGAACGAGCCGACAGGCGCCGGGACCACAGCAGCAGCGGCAGCGGGGGCGGTCGGGGCCGGCTCGGCGACCCGCGGCGCGGCCGCCGCGTGGACGTCGTCCCGCGTGATGACCCCGTCAGGACCCGACGGAACGATCACCGCCAGATCCACCCCCAGATCCTTCGCCAGCTTCCGCACCGGCGGCTTGGCCAGGGGACGGGGCTTCTCGGTGAGCGTGCCGGCATGGCCGTTCAGCTCCGCCTGGATCGCCTGGGCCGGCGCCGGGACGGTGGCCTCGGCGCCCTTGCGCGGGCGGCGCTTGGTGGAGGAGGCCGCCACGCCATAGCCCACGAGGACCGGCTTGCGGCCCTCCGGCTTCGGCTCCTCCTCCGGCTTCGGCTCCTCCTCCGGCTGCGGCTGGACGGGCTGCGCCTTCGGCTGCTCGGCGGGCGCCCCGGGCCCGGCCGCGCCGGCCACGTCCACGGCGATGATGACCGTGCCCACGTCCACCGTGGTGCCCTCGGGGAAGTGCAGTTCGCGGACCACGCCGTCGTAGGGGATGGGGAGTTCCACCGCCGCCTTGGCGGTCTCCACCTCGCAGACCACCTGGCCGTCGGTGACCGTGTCGCCCGGCTGGACGTACCACTTGAGGATCTCGGCCTCGGTGAGTCCCTCGCCCACGTCGGGCATCTTGAACTCGCGTACGGACGCTTCCGTCATCGTCGTCACGACCCTCTCCTCAGTACGCCAGCGAGCGGTCGACGGCGTCGAGCACGCGGTCCAGGTTCGGCAGGTACTCCTCCTCCAGCCGCGCCGGCGGGTACGGGGCGTGGTAGCCGCCGACCCGCAGGACCGGAGCCTCCAGGTGGTAGAAGCAGCGCTCGGTGATCCGCGCGGCGAGCTCGGCGCCGGAGCCGAAGAACACCGGTGCCTCGTGCACCACGACCAGGCGGCGGGTCTTCTCCACGGACGCCTGGACGGCGTCGAAGTCCATCGGGCTGACCGAGCGCAGGTCCAGCACCTCCAGGGACTTGCCCTCCTCGGCCGCCGCGTTCGCGGCCTCCAGGCACAGCTTCACCATCGGGCCGTAGGCGGCCAGGGTGAGGTCGGTGCCCTCGCGGGCCACGCACGCCTTGTGCAGCGGGGCCGGGATCGCCTCGGTGTCGACCTCGCCCTTGTCCCAGTACCGGCGCTTGGGCTCGAAATAGATCACCGGGTCATCACTCTGGATGGCCTGCTGCATCATCCAGA
>NZ_JBIBUO010000056.1:0-1432 GCF_043079545.1 Streptomyces sp. NPDC015171
ATTTCGAGGGTCAGCTCGTCGTGGTTGCGCAGGAAGATGCCCCACTGGCAGCCGGACGGGATCGCGGGCGTCTTGGCGAGGATCTCGGAGACCGGATAGCGCGATTCGCGCCGTACGGCCATGAAGATGCGCGGCATGACGGGGAAGTGGAAGGCCATGTGGGCCTCGTCGCCGCCGCCCTGGAAGTCGCCGAAGTAGTCGACGACGTCCTCGGGCCACTGGTTCGCCTCGGCCAGCAGCACCTTGTCGGGATACTGGGCGTCGATCTCCTTGCGCACCCGCTTGAGGAAGGAGTGGGTGGCGGGCAGGTTCTCGCAGTTGGTGCCCTCCTGCTGGTACAGGTACGGCACCGCGTCCAGCCGGAACCCGTCGATGCCGAGATCCAGCCAGAATTTCAGCGCGGAGATCATCTCCTCCTGCACGGCCGGGTTCTCGTAGTTCAGATCCGGCTGGTGCGAGAAGAAGCGATGCCAGTAGTACTGCTTGCGTACCGGGTCGTACGTCCAGTTGGAGGCCTCGGTGTCGACGAAGATGATGCGGGCACCCTGGTACTGCTTGTCGTCGTCGGCCCAGACGTAGTAGTCCCCGTACGGGCCCTCCGGGTCCCGCCTCGACTCCTGGAACCACGGATGCTGGTCGCTGGTGTGGTTCATGACGAAGTCGATGATGACCCGCATGCCGCGCTGATGGGCGGCGTCCACGAACTCCACGAAGTCGGCGAGGTCGCCGAACTCCGGGAGGACGGCCGTGTAGTCGGACACGTCGTAACCGCCGTCCCGCAAGGGGGACTTGAAGAACGGCGGCAGCCACAGGCAGTCCACGCCGAGCCACTGGAGATAGTCGAGCTTGGCGGTCAGGCCCTTCAGGTCGCCCACGCCGTCGCCGTCGCTGTCCTGGAAGGAGCGGACCAGGACCTCGTAGAAGACGGCGCGTTTGAACCACTCCGGGTCCCGGTCCTTGGCGGGCGTGTCCTCGAAGGTGTCCGGAACGGGCTCATTGACGATCATATTGTGGGTGACCCTCCGATCTGCGGGGTGGACGGTCGCAGGACGGTGAAGACGTGCGCGGGCCTGTGACCCGGTTCGAGGCGCACATAGTTGGCCCTGCCCCAGTAGTAGGTCTCGCCGGTCAGCTCGTCGCGGACCGGCACGGACTCGTGCCATTCCAGGCCGAGTTGCGGCATGTCCAACGAGACCGTGGCCTCCTGGGTATGGCGGGGGTCGAGGTTGGCGACCACCAGAACCGTGTTCGATCCGCTCCGCTTCGAGTAGGCGAGCACCGCGTCCTGGTCGGCGTGGTGGAAGTGCAGATCGCGCAGTTGCCGCAGGGCCGGGCTGCGCCGCCGGATGGCGTTGAGGCGGGTGACGAGCGGGGCGATGGTGCGGCCCTCGCGGGCGGCGGCCGCCCAGTCGCGGGGCCTGAGCTGGTATTT
>NZ_JBIBUO010000057.1:0-1429 GCF_043079545.1 Streptomyces sp. NPDC015171
ATTTCGAGGGTCAGCTCGTCGTGGTTGCGCAGGAAGATGCCCCACTGGCAGCCGGACGGGATCGCGGGCGTCTTGGCGAGGATCTCGGAGACCGGGTGGCGCGATTCGCGCCGTACGGCCATGAAGATGCGCGGCATCACGGGGAAGTGGAAGGCCATGTGGCACTCGTCGCCGCCGGAGGCGTAGTCGCCGAAGTAGTCGACGACGTCCTCGGGCCACTGGTTGGCCTCGGCCAGCAGCACGGTGTCCGGGTACATCGCGTCGATCTCCCGGCGCACCCTTCTGAGGAAGGTGTGGGTGGCGGGCAGGTTCTCGCAGTTGGTGCCCTCTTCCGCGTACAGATAGGGCACCGCGTCCAGGCGGTAGCCGTCGATGCCCAGGTCCAGCCAGAACCGCAGGGCCGCCAGGATCTCCTCCTGCACGGCCGGGTTCTCGTAGTTGAGGTCGGGCTGGTGCGAGAAGAAGCGGTGGAAGTAGTACTGCCCGCGCACCGGGTCGAAGGTCCAGTTGGAGGCCTCGGTGTCGACGAAGATGATCCGCGCGTCCTCGTACTGCTTGTCGTCGTCGGCCCACATGTAGTAGTCCCCGTAGGGGCCGTCGGGGTTCTTGCGGGACTCCTGGAACCACGGGTGCAGATCGCTGGTGTGGTTCATGACGAAGTCGATGATGACCCGCATGCCGCGCTGGTGGGCGGCGTCCACGAACTCCACGAAGTCGGCGAGGTCGCCGAACTCCGGGAGGACGGCCGTGTAGTCGGAGACGTCGTAACCGCCGTCGCGCAGAGGGGACTTGAAGAACGGCGGCAGCCAGAGACAGTCGACCCCCAGCCACTGCAGATAGTCGAGCTTGGCGGTCAGGCCCTGCAGGTCGCCCACACCGTCACCGTTGCTGTCCTGGAAGGAGCGGACCAGGACCTCGTAGAAGACGGCGCGCTTGAACCACTCCGGGTCCCGGTCCTTGGCGGGCGTGTCCTCGAAGGTGTCCAGTACGGGGTCGTTGACGGTCATGACGCTGAGGGCCCTCCGATCTGGGGCGTCGATCGCCCGACGTGGAGCACGTGCGCCGGTGCCCGGCCGGGCGTGAGGCGCACGTAGTTGGTCCTGCCCCAGTGGTACGTCTCGTCCGTCAGTTCGTCGTGCACCGACAGGACGGCGTGCCGGTCCAGGCCGAGTTGCGGCATGTCCAACGAGACCGTGGTCTCCTGGGTGTGCTGCGGGTCGAGATTGACGACCACGATGACCGTGTCCGTACCCGTGCTCTTGCTGTAGGCGAGCACGGCGTCGTTGTCGGTCTGATGGAAGCGGAGATTCCGTAGGCGCTGTAGCGCGGGATGCCGCCGCCGGATGGCGTTGAGGCGGGTGACGAGCGGGGCGATGGTGCGGCCCTCGCGGGCGGCGGCCGCCCAGTCGCGGGGCCTGAGCTGGTATTT
>NZ_JBIBUO010000058.1:0-1341 GCF_043079545.1 Streptomyces sp. NPDC015171
CTAGGGGGTGTTTTAGAAGTGGGCTTCGTTGTTCGCCCTGCGCCGTGATGATCGCGGTGTGGGGCGAGGGGATCTTTCTGACGAGCAGTGGGCGATGCTGGAGCCGCTGTTGCCGGTCGCGGTGTTGGGGCGACCGTCGCTGGGTCGGCGGAGGCTGATCGACGGGATCCGGTGGCGGGTGCGGACCGGTGCTCCGTGGAGGGACCTGCCGTCGGAGTACGGGCCATGGCAGACGGTCTATGGGCTCTTCCGCCGCTGGCAGCGTGACGGCACCTGGCCCGAACTGCTGACCCGACTGCAGGCCCGGGCGGACGCGGCGGGGCTGATCACGTGGGAGGTCAACGTGGACTCCACGATCTGCCGGGCCCATCAGCACGCCGCGGGCGCCCGGCGCGACGGCCAGGCTCAGAAGGAACCGCCCGGCGGCACCCGCACCGAGCCGGACGACCACGGTCTGGGGCGGTCCAGGGGCGGCTTCACCACCAAAATCCACCTGGCCTGTGAACAGGGTCAGCGCCCGCTGTCGTTGCTGGTCACCGCAGGCCAGCGCGGTGACAGTCCTCAGTTCACCGCCGTGCTGGAAGGCATCCGGGTTCCCCGCACCGGACCGGGCCGCCCGCGTGTCCGCCCGCTGCGGGTGCGGGGCGACAAGGCGTACTCCTCACGCGCCAACCGGGCCTACCTGCGAAAGCGCGGCATCCGATGCACCATCCCGGAGCCGGCTGACCAGGTCGCCAACCGCAAACGACGAGGGAAGGCCGGCGGACGGCCTCCGCTCTTCGACCGCGCGGACTACAAGGCCCGGCACGCGGTCGAGTGCGGGATCAACCGGCTCAAGCGCAACCGGGCGGTGGCCACCCGGTTCGACAAGCTCGCGGTCCGCTTCGAGGCCACCGTCCTGATCGCCGCGATCGGCGAATGGCTGTGACGGTCCGGGCTGCCGGTTCTGCATGCCATGCTGACGACGGCCGAGGCGAATAGCGCGAGGGAGAGACGGCGATGGGGGCTCAGCACTACGGCGCCGACAGCGAGAACGGCGACCGCATCGACGACCCCTCCGAGGACGCGCTGTTCATGATGATCAGCGACCTCAACGACTCCGACAACACCTTCGTCGTCGTCCAGCCCGACGAGGACGACCCCGTCTGGTTCGCCTCCGTGGCCGTCCTGGACGAAGGCGGCTTCGAGATCGTCCGCCGTGACACGGTTCGCAACGAGCACGAGGTCACCACGGCAACCAGCATCAACGACATCGCCCGCGACCTCACCATCTGGTTGGCCGCCCGCGACTTCCCCCGACGGCCAACCAAACAGGGCAGCGATTTCTAAAACACGCTCTAG
>NZ_JBIBUO010000059.1:0-1098 GCF_043079545.1 Streptomyces sp. NPDC015171
TGGACGTCGTCCCGCGTGATGACCCCGTCAGGACCCGACGGAACGATCACCGCCAGATCCACCCCCAGATCCTTCGCCAGCTTCCGCACCGGCGGTTTCGCAGCCGGGCGGGCGGCCGGTACGACGGCTCCGGGGCCGCCGTTCCGCTCCGCCGGGGCCGGCCGGCGGGGGCGGCGCCTGGTGCCGGAGTCGGCGACGCCGTAGCCGACGAGCACCGGCTCACGGCCCCCTTCCGGCTTCGGCTGCTCGGCCGGCCGGACCGGCTCGGCCGGCCGGACGGGCTCCGCCGGGGAGCCGGTGTCGGCGCCGGTCCCGGTGTCGACCGAGATGATCACCGTGCCGACGCTCACCGTGGTGCCCACCGGTACGTGGACGGCGTGCACCACCCCGTCGTAGGGCACGGGCAGTTCCACGGCCGCCTTGGCCGTCTCCACCTCGCAGATGGTCTGGCCGTCGGTCACCGTGTCGCCCGGTTCGACGTACCAGCGGAGTATTTCGGCGTCCACGAGTCCCTCGCCCACGTCGGGCAGCAGGAACTCACGGATGTGCCGCGCAGTTGTCGTCACCATTCCTCGCCTCACACGCCTCAGAACGCCATGGCACGGTCGACCGCGTACAGGACGCGGTCCAGGTCCGGCAGGTACTCCTCCTCGAACCGCGAGGGCGGATACGGCATGTGGTAGCCGCCGACGCGCAGCACCGGAGCCTCCAGGTGGTGGAAGCAGCGCTCGGTGATCCGGGCCGCGATCTCGGCGCCGGCCCCGAAGAAGACCGGTGCCTCGTGCACGACCACCAGGCGGCCGGTGCGCCGCAGCGAGGCCTCGACGGTGTCGAAGTCCATCGGGGAGACGGAGCGCAGGTCGAGCACTTCGAGGCTGCGGCCCTCGTGTCCGGCCTCCTCGGCGGCCTCCAGACAGGTCTTGACGGTGGGCCCGTAGGCGGCCAGCGTCAGATCCGTACCGGGCCTGACCACCCGGGCGCGGTGCAGGGGGCCGCCGGCCCTCTCGGTGTCGACCTCGCCCTTGTCCCAGTACCGGCGCTTGGGCTCGAAATAGATCACCGGGTCATCACTCTGGATGGCCTGCTGCATCATCCAGA
>NZ_JBIBUO010000060.1:0-1062 GCF_043079545.1 Streptomyces sp. NPDC015171
GTCTGTGTCTGTGGCTCGTGGTGATTCGGGTGTGGTGTTTGTGTTTCCGGGTCAGGGGGCGCAGTGGGTGGGTATGGCGTTGGGTTTGTTGTCGGAGTCGGTGGTTTTTGCGGAGTGGATGGGTCGGTGTGGGGAGGCGTTGGCGCCGTTTGTGGGGTGGTCGTTGGTTGATGTGTTGGGTGATGAGGAGGCGTTGGGGCGGGTTGATGTGGTGCAGCCGGTGTTGTGGGCTGTGATGGTGTCGTTGGCGGGGTTGTGGCGGTCGGTTGGGGTGGAGCCGGCTGGTGTGGTGGGGCATTCGCAGGGGGAGATCGCGGCGGCGTGTGTGGTGGGTGCGTTGTCGTTGGAGGAGGGTGCGCGGGTGGTGGCGCGGCGTAGTCAGGTGATTGCGTCGTCGCTTGCTGGTGGGGGTGGGATGTTGTCGGTGGGGTTGCCGGTGGGTGTGGTGGAGGGGCGTTTGGGTGGGGGGTTGTCGGTTGCTGCGGTGAATGGTCCGTCGTCGGTGGTGGTGGCGGGTGCGGTGGGTGTGTTGGGGGTGTTGGAGGAGGAGTTGCGTGCTGAGGGGGTGCGGGTGCGCCGGGTGCCGGTGGATTACGCGTCTCATTCGGTGGAGGTGGAGCGTGTTGAGGGTGAGTTGGCGGGGGTGTTGGAGGGTGTGTCGGCGGTGTCGTCGGGGGTGCCGTTTTATTCGACGGTGACGGGTGGGGTGGTGGATACGGGGTTGTTGGATGGTGGGTATTGGTATCGGAATCTGCGGGAGCGGGTGCGTTTGGAGGAGGTGACGCGGGCGCTGTTGGGTGAGGGGCGTCGGGTGTTCGTGGAGATGAGTCCGCATCCGGTGTTGGGTTTTGTGCTTGCGGAGACGATGGGTGCGGTGGGTGTGGACGGCCTGGTGGTGGGGTCGTTGCGGCGTGGTGAGGGGGGTCTGGATCGGTTTTTGCGGTCGGTGGGTGAGGTGTATGCGGGGGGTGTGGATGTTGATTGGAAGGCGGCGTTCGACGCGGGGTCGGCGCGTCCGGTGGAGCTGCCGACCTACCCCTTCCAACACCAGCACTACTGGCT